>JAPXLN010000004.1:0-113146 GCA_033809515.1 Bacillota bacterium
GTTACAGTGGGCTCCCCGATGTAGAGGGGACTGAAAGGTGCAACGTAAGCACCACGCTAGGCCTCAAGCCGTGTTACAGTGGGCTCCCCGATGTAGAGGGGACTGAAAGACAGCTGCTTCGACCTTGCGGATGATGCCTGCCAGGTTACAGTGGGCTCCCCGATGTAGAGGGGACTGAAAGTGGCATTGCATCGCCCCCTCGCCACAGTCTGTGACAGTTACAGTGGGCTCCCCGATGTAGAGGGGACTGAAAGTAGTCTGAAAGGTGGAGAACTCCATGTCAGGTGAAGTTACAGTGGGCTCCCCGATGTAGAGGGGACTGAAAGAAACGACATCAATATTGAATCAGGTACGCTTGCCAGTTACAGTGGGCTCCCCGATGTAGAGGGGACTGAAAGACCCCGACCAACTGCGGGAGATAGTCCGTACACTAGGTTACAGTGGGCTCCCCGATGTAGAGGGGACTGAAAGTTATAGACCAGATGCGACACAACATCACGCCAGAAGTTACAGTGGGCTCCCCGATGTAGAGGGGACTGAAAGGTGCGATACTTCGATGCCGGTTACTTCGGGGTCCTGTTACAGTGGGCTCCCCGATGTAGAGGGGACTGAAAGCCTTATTGCCGGCGTGATAGAACATACCGGATGTAGTTACAGTGGGCTCCCCGATGTAGAGGGGACTGAAAGGCACTGATCATACCGCCTGCGTGGCCTGCAATACTGTTACAGTGGGCTCCCCGATGTAGAGGGGACTGAAAGGGCCCGGTATGATGAGGCTGTGGCAACGTTCACCCAGTTACAGTGGGCTCCCCGATGTAGAGGGGACTGAAAGTGCCGATGGTCGTCTTGAGGTTGCCCCAGGCCGTGTTACAGTGGGCTCCCCGATGTAGAGGGGACTGAAAGTGTCTTTAGCGATTGCCATGCTCCGCCTATGCGTGAGTTACAGTGGGCTCCCCGATGTAGAGGGGACTGAAAGCTGTTAGCCATTTGGACTAATCCCTCCTAAATGTGAGTTACAGTGGGCTCCCCGATGTAGAGGGGACTGAAAGTTTAGCCATGAGGCTCACCGCCGGCTGGATTGCTGCGTTACAGTGGGCTCCCCGATGTAGAGGGGACTGAAAGTGGATCTAGGCGCAGACGACATAGACGTAACCACAGTTACAGTGGGCTCCCCGATGTAGAGGGGACTGAAAGACTCGATCAGCAGACGCCGCACCCTGTAATCGTCAGTTACAGTGGGCTCCCCGATGTAGAGGGGACTGAAAGTGACGATTCAAGGCTGTTTTTCACGGTGTTGCGGGTTACAGTGGGCTCCCCGATGTAGAGGGGACTGAAAGACATACGGCCATGCAAACTCGATGCCAAACATCTGGAGTTACAGCGGGCTCCCCGATGTAGAGGGGACTGAACGAACCGATCGTTTTCGAGGAGCACGACCCGCTCGGCGTTTCAACAGTTGGGCTCCAACTACGTCGCCGCTGTCAGTTCCATTTGCCGGTGTTCGTCAAGCGCCTTCTTGAACTGAGTTTCGTAAAGCACAGTGTAAACACCGTTTTTCTGAAGAAGTTCCCTATGAGTGCCCCGCTCTACAATCCTACCTTCATCTAACACCAGAATCTCATCAGCAGACATAATCGTCGAAAGCCTGTGTGCAATGACAATGCTTGTGCGGCCTTTGAGGAGAGGTTCGATGGCGCCTTGGATGAGGCTTTCTGAGATCGAATCCAAGGACGAGGTTGCTTCGTCGAGCACCAGGATTCTAGGATTCTTGAGTATCGCACGGGCTATGGATAATCGCTGTTTCTCTCCTCCCGACAGTTTTGTCCCACGATTTCCTATCATCGTATCGTAGCTGTTGGGGAGGGAGGTTATATAGTCGTGGATATTGGCGTCCTTGCACGCGGACACCATGTCCTCTTCGGTGCTTTGGTCGTTAGCGTACAATAAGTTTTCCCTAATCGTTCCGTTAAAAAGATAGGTCTCCTGTGTCACCATGCCTACATTCCGCCTCAGGAATTTCAGGTCCAGCCGCCGAATATCGATGCCGTCAAGTTTCACAGCGCCCTCAATCACATCGTACAAACGCACTATAAGGTGCGTTATGGTAGATTTCCCGGCGCCTGAAGGCCCCACAATGGCGACTGAACGTCCTGTTGGCACGTCAAAAGAAACGTCTCGAAGAATCTCCTTATCCGCCTCATAGTGAAAGCTGACATTTTCAAAACTCAAATCACCGATGCACGTGGCGGGAGTCATAGCGTCAGGAGCGTTCTGAATCTCAATGGGCATGTCGAAATAGTCAAAGAGTCTGGTGAAAAGCGCCATGGATCTTATTAGGTCAACCTGTATATCAAGCAGGGAATTGACAGGGCGGTACAGTCTACCGAGCAGTGTCACCATAACCGTGATGTCTCCAACGGTGAGCGTAGTGTTGCCGCGCCGCAGCATCAAGTATCCCCCGACAAGGTAAATAAGCACTGGCCCGATGTTGGTGAATACACTCATGACCAGCCGGAACCAGCGTCCGGCCAGGCTCTCTTTAATGCTGAGTTCAGTGATTTCCTTGCTGATTCCAGCGTACTTGTCATATTCCTTATCCTCGTTGGTAAAGATCTTAACCAGCTGTTGTCCGCTGACAGACAGGGTCTCGTTCAGTATCTGGTTGACCTCATCGTGTTTCTTTTGCACTATACCCGTTATTTCCCACCGTCGTTTTCCCACGTGTTTTGTTGGTATGATGAAAAGCGGTGTAAGCATTATACCCAAAGTGGCCAAAATCCAGTTCTTTTGGTACATGGCCAGCAGGGCCAGAACCAGCAGAGATATGTTCCGAATGATACTGACCAATGTGCCCGAGACCACGCGCTGCACACCGCTTATATCGCTGGTCATGCGCGTGATGATCTCACCTTGCTTGCTTGTGGAAAAGAATCTCTGGGACATGCTCTGGAGATGCTCGTACAGCTTGACTTTCATGTCCAGAGTAATGTGCTGGGCTATCCAGGTATTGAGATAACTGTTCAGCAAGTCTATGAGGTTTGACAGCACTAGCACTGCGAACGACAACCCTATCAAGAAGACCAACATATCGTAGTTGCCGCCTATAAGCCCCTCATCGATTATCTTACCTGTCACTATGGAAGGCATGAGGGAGAATGCGGAAGACAATACGATCAAGATGACAACTAGGATCAACTGAGGCGTGTACGGCAAAAGATAAGAGAATATTCGCTTGATGAGTGCACCAGTGATCCTGGGTTGATTAGCCTTCTCGTCATCTGTCAAATACCTGCCTCTCCCCCTAAACCTCACCATACGATCCCTCCTGATTCTTGGCACCATCTCTTTCGGCTCGCTTACAGTCACAGGGTTTGTCTGGACCAGAGCCGGAAGGTCTCTTTTGTCTGTGGTTGCGGTGATGAACCGCTCTGTTGCCGCGTAAGTGATGCGGCCAGCCAAAGTCCTCTCCTGTCGCGCCAGTCCTATCATCGGCCTTACCCAAATGTGCATACAGCTTCTGGCATCTTTCTAAGAATGAGCGTGCTTCTTCGTCCGTCAGGCATCCTGAAAAAATACCTTCCGACTGCTCACCTTTTCTTCTGAGACACGGGCTAGTTTCAGCCCTTTTTCGGTGAGGGATATGCGGACGACTCTTTTGTCATCCTCATCGCGTTTCCTGGTCACTTCCCCTTCCTCCACAAGCCTGTCTAACCATTGGCTCAGCGAAGGTAAGCGAATGTCTAATAGACTTGCCAGGTCCCGCATGCTTATGGCATCGTTGTCAAGCAGCAGCAGCAGCAGCAGCAACCTCTCGAGCCTGTTCACATGGTCACCATGATGCGCAGAAAACCGTCTCATTCTTCTGGCAAGTGTCTGGATTGCTTCCGCTATCCCTCCGTTGTTTGTTTTACCCATAATACCATCAATCCCTTTCTCCTTAAGCCACTCAGCGGAAACGCTTAGGTACCTAAGCATTGTCAACAGCTGCAGACCTCAAGGGTTGTTGCTCTTTGATAATGCCCCTCCAAAGGGGTGCATACGTTTTCCAGAACGGCAGAAGGGCAGGGAGGAAGGATATCTCAACAAAGGGCTGAATCCATCAAGAGACACATTCGAGGACCACGTCCAGACGGCATTGTACACGAAGTGCTTTCGGTTTGAACACCCTGTACAACCTCAGGCATATTCCAGGGATATCGCCGGTTGGCTGAAGAGACAGGAGGATGAGCGCAATGATCTACTCAGACGAGTTTGTCAGCGCACTGAAAAGGCAAGACTTTGCCGCCATCAGGCAGGTTCCCAAGTCCGATCTGCACAACCACTTCGTGTTAGGAGGAAGCAGAGAGTACATCTTCGAAAAGACCGGTGTTCATATTCCAGGTCTCGAAGAGACTCTGGGTTCCATGCAGGAAATGCACGATTGGTGCCGTCTGCATGTAGACGGGCCGTTAGCAAAATCAGGGGCACCGGCGCCACCGGCAAGGCCAAGGTTTGACAGCAGCCATCTCCACAGGATCCTGCTGGAAGCAGCGTTTTACCAGGCAAAAGAAGATGGCGTCACCTTGCTTGAGGTCGGTGAGGATGTCTGGGCCAATAGGGAGTACTACGATGGAGATGTATCATGGCTGATAGACACGTTTTACGAAGTCCGTGATAGGATCGCCCCCGGCGTCGAACTGCGGCTTCAGATCGGCATTTCCCGCCATTGCCCCATCAGTCTTCTTGAAAAGTGGCTGGAACCCTTTTGGGGGCGCAGGGAATTCTACTCCATTGATCTTTCAGGCGACGAATCTGCGCAGCCTATTGAGAATTTCGTGCCCATTTACCGCAAGGCAAGGGAACGCTTTGCAATGTGAAACTAGGACGGGTGGATTCACTGAGGAATCATCCCTTAGGGCTCCTTTACAGGCAAGGGGTGGACGTGACCGTCAACTCCGATGACATCCTGGTATTCGACAGCGATATATCCAGGGAGTACCTGAGGCTGTACCGGAACCATGTTCTGTCTGCAGAAGAACTGGATGCCATCAGGCTAAACGGCCTGAGACCCGGTTAGGGTGCAATGCAAAGGCTCGGAGGTACCCATGGAGGACTTGACTCAGACTGCTCCAAGCCGGTGCACTACACCCGCCGGTTTCAACGTCAAGGTCTTCTTGCTCTCTCACGGGTCAAAGCCAGATGCTTTCCTGTTTCCACAATGAGGAGCAGGAGGAAGCTGAGGCCGAACACAAACGCCCAATGCTGGGGTTGCAGGGGAACCACCTTCAGAACCGTTCTGAAGGTGGGGCTCTGTGACGGGTCTGGCCCAGCGACTGAAGCGCTGACACTATCCGCAACCGTCAGCGTCCAGCCCGATGATTTTGGCTACTCGCAGGGCGGTTCTCTTGTGGTCACCTGTGATCATCTTGACCTGGATTCCGGCTTTGTGGCAGGTTCTGATAGCTTCAGGGACTTCAGCGCGGATAAGAGTACCTGCCAAGAACCAGGATAACAGTTACTGCGATAAGCAGTCCTTCGGCTTGCCATTGGCAACACCGATAACGTACATGATCACTGTTATGGCGGCGGTCAGTTTGGTTAGAGTGTTGCTGAAGACGCCCAGCCTCTTTTGAAGGGGAGTCTCCTGGTCATCTGTCTGGGTAATGCTGTGGGCAATCTCTCCCAGTTTAGTATTTCTAGGCTCGCTTTCCCCTGTGAGGATGGCTTCGTTCAGGAAAAGGCCCTTGGCCACGGCTGCCCCAAGGATTACGTAGATCAAGGGGCTTTTGAACTGGGAGAGCAATATGGTGATAGGTGAGACAGGTCTAGCTTGGTCTGGTTATCGCCTGCCAGTATAAAAGATTTCGGAGTTTCGCTTTCTGGATTGACTATCCTCTTTCATGGCCATGTTTGTGTCCTTTGATGCAGATGTCAGGGGATGGGGAGCATTATGTTCAGATGGGGCCTGCTGAATCGTGGGCATGGGGCCTGCGGCAGGCGCACCGGACATCCACTGCACATAGTCTTCTGCCTGCTGTATCACTTCCCCGGGCAACCCCAGGCGTTTTGCTACCATGATCCCCTGACTTTGTCCTGATTGGCCAATGATCAGTTTATACAGAGGCTTGAGTGTTTCCCTGTCAAACTCCATGCAGCCGTTCTCGAAACCTGGATGAGCTTCTGAGTAAGCTTTGATGTCGCCATAGTGAGTTGTTGCCATGGTCAGGCATCCTTTGTTATACAGGAAATCCAGGATACCTGCGGCCAGGGCTGCGCCTTCTCTAGGGTCGGTTCCGGTTCCGATCTCATCAAGAAGCACCAGCGAGTGGGAGTCAGCGGTCTGCAATATCCGGGCTATGTTAGACATGTGGGAAGAGAAAGTGCTCAAGGATTGCTGGATGCTCTGCTTGTCGCCTATGTCAGCCAGTACCTGGTTAAACACAGGCACCTGTGACCCCTGGCAAGCAGGAATGTGCAGGCCCGACTGAGCCATGAGGCACAAAAGGCCTATTGTCTTTAGAAGAACGGTCTTGCCCCCCGTGTTCGGACCGGTGATGACCAGAGTCCTGTAAGAAGCTCCCATGCGAGCATCAACGGCCACTGCTTCTTTACCGAGGAGAGGATGGCGTGCACCCATCAGATTCAAAACGGGCATGTCTGAGACGTGAGGTTCAGCGCAGCCGGTTTCCAGGCTGTACCGGCCTTTCGCCAGAGCGAAGTCGCAGCAGGCCATAGCTTCCACAGTCACCCGTATGTCTCCTTTTCTTTCCAGTATCATGGCTGTAAGCCCTGCCAAAACCTTGTAAACCAGGTCTTCTTCCCGGGCCCTGAGGGTGATCAGTTCGTCAACGAGAGGAAGAACCTGAGCAGGCTCGATGAAGACGGTCATGCCGCTGGATGATGCCCCGACCAGCGCTCCCGGAACTTTGTGCCGTTGTGAAGCTTTGACAGGTATTACATACCGCCCGCTTTTCAAGGTCACGTAACCTTCTTGAACAGCGTCTCGCATACCCGGTGAGTTCAAAATGGCACCCATCTTGCTCTGGATCTTTGATTCCGTGTTTGCTATAGATCGCCTGACTTTCTTGAGCTCAGGGTCTGCGTAGTCACTCACACGGTCGCCGTCTATTGAACCGGCGATGCTATCCACCAGGGCGGAAAAATCCGAGACCGAAGCAGCGTAAGCACACAAAAGGGGCATTTCGGATTCTCTTCCCTTCATGTATTTCTTGAACTTCAGCGCGCCCCTCAGCATGTCAGCTACTTGGACCAGCTCTTTTGGCTGTATCACTCCGCCTATGCCGGCCAGGTTCAGGGTTTCCCATATATCGTGGAGCCCTGGCAATGGCTGTCCGCCTTTGCTCACCAGAGACACAGCTTCAGAAGTCTCTTTCTGGGCCGTCAAGATCCGATTTCTGTTTGTTTCCGGGAGCATCTTGTCACAAAGAGCCTTCCCGAGATTGCTCACGCAGTACTTTTTCAGCTGCTCTTTGATGAGGTCATATTCCAATGTTTCCAGTGCAAAACAGCTCTTGGTTTCCATCACGTTTTCCCCCCGCTCATATGGTGGCTTGCAGCAGCCCAGGGTAGTGCTGCTGTCTCTCTTGTTCAGAAGGGTTACCTGAGAGTGCGCAACTGCCATAGACGAGCCCAAGGCTGGAAACGGGGAGGGGGAGGACGGAAAAGGTTACAGAAATGAGGTACCGAACTGTAAAAAAAACGTCTGTACTATCCCCAATACCTGCAACCTACAGCACCCGCAACCCGCTGACGGTAAGCCGTCAGTCCAACCAGGATTGAGCCCGGGCCGTCAGGCTATGTGCTACGCAGAATCCCTATGGGAACAGCAAACAGACATCAAATTCGCTCCTTTGGCCGTAGACCGATCATGCAACTGGTCGTATCATATAACACTTGGAGCGCAGGAGTCAAAACCTTATAGCTCCTGCGCTCCAGCTTCTGCGCCTTATGTGCCTTATACCCTTATGAGTTAGATGCGCTCAAACCGTCCTGTGAAGAACCGCAGCACCGGAGGCTCGTATACCCACTTGAGCCCGCCTATCCGGTCCCGCTTCCCGTACAGGTCTACGATAGAATCTGCCACGTAATCGAAGTGGGCGTTAGTGTAGACCCTGCGCGGAATGGTTAGGCGGACCAGTTCCAGCTTGGGGGCATAGTTGTTGCCGTCTTTATCTCTTCCTGCTGAGATGATGCCTCTTTCCATGCCGCGTACGCCCGATTCCTCATAGATAGCTGCGGCCAGGGCCTGGGCCGGGAATTGAGTCTGAGGCAGGTGGGGAAGGAAACGCTTGGCGTCCAGGAACACAGCGTGACCGCCTACAGGCTTGACAATGGGGACTCCAGCGTCGCTCAGCTGGGTGCCCAGGTAGGCTACTTGCTCGACTCTGTGCTGAATGTAGGCAAAGTCCATGGCCTCCCGGAGTCCTATGGAGAAGGCCTCCATGTCGCGACCTGTCATTCCGCCGTAGCTTGGCATTCCTTCATAGACCACTACAAGGCCCGTTGCCTTGCGGTACAACTCCTCTTCGTTGACGGCAAGGAATCCGCCCATGTTGACTATGCCGTCTTTCTTTCCGCTCATTGTACATCCGTCGGCGTAGGAGAACATCTCCTTGACGATTTCTGCAATGGTCCGGTCTTTGTACTCAGGTTCCCTGGTCTTGATAAAGTAGGCGTTTTCCACGCAGCGCGTTGCGTCGAAGATAACCCGTATGCCGTATTTCTTGGAGAGATCGCGTACGTCACGTAGATTTCTCATGCTTACAGGCTGGCCACCGGCCATGTTGACTGTAACACCTACAGTAATATAGGGGATCTTCTCAGGTCCCACTTTTTTTATGAGGGCCTCGTATTTCTCAAGGTCAACGTTGCCCTTGAAGGGAACGTCTTCTCGCTCTGAGTCGTGTCCTTCGTCTATGATGACGTCTACGAAGGTACCGCCTGCAAACTCCTGGTGAGCCCTGGTGGTTGTGAAGTACATGTTTCCGGGAACGTACATGCCGGGCTTAATGAGTATCTGTGACATGAGGTTCTCGGCGCCTCGCCCTTGGTGGGTGGGTACAACGTACTTAAATCCGAAAAGATCTCTTACTGTCTCTTCAAGGTGAAGCCAGTTGTTGCTTCCGGCATAGGCCTCGTCACCGAGCATAAGCCCCGCCCACTGGTAATGGCTCATGGCATTGGTGCCGCTGTCGGTCAGAAGGTCAATGTATACGTCCTTTGAGCGCAGCAGAAATGTGTTATACCCTGCTTCCTTCATTCGCTTGACCCGCTCTTCTTTTTCAAGGAGAGTAATGGGTTCAACCATTTTGATCTTGTATGGTTCTGGCAGGTACTTGACCACTTGCGAATTCCTCCTTTGCTCTGGCAGGCTTTCACCTATATGCTAACGCAAGAAACGTGCCAATGATGCAAACCAGTGAGCAACCCTTCTGAAGGCCTTCTATAGTCTCCCGGCAGGGATTTCACACGTCTTTGTCGTAAACTTTGTTGACAACTGTTCAACAAGTTTACAGTCTTGTAACGTATGTGTACAGGCACAGCCCGGCCGGTTTTGCTATGACGGCAGTGGTCCGCAGGTTTTCCGGGCAAGCCGGTGTGCCGGTGCGCGTACGGGGAGTCTTGTATTGTTGGGAGGTTTACGCCATGGGCAGTGTCACCGGTGACGCTCTGACCGTAAGGCGGATCAGATTCTACGGCCCTGAGAACCGGGTAGGCATGGTATATGACATACTCAAAGCTGTTGGAGCACAGGGCATTAACGTCCTGAACATTGAAGTCAACCCCCCGGAAATCTACTTCAAAGTGCAGTGGCCCCAGGGCTTGACCTGGGATAGCCTTAAAGACCGCCTGAAAGCTCAGGTCAAGGACATAGGCGACATAAGCGAAGTAGACATTATGGAATATGAAAAGAAAGAAAAGGCCCTTGACATCATAGGGGATAACATAAGCGAAGGGATTTTGGTCATTGATCCCCTTGGAAGCGTTACCTATGCAAGCATGAAGGCCAGGAAACTCTTGGGCCTAGGTCCCGAGGACAAGTGGGACGTAGCAGGGCTTTCACAAAAGAGGAAGTTCGACCCCAGTCTTCCGCTGAATGAGGACAAGGACAACGTGGAGGTGACCATCGGAGGTCAGGGGAAGAGCATCCGGGTGGTCATGAGCGTCCGCACCATACGAAACGAAGAAGGGATTCCTGCAGGTGCCCTTGTTATCTTCAGGGAACTTGATGAGGTCCGCCAGCTCATACAATCCATCAGCGGGGCTGCCCTGGTTGACTTCGATGATATTATCGGCGATACCCAGGTGTTCCGAAACGCCATTTACCTCGCCAGGACCGTAGCTGCAACCAATATGAGCGTAATGCTCAGGGGCGAGAGCGGGACAGGCAAGGAACTGTTTGCCAGGGCCATACACAAGAACTCTGCCAGAGCAAAAGGCCCTTTTGTGGCGGTGAACTGCGCCGCCATTCCCGAATCTCTTCTTGAGAGCGAGTTTTTCGGCTATGAAAGAGGCGCTTTTTCCGGCGCTTCTTCCGGGGGCAAGCAGGGGCTCTTGGAACTTGCCACTCATGGAACCTTCTTTCTTGATGAAGTGGGCGATCTGTCTCCGCCTCTGCAGGCAAAGATTCTACGGGCCATACAAGAGAAGCGAATTCGCAGGATAGGCGGTCACCATGAGATCCCCATTGATGTGCGGGTTGTGTCAGCCACAAACAAGGTTCTCGAACGCATGGTCTCCGAAGGCACTTTTAGGCAGGATCTTTTTTACAGGCTCAATGTGATTCCTGTGTGGATACCTCCTCTGCGGGATAGGGCCGGCGACATTCCTTTGCTGGCAGAGCATTTCCTGAGCACCCTTGCAAGGGAATTGGGCAAACCCAAACTCTCCTTGAGCCCTGAAGCTTTGCGTAAACTCATGAGCCATGATTGGCCCGGAAACGTAAGAGAGCTTCAGAACGTTGTTCAGAGGGCGGCAGTTCTCGCTTCTGATGTGGTGCAGCCCGGTCACCTTATAATTGAGACAGGATCATCTGGAAAGGGTGGCACTGTGGTCGAGAGCTTTGGCATAGAGCCTCATTCTGAGGAACCGGCCAGGTATGTCTCACAGGGATATCCGCGGCTTCCGGGCTCGGCTGTACCTTCAGAGGGACCGCCTGTCCGGCTGCCGGAGACCCTCCCGGTGGATCTGCCTGCTTTGGTTCAGAAAATCGAGAGCTATTACCTTTCCAGGGCCCGGCAAAGTCACGGTTCTTCCAGGAAGATTGGAAAAGCTCTTGGCATCTCCCATACAGCGGCCATCAGCAAGATGAAGCGTTTGGGGTTGACCGGCGAAGCCCACAGCAGGTCCGACGAAGATCGCGGCAGAACCGGCGAATCCGGGCAGTTGAGAACTTCGCATGCAGAAGGACTCCGGCCCCGGGCGCAGAAAGAGGAAGGCAGGAAGCAAGGGGGAAGGTAAGGAGGAAGCAACGTGGCTCTAGGGACAAGGAATCATACTGAACCTAACTCCGGGCCGGCCATTGAGGTACTGAATCTGCGCAAGGTCTACGGGGACGTAGCAGCTGTTGACGGCATCTCCTTTCAGGTTCGGCCGGGCGAGATTTTCTGCATGGTTGGCCCCAATGGGGCCGGGAAGACCACTACGGTAGAGTGCATCGAAGGCCTTCGGAAGCCTGATGCCGGCCTCATCAGGGTGCTGGGCCTGAACCCGCACAAGGACTCCCACCAACTCGCATCCAGAATAGGGACTCAGCTTCAGGAATCTGCACTGCAAAGCAACATCAAGGTGTGGGAAGTTCTTGACCTCTATGCTTCGTTTTACCCGCGATCTGCAGACTGGAGAGTTCTCCTTGAGCGGCTGAACCTTTCCGACAAGTACCATGCCCGTTACGAGAAACTGTCAGGCGGTCAGAAACAGCGGCTCAAGATAGCTCTTGCCCTGGTTAACGACCCGGAAGCAGTGTTCCTTGACGAGCTTACGACAGGGCTTGACCCCCAGGCAAGAAGGGATATCTGGGATCTGATTTTTGACATTAGGAGTCAGGGTAAGACGGTGTTTCTGACCACTCACTACATGGACGAGGCAGAAAGGCTGGCCGACAGGGTGGCCATTATGAACGCGGGCAAGATTGTAGCTTTGGACAGCCCGAGAAGCTTGATTCGCAGTCTTGGACATCAGGTCAAGGTCATGCTCATGACAAAAGGTCCCGTAGAGCGGGGGCTACTTGAAGGTATTCCGGAAGTGGAAAGCGTAGATTACGACACAGGGCAGGATGACCAGGGCCCAGGACCGGGAACTCACAGCCTGGCGGTGACCGGAAGAGGCGAAGGTCTTGTGGTCGCCGTGGTCAACGCCCTCTACCGGGAAGGCACGGCCATTGCCGGCCTTCGGGTTCAAGAGCCTACCCTGGAGGACGTGTTCCTGGCTCTGGCAGGAGACAAGTCTTTCGGCCGGCAGGCTGAAGGGAGTGAACGCCGGTGAAGGCCTTCTGCAGACTGGTATGGGTAGAGTTCAAGCTTTACTTGAGGGAACCTACAGCTGCCTTTTTTGCTCTGGCGTTTCCCGTTATGTTCTTGGTCCTTTTCGGAAGTATCTACGGAAACGAGCCGATTCCTATGTTCGGAGGCTACGGTACCGTGGACGTGTCAGTACCGTCATACACAGGCATGATCATCGCCACCACAGGACTTACGAGCCTTTCGGTGATTGTCTGCTCTTACAGAGAGCGGGGAATCCTGCGCCGTCTCAGGACCACGCCTGTTCGCCCTATGGCCCTTCTTGCAGCGCAGGCAGTTGTCTTGCTGCTCATAACCATAGCCGGAATGGCTTTGCTCATTATAGTAGGAAAACTAGGCTACGGTTTGCGGTTCCACGGAAATCCGTGGGCTCTTGCAGGGGCGCTTATCCCGTCATCCTTGAGTTTCTTCGCCATGGGGTTTGCCATTGCCGGCCTGGCGCCTACCGTAAGGACAGCCCAGACTGTGACCATGGTCCTTTTTTACCCAATGCTCTTTCTTTCCGGTGCATCTATTCCGAGGGAGCTTCTTCCCGGGAATATCCAGCGGATGTCTGAGTTTCTTCCTCTTACCCATGTTGTGACTTTGCTTCGAGGAGCGTGGTTCGGCGTGCCTCTTTCGGATTTCAAGAGGGAAATCGGGATTCTCTTTGCCATTGCAGGGGCGGCTGCGCTTGTCCCTCTCCGGTGGTTTCGCTGGGAGTAGAACTCGACTAGAGGAGGCTGCATTATGTATGACCTGATCGTAAGAAATGTCCGCGTAGTTGACGGAACAGGCGCTCCCTGGTTTTACGGGGAAGTTGCGGTGAAAGACGGCATCATCGCAGACGTAGAGAGGTGCGTAGACGGCAACGCAAAGAGCATCATTGACGGCTGCGGCCTGGTTCTTTCACCCGGGTTCATCGATTCTCACAGTCATTCTGATACGTGCTGGTTCGCTGACAAAAGAGGCGAGTCCAAACTGCGCCAGGGGGTCACCACGGAAGTGACCGGCCAGTGCGGTTCGTCGGCAGCTCCGGTCACCGAGAGGTCAAGGAGTGCCTCTGTGCAGGCCACCACAGATGAGGGCGGCGAAATCAAGTGGAGGACTTTTGCCGAGTATTTGTCGCTGCTTGAAGCCAACGGCGTGGCCGTTAACATTGCGCCTCTTGTAGGTCACGGAACCATAAGGGCAGCGGTTGTGGGATACGAGAACCGTCCGCCCACGGCCGACGAAATGGAAGAAATGAAGGCCCACCTCAGGGAAGCCCTGGAAGCAGGGGCTTTCGGGTTTTCGTCCGGGCTCATTTATCCGCCTAGCCGTTTTGGAGACACGGCTGAACTTGTGGAACTTGCCAGGGCAATGGCACCCTACCACGGAATCTACGCCACCCATATGCGCAACGAGGGAGCAGGCCTTCTTGAGAGCGTGGAGGAAGCCATTGCCATCGGCCGCCAGGCAGGGGTGTCTGTGCAGATATCCCACCATAAAGCTTCGGGGGAGAAGGCCTGGGGTCTGGTGAACCGGTCTTTGGCCATGATTGAAGAGGCGCGCCAAAGCGGGGTGGATGTAAGCTGCGATCAGTACCCCTACATAGCGTCGGCCACAGGGCTTACGGCCATTATCCCTTCCTGGGCTCAGGAAGGCGGTTCCCGGGCCTTGCTGGAGCGTCTCAAAAGTCCGCAGGACTATGAGCGATTGAGAAGCGTTCTGTCCCGGGCGCACGATGAGTCAGACGGTTGGTCTAAGATGCTCATTACCTCGGTAAAGACGGAAAAGAACAAAGGTTTTGAAGGAAAGCGCATCCCTGAGATAGCTCGCGCCTGGGGAATTCCTGAGGCCCAGGCGGCCCTGAATCTTCTCATAGAGGAAGAACTGGACGTGGGATATGCCCGGTTTGGTATGTGTGAGGAAGACGTCAAGACTGTCATGGCCCATCCTCTGGTCATGATAGGCTCTGATTCGTCAGCCAGGGCAGTGGACGGCCCCCTTTCGTCAGGCAAGCCTCACCCCAGGACTTTCGGCACTTTCCCCAGGGTCCTTGGAAAGTACGTAAGGGAAGAGAGGGTCCTCACACTGGAGCAGGCCGTGTACAAGATGACCGGGTTTCCTGCATGGCGGCTTAGGATGTGGGACCGTGGACTGGTGAGGCCCGGCATGAAGGCAGACCTTGTCGTGTTCGACCCGGACACGGTCATAGACAAGGCTACCTTTGAAGAGCCGTCTCAGTATCCATCAGGGATTGAGAATGTGATCGTAAACGGCGTGGCTGTAATCGATGCCAGGGGGCATACGGGAAAAATAGCAGGAAGGATTCTGCGCAGACCCTAAACTTTTTCGCTCCCATGACGATAATCATTCTAGAGTGTCAGCGACACACGTTTATAGATTGAGCGGACCTTAAGACCCGCTAGGCAAGAACTGCAAGTCAAACCACCCAGGCAGGGTGCAGAGCAGGACTGTCTTGCTATAGCGGGATCACCACGTTACCCCGGCAAGGGGTCCACAAGTAGGTGCATGAAGACCGCATTAGCCACCGGGCGGCCCAGGGCCAAACCATTTCGCTTTGAGTATTCCTTTGCTCTATTGGGCCGGTGGTCTGCAAGCACGTACCTTCAGCGGAAAATGCAGCAGAACTTACATTGCCTCGAGGAGGTGAAACAGGATGCTGAGTCTTCTTAAGAGGTTGTTCAGGGAGGAAGAAGGACAGGGTTTGGTTGAGTACGCGCTGATTATCGCGCTGATTGCAGTGGTTCTTATCTTGTCATTGACCAACGTAGGCACTGCCATAAGGGACAAGTTTAACGATATCATATCGGGCCTGGGCGGTACGACGGTTACACCGTAGCCCTAAGTGGAAGGAACAGGCAGGGGAGTTGAATTGGGCGGGGACCCGGAAGACGGCCGGGTTCCCGCCGGCCCCAGAGGTCTGCCGGCGTCTTTACCGGCGGAGAAAAAAGTGGCAGGGGTTGATACCCATCATTACGGTGACAACCATAGTCATAGTAGGGATTGCTGCAGCATGGGATGTGCGGACAGGCCGCATTCCCAACGTCATTACGCTGCCTGCCATCTGTCTCGGGCTGGCCCTGAATATGTACGACTCCGGATGGCCGGGCCTATGGGCAGCTTTGGCAGGTACCCTTGTAGGGCTCCTGACCCTTGCCATTCCTTTTGCCTTAGGCGGCATAGGCGCAGGCGACGTCAAACTTATGGCTGTTGTGGGAGCCCTGAACGGAGGGCCCTTTGCTTTCAAGACCTTTCTTCTGGGCGCTATCGCCGGGGGGATTATGGCTCTGGCGGTTATTGCCTGGAAGGGCCGGCTCAAGAGACTTGTCTGGGGGATGGCTCTTTCTGCACTTCCCGGAGGACCCTTCGGAGCTTTTCCCAGGCTGGGTATGAGATTCCCGTACGGCGTGGCGATTTTGACCGGTACAGTTTCGGCATACATGCTGAGGTGATGATTGGGTGAAAGGGCTAATCCGAACGGAAAGAGGCCAAGCAGCCGTTGAAATAGCCCTGGTTTTGCCTATCCTCATCTTCCTTCTTCTTGCCATTATGGAGGGCGGTCGCATAGTCTCCGGCTATCTGGAGCTGCAGAACGCCGCCAGAGACGGTGCACGGTATGCATCCATTCGCTGCAGCGAAAGGGATGTAGCCGACTATCAAATTGATGGGTGGGTTGCATCTAACCTTGCTCCCATGGTGCAGAGCCGTTTGTCCACACTTAATGCATCAGACCTGGTAGTCGAATTTTGCAGAAAGAGGACGACAGACAAGAAAGAGGTTTGGGTGGAGATTCGCCTGACGTATCCACTGGAGATAGTGACGCCGATCATTAAGGCTATCACCGGAAGTACGCTGAACCTGAAAATCATGATGGCCATGCGTAACGAGTAGGGGGCTTTTACATTGTCAACGGGCAGAGTATTGAGGAAAGCCCGGCGCAGATCCGGGCTGCTTAGAGGCGAACGCGGGTCAGTTCTGATCATAGTTGCCGTAGGCCTCGTTTCCATATTGGGGTTTTCCGCCCTTGCAGTTGATGCAGGTTACCTCTACTACCGTCGCGCCAGGCTGCAGGATGTGGCCGATTCAGCTGCCCTTTCAGCAGCTACTGAAATAATCAAGACGCAGGGTAACAGCGCCAAGAAAAAGAAAGAATGCGGTTTTGAAGCTGCAATTCGCTATGTTGAACTAAACGGAATGCAAGTCGCAAGCAAAGACACGGCTACCTATACAGCACAAGTGTCGCAAGGCCCCGGGGCGGCTGAAAACGGCTGCCTGACCGTTACTTATCCTGACGACCTGAATCAAGTGCAGATTGAGATAACCCTGAATGCCAGCGTCTTTCTGGCCCGCATTTTTGCCAGGGAAAGCGCAGCAATACAGGTTATTGCCGCAGCAAGGGTAGGCCAGGCTTCATCTCAAACAGGGAACCTGCTGCCCGTTGCTTTCTTTTGGGGCGACTACCAGTGGTATACCCGTTACCAGATGACCTTGACCCCGGGAGCGGGCCAAAGCGGGAACTTCGGGTTTCTGGACTACAAACCCAGTGAGATGTTTGAAGGATACCTCCGGTTTGGCTATGGAGGCACCCTGGAAGTGGGCCAGACTGTGGAAACGTATCCGGGGGTCAGCGCAGGGCAGATCGACCCGGCCATATCCGGGAGAGTTACCGAGTGCTTCCATGGCTGTTCAGTCGTTGATGCCGGAGGTGTCGTCTGCGTTGACGTTAAGGAGGACTGCCCGCGGGTGGTCATCATCCCGATAGTATCGGACTTCTTTGAGCAAAGCGGCAAGGGATATGTTGTCATAAGCGCTTTTGCCAAGTTCTTCATTGAAAGCTACAACAAAGGGAGCAAGGTCCTGACCGGGTGGTTTCTGCAGGAGGTCAGCGCTTCAGACGTTGTAGGCGGGATAACTGAGTTTGCCACACAGGCGGTCAAACTGATCAGGTAATGAGGAGACCGGCTGCAAGGCACCTTTTTGCATTGTGAGTCCCTAGAAAAGGAGACCGGGGCATGCGAAGGCCGGGGGCCAGGATCTGGACGGTTTTAACCATAGTAGTTGGAGTCATTACGTTTATTCTTGTCTTTCGCTACTTGTCGGGCCAGGAACAGACTGCTGCAGCAGAACCTATGACGCAGGTTGTCTTGGCCAGAGCGAGAATCCCTCAGGGCACAAAGATAGGGTCGGACCTGGTAAAGACCGTCCAGTTTCCGGCCAAGCATGTTCCGGACACAGCTCTTGTTGCACTTCAGGATGTAGTCGGGAAGTTCGCAACGGTAGACATTTGGCCCGAACAGATGATTTTCGCAGGCCAGGTTGTGTCAGACAAAGCGGGCAATGAGCTTCCCTACAGGATACCTGAAGGATGCAGGGCAATCACAGTGGCAGTGAATCCTGTGTCGGGCGTGGCAGGCCATATCAAGCCAGGGCACTATGTGGATGTCCTGGTTTCTTACAAGGTTTCGGACAGGCAAGACGAATTTCGCGTAGTGACCCTTCTTCAAAACGTCCTTGTGCTTGCTGTAGGGTCTGACATGCAGAAAAAAGACGGAGTTCAGCTTACTGAGAGCATTACCCTTGCTGTCACTCCGGCGCAAGCTCAGTCAGTCATGCTGGCTGAAAGCCTTGGCAGGCTGAAACTGACTCTAAGAGGCGCAGGAGATGGCAGCAAAGCTGCCCTTTCTGGCGTCGATCGGAGCGCTTTGCAGTATCCGTAAAGAGGAGATAGTCTTGAACAAGGTCTCTTTACTCATAATTGACCCTTCCCAGGGAGCTTCTCTGGAGGGAAGGCTAAGGAAATACCCTGGCATTGACGTGGTGGGAACGAGCGACAGCCCCGACGTGGGTTTTACCATGGCAGAGCGGTATCGGCCTGATATCGTCATGCTGAACGTGGATTTTCAGGGAGATAAGGGGGTCTCTCTGGCTGAAGCTTTGGCCGCGGAATTTCCCGATGCTGGGTTGGTGTTTCTGACCGGGTCAGAAACTAGCAGGGTGCTTCGTCTTGCCCTAGACACAGGCGCAAAAGACGTGGTCATCCTGCCCGTAGACGATGACAAGCTGGAGCGCACTGTGGAAAGAGCTATCCAGCAGCACATGCGGCGTGCAGCCCATCTGGGAGAAAGAAAAAGGGCTCCTCAGTTCAAGACCATAACCGTGTTCAGCACAAAAGGAGGCGTGGGCAAAACTACGGTGGCACTGAACCTGGCCCTGGCCATCAGGAGCATAACCGGCGGGACAGTCGCCCTGGTTGACCTGGATCTTTTTTCGGGAAACCTGGCGCTCATGGCCGGGGTTCCATGGAAGCACTCGATTAAGGATCTGGTTGACGACATTAACACACTGGACGAAGAGAGCCTTCATGGTTACTGCGCAGAAGGTCGTTCGGGTGTAAGGATCTTGTCTGCGCCGGTGCATCCGGATTTTGCAGGCTTTGTCCAGCCGGAGCATGTTCAAACTTTGCTGGGCATTATGAACCGGGCTTTCAACTACGTGATCGTAGATGCTCCGTCATATGTCCACGATACGGTCATCCCTGCCCTGGAAAAGGCTGACGAGATTCTTCTGATTACCACTTTGGATCTGGCTTCTGTTCAGAACCTGAAGCAATGTGCAGAGCTTTTGGACCGTTTGTCAATGCGTACCAAGGCAAGGATAGTTGTTAACAGGGCCGGATACAGCGGCGGTCTGAAGGTTAAGGACCTTGAGGACGAGCTGGGAATGCCGGTGGAATGCGTTATCCCTAACAACGACAAGGCGGCAGTGGATGCCGTTAACCTGGGAGAACCTCTCTTTGCATCTGCAAGGAATTCGCTTGTAGGTCGCCGTTTTGAGGAGCTTGCCGTAAAAATGCTTACAGATGAAGATCGGTTGCAGTCGCCGGCGGCATCCAGGGCAGCCAGGAGGAAGTGAAAAGGGTGTCATTGCTTCAAAAAAGGCTTCAGGAACTGGAGAACTCATACCGGCCCCGGGCCGTGACCCAGCTGCCCGGGGCTGTGCCGGTTTCCAAGAAAGACGTATGGATGCAGGCCAAAGAAAGGGTTATGCATGAGGCGGTGAGGGCTCTTGCGGTAGATGCGGTTGAGGACATGACAGGGGCTGAGAAGTCTAAGTACCTTTCCCAAGAGGTCGGAAATCTGGCTGAAGATATTCTGGAAAGCATGGATCTGGCCTTTACCAGGGCTGAGTTTCACCGGCTGGTGGGTGAGATCATCAGTGAGATGACAGGATACGGCCCGATAACGTCTCTTCTTGCTGACAGCAGCGTCAACGAGATCATGGTCAACGGGCCGAACCAGGTCTACGTGGAACGGTCGGGCAAAATCGAGCTGACCGGTGTGACTTTCAGAGATGATGCCCACGTTATGCATGTGATTGAGAGGATCGTAGCTCCTCTGGGGAAAAGGATTGATGAAAGCTCTCCTATGGTAGACGGACGGCTTCCTGACGGTTCCCGTATAAACGCGACTATACCGCCTGTGTCTCTTACAGGGCCGGTGCTGACCATACGAAAGTTCTCGGCAACTCCCTTGGGCATGTCTGACCTCATTCGCTTCGGCACCATGTCTACCAGCATGGCTTTGTTCTTGAAAGCCTGCGTTGAGGGGCGCCTTAACGTAGTAGTGGGAGGGGGAACCGCCAGCGGAAAGACTACCACCTTGAATGTTCTTTCGTCGTGCATTCCCAACAACGAACGGATCATAACCATAGAAGACGCTGCAGAGCTCAAGCTTCAGCAAGAGCATGTGGTAAGGCTAGAGTCACGGCCTGCCAACATAGAAGGCAAAGGCAAGATAGCCATACGAGACCTGGTCATTAACTCTTTGCGTATGCGTCCTGACCGGATTATCGTAGGCGAGGTTCGCGGCGGAGAAGCCTTGGACATGCTTCAGGCCATGAACACAGGCCACGACGGTTCTTTGACCACAGGACACGCAAACTCTCCTCGGGACCTTCTTTCAAGGCTTGAAACAATGGTGCTTATGGCAGGAATGGAGCTCCCGGTCAAGGCCATTCGCGACCAGATCGTCTCAGCCATAGACCTCATAGTCTACCAGAGCAGGTTCAAAGACGGGTCGCGCAAGATCACCAAGATCACGGAAGTTGTAGGCATGGAAGGCGATGTCATTACCCTTCAAGACGTTTTCACCTATGAGCAGCAAGGCGTTTCAGAGGATGGCAAGGTTCTCGGGTCTTTCAGATCAACAGGCGTCTTGCCCAAATGTTTGCAGAGTCTGGAATCTAAAGGAGTCCGCCTGCCTGCCTCCATTTTTGCCTGAAAGGAGTGGCCTGGTTGGTTCTTGTTATAGCCCTGTCAGCTTCTTTTTTTGCTATGCTGGTTACAGGCAGAGTAGTTGACTCTGTGACAGCCCGGCCGCGACGCCTTAGGGAAAGGCTTGAGCTTGTAGGAGCGCCAAGCACGCCAATCGGGAGTCCCGCAGGAACTGACCTTGCAGGCGCAGCCGGCGCCGGCGACAGAAACCCAGGTCCCTCCAGGGCCCGGCAAAGCCCTGCAATCCAGCGAAAAAGCCCCTTTTCAGGTTTGGGGGCCCTCAGAGACAGATTGTCAGACATATCCTTGCCAGGCTCAGTTTTTTTCGGCCGGCACCTTGACAAATTGCGCCACGAACTGGTCAAGGCGGGAATCCCCCTCAAGCCTGAAGAAATGGCTGGCCTTGCAGGTCTTCTTGTGGCCGCGGGTTTTGGGTGTGGGATGCTCCTTTCCAGACGGGTATTGATTGCAGCTTTCCTGGGGGCTGCAGGAGCCCTGGTTCCAATGCTGTGGATAAGATCCGCTCAGAAGAAACGGGTATCGTGCATTGAAGGCCAGCTTCTTAATGCACTGGTACTTATAGCTAATTCCCTGCGGGCAGGTCACAGCTTCATGCAGGCAGTGGAACTGGCCGCCAGGGAAACCGGGCCGCCTCTTGGCCTTGAGTTTGCCAGGGTCAGCCGGGAAGGCAAAATGGGCCTTCCGGTTGAGGAGACCCTGGCAAACCTTACAGCACGCGTTAACAGCAAAGACCTGGAACTTGCCATCACCGGCGTCTTGATTCAGAGGCAGGTGGGAGGGAACCTAGCTCAAGTCTTAGACAGCATTGCAGGCACCATAGACAAGCGCATTAAAACAAAAGCAAGGATACAGGTTGTGACAGCTCAGGGCAGGCTTTCTGCCTGGATAATCTCTGTTCTTCCCTTTGCCCTGGGGGCCTTGGTTTTTGGGGCGTACCCGGAGTTCGGCCGGATTATGCTGGTAGAGCCCCTGGGGGTAGCAATGCTGGCAGGCGCCTTCGTACTTCTCGTAATTGGCATACTGGTAATCCGTAAGGTGGTAGACGTCGATGTTTGAGAGCCTAACGCCAATACACACAATATCCTTCTTCGTTTCTCTATGGGCGGTGCTGATTCTTGCAGCTCTTTGGCGTTTACTTAGTGCCAAACGCACATTCGTGCTTGAGCGCCTTGACGCCATGGCATCCGGTAAACCCCAGGACGAAGAGGATATTCTGGCAAAGCCCTTGCTGGAGCGAACCTTAGGCCCCCTGGCCAGACAACTGGGGTCGGCCATGGGGCAGATCACTCCAGGAAAGATGCTGGCAGAGACAGAGGCCAGGTTGGTCAGGGCAGGAAACCCCAAGAATACGCGTCCGGGCGATGTTTTGGCTGCACAGGGAATTCTGGGTTTGGCGTTTTTCTCAGGGAGTCCTGTTATCCTCCGGTTTCTGGGCTATTCAGGTTTGCGTTTGGTCTTTTTGTCGCTTGCATTGGGCGTTCTCGCCGCCTACATGCCGTGGTTCTGGCTGACCAGGACCGCAACCAGGCGCCAGGAGGAGATCCGCCGCAACCTGCCGGATGTCATGGACTTCCTGGTAGTCTGCCTTGAGGCTGGCCTGTCCTTTGACATGGGTCTTCTGAGGGTTTCCGAGAAGTTCCGCGGCGCTGCAGGCGAGGAGTTTCAGCGGACTTTGAGGGAGATTCAGCTGGGCAAACCCCGAAGAGACGCTCTCAGAGACATGGCAGACAGGGTTGACCTTGAAGAGCTCACTTTCCTGGTAAACGCTGTAGTGCAAGCAGAGCAGCTGGGCGTAGGACTCACCGGCGTTTTCAGACTTCAGTCAGATCTCATAAGAGACAGACGTCAGCAGCAAATTGAGGAATCAGCCATGAAGGCCCCTGTTAAGATGCTCTTTCCCCTCATCTTGTTCATCTTCCCGTCTATCCTCGTTGTTATCCTTGGACCTGCTATCCTCAATATAATGGCGACCCTTGCCGGCAGGTAGGACAGTTCCCGGTTCCCGGAGAAGTAAGGCAAAGACCATTTTGGGTAGGGGAAGGTGTTCCTAATATGGTGGTGAACACTGTCACCGGGCGTACGCTGGTCCAACGTCTGCAAAGAGCTGAGACGTTCGGCACAAGGCTTGCCGGTCTCATGTTTCGTCCGGAGATGGCCACAGGCGAAGGTCTCCTGCTTACCCCCTGCAAAGGCATTCACACGTTTTTCATGCGCTTTTGTATAGATGTAGTTTATCTTGACGGTGATATGCAGGTCATAGCTGCTTTTCCGGAGGTGAAGCCCTGGAGGGTTCTGCCCCAGATGGCCCGCGCCGCATGTGTGCTTGAGATGGCGCCGGGAGTCCTGTCGGAAAGCGGTACCAGGGCAGGCCATGCGCTTGCGATTGCTGACGCCTAAGGGACCGGTTCTGCATAGACTGGCACGGTGGTTTCTATGGGCAAAGAGCAAGAAGAGTTTCGCACCTTCAGAGGCTACTCCCTGGCAGATGACCAGGGACGGCTCACTCCTGGCATGGAAGACTACCTTGAGATGATCTACCGTATGACCGGAGGGAAGGAGCATACGCGTCTTTTCGACCTTGCTGCAGCACTCAACGTACAGCCGCCTTCGGCAACCCGCATGGTACAGCGTCTTGCCGATGCAGGGCTGGTGCATTACGAGAGATATGGGGTCATTGAGTTGACTTCTGTAGGAAGAGAGCAGGGCTTGAGCCTTCTCAACAGGCATGATCTGATTGCAGAGTTTCTTCAGATGATGGGCGTGAGAGAGAACGTTCTCAAGGACACTGAGCGAATTGAGCATAACATAAGCCACGAGCTGTTCTGGAGGATTTCGGAATTTGTGGCGTTTGGGAAAAAGAACCCGAAGTGGCTCCAAGAGTTCCTTCGGGAGCAGCTGCAGGAGCAGATTCAGGAGTAGCCCTCCTTTACAGCCCCAGGACCTTAAAGAGCGAGTTGAGCAAGATCAAAAGCCCGGCGCCTACTGCTGTGGGTATTACGGCTGATAACAGGGTCCATTTTCTGCTTCCGGTTTCTTTGTATATGGTATAGACCGTGGTTCCGCAGGGAAAATGGCACAGGCAGAAGATGAGGACGCTCAGGGCCGTTGTCCAGCGCCATCCACGGGATGCCAGAATGGCGCCCATCAGACTCAGGGAATCTACCTTCACCATTGCTCCTTGAGAAAGGTAACTCATTAGCGCTACCGGGAGGACAATCTCGTTGGCAGGGAAACCAAGGATAAAGGCTGAAAGCATGACCCCGTCCATCCCCATTAGGGTAGCTGCCGGATGCAGCCATGTGGCAAGATGACCGGTTAAGCTTGTGCCTTGCACAAACACGTTTGACAAAACCCACGTAAGGGCGCCAAAGGGGGCAGCCACGGCGACTGCTCTTTTGAGCACCCAGACTGTGCGGTCTTTGAACGATCGCACCACTATTTGGAGAAGATCCGGCTTCCGGTAGGGCGGCAATTCCAGAACAAATGACGAGGGCACGCCTTTGAGCAAAGTGACTGAAAGCAGCCAGGAAACCCCAAGGGTAATGCCTACCCCCAATACCACTGTGGCCATGACTGCAAGGGCGGGAAGAGCAAAGCTCCCGGCGACCTGGCCGCTGAAAAATATGGCGCATATGGCGATCAACGTGGGAAACCGACCGTTACAGGGCACGAAGTTGTTGGTGAGAATGGCGATAAGCTGTTCCCGGGGCGACTCGATGATCCGAGCAGCTATGACTCCTGCAGCGTTGCATCCAAACCCCATGCTCATAGTCAGAGCTTGCTTGCCGTGACCGCCTGCCTTGTGAAACAAATGGTCCAGATTGAAAGCTACCCGCGGCAAGTATCCCAGGTCCTCAAGGAGCGTAAAAAGGGGGAAGAAGATGGCCATTGGCGGCAGCATGACTGAGATTACCCACGCCAGTGTCCGGTAGGTTCCCAGGACCAAAAGCCCGTGGAGCCACGTTGGGCTTCCTATGGCCAGCATGCCTTGACTTAGTTTGTCTTCAAGGAAGAACAGGACTCGGGCCAAGAGCTCCGACGGGTAGTTTGCCAGAGAGATGGTTATGGCAAATACCAGCCCGAGCAGAAGGAGCATAATGGGTATTCCGAAGCGCCTTGAGGTGATTATGTCGTCAATCCGTTTGGTTGCGCTTCCTTCTCCTTCGGGTGTCCTGCTCAAAATCACTTTTCCGGCGATTTCCTCACATCGATGGAAAAGTTCATGAATATCTTCGCTAGTGATTTGCGAGGACCTGGACAGGCCTGCGTCGTCCTGGCTGTTCTGTGTGTCAAAGCTTAGGGTCTCGTAGATTTTCTCTATAAGCTGCGGTATGCCCGTCCGGTTTCTGGCTGATACAGGAACCACAGGCACCCCCAGTTCTCTGGATAGTCCGGGGACGTCAATTTCGAGGCCCTTCTTATTTGCTTCATCCATGAGGTTAAGGCATACCAGGGTTCTTTGGGCTATGGGAACGATCTGAAACACCAGGCACAGGTTGCGCTCGAGGCTGGTGGCGTCTACAACGCAGACCACCAGATCCGGCCGCTTTGTTACCAGATAGTCCCCTGCAAGTTGCTCTTCATAGGAGTGAGCTCTCAGTGAGTACGTGCCCGGGAGGTCTACCAGGCGGAAACTGCGCCCGTTGTATGAGACGTACCCGTAGAAGAGGTCCACTGTCTTCCCGGGCCAATTGCCTGTGTGCTGGTTGAGTCCGGTAAGAGCGTTGAATACGGTGCTCTTTCCGACATTGGGGTTGCCGGCCAGAGCTACTGTGAAGGGCTGGGTCTGCATATGGCCTCCTCCTTGCGAACGATTATGGATTGAGCTTCCTTGCTCCGAAGGGCGACTGTGGTCTGCCGGGCTGTAACGGCTATGAGGTTGTTCGCAGGGCCGGTTCTCACCACCCTTAAGGGGCACCCGGGTGTAAACCCAAGGTCAATGAGTCGCTCTTTTAAGGGTCCGGCAGTATTGACTTCCACCAGCGTTCCGACGACCTGTGGCGGAAGGCCGGAAAGCTCGATTAGCCCGTCTTGCTCTCTACCTGTGGTATCAGCCTTCATGTTAGCTGATATCCCTCCTTGTTGGCATTGGCAATTGGGTCCTGGGTTGCAGCCTTGCGTCCTGCAAAGTCTTACGGTACCCAAGGGGATTCCATGGATCTTCCATGGATCTTCCATGGATCTTATGAAAACCTGGCAATGTTTGCTACAGCTAAGTGTGTTAGTGCACAGCAAATCAGAAAGTAGAGGGTTTTCGCCAGGTTAGGTTGAATGCAGGGTAAAAGGAGGATTATTCTGTATGCAGTCTGAGCTGCCCACGCCCCAGGATTTAGGAGTTAACCTGGTAGGTTTTTGGCGCCTCTGCGAGATTCACCGGCTTATTTCTGAGGGGGCATACCCCAATTGCAGTTTGCTTGCCGGGCGTCTTGGGGTACACAGGCGAACTGTTGAACGGGATATCGAGAGGATGCGAGATCTGTTCAGGGCGCCTATTGATTACGACGCTGCCCGGCGAGGGTACTTCTATGCCCAGCCATACGCCATGCCTCCAATGAGACTGCAGGAAGGGGAAGCCATTGTCCTTTTTATGGGGCAAAAGCTCCTGGCCCAGTGCAAGGGGACGCCCTTTGAGGGCTTCCTTCAGAACGCCATGGCTAAGATAGCCATGCTTCTTCCTCAGGAAATCGAGATCGACCTTGAACGCACCATTAAGGCCGTATCTTTTCATGTGGACCCGCTGCGGGGCGAAGAGATGGAGGTGGCCGGAAATTACCATGTTCTCGCAGAAGCTATCTCCAACCGGCGCAGGGTTGACATGGTGTACTACTCTGCGGCAAGAGGAGTTATCACCTCCAGAAAGGTGGACCCGTATCACATAAGGTTTGCTGAAGGAGCCTGGTATCTGATTGGGTACTGTCATCTCCGGGAAGAAGTCCGTACTTTTGCCATAGACAGGATTGTGTCTCTCTCCCCGGGCGACCAGGAGTTCAAATACCCTGCTGACTTCTCTGTGGACGACTATCTTGCTGATGCCCTGGTATTGGAAAGAGGCGAGCCCCGGCGGGTTGTAATAGAGTTTAGTTCTGAGGCAGCCCCCTATGTGCGAGGACGGCGCTGGCACTCCAGCCAGGTTCTTGAGGAACTCCCCGGAGGCGGGTTGAAAATGACGCTGATTGTAGGCGGGATAGGTGAGGTGACCCGGTGGGTCATGAGCTACGGAAGCAACGCCGAGGTGCTTGAGCCTAAGGATCTGCGTGTCCGGATTGCCGGTGAGTTTGAGACGGCCCTTGAGCTCTATGAGCGATCAGGGAGGGATAAGGTTGTTTTCACGACTTGAGATAGGCGTCTACAGGTTTATAATGCGGGCGGCTGAAGATATTATCCTTCCCGAGTACAAAGGCGGCGTTCTACGAGGCGCTTTCGGCATTCAGTTCAAGAAGATCGCCTGCCTCGCAGGCAGCGCAATGGGCCCGGGCAGAGTGAGCTCTCTTTCATGCGGCGATTGCGCCGGCAGGGAAGTGTGTCCCTATAAGGCGGTATTTGAGCCGTCACCTCCTAAGGGTTCACAACGCCTTAGGAATCTGCAGGATATTCCGCGTCCCTTCGTCCTTCAGGTTCCGGCGGATCCTCGTACACGTCTCAAACCGGGTGAGATCCTTGAGTGGGAGGTTGTTCTCGTAGGAGATGCCATCCGGTATCTGCCTTACTTTGTGATCACCTTCAAGTCCCTGGGAGAGGCGGGGTTTGGGGAACGGATCGGTGGAAAAAGAGGCAGGCTGGATCTGGAAACTGTGTATTCACTGGATCCGTTTTCGGGGAATTCAGCCCCGGTCTATAACGGAAAAGAGAACTTGTTTGCCAATACAGGGCATTTGCCTTTGACCGGGCAGTACCTTGAGAAGCTGGCAGATGAACGGAAGACGGGCTGGACGACTTTGAACTACGTGACCATCACAAGGCTCAAGTACCGGGATCAGTACGTCCGGGTACCTGAGTTCCACGCGCTCGTCAGAAACCTGTTGCGGCGCTTTTCCACCCTCTCTTACTTTTACCAGGGAGAAGAGGTGGAAGCTGATTTCGGTGGCCTGATTGCCAGGGCAGAGCAAGTGACTTACGAAAACATCAGCATTGAATGGAAAGAGTGGCAGCGCCATTCAGGCAGAACCCGTACTGCCATGGATTTTGACGGGTTCACGGGAAGGATACGATATGCAGGGGATCTTGCTGACTATATGCCCTTATTGTTGTACGGCTCCTTAGTGAATGTTGGGAAAGGAGCTACCTTCGGCCTGGGGCAGTACCTGGTGGAGGTATGAGGCGGCAGGTCCTAAGCTCATTTTGAACTGGCTACAGGTTTTGCGAACTCCATCTTGAACGACCCGCTAAAGGCCGGCAGGGTTACTTCCTGTTCGATTTTCACTTTCACGTCGAAACCCCGAAATTTGAAGACGTCTACGACGCCTCCATGCATTTTTAGGCCGGTTGCCAGGGTCTGGGCTTCTCCGATGGCCTGGATCTTAATTGGTTTTTCAACCCTAACCCCATTAACAATGAGCACTTTTCCTGTGCCTTGTACTGAAGTTTGGGCTATTATGCGCTGACCGTTGATGCTTATGGCCTCTGCTCCGGCTGCCTGGAGTTCGTTGATGACTTTCTTCACGTCGGATTCCTCAAGGACCGGCGCGTAAGGAGCCGGTTGGCCTGCAGTCTTAGGCACGGCGGGCGGTTCGGCTATGTCTACTGTTATGCCAGGTCCTGTAACCCGTGTCAGTCCGGCCATGATCATGACCTGTGACAGCTGCTTTTGAAGGCCTGTGACCCGGCTCTGTGCCTCCATGGTTTCGGCGACGCGCTGGCGAAGATTTGTGACCTGGTTGTTTAGCTCATCTCGGTCAGCCTCGGCAGCCCGGAGGAGGACTGAAAGCTCTTCTGCGCGCTGTTGCTGAAGGTTGGCGGCCAGCGGGGGTTTTGCCCGGAACTGTATGGCCACCATGAACCCAAACAGAGCACAGATAAGCGCCAGCGCTATTGAGGAGCCTCTTTTGTTCATCAGATCTCTCCCCGTAAAATGATCGCCGCAGGAGTTGCCAAAGCACTTGCCTGAGCAGTCCATTCAATGATACCTCTTTGGCGGCCCCAATGAAACAATTTGAAGAACTCTCGGACTTTTCGGGAACAGAAGGAATGGAGGAGGGTGTACGAGAAACCCATACAGGGAGGTGGAGCAATGGGGGCTGCGCAAGGAAATGCAGGTATCGACAAACTTACCCAAATGATGTCCCAGGTTGTGGTAGGGAAGAAAGACGCAATTGAACTGGTCTTGACCGCCTTCCTGACAGGTGGCCATATTCTGATTGAGGATGTTCCCGGCGTGGGGAAGACCCTTCTGGCCAGGACTTTTTCCCGTTGTCTCGGGCTGGAATTCAGGCGCATTCAGTTTACGCCGGATTTGCTTCCGTCGGATGTGACCGGCATCAACCTTTTTAACCAGAAGTCTCAGGAGTTTGAGTTCAGACCGGGCCCTGTTTTCTGCGATATCCTGCTTGCTGACGAGATCAACCGGGCGACTCCGCGCACCCAATCGAGCCTTCTTGAGTGCATGCAGGAAAGGCAGGTAACAGTCGACGGAATGACCCATGGCCTGTCACCCCATTTCACTGTGTTGGCCACCCAGAACCCTATTGAACTCCAGGGGACCTTTCCTCTTCCTGAAGCTCAGATGGACAGATTCCTCATGAGGGTCAGTCTGGGTTACCCCGATGAAGACGAGGAGAAACAGATAGTTGCCAGGTTTGAGCACGGTATGGATATTGCCCTTTCCGGGAATCCGGTAAGCCCCGGGGAAGTAGCCGCCCTCAAAGCTCAAGCCAACGAGACCTACCTTTCCGGTGAGATCATGTCTTATATTGCCGCCCTTTGCCGGGCCACAAGGTCTCTCAGCGGAATTGAGCTGGGGGCAAGTCCCAGAGGCACCCTGTCCCTGGCCCGCGCGTGCAAAAGCTACGCTTTTGTTAGGGGCCGGCGCTATGTTCTGCCTGACGACGTGAAGTACCTAGCCAAACCGGTACTGGCTCACAGGCTGGTGCTGGCGCAAGATGTCTCTTTCAGGGGCAAGGACTCGGGAACTCTTGTTGAGCAGGTTCTGAAAGAAGTTCCTGTCCCCGTAGGAGAGCAGGGAGCTCTGGGCTAGATGAGTGCCCGAGCCGTACTGAACTGGGGAATTGTCATTGTCCTTGCCGGCCTCATTGCCCGGTTGCCCTACGTGGTTATGTCAGGCGCGTACCTTTCGTTTGTGGCCTTGTTGGCCGTGGCGTACCTGAAGGGAGCTCTTGGCAATCTGGCTTACTACAGAGAGCTCAGTGCCGGGAAAGCTTTTGTTGGCGATAAGATCAGGCTCAAAGTGTGTGTGGAGAATCGCAAACCCTTGCCTGTACTGGGGCTCCAGTGCATTGACGATGTCCCCGGTGACAGGGCCATAGGCTCTTTGTCGTTGATTCCTCACCATTCGCCGGGGCGCGCTTTCCTCTCCAACGAAATGCACCTTAAGTGGTTTGAGAAAGTCGAGCGTGAGTTTGAGGTCGATTGCCTTAGGCGCGGGAAGTACAGATTGGGCCCTGTGTCGCTTAAGGCCGGGGATCTGCTTGGCCTGGAGACCCGTACTGTTGTGCTGCCTGAGACTGACACTCTGACAGTCTTTCCCAGGATTATACGGCTTGAGGGAATTCCCTGGCTTACCCGGTACCCGTTGGGAAACTTGCCCGGCGCCGGGTGGCTCCACCCTGATCCTTTATCGGTGGTTGGGGCAAGAGCCTATGACGGAAGGACTCCGGCAAGCCAAATTGCATGGAAGGCCACTGCCAGAACGGGGACGCTTCAGATGAAGGTGCTTGAGCCTACCCGCCGGGCCAGAATGGTTTTAGCCCTCAACCTGTCAACCTCCGAGCACCTGTGGGAAGGTGTCAAGACCTCTGCGTTGGAGGAGGCCGTGACCGTAGCTGCTTCAGCGTGCTTTGCCATGTTCGGTCAGGGCATTCCATTTGGGCTTGCTTCAAACGGGATGGGTTCTCTGTTCATAGGTCCGGGCCTATCAGCATCGCATCTTGAGAGGATTCTGGAGATCTTTGCAGAGGTGGCCTTGCCCTGGCGACCTTTTTCCGAGACCCTAAGAGGCCTCGAACGCAGGGTCAACGACTACACCGGCGTCCTGGCTGTTATGCCATATGCGTCGGAAGCAGACTGGAAGCGCCTGGTCGCTCTGTCTAGGGTGGGGCCTGTGGCTGTTTTGTTGCTTGACACAGCGGCCCGTACAGAAGGTGCCTGTGGCGAGGCCTGTTTGCATGCTTTGTCCCGGATCCCTGTCTATGTGCCTTGCACTTTTGCTTCAGAAGATGCAGCTTCCGGGGAGGTGATCCGGTTTGAGCGCCTTAGAAGGGATTACCCTAGGACTGACTTTTGAGGCTGTTTTCTGGGGAAGCCTTTCTGTAGCTTTTCTGTGGGCCAGCGGTATCCGGCTCGGCACACGGGTTGTCTATGTGGTCTGCGCACTAGGCTACCTTTGGGGTTACAGGCTGGGCAGATCAGGTCCGGATTTACTCAGGCAGCGCAAGCGCATTTTTGCTTTGTGGTTTGCTCCTGTGCTGATTCCTGCATTGCTCCTGGCCATGACCTTGGAGAGGCCCAGAGTTCTTCCGTGGGGCATGGTCACGGCAACGGAAGCGGCCGTCTACACGGCCCTGTGGGCACTGTGTTCGGCCCGGGGTTACAATTGGGCCCGTGGCAGGGAGCTTTACGTTGTGCAGCGCGAAAGCGTTTTCGGCACAGTAGTATTGGCCGCATTGGCTTCGTTTCAGGGTGCGAACAGGCTTAATCTGGCATCAAGCGCCCTGGCTCTTGCTTTGCTGTCATCGGCAAACATCTGCGCAATGCGGCGTCGGGAAGTCCTTGGTGCCGCGCAGGGAGATCACGCTATATCCTGGGTTGCCGGAGGCGGGTTCTTCCTGGCCCTGGGCCTTATGGCCGCAGCTTTTGTGTCTATGGGAGGGGCAGGGGCGGCGGCCTGGGTTTGGGGAATGCTCAAAAAGGCGTATGTCCTGTTGGGAACGCTGGCCATATACGTTCTGACCCCCGTGGGCAAGCTGGCTGAGTGGGTCATACTTTGGTTAAGGCGGTTTGTGAAGTGGAGACCCCCTGAAACTGCTGACGGGGAGTCTTTGTTTGGTGAGATGCTTGAAGCTTTCAGGGAGAACCAGGTACTGGCTAAGGCGCCTGCCTGGGTCGGCTGGGTCCTGGCACTATCATTCGTGGCGGTTGTTGTGTGGCTTGCCTGGCGTCTTTTCTTCAGAAAAGATACGAAGGGAAAGAAGGATGTTTCCTATGCTGAAACCCGGACAAGTCTCCTTGAAAAGGGGACGTTGAGAGACTGGGCTGAGGAATCTCTTGAGAAGGTCGCGTCGCGCCTGCGGAACTCGGTTTCGGGCCTGATGAACTCCTTGGCTCTTGGTCCGCCGGCAACTTTGGCCGAGCTTTATCTTCGTACCGTAAGGATGGTATCTTCGCGCGCAATTCCACGAGAGCTGAGCATGACTCCTTTTGAGTACCTTGAGATTGCCCTTGAACACATTTTGCGCCCTGAGGGACGCAGCGCTCTTCAGTACATAACCCGAGTCTTCTGCGACTGTTACTACTCAGGGCGAGCTCCTCTGGATGCTGAGTGGAAGGAAGCTTTGGAAGCTTACCGGGTTCTGACCCGGCATGACATCTTCGAGCCTCAATCACGCTGATCTTTTCCCCATGGCGTTGAGATTAAAAGCTTTTACTTGTGCCCGGGTAAGTGTACAATGACTGTGGCTTTAGTATTGCCTGCGGGGAGGGGCTCGTGCCCTGATCTTTAGGGTTGGGTAAATGCCTATGCCATGTGCCCGTCCTCGCGACGGGCTTTGTTGTTTTTCACACGGGCTTTGTCATGTTCGGAACAAGAAAGGAGAGTGGGATTAATGTCAGGCAAGGAGGACTATGGGGCATCTATTACAGATCTGCCCAAGAGAGTCGGCGTCATGGGCATAGTCGTCGAGGACAGGCTTCATGCTGCCCCAAAGGTCAACGCTGTACTCAGTGAGTATGCCGGCGTAATAGTGGGACGAATGGGGATTCCATATAAAGACAGGGGCGTTTCAGTCATAGCGCTGATAGTTGACGCAGACACTGACACCCTTGGCGCTCTTAGCGGAAGACTAGGGGGCATCCCGGGAGTGAAGGTGCGGATGGCCCTTACAGCATGAGAGAGGAATACCTTGAGGCAGTCATCAAAGCCAGGGACCGACTTGACGTGGGCAAAGAGGACGTAACCCTGCTCATTGCCCCTGAGTCAGTCGAAGAAGAGGTTTTCCTGCTTAAGCAGGCCCACAGTAAGCGACTTGAGACGTTGGGTCCGGGGGTTCATCTAAGGGGCATCATTGAGTTTTCCAACTACTGCAGACAGGACTGTTTGTACTGTGGACTCAGAAAGAACAACAAAGCTTTGGCTAGGTACAGAATGTCGCCCCAGGAGATCCTGGAGACAGCCCAAGAGGCCATGAAACTGCACAAGTTTGGGACTTTTGTGCTTCAGTCAGGAGAAGACTCAGGGTATGACCCTCGGACCCTGGCCCAGGTTATCAGGTCTGTTAAGTCCCTGGGGGCCGCCGTGACCCTGAGCGTGGGACAGTGGTCCAGGGAGCATTACGCCCTGTGGAAGGAAGCAGGCGCCGATCGTTTCCTACTGAAGCATGAGACCGGCGATCCTCTCTTGTTTCAACTGATGAAGCCTACCACAGACCTGGCTTCGCGTCTGCAGTGCCTTGCGGACCTGCGTGACCTGGGTTATCAAGTTGGTTCAGGCATAATCCTTGGCCTGCCGGGGCAGACCTTGTCAGCCGTTGCCGGAGATTTGCTCTTAATGAAGGACTACGACTTTGAGATGGTCAGCATCGGACCTTTCATACCTCATCCGGATACGCCCCTGGGATTATCCGGAAGCGCCATGAGTCAGGATCTTCCTGCCCTGATAAGGCGAACCCTTGTTGTAACTGCAGGTGCCCGCCTTATGGTTCCCAGCGCTCATATACCGGGCACTACAGCTCTTGGAGTACTGACCGGGGGAGGCCAATGCAGATCCGCACTGTACCGGGAATATGCGGGGTTGCTGGGAATGCCCTATGTGTCCCAGGACCATCTGGATGCCAGAAGCTTAGCTCTCTATGCCGGGGCTAACGTCATAATGCCCGATGTTACCCCCGGGAAGTACCGTGAATCCTACAGCATCTATCCGGGGAAGCCCGGTGCTGACGGAGGTGAGGTCTCCCTGGCAGTCAGGGGGGCCTTGAAGCGAATATCGAGCCTGGGAACTTTTGTTTGCCCGGGAAGGGGAGACAGTCCAAAACCACCGTGGGAGGGGAACAGGGTTGGCAATGAGCGGAGATAGGGGAGCAGAAGCAACCTTTATAGATGAACAGGAGATTCAAAGGGCCCTGGAGCGAGGCAAGAGGTATAGCCTTGCAGGAACCAAAGATTTGGTTGCCAAAGCTATGGAACTCAAGGGCCTGGAACTCGAGGAATTGGCCGCTCTTTTGTGTGTACAAGATGATGAAGTCGTCCAGAGCATTTACTCTGCTGCCAGACAGGTAAAAGAGAGGATCTACGGTAAGCGCCTGGTGCTTTTTGCGCCTCTTTATGTCAGCGACTTTTGTGTAAACAACTGCAAGTACTGCGCCTACAGGCGCGATAACATCTATCCCCGACGAAAGCTTACCTCTGACGAGATCCGGCGTGAGGTAGAAGCTATAGAGGCCATGGGGCACAAGCGCATAGCTCTGGAGGCTGGTGAAGACCCGGCCAACTGCACCATAGACTACATTACAGATGCTATGGCCACCATATACGACACCAAGTGCGGGCAGGGGTCTATTCGCAGGATCAATGTCAACATTGCCGCAACTACCGTGGATGAATACAGGAAACTCAAGGATGCAGGCATAGGGACCTATGTATTGTTCCAGGAGACTTACCATCGCCATACTTACGGTCGTGTCCATGCCGGACCTAAGGCCGACTATGATTGGCATACGACTGCAATGGACCGCGCTTTTCAAGGCGGCATTAACGATGTGGGCATAGGAGTCTTGTACGGCCTGTATGACTGGGGTTTTGAGACACTGGGGCTTTTGATGCATGCTCGCTATCTCGACAAGGCTTACGGGACGGGTCCGCACACCATATCCTTCCCAAGACTGAGGCCTGCCTATGGAGTATCTCTGGACGAGTTTCCGCACCTTGTATCAGACGAGGATTTCAAGCGAATAGTGGCTGCCATGAGACTTGCCGTCCCTTACACAGGGATGATCCTTTCAACCAGGGAAGCCCCTTCCTTCCGGGAAGAAGTGGTTGCACTGGGCATATCACAAATAAGCGCAGGGTCCTGCACGGGAGTCGGTGAGTACAGCGAGGCTTCCGCGAGCCTCCATGACCAGGCCGCAGAAAGCGATACCCCCCAGTTTCAGGTTAGCGATGACCGGAGCTTGGACGACATAATCTCTTCGCTCTTGCCCCAGGGTTATGTGCCCAGTTTCTGTACGGCATGTTACCGGCAAGGCAGGACAGGCTCTGATTTCATGGCACTGGCCAAGGATTCGCAGATACACACCTTTTGTCAGCCTAACGCTATCCTGACCTTTGCTGAGTATCTTGAAGATTACGCTTCTGAGAGCACCAGGGAACAAGGTTACGCAGTCATAGCCAAGGCCATGAACGAGGTTGAGCCTGAAGCTCTGCGCCTTGAGTGCGAAAAGAGGCTAACAAGGATCAAGTCAGGCCAACGAGACCTCTACTTCTAGTGGGAGATTCAGAGTAATAAGAAAGGGAGAAACGTGATGAGCCTGAGCAGCACTCCCAGGTCTAGCAGAGTTCACATTGCTTTCTTCGGACGAAGAAATGCAGGGAAATCCAGTTTGATTAACGCCATTGCCGGCCAGGACGTAGCTCTTGTTTCGCCTTTTCCCGGGACAACAACGGATCCTGTGTATAAGGCCATGGAACTGCACGGCGCCGGGCCTGTTGTCCTGATCGATACCCCGGGCATGGATGATACAGGGGATCTTGGCAGGGCCCGGGTATCCCGGGCTCTCAGGGTGCTCAGAAAGACAGACGTTGCAGTGCTTGTAGTAGACGCTACCCAGGGTGCAGGTGAGCCTGAAAAGGCGCTTCTGGCCGACTTGCTGTCAAGGAAAGTGCCGGTAGTCGGAGCGCTGACCAAGTGGGATCTGGTGAGACATGATCCGGTGCAGGCCGGGTACGTGCGTGAAACGGCTTCTTTGCTCCCTCTTATCGAGGTAAGCGCGGTGGACGGGACGGGAATTCCCGGCCTTGTGGAAGAGCTGAAAACAGCTGCCGGTGAAGGCCGTCTGGACGCCGGCCAGGCAATAGTCGGCGATCTTTTGTCTCCGGGTGACGTGGTGGTTATGACCATACCCATTGACATCCAGGCACCTAAGGGCCGGCTGATCTTGCCTCAGGTTCAAACCCTCAGAGACATTTTGGACCATGATGCAATAGCTGTCATGAGCAAGGTCTCAGAACTTGAAGCTGTTCTTAGCAGGGCAATGCCCGGGGAGGCACCTGATCCCGGGCAAGGCCATGGTATCCGGTTGGTTATCACCGATTCCCAGGTTTTCAACGAAGTAGGAAGGATTGTCCCCGAGAGCATGCCTTTGACATCGTTCTCCATACTGTTTGCACGGCACAAGGGAGATCTCAACGCACTGGTAGACGGGGCCTTGGCTTTAGACGAACTGAGGGCAGGCGACCATGTCCTGATTGCGGAAGCTTGTACTCATCACCCGGTGGAAGACGACATCGGTAAGGTGAAGATACCTGCCTGGCTGCAGAAGAGAGTAGGCGGGGGTCTTAAGTTTTCCTGGGTTAGGGGAGGGGATTTCCCGCAGGATCTTTCCAGGTTCAAAGTTATTGTCCACTGTGGCGGGTGTATGTTGAACAGGCAGGAGATGCTTTTCCGGATCGAGGCTGCAAAGAACGCCGGGGTTCCCATTACTAACTACGGAATGGCCATTGCATATTCCCATGGCATACTGGAGCGGGCCCTTGCGCCCTTTGGTTATGACATTAGATTGCCAAAGGATTCCTGTAGGCCCGTCTAGAACCCAAATGTAAGGGGACACAAAAGACGCGCCTGGACGATGCGCCTATGTTATGCGTGATGCTATGTGTCCATGTTACGGCCTAGACGAACTGTGTATACAGGAGGTGCCAAGACTGTGGAAGAGGTCTTAAGAATGGCGCTGGACAGGGCCAGGGAGTTTGGGGCAGAGTATGCCGATGTCAGGCATGTTTCCTCTGAAACTGAGAGAATCTCCACGAGAAACGGTCATGTTCAGTCCATAGGAAGGGACTCTGATTCGGGTTTCGGTCTGAGGGTCCTGGTAGACGGTGCCTGGGGTTTCTCATCGTCAAGCTCAACGGGTTTGGCAGGCGAAATATGCAGGGAAGACATAGAGCGTGTGGCCTGGGAGGCTGTGAGCATTGCCAGAGCGTCCGGAAGGACCCTCAGGGAGCCTGTCAGGTTGACCCGGGAAAAGAGCGTTGAGGGTTCCTGGTCGGCGCCTGCAGAAACTGATCCCTTTGACATGAAGATCGAAGATAAGGTCGACTATTTGCTCGACTCAGAACGCCTCATGAAAGAAGCTGCACCCGTAAAGCTTACATATGGTTCCCTGGTGTTTTTTCGCGAGGAAAAGCTGTTCTTGTCAACTGAGGGTTCTTACATAGAGCAAGATCTCATTCAGAGCGGGGGAAACATAGGCTCCATTGCCGGTGACGGACAGGAAGTTCAGGGGCGTTCCTACGCAGCTCAGTTCGGTGGTGACTTCGCTCTTAAAGGATGGGAGCACATTGAGGAACTGGACTTTCCCGGAAACGCCCCCAGAGTTGCCGAAGAAGCTTGTGAGCTGGTCAAAGCTCCTCAATGCCCAAGCGGCAAGATGGACATAATCCTGGAAGGTTCCCAGCTGGCTTTGCAGATCCACGAGTCTTGCGGCCATCCTATTGAATTGGACAGGGTTCTGGGGATGGAAGCAGGAATGGTTGGCACTTCGTTTCTGACCCTGGAGAAACAGGGCAGTTTCCGCTACGGTTCGCCGGCTGTAAACATCGTGGCAGATGCCACCATACCCGGAGCAAACGGTTCCTTCGGGTACGACGATGACGGGGTTCCTGCTCAAAGGTTCGGCGTTGTTGAGCAGGGCATTTTCAGGAACTACCTAACATCCCGCGAGACTGCAGGAGACATAGGGGAGACCTCCAATGGGGCAAACAGGGCGGTGAACTGGAACCGGATTCCCCTGGTGCGCATGACCAACATAAACCTGGAGCCCGGCGACAGCACCCTGGACGAGATCATAAGAGACACCAAACACGGGATCTACATGGACCTGAACAGAAGCTACTCCATAGACGACAGGCGCTTCAACTTCCAGTTTGGAACGGAAGTTGGTTGGGAAATTGAGGACGGCTCTGTCAAACGTATGGTGAAAAACCCTACTTACACAGGAAATACACCTGAGTTCTGGAATTCCTGTGACGCAATCGCCTCCAAAGACGAATGGAAGGTATGGGGTATCCCCAATTGCGGCAAAGGTGAACCGGGCCAAGCCATGAGGGTAGGACACGGAGCAGCCCCGGCCAGATTCAGAAACGTAAGGGTAGGTGTTGGCAAATGGTAGGAAAGGAAAGGGCCCTTGACATAGTCGACAAAGCTATCAAGGCGTCTCCCGGAGATCAAACCGAGGTAAGGTTGACGTCTTACCAGAACCAACTGACCAGGTATGCCAATTCTGTCATCCACCAGAATGTGGCTGAAAGCAACGCCAGGCTGTCAGTTAAGGTTTACCTGGGGAAGAAGATGGGACGGGCCGGCACAAACAAGCTTGATGACGCATCCATATTGCGTACTGTGAACCTGGCAGCTGCCATTGCCAGGGTCTCGCCTGAGAACCCTGAGTTTATCTCGCTCCCGGGACCCCGGCCTCTTGAGGATGCTTTGTGCTACTTTGAAGAGACGGCACAGGCTACCCCTGAGGTCCGGGCCGAGAACGTGCTGAAGGTCATTGAGAGGGCAGCAAGGTCCGGCTTCGAAGCTGCAGGAGCTCACCCCACTTATGTCAGCGAGACTGCAATAGGGAACTCCCTGGGCGTGAGGGCCTACGGGGCCTCAACCTCCGCAGACCTTACTTGCGTGGTCCTATCGGAAGACGGGTCTGGGTTTGCCAGGGCATCGTCGAGGAATCTTTCGGACATTGATGCAGAGCAAATAGGCGAAGAGGCGACTTGTCGCTGTGAGATGAACAGGCGTCAGGTTGATCTGGAACCCGGAGAGTATGCCGTTATTCTTGAACCCTATGCTGTGGCCGAGCTGATTTCGTTCCTATCAGGAAGCTTTTCGGCCCTTTCCTACCAGGAGGGCAGGTCACCTCTGTGCGGGAAGATGGGCACTCAGATCATGTCGCCTCTGATAACCATATACGATGATGGCCTGGATCCTTTGGGCGCTCCGTTTCCCTTTGACGGCGAAGGACAGCCTAAGTCCGGGATTGTGCTGGTCCAAGACGGCGTCGCAAGAAACGTAGTGTATGACTCTTTCTCGGCTTTCCGGGAAGGCAAGAAGGAATCCACCGGCCATGGCGGTTATTCAGGAGGATACCCGTCGAACCTGTTTGTCTGCGCCGCCCCCGGGGCAGATGTCTCCCGGGAGGAACTCCTCGGAGGACTGAAACGCGGGATCCTGGTCACAAGGTTCCATTATGTCAGGACGGTCCACACCCAGAAGACAATCATAACCGGAATGACCAGAGATGGCACTTTCCTCGTTGAAGACGGCAAAATAGCCGGCGCCATCAGAAATCTGCGATTTACAGAGAGTATCCTAAGAGCTCTTGGCAGCGTTGAGGCTGTCGGACGGGAGCGGAAGCTCCTTGGAAGCACAGTCGCTCCGGCCATGCGTCTGGGGAAGTTCAACTTCACAGGACAAGCCGGGCACTAAGCTAAGCAGCTCGTCTGGCGAGCAACCACCCGGTCCGGATGGCCAAATGCCTCCGGACCGGCGTCATCGACTTAAGGCTGCCCCGGGCCTGCAAAAACCGGGGCGCGTTTTTCTTTCCGCGCCTGGATAACTGTCCTGTTATGCTAACCTAACCGCATATTCCTATAGTGCCTCCCGGGAATGTTGGAAAAATAGAAATAATTGCTGTGAAGACGAGCAGCCGGTGTCATCGGCATCTGCATGCGCCTTGCCTCCAAAGGCATGAAGGTTTCAGTGCGTCCCATTGCAGGCTTTGCCGCCATTGACGAAGCTGTGGGAAGAGCAGCCGAGATGGGCAAGCCTCTGCACTTCACGCCGGGCTTCGGAGGCCTGGTAGCTGCAACGTTTGCGGGTCTGGAGGTATTAGGGCACGTGACGAAGCTTGCAGCCCAGTACGATGTACGGCTTATTGTGACTGTGTCCCAGCCGGAGACCTACGCTGTTACAGAGCAGGTAGTACGACAAGCTTACCTTGAAGCAGGCAAGCCGGAAGCGTTCAAACCGGAGGATTGCCGCTTCATCTCTACCGACCAGTGGGCTTACGCCAGCGGGGTCATCGGGGTTCTGTTCAGAGACAAAGTTGCATCTAACATCATGATCGGGAACTTTGCCGCTGAGGCCCTGATTTTGGCCGAGGCAGGCAACACTGTGGGAGCTATACAGATCGCAGGAACAACTAATGCCTATCAGATTCCGTTCTTCGTCGTAGCTTGCGACTACGTTGTCCTCGGCGACGAGCTGTTTGCTGCAGGAGCTCACTTTGCCGGGAATCAGCTTCACCTGGGCAGTCTGCGGGGTGAAGACATCCTCAAGGCCCTGTGTATTGGTCTCATGGTTATCGGAGCTATAATGACTTCCGCCGGCTCAACTGCACTCACGTCCATTATGAAAAAGTAAGGAGGTGAACGAGCATGTTCTTAAGAAAAACTCTGCCTGTTGTTATCGCTTTTGTGTGTGGCGTAACCGTTGTCATAGCATACTTTTTTAACATCGCCCCTGTACAGACCATGGCGCAGAGCATTCTCAAGTGGCAATCTGTTATCGCAGTCTTTACTCTGGGTCTCGGGGCCGTCAATATCATCAGGGTTCATGCCACAAACATCCAGAGAGATAAGGGAAAAAACGTCTACAGCATAGCGCTTTTGGCGACTTTTCTTATTACCATCATAGTCGGGCTTGCCCTGGGGCAGAATTCTAAGCCATATCAGTTCATCTTTGACTACATTAACGTTCCTACAGGGAGCGCAATCTTCTCATTGCTGGCATTCTACATTGGAACGGCCGCCTACCGTGCTTTCAGAGCTAAAAATGCAGAGGCTGCTATTTTGCTTGTGGCCGGATGCATCGTAATGCTCGGACGGGTTCCCATTGGCGCCAAGATCCTGCCGTTCACCCCAACTTGGACCACTTGGATAATGTCAGTGCTCAATGTTGGGGGGCAGCGCGGCGTCATGATAGCCGGCGCTATTGGGTTTGTAGCGGTTTCCTTGAGGATAATCATAGGACTGGAACGCCGTTACTACGGCGGCGAATAAGGAGGGGAGATAGATGGACATTTTTGACAAACTGCAAAACCTCGATAAGCGGGTTTTCTATCTCCTCATGGCACTTGCCATTGCCATACCCACCATAAGACCTTTAGGCCTTGCGGTGGATGTCACTGAGCCCGTTCGGAAAACCTATAACTTCGTCCAGGGACTGCCCAACGGTTCAGCGGTGTTGATAGGTTTTGACTACGAGCCCGGTGACGAGATTGACCTTAACCCGCAGATTACTGCTATACTGCATCACCTGGCCTCAAAGCGGATAAAGGTGGTTGCCATAGCTTCTTTCCCTGCAGGCCCATCTTTTGCAGAGGACTGCCTGGCGATTCTTGATGAATATGGCTACATTTACGGTACCGATTACGTGAACCTGGGTCACTATGCAGGCGGTGAGCCTACTCTGGCCGCTTTTGCCACAAACCCGGGTGCTATTTACAGCAAGGACTGGCGCGGCAACAACGTAGGGTCTCTTCCTATTATGAAGGACATCTCCAGTATGAAAAGTTTCTCCATGGCCATGACTCTCAACGACGGTCCTACAGGAGGCACAGGGACTCACGAGTGGGTCCGGCAGGCGGTGATGGCCCACGGGACGCCTCTTCTTATGGGGGTAACCGGCGTCATGGCTGCCAGCAATGAGACCTATGTGCACTCAGGGCAGTGCAAGGGGCTTTTGGCAGGTCTCAGGGCTGCGGCAGAGTACGAGAAGCTTGTTGACAAGAAAGGCACAGGTACTGTAGGTATGGATGCGCAGTCCATGGCTCACTTGCTGATAGTTCTCTTCGTGCTCCTGGGTAACGTATCTATGTTTGTCTCAAAGAGGTCGAAGACAGCTCCCAGGGGAGGTGAAGGGGCATGAGGATTTCCACAGACATTGGGGTCTGGGTTGGGGCCCTTGCAGCTCTTGCCATTTACTCAGTGCTGTTCAAAGATAACCCTGCATACCGCATGGTGGAGCACATTTTCGTCGGCGCTTCCGCGGGGATCGCCGTGACAGTGGGTGTCCAGACGTTCAAGAGTACGGCGTGGGTTCCTTTGACCAACGGAAATTACTTGCTTATCGTGCCCATGATTCTGGGGCTTCTTCTCTACACCCGGTATGCGCCTAAATTGTCCTGGGTAAACCGCATTCCGCTTTCGTTTATGATGGGTACAGGAGCGGGAGTTGCCATGCGAGGCGCTGTGGAGAGCCAGATTGTGGGCCAGCTCAGTGCCACCATGGTGAAGCTTGATTCCATCGACTCCTGGATCATTTTCGTCGGAACCATAACGTCTCTGAGTTACTTCTTCCTGACCTACAAGCTTGAAAAGGGTGCAGGTTTTGTCCCGAAGGTTGGCCGGTACTTTATGATGGCCGCTTTTGGCGCAGCTTTTGGGAACACGGTCATGGGGCGTGTGTCAGCGGCTATAGGGCGATTTCAGTTCATCCTTATCCGTTGGTTAGGATTGTAGCAAAGGGCTGGGTGTGATTGAGTTCTGCGTGTTCTGTCGGGCTTGAGTCTGCCTATGCCGGGGGTTTGCTGCAAAGCAAGCCCCTTTCCTTGCTTTGGCCTTGAACCGGTCTCCTCATAATAGCATCTTCTGGAAAGGTTCTTAGAGACCTGTACGAGAATAATCATAAATGAACCGAAATACGACCCAGGAGGTGCCGGAAGTGGCGCGGAAGAAGAGCTGCCTTGTTGTTGTGGATGTACAGAACGACTTTTGCCCAGAGGGTGCGCTGGCAGTCCCGGAAGGCGACCGGGTGGTGCCTGTCCTGAACCAGTGGATCGGTCATTTCAAGGATGCGGGGTTGCCCGTGATTTATACTCAGGACTGGCACCCTTCAGATCATGTGTCCTTCAAAGCTATAGGGGGTATCTGGCCTCCCCATTGCATGCAGGGTACCCATGGGGCAGCCTTCCACCCGGATCTGGATGTACGGGGAACCATCTTCCGGAAAGGTTTTATCTCGCAGCTAGAGGCGTACTCGGGTTTTGACGGCACCCTGAACGGAGAGCCCGGCGGCCTGGCAATGGCAGATTGGCTCAGGCAAGAGCGAGTCCGTCGCATTTTTGTGGGAGGGCTGGCCACTGATTACTGTGTTAAGGCTACTGTCCTTGATGGGTTGGAGAAGGGGTTTGAAGTAGTGATCCTGCCCGACGCCATGCGTGCCGTAGACATGGAACCAGGCGACGGTGACAAGGCCATTCACCTAATGGTGGAGCACGGCGCAGGTCTCAGCTACCGGCCCTAATGAGAGATCCGTGCTTGAGGGCTTACAATGGGTCGAAATCCGAGTTGGTCGGTGTTGGTCAAGCTGTGACATGGAGGCTGTGATTATGCCGGAAATAAACAAACCATCACTGTTGCTGGCACTGTCAAGCATGTCTGGAGCTACTGTAAGCGATGCTGCATATGAAACAGAGCTTTTGCAGGGCGGAGATGTGGGAGAGGTCTGCAAAATATCGGGAATGGCTTTGACCGGCGGTTGCTCTCATCCATTCGCACTTGTGCTGAAAAACCAGAAGAAATGGGAACGTCACGGCGACCCGGAATGCTGGCGGCGGGAATACGAAATTTACAGGTATGGACTTGACCGGAAACTGCTTCAAACAATAAAGTTGCCAAAATGTTATCTGCTTGAGGAAAGCGCGGGTGTTACCCATATCTGGATGGAGTATATTGAGGGCAGCACGGGAAATGAACAATTACACGCCCCGGAGCTTGCGCTTGCCGCTGAAAAGCTGGGAGAACTTCAAGCGGAATTCCATCTTAGCGGTCAGCGCAATTTGCCTTATATCCGAAGTTATCCGGCCATACGCTCAAGCTTTGATTTTTGGTGGGGACGCACGAAGAACGCTCTTGGCACAGAGATTGACGGTTTCCCTGACGAGCTGAAAAACACACTCAATGATTACGCCGCGAGAGCGGACTCCCTGCTTAACGCTTTGGACGATCTGCCGCTCACGTTATGTCAGGGCGACTTCTATCACGACAATATCATGTTCAGGACCGGAATTGACGGAACAGATATTTACCTGATCGATTGGGACTGCGCCGGGTATGGCAGAATGGGCGAAGATGCCGTCGATGTGTTGATGGAGGCGTTTGTCTACGCAGATAGGGATGTATCTCTTCTGTCCGATTTTCGAAAACGCATCATAGACGGATATGTTCAAGGGGTACGAGGCGGCGGTGTTGAGTTTTCGATAGATGAGGCCCTGGTGCGCGACATGTTCGCTCTAGCGTGGGGTTTTCGCATTGCCGGCCTGTACTTATATTACAAAGATGAGCATGCAAAACGCCGCTGTATTGAGATACTGAAAGCAATGCTGGAGATATGACGGAGCTGTTTTTCAGTTGAGTATGACAAGAAAAATGAGTGTGAGTTTTCTCCTGTGTAGTGTTAAGTACCGCTTTACACCTTCCTCCTAATACCCTACAATAGCTCTGAACGGATTGTGAAAGTGTACACAACCAAATTGCACCAGCCATACGAGAAGACGTCGCAGGTCCTGAAGAAGAGCGCCATCTGAGGAGGTGACACTGATGCAGTTCGGAGAACGGTTGAGAAAGCTGAGGACCAGTCAAGGACTGACAGTCAGGGAGCTTGCCAGACGGGTTGGTGTTTCCGCGTCTTACATATCCCAACTCGAGAACAACGAGAGCAAGCCTTCCTATTCGACACTCAAGAAGCTAGCCGAAGTCACGGGTGCCACAGTCAGCCTTTTAACCGAGGACGGCTTCCCGGAGGAATGGATGGTGGTTAGAAAGAACGGACGAAGGAAGATCGTTACCAGCGATCCTCTTTGGAACGTGGAACTTCTGGCCTTCACCGGAGCCCGGAGCAAACGCATGCAGTCGTGCTTTATCACTCTTGAGCCCGGTGCAGAAGGTCCGAATCCTTTGTTCCAGCATGAAAGAGAGGACTTTATCTGCGTCATTCAGGGCTCCTTGATCATCAAGTCAGGCCCTTCTGAGTACACGCTGTCTGACGGGGACGTAGTGTACTTCAACATCAACAGGCCCGAGTGGTTCGCCAATCCCGGTCCAGACGAGACCAGCTTTCTGTGGGTAGTGTCGCCGGCATGGTAATCATCCGGGGCGGAGGTGAGTGTTTGTGACAGGAGTGGAAATCCAGAGGAAGTTCAAGAATCTCAACGCAATATTGGACAAGTACGAAAACAAGTCCAGTAACCTTGTTCCGGTTTTGCAGGAAGTTCAGGAGGAGTACAGGTACCTTCCTGAGGAGGTCCTCAGCTATATCGCCACAGCTCTGGGGATACCCGCGTCTACAGTCTTTGGTGTTGCTACCTTCTATGCACAGTTTTCTTTGAACCCCAAAGGCAAGATAGTTATCAGAGTATGTGACGGAACCGCTTGTCACGTTCGAGGCTCGGAAAAGATCCGCGACATTATAAGGGAGAAACTGGGTCTTCCCGAAGGCAAGAATACTACAGATGATATGCAGTTTACCATCGAGACGGTGTCGTGCATTGGTGCATGCGGGTTATCACCCGTTATCACCATAGACGGCGAGGTGCACGGCCAGCTGACTCCCGAGGCAATAACCATAATCATGGACCAGCTGCTGGCTAAGGGAGGTAAGGAGAATGAGTGAGCACACAGTCGCACGTAAGCCGTTAGACGTTGCAGAACTCAAGGGTACCTATGTCGGGGGTTTTGCCAACGCCAGGGCAAGGATCCTTGTATGCACGGGAACTGGATGTGTGGCAAACGGGTCACTGAAAATCTACGACGAGCTGGCACGGATCCTTAAAGAACGAAACCTTGATCTTTCCCTGGACAAGCTGCTCGAGGGGGAAAAGAGCGACGTTCTTGCGTCAAAGTCAGGGTGTCACGGCTTTTGCCAGATGGGACCGCTGGTTAGGTTAGAGTTCCCGGGAACGGGAGCAAAGGACATTCTGTATGTAGGGGTTAAGCCTGAAGACGCCGAAGAGATAGTGGATTCCGCCTTAGGCGGTCAGGTTGTTGAGCGGCTCCTGTACAAGGATCCTGACGGCAAGGTCTCCCAGTCTGAAGGGGATATTCCCTTTTACAGGCCTCAAAAGCGGGTCACCCTTGCAAACTGCGGCAATATCGATCCTGAGGATATCAGAGACTATGTAGCTAACGGTGGGTATGCCGCCCTTGCCAGGGTGTTGAACGGTATGACCCCTGATGATGTCATATCTGTGCTTGATAAGTCGGGGCTTAGAGGCCGCGGAGGCGCAGGGTTCCCAACCGGCAGAAAGTGGCGTTTTACGAAGGATGCGCCTGGTTCGCCCAAGTATGTCATCTGTAACGGAGACGAAGGTGACCCTGGTGCTTTCATGGACAGAAGCGTCATGGAAGGAGACCCTCACAGAGTCATTGAGGGCATGGCTGTTGCGGGGTACGCAGTGGGCGCATCTCACGGTTATATCTACGTCCGTGCCGAGTATCCCCTGGCTGTTCGCAGAATACGAAAAGCAGTGGATGACGCCACGGCCTTCGGATTCCTGGGCGAGAATATCCTTGGCACAGATTTTTCATTTGACATCACCATCAGAGAAGGCGCAGGAGCTTTTGTATGCGGCGAGGAGACAGCCTTGATAGCTTCTATCGAAGGAAAGCGCGGAATGCCTCGTCCGAGGCCGCCGTATCCTGCTACCCAGGGAGTATGGAACCAGCCTACCCTGATCAATAACGTCGAAACCTTGTCTAACATCGCTCCGATAATAGTCAATGGCGCGGAATGGTTCCGGTCGATGGGGTGCGATACCAGCGCCGGTTGCAAGACCTTTGCACTGGCAGGACAGATCAGGAACACAGGCCTTGTAGAAGTCCCAATGGGGACTACCTTGCGCGAAGTCATTTTCGGCTGTGGCGGAGGCATCAGGACAGGTAAGGAGTTCAAGGCGGCTCAGATAGGCGGACCGTCGGGAGGATGCCTGCCGGCAAGCCTTTTGGACCTTCCTTTGGACTATGATTCGCTGATGAAAGTCGGCGCCATGGTGGGTTCAGGCGGACTTGTTGTTATGGATGAATCCTCCTGCATGGTTGAGGTCGCCAGGTTCTTTATGAACTTCGTTCAGAATGAGTCCTGCGGCAAGTGCGTTCCCTGCAGGGAAGGCACCAAGCAGATGCTAGCTATCCTGGACAAGATAATAGCAGGCGAGGCCACCATGGAGGATCTGGACTTTCTTGAGAACCTGGCCGAGATGGTGAGAGATACCTCCTTGTGCGGACTCGGGAAGACGGCTCCCAATCCGGTGTTGTCAACTCTTAAGTACTTCAGGGACGAGTACATTGCTCACGTAGTGAACAAGCGCTGCCCTGCCGGCGTTTGCTCCGCTCTTAAGGAGTACGCTATCGACCCCGAGAAGTGCAAAGGTTGCACTCTTTGTTCCAGGGTATGTCCTGTATCTGCCATTTCAGGCGAGAAGGGCAAGCCCCACAGCATAGACCCTGACTTGTGCATCAAGTGCGGTACATGCGAGTCGAAGTGCCGGTTTGGCGCCATCGCGTTGAAGTCGTAAGGAGGTGGAGAGAACATGTTGAAGGTAGACGGAATAGAAGTCGGTCTGAACGGCGAGACGAACTTGCTTGAGGTCATACGGAAGGCAGGCATCAACTTGCCTACCTTCTGCTATCATTCAGAACTCAGTGTTTACGGTGCTTGCCGTATGTGCATGGTGGAAGCTAACGGGCGCCTTGTTCCTGCGTGCTCGACTCCCCCGGCCGATGGCATGACCGTATTGACCAATACTGCCAAGCTTCGCAACTACAGGAGAATGATAGTTGAGCTCCTTCTGGCCAATCACGATAAGGATTGCACCACTTGCGAACGTAACAGCTCATGCAAACTTCAGTCTCTGGCGTACCAGCTGGGCGTTGAGAAGAGCCGGTTCGTGCCGACCATTAAGAACAGGCCGGTGGACGAGTCTTCGCCCTCAGTGGTAAGAGATCCGAACAAGTGCATCCTTTGCGGTGACTGTGTAAGAGTTTGCGAAGAAGTGCAAGGACTGGGTGTTCTTGATTTCCAGTACAGAGGGGCAAGCGCCACGGTTGGTCCGGCATTCGGAAAGCCTATTGCTGAAGTGGATTGCGCCGGGTGCGGCCAGTGCGTGCAGGCCTGTCCCACAGGCGCTCTATCTGTCAAAAACGACATACCGCGAGTCTGGGACGCAATCTCTGACCCGGATGCTTATACAGTGATTCAGGTGGCCCCTGCTGTCAGAGTGGCCCTTGGTGAGGAGTTCAACCTGGGCTACGGCGAGGCAGTGGCAGGAAAGATCGCTTCAGCCCTGAAGCGCTTGGGCTTCAAGAAAGTGTTCGACACGGTCTTTACTGCAGACCTTTGCGCTGTTGAGGAAACCCACGAGTTTCTCGGAAGGGTCAAGGCCGGGGGACCTTTCCCGCTCTTGACCAGCTGTTGTCCTGCATGGGTAAAGACTCTTGAGACCCACCATTCAGACTTTCTGGAGAACGTATCGTCCTGCATGTCGCCACAGCAGATGATGGGTTCCCTCATCAAGGAGTATCTGCCCCTGGACGAGGGAGTGGACAGGAACAAGGTTGTGGTGGTTTCAGCCATGCCCTGCACCGCCAAGAAGTTCGAAATCACCAGGCAGCAGTTTGAGGAAAAGAAGCCTGTAGATATAGTGATCACAACTCATGAGCTTGCCCGCATGATCAAACAGGCGGGGATCGTCTTTGACGACCTTCCTGAGGATTCCTTTGATGATCCCTTTGGAGTCATAACCGGCGGCGGGCTCATCTTTGGGGCAACGGGAGGCGTGGCCGAAGCTGTGCTTCGTACCGCAGCGGTTATGCTGAAGGACCCTGAGGCTGCCAAGCGGATTGAGTTCAAGGAAGTCCGTGGACTTGACGGAATCAAAGAAGCTGAGCTGGAGATAGCGGGAATCGGACTGAAACTTGCTGTGGTCCATGGGCTTGGCAATGTCAAGACGATTCTTGATAGGATACGTAAGGGTGAGGCTTTCTACCACGTCATTGAAGTGATGGCTTGCCCTGGAGGGTGCGCCGGCGGAGGCGGACAGCCTGTTCCTGAAGATCTATCGGTCAAGAAAGCCAGAATTCAGGGGCTTTACAACGCCGACGACACCATGGAGCTGAGAATCCCAACGGAGAACCCTGCTGTCAAGGAAGTCTACGAGCGGTGGCTCAAGGAGCCGGGCAGCCATGAAGCTCACAGGACCCTGCATACGTCCTATGGTCCTAGAAGGCGTATTTTCGATGAGACTATTGCCATGATGCCTGCAGCAGTTCCCCAGAAGCAGGTGGACGTGGAGGTCTGCGTTGGAACAGGGTGTTACCTGAGAGGTTCCTACGATGTGCTCAGCAAGCTGACCGAAAGCATCGCCACAAACCCGGATCTCATAGGCAAGGTTAACCTGAAAGCTACGTTCTGCCTTGAGCATTGTGATAGGGGTGTATCAATGAGGTTTGGCGGCAAGAAGGTAGTTACGGGAGTGACGCCTGACAACGCCCTTGAGACCCTGCAGACGGAACTGAGTGAAGCAAAGGCAGAGGCCAAGCAGTAGCTATCAGTGATTGTGCGTAAGCTATGATCTAAGGAGGAGTGAGCATGGTCACGGTGGTAGTGTGTGTGGGAAGTTCCTGTTTCTTGAAAGGTGCGCCCCTGGTTATTGCCGAGTTTGAGAAGACCATTGAGGAGGCAGCTCCCGGCAAGGTGGAGATCAAAGGCAGCTTCTGTATGGAGCGGTGCGCTAACGGAGTTACCGTGCGAATTGGGGATCAGGTACTGACTGCGGTAACCCCTGACCAGGTACGCGGCATTTTCGACGAACACGTTCTTCCCAAAGTGACAGCTCATTCCTCCGGGGATCAGGTAAAAGAGACCGAAGGCTGCCGAGTTTAGCCCGAAGGCGGTGGTCTTGTGAGCATTATTGAGACTGTGAGGACCAAGTGTCGTGACTGTTACAAATGCGTACGCGCATGTCCGGTCAAGGCCATTAAAGTAGAGCGAGGGCGGGGCGCCTACGAGCTTCACGCAAGCGTAATGCCTGAGTTCTGCATAAACGACGGGACGTGTCTGAGGGAGTGTCCACAAGGGGCTAAAAGAGCCAGACAGGACACTCCGGCCGTCAAGACGCTTTTGGCCAGGGGCGAGAAGGTAATTGCCAGCCTCGCCCCATCGTTTGTATCGTGCCTGCCCTATGCAAATCCACTGGGTGTGGTAAGTGCCTTGAGGAGACTGGGTTTTGCCTTTGTACAGGAAACGTCCCTGGGTGCCGAAATCGTGTCTGCTGCACACCGGGAGCTGTTACATGCGAGAAGACCCCTCATTTCGAGCGCCTGTCCTGCTACAGTAAGTCTTGTTGAGAAATACCACCCTGAAGCCATTCCTTTTCTTGCACCGTTGGTATCGCCGGCCGTAGCTCACGGAAGGTATCTGAAGAAGCGCTTTCCAGGTGCATATGTCGTGTTTATTGGTCCTTGCGTCGCCAAGAAGGCTGAGATTGAAGACCCTGAGGTTGCCGGCGCCGTGGACGTTGCCATAACATTTCAGGAACTTGCTGCATGGTTCCGGGAGGCAGGAATCGACCCCGACAACTGTGAGCAGGGGAGCTTTGATGGTCCTGTGCCGTCTCGGGCAAGATTGTTTGCCGCTGACGGAGGTCTGCTCAAGACGGTTAACGCCGGCGAGCTGTTGAGTATGGAGTGTGTGGCCGTTTCGGGCATTGACAACTGTCAGGAGATGATCCGTCACTTCCTGGACGGAACTGCGCCCCCTCTTTTGGTGGAGCTTTTGGCGTGCCCGGGAGGGTGTATCTCAGGGCCTGGCGCAGCTGTCCCCTGGGACCTCTATGAAAGAAGGGCGCGGCTCTTCAAGTACCAGAAAGATTGCACTAGCTCATCTGATAGGTCCTACACCGGCCTTCTTTTGCCTGACGAGCTGGAGAGAGGTTACTCCGGCAAGCGTGCAACCCTGAAGAAGCCGGGCGAGGACGAAATAGCCGCAGTCCTTGAAAAGACCGGCAAGTTCTTGCCTGAAGACGAACTCAATTGCGGGGCCTGCGGTTATAGCTCATGCAGGGATAAGGCTGTTGCCGTGTTCAACGGAATGGCCGACCCGGAAATGTGCATTCCCTACATGAGGCGGCGAGCGGAATCCATGGCCAACCTGGTGGTGACCACATCGCCTAACGGGGTAGTGGTTACATCCCGGGGCGGAACCATCGTCGACATGAATCAGGTGGCTGAACGGATACTTGGAGCAGGTTTGACTTATTGCGCCGGTCTTCCTGTAGACCAGTTCATGCCTGCCGGGCTGTTCCACGAAGCTGCAAAGACCCAGGGCGTATCCAGGGGTGAACTGACCGTTCGCGGGTTCACCGTTGCCATGCAGGTTGTCTATGTGCCGGATCACAAGCTTCTCGTGGGCTTCCTGGCAGATATTACCGAGGAGCGAGCTGAGGAACGAAGGCGCCAGACCGTGGCCAGTGAGTCTATTTCCAGAGCCCAGCAGGTTATCGAGAATCAGATGGCTGTGGTCCAGAAGATAGCCGGCCTTTTGGGCGAGACTGTTGCTGAGACCAAGATCACTTTGACGGAACTCATGAAGGTAGTAGGAGAGGAGAAGCCTTCTTACAATGGACGCAACGACCGCCCTAAAGGTTGATATAGGCGTAGTTCAGCTGAACAAGCATGGGGAAGAGCTGTGCGGCGATTACGTCGAAACCATAGACGAACCTACTACTATTGTTGTCATGTCAGATGGGCTGGGAAGCGGAGTAAAGGCCCATATCCTTTCAGCCCTTACGGGCCGAATGGCCGGGGTTATGCTCAAAGGCGGCCTTGAGCTGGGAGAGGTTATTGAATCCTTAACCAGCACGCTGCCTGTTTGCGAAGTGCGTCGCCTGGCGTATAGCACCTTCTCCATTCTCCGGATTACCTCCAATAACGATGCCTACCTTGCAGAGTATGACAACCCTCCTGTGATCTTAGGGCATGGCTCTCGCGTGATCGACCTGGAGCGCACTGCCAGAGACTACGGTGGGCGGACCGTCAGGGAGACATACTTCAAGGTAAGAGACGGAGATTGGATCGTCATGATAAGTGACGGGGTTCTCCACGCAGGGATCGGCGGCATCTGGAATCTAGGGTGGGGACTGGAACGCATATCTGAATACCTCTGCAAAGTTGCTCCTCGCGCAAGCGACGCCGGAAGCTTGGCACTGGAACTGTCCGAGACAGTGAGCAAGCTGTATGCAGGAAAGCCCGGCGATGACGCCACGGTTGTTGCTGTGAAGGTTCGCAGGCCAAGGTATTTGACTATTTTGGCCGGGCCGCCTGTTCAAAGGAGCGACGATTCTCAAGTGACGGCCCGGTTTATGGATATGCCGGGCAAGAAAGCTATTTGCGGCGGCACCACCAGCATTATGGTAGCTAGGGAGCTAGGGCGGCCTCTGGAGGTCAACTTGAGCACCCTCAAGCAATCGGTTCCGCCCACAGGTAGGATCGAAGGAATTGACCTGGTCACAGAAGGTATTCTTACGCTTACCCGGGTAGCCGATGAACTGTCCAAAGGGTTCCCTGTGCGCCGGGAGCTTCTGGGCAAGTCAGACGGGCCAAGCAGGCTGGTCGATCTTCTGCTGGAAGCAGATCATATCTGCTTCCTGGTCGGACGAGCTATGAATCCTGCCCACCAAAGCCCTGATTTGCCTGTCAGCCTCGCCCTGAAGCCCAAAGTTATTCAGGAACTCGCCCGGCTTCTGGAAACCGATGGAAAGACAGTTGAGGTTCATGTATTTTGATCCAGACAAGTTTGCCTGAATCCGGCACCGCGTAGCCGGCCAGGCTCTTTCCTCGCCTCCTTTTTCCGGGTGCTCACCCCCGTGCGTCTGGGAAAAGGAGGCTTACTGTGTCACTGGATGCTCCTTACACATAACATGTTAACGTCAGACACCTTGGGGGGAGGTGCAACCGATGGCAGGTCCCGGTTCTTCGTGGTGCGGGAATGATTGCATCTGGTGGATCATTCTCATCCTCATCGCGGTCCTGTTCTTCTGCTGCTTCTGCAACTGAGTTGAAGACAGCGCATGTCGTTCTGCGGGGGAGGTGCAATTGGTGGCGGGCTTCAGCAGCAGCACAGCCAGAGATTGGACCTGGGTGATAATCCTAATCCTCATCTTCCTGATGGTCTTCCTCTGATCGCCGAGTGATCGCCGAGCACATAGGGAAGAGCTGAACTCCTTCAGACGACAGAAAGAGGCGGGCAGGCCGGCCCGCCTCTTTGTGTCTTGAACCTTGCCGTGAGCAGGGGTACAATTACCTGAGCAAACAGGGACTGAAGAACCGGGGATACAACGAAGAAAATGTGAGGAAACAGTGATGAAGATCGGAGTAATAGGACGTCCGCAGGAAGGCAGAACCACCCTCTTTCAGCTTCTCACCTGTGGGCACGGAGGTTCGGCCTCGAGAGCACTGAGTCAAGGCCTTGGAGTAATGGAGATCCCCGATGCAAGGGTAGACTGGCTTGCAGGGGTGTTTGAGCCTCGAAGAACCGTGTACGCCAGAATGGACGTGGTTCACATCACTGCCACCGGAGGCAAAGACCTCCTTAACGCATGCCGTGACCTTGATGCTGTGGTGGCTGTCACGTGTCCGCCTGCGCCCGGCGAAGACGGTAGCCAGGACACTATCATAAGTGACCTTGAAACAGAGTTCATCGTAAGTGACCTGGTGTTGGTTGAAACGCGCTTGGAGCGGATTGGGTCAAACAAAGCTAAGCCTGTAAGCCCGATGGAAGTGCCCTTTCTGAGGAAATGCAAAGATGCGCTGGAAGATGACATTCTGCTGCGAGACGTAGAGTTTGAGCCTCACGAAAGAGATTTCCTGTCAAACTATGGGTTTTTCACTATGAAACCGATTATTGTGGCCGCTAACGTGCCTGAGGAATGTCTGGCCTCCGGGGATTATCCCGGTCTCAGGCTGATGGAGAGCAAATGCCTTCAGAGAGGTTACCCTCTTGTTATGTTTTCAGGCGCTCTTGAAGAAGAGATAGCTATTTTGCCTCAGGGGGAGAGGCCTGCTTTTTTGAGGGCATACGGGCTGGATGAGACTGGAGTGTCAAGGGTAGCAGGGGCCTGTTACAGTGCTCTGGGCTACATATCGTTTTTCACCGTAGGCTCAGACGAGGTACGGGCCTGGACAATTGCACAGGGCATCACAGCCAGACAAGCTGCCGGGAAAATCCACACAGACCTTGAAAAAGGATTCATCCGGGCAGAGGTGGTATCCTTTGAGGATTTCCGGCGGGCAGGCTCTCTCAAGGCGTGCAGAGATGAAGGCTGTTTGCGTGTAGAGGGCAAGGACTATGTGGTCAATGACGGCGACATAATAAACGTTAGGTTTAGCATCTGACAAGCTTCGGCATCGCGAGTCAATGTGGATGATGTGGAGTACAGGGCCCGGCACCGGGACCCTGTACTCCAAGGCATATCAGTAGTTCTCGCAGTAGGGTTCGTAGAAGCTCCTGGGATGTGCGCATGCAGGGCAGACCTCAGGTGCTTCCGTACCTTCATGTATGTAGCCGCAGTTTCTGCAATGCCACTTGATGGGTTCCGGACGGGAAAATACGGATTTTGACGTGAGGCGCTCAAGAAGCTCTCTGTACCTGGCTTCATGAGCCTCTTCTACCTCTGCCACCTCCCGGAAGAGCTCTGCGATGTGGCCCAAGCCTTCTTCATCAGCTACTTGGGCGAACTCCTTGTACATTGATGTCCACTCATAGTTCTCTCCGTTTGCGGCATCTTCGAGGTTCTTTTCAGTATTGCCGATAAGTCCGAGCAGCTTAGCCCAGACTTTGGCATGTTCTTTCTCGTTGTCTGCAGTCTCATTGAAGATGGCGGCAATCTGCTCGTAACCTTCCCTCTTAGCTACGCTGGCATAGAAGGAGTATTTGTTCCGTGCCTGAGATTCGCCCTCAAAAGCTGCCTGCAGGTTCTTTTCGGTCCGGCTTCCTTTGAGATTCACTGACAACACCTCCTTGGCGGGTTCATCTTGTGCCCTATTAGTCTAGCCTTCCTTAGTTAGATGCTACATGAAAAAGAGCAGTAAAGGCAAGATGAGGCAGGGCCAAACGTGGCAGAATCGAGGATTTGCAGGGCCGGACATGGCGTCTAGGCGCTGAAGACCCTGTTCTTGCCCATTCTCTTGGCCTGGGCGTTAGCTTCCTCAACCTTGGACTGAAGAGTCTTCCAATCCGGTCCGTCATCGGGGAAGGTTGCTATGCCTATAGATACAGTGACCGGATATGCCCAATCGCTGGTCTCTTGTTTGACTTTTTTGCAGATCTCTTCTGCCCTCTCAAAGGCCGCTCGTTTGTCAACCTCCGGTAGAATCACCATAAACTCATCGCCTGAGAGCCACCTGGTTACCAGTTCACCCTGTACTGCTGACTTGCACAGTATTTCTCCCAGGCGCCTTATCATCTCATTGCCGGGACCATAGCCAAGCTCGTCGTTGTACTGCCGCAAGTTGTCTCCGTCAACAAAAAGGAGGCTGAGCTCAGCGCGGTCTTCCTGGTGCTGTGCCAGGTATTCTTCGATGATGTACCGGGCAGCTCGCTGGTTTGGCAGCCCTGAGATATCATCGGTATAGGCAAGTTTGCGGGTTTCGATCAGGGCATCTGCCAGGTCCTTACAGCTCCTTACGAGAAGGTCCATCACGTGCTCTACTGAGCACAATGAGGCCCCGTCGCTGCCGGGAAATGCCTCCGAACAGATGGCCGCCAGTGCCTCTTTAGCTGATACGAAAGAGCAGGGAAAAGGAGCAATGCCGCAGACAAGGCCACAAAGAGCTTTCTCTTCAGAAAAGCTCCTGGACAAACTCTGTACAAACTCTTCGCCCTGTTCCATGGAGCAAGGAAGAATAGAGCAGAGGCTGTCGCAGGTAAGCCTGTAGATACGAATACCCTCGATTCCCAGGCTACGTCGGGTTGTTTCAATACGGGAAAGAACCTGTGATACTAAGCTGTCCGGTTCCATGCTTTCCGGCAGCCCACTTAATCCACAGGCTGTTGCCCGGATTCCTACTGCAATTTTGGTATTTGTCTTGACTATATTCTCCAGGTCCGAGATGAAAGACAGAAAGTTAGGAAGTCCTGTTGCCGGATCGGTGCCAATAGGGGGCCAAGGGTCATCGGCGGGCAGTCTGTGTCCTTGACTCATAACATCACCTTACCAGAATCATCGCATAAAAGTGGTTACTGTTGAAAGCAAAAAACCCAGTGACTATGTTTGTCTTTCTTGATAACGTGTACCCCGGTATTTCTCTATGCTTTCGGTAGACTCCTCCTCAAGGTGTCTTAATCGCAGGAATCCGAAAGCGCAGAGGAGAATGAGAAGGTTATCGGGGTGAACGTCATGCATATAGCTTCTCTGTCAAGTTCTAGCACTTGCGGTAACGCTTATGTTGTATGGGAGGACGGGACCAGGCCGGTCCTTATTGATTGCGGCATCTCTTTGCGCCGTCTTGTTGAAAGCCTGAGGGAGTTGGGCATGACCCCACAGGACCTCGCCGGGTTATTCATTACCCACGAGCATACGGATCATGTTCGCGCCATGTGTCTGGTGACTCCTGTCGCCCAGCGATTCGGCATTCCTGTCTATGCGTCGGGAGGATTCTGGAATTGGTACACAACCTATTTGGGCCGTTTTGTTGACCCTTCCCTTGTTCACAAAGTATGTGACGGTGAGGTGGTAGAGACCGGAAATGTTATGGTAAGAGCTTTCGAGAAGCCCCATGACGCTTCTGAACCTCTTGGGTTTGTTGTGGCCGCAGGGGGAGCAAGGGTTGCCTTTGTAATGGATCTGGGATACGTGCCATGCTCCATGGAGAAGGTTGTTGCAGGATGTGAGTACCTGGTTTTTGAGGCCAATCATGATGTGGAAATGGAAAGAACCTCCGGGCGTCCTCCCTTTCTCATCCGACGGGTACTAGGCGAACAAGGCCATCTTTCTAACGATCAGGCCAGTGAGTCTCTTTCCCGTCTTGTAACCAATGAAACCAGGCACGTCATCCTGGCTCACCTGAGCACACAATGCAATACCCCCAGGAAAGCCCTGCAAGCTGTATCTGCAGGTCTTCTTAAGGCAGGCGTCTCTTGCCGGGTGAGCGTTGCACCTCCGGGCACTGTAGCAGTCTATGGGTAGCAATGAATATGCTATCAAAACACGTTGGCGAGCATTGACACTGGGATAGGCTTACCCTAGAATTTCATTGGTCTTTCGTTTTTCAAGTCGAAAGGGGGCTGGGAATAGATGCAGGGGCTGGGCCGTCATATTCTGGCTGAGGTTTACGGTTGCGAGTTTCGCATACTCAATGACCTCGATAAGGTCCGGAAGATCTTGGTCAGTGCGGCTCTCTCCGCCGGGGCGGAAGTGAGAGAAACGGCGTTCCACCGGTTTTCACCCCAGGGAGTCAGCGGCGTTGTAGTCATATCTGAATCGCACATAGCTATCCATACATGGCCTGAACTTGGATACGCAGCGGTGGATGTGTTTACTTGCGGCGAGACCGTAGACCCTTGGGTGGCAATGGATGCCATAGTCAAGGACTTTGGCGCCAAAACAGTTACGGCTTCTGAGGTAAAGCGGGGATTGATGTTTGAGAGTTCCCAGGTGTGCGCTAGCTGAGAACGTGCATACGCGAGGTGATGCTGTATTTTAGTCAGAGATGACGAAGACGGTAAACCGACTGAGTAGACCCTGGAGAGGAAGTTTGAATCCAGGGTCTTTCCATTTCCGCGCCCAATTTTCTGCCCTCCCCACGTCATATGAAGGTATTAAGGCCATGTTGTAGCGAAGTACACGTGGAGATACCGCGTGAAGATGCACTTTGTTTGCAGCAATCGAAGAGGAGGTTGTATGCGTGGACGAAAGGCTGAATCTTCTAAAGGAAATATCCGAAGTGCCAGGGGTTCCCGGTTTCGAGGATGAGGTTAGGAGACTCATCCGGGAGCGCATGATAGGCTTGGCTGAGGTCAGCAGAGACAATCTTGGCAGCGTTATTTGCAGGAAAGCAGGGTCTTGTGCTGCGCCAAGGATCATGATGGCAGGTCACATGGATGAGATCGGCATGATGGTGACCTACATAACAAAAGAAGGGTTCCTTAAGTTTCAGACATTAGGCGGATGGTGGGAACAGGTCATGCTTGCCCAACGGGTGGTCATCAAGACATCTGCAGGCGATGTTCCGGGCCTCATCGGCTCTAAGCCTCCGCATATCCTCAAGTCTGAAGAACGGAACAAGGTGACCCCCAAGGACCAAATGTTTATAGACATAGGTGCTTCAAGCAAAGAAGACGCCGAGAGCATGGGGGTCATGCCCGGTGACCCGGTAGTGCCTGTATCACCTTTTCAGCAGATGAGAAACCCCAAGTTCCTTATGGGAAAAGCATGGGATAACCGGATCGGATGCGCCATTTTCATGGAAGTGATTTCGGAGCTTGCAGGCGTGAACCATCCTAACACTGTCTACGGCGTGGGCACCGTTCAAGAGGAAGTTGGCCTTAGAGGCGCAACTACCAGCGTGGCTGCAGTGGAGCCGGATATAGGCTTCGCCCTCGAGGTCGATATCGCCGGAGACACACCGGGAATAAGGGAATTCGAGGCCCAGGCACGGCTGGGCAAGGGTCCAAGCATTTTGCTTTACGATAGTTCCATGGTTCCCCACAGAAAGCTCAGGGATTTCGTTGTGAAAACGGCCAGGGAAGCGAATATCCCGTTCCAGTTTAACGCCATGTCAGGCGGTGGCACTGATGCAGGGCCCATCCATGTATACAAGACAGGAGTGCCAAGCCTTGTGATCTCTGTCCCCACGCGTTATATTCACAGCCATGCAGGCATCATACACAGAGACGACTTTGATGCCGCCGTCGCACTGATGGTTGAGCTGGTCAAGAAGCTTGACGCAGACGCGGTTGCAGAGATCAAGGGTGACTAAAGGAGAGATCTTACTTGGTGGAACGTACTTTGGTTCTGGCGAAGCCGGACGCAATGGTCAGAGGCTATCTGGGAGAGATAATCCGCCGCATGGAAGCTAAAGGCCTCAAGCTTGCAGGACTGAAAATGGTCTGGGTGGACGAGGAGATGGCAAACAAGCACTACGCCGCCCATGTAGGCAAGCCGTTTTTCAAAGGTCTTGTGGAGTACATAACAGCTTTGCCTGTGGTAGCTATGGTATGGGAAGGACCTAACGCCATCGGGGTGGTCCGGGCGACCATGGGAGCTACAGACCCATCCAAAGCAGGGCCGGGAACCATCAGGGGGGATTTGGGCCTGGATATCTCAAACAATCTGGTTCACGGGTCTGACGGCCCTGAATCAGCTGTCAAGGAGATCAGCCTCTTTTTCAGAGAAGAAGAGCTCTATACCTGGTCAAGGCCACAGGAGAGATATGTGTGGTCCTGACGGCTGTGAGTAAGCAGCAATCAGCAAGCAGCAGGGGGGACTCTGAGTGCTGTACGTAGGGACGGCAGGTTTCAGCTATCTTGATTGGCGTGATGTGTTCTACCCGGCCGGGATGAAAAGAGACGAATTCCTTTCCTGTTACAGCGCCCGGTTTGCAGCCGTGGAGCTGGATTTCACCTACTACCGGCAGCCTTCTGCCACGACCATGTTGAGTATGGCAGAAAGGGTCCCGGATGAGTTCAGGTTCACAGTGAAAGCTCACAGAACAATGACCCACGAGATCCCCCCTGAACCACAACAGGCAGCAGAGTTTGAGACGTTTCTGCGCGGAGTGGAGCCCATGGTTGAGGCCGGGAAGCTGGGATGCATTCTCTTTCAGTTTCCCTGGTCGTATCGCTTGACACCCGAGAATCTGGAGTATGTGGTGTCCATCAAAGACCGTATCCCCTGCGCAAAGACTGTAATCGAGTTTCGGAACAACCAGTGGGCTCAAGAAAGCGTTTACAAAGCTCTAAGAAAGTCACTTCAGGGCTTTTGCTGTGTGGATGAGCCAAATCTGAGAGGGCTGTTCCCTCGGGTGTCCCTGGTGACGTCAGACGTGGGCTATCTAAGGTTCCACGGGCGCAACGCCGCCAAATGGTTCAACCACCGGGAGGCCTGGGAACGGTACGACTATCTTTACAGCGATGATGAGCTCAAGTGGTGGATCCCAAGGATTCAGGACATGGTCAGCCAGTCTGACGACACCTACGTTTTCTTCAACAACTGTCACAGGGGCCAGGCGGCCGTTAACGCAGTCCGAATGAAAGAGCTCCTGGAGTATCCCGGGGACGATGCCCGGCCGAGTCAGAAATAGGGCTTCGCAGCCCGCCCGGCCTGTAGGCGGATCAGAAGGCCAGCAGGGCGCAGTATCCAAGGATGGCAGCCCCAAGGCCTGCAAAAACAGGCCAATTTCGCCTGTAAACGTTGAATAGGTCTACCTTAAAATACTCGCATGTAAGCACCTGGCAGAGGTGAAGGGGCGAGAAAAAGTAAGATAGGAAACTGGAGCCGTATATTACGGAAGTGTAAGCCATCCTGGTAAACTCAGACTCTGCAGCGGGTACAAGAATAGGGAGAAACACAGCTACCGTAGAAGACTGCGATGCGCTCACAAACCCCAATATAAGGGGAAGGACAAGCGCTACCAGCACCCGTGATATGCCTCTATTGCTTGCTTCTGTAACCAGGGCCGGAAACACAGGTGAAACGCTGACCAACCCCTTGAAAACCATTATCCATAGCATGGCTACTGCCTGGCTCCAGTTTGCGCCTTTTACCAGCGTTTGAGCTTTGGGAAGGGGCTTGCCGTCTATCAAGCCGAGAATGAGCGCCAGCGCTGTACCTGCTGTAAGGGAAATCCACACCGGCAAGCCGGCGGCCATACCTAAGACCAGCGCAAGAAACAAAGGTGACCCGTGCCGGGCAAACTGAACGAAACCCGAAAAGCGTTTTGTATCGGGCCGGGTGATTGGAGCTGCTTCACCTTGTTCTTCCAGATGGGAGTTTGTTCCTTCCTGACCACCGGGGTTTTCGTCTTCCACAGGGCTGGCCTTGCGAAGCAAAGACAGGTACCCCGCCCCCCAGATAGCCACAGACATTGGCCAGAACCACGAGATGAGTCTTTGCACAGTAAAACCTGATAGTTTGGACGCCATGATGAGCCCGGGCGAGAAGGGAAAAATGAAGAACATTCCGTGCCGGAAAGCTAGATTAGCTGCTGCCTTTTGATCAGGTTCCATAGCCAGAGAGTCGCCAAGCTTGTCTACGAGGGGGGCCGACAACACTGCGCCGCCCAGAACCGGCAAAGATCCGATGAGAGCCGGCACAGTCATAATGGCAGCTTTGATGTTACCCAGAAAGTCGGTGAGACCTGCCACAGTCCTGTCCAGAAGGGATAGCTCCTTCATGGCAATGGAGAAGACGCCTATAGCTATCACAGCGGCGACCAGTTCGAGGGTTGTGGTATCAATGAGCGACCCGTAAATGATAGCCCAGCTCTTTGAGAAACCCAGCCCCGAAGTAAGAGCTATAATGGCGGTTGCGTTGAACATTGTCCATGCCAGAGAGACCTTTTTTCGAGACAGGTACATAATGGCGGAAAATGCGGCAATAACCCCGGCATATTGCAGATACACGCGGCCACCTCCCGGTAGATCAGTCGGTGCCCTTCCCGGGCTGACCTTGCGGCAAAAAGAGGTCCTCTGGAGGTATTGCATGGTCTGAGCCAGAAGACAACAGGCAGCCAAGGAGAATACCGGCACACAAGATCCATTATAGATGATTTGGGGGTAGACAACCATTTGAACGGCACCGTGCGCATTCCTCTTGACGACTATGTTGCATTTGATCTTGAGACCACCGGTTTATCTGCCGAAGAGCACGAGATAATAGAGATGGCTCTGGTCAGGTTCAACTGCGGACAACCGGTAGAATCCTGGTCATCGCTGGTCAAACCCAGCGGGCCTGTTCCGCTGAAGGTGCTCAGGCTCACGGGGATCGACGCCGGGGAATTGGAGGAGTCCCCTTCCCTGGCTGACGCCCTTGAAAAGCTTCAGCAATTCCGCGGACAGTTGCCGCTGGTTGGACATAATTCTGCCTTCGACGCCGCGTTCATTGCAAAGCACGTTCAGGGTTTTCCTGACGTGGATCTTTACGATACTCTTGAATTAGGCAGGATAGTGTTTCCCGGGCTGAAGAGCTACCGCCTTTCTGAACTGGCCGGGAACCTGGGGATAATCCTGGATGGTGCGCATAGGGCCGCCAACGACGCAGAAGTCTCAGGCAAGGTGTTCAGGCTCATACAAGAAGGAATCGACCTCATTTCCGAAGTCGATTGTCGCCGGATTATAGATATCATGGGTCCCGCATGGACCGCCAGGCGCCTCTTTGAGCCTGCCAGGTGCCTTGACTCAGGTCCCACGGATCTTTTTCAGTGGGCCAAAGAGCAAGAAAAGAAAGCAAAATGGGTGCCCGTTCACCAGGTTCGCCGGTTTGACCTTGTCCCTTACCTCTACGAGCAGGTACTTCACGTCCTTTCAGAGGGGCAAAACAAAGAGCATATCCTCCATGTTATGTGTGATTACAACTCTGCTTGTACCGCAGCTTACGCCGCCGGGCAATGGTCTTCTTCTGAGGGTAAAAAAACACTTTTGATCGGTTTTCCCGAGGGCATGTCCGGTCCCGGGGGCCGGCCTTATCCCGAAGCTGCATTTCCAGGCAACTATCTGTGTCGATTGCGATTCGAAGAAGCTATGAACCTGGCATCCAAGGGACTTTATGACGACCTCGGTCTCGAAGAGCGGCGTTTTCTTGCGTCAGTGGTCCGGTGGGCGGATCTTACTCAGAACGGACATTTCGACCAACTTCAGATGCCGGGAGCTTTGGGAGCTATTGCTCGTGAACTGGCCTGCCCTTCAGACTCGTCATGCACCCAGCGGTGCATCTATGCCACAGATTGTTTCCGCGAAAAGGCCGTTGAGAAAGCAAGTCTCGAGCCGGTAACCTGGGTTTCCCCCTACCGGTTGTTCAACGAGGAAGAGTCATCCCCGGCGCAGTACGACTGTGTCCTTGTCTGGCAGTTCCACGAGAGCTCCCATTGGTGGCAAAGCGCCGAACCTGAGGTTAACCTTGCCCGTCTTCAGACCTTCCTCAATGCCTCAGGTTTGAACGATAGGGTTTTGTCTCTGGAAGCTCTTGTTGAAGAGGCGTCCAGAAACATGGGCCGTTCAGATACAACAGCTAGCTCTACTGATGACCTAGTCGAGAAGGTGGGCCGGGGGATCAGGGAGCTGTCATGTCAGATGCGAGCCGGGGTTGAGACTCAAGGTAGTTCATATGGCCGGGGATCTGCTGAAGAATTGCCTATCCTTTCCCGGACCTTGCACGAGCTGGAAGAATGGGATAGGGTTTTCCAGGGTTACCTGGGGCCCCATCCTCATGAAAGCATGAGGGTCTTGTGGCAGGGGAGGGCATCTGACGGCACCGGGATTCCGGTCCTTTCCCGCAGGTCCATTTGGCCGGGCAAGGAAGCTCTTTCCTGGATCCGGCGCTCCTATGGCGGCGAATCAGGCCTTCCTGTGGTTCTCATGTCCAGCGTTGCCGCATCTATAAGCGCGTCCAGGGGGGCCCTTATTTCCTTTGGACTGCATGACTTTGTACCTGTAGCACCCCATGGGGACTTAGTTCACAGCGTTGGGGAGCCGGAGTCTGTTCCGAAGGTCCCCATGCCGGATCAACAGAGAGTTCTGCTGGCTGCTGTGGATAAGTTCCCTGTGCCTTCGGGTAAAGAGTATGCGAAATATCTTGCGGGGCTTCTCACTGACTTGTCATCCCAGGTTCGCAAGGGCGTTCAAGCCGTGTTTCCGTCCCGGGCCCTTTTGCGGGATGTGTACTACTTGCTTCAGGAGGAATTGGATGAAGAAGGCATCGTAGTGTATGCACAAGGCATTGACTCGACCCGAAGGGTCTTTGAAGCTCTGGGCGAGGACAATACACTGGTTATGTCTCAGTTCAGAACCAAGCCTGAAGTCCATGACCCGGTGCCTGCCTGCACCGTGGTCTGCAGGATACCCTTTTCTCCACCTAATATCGTTGATGACGCCAGACGGCATAAGCTCAGCGCTTTGGGTATGGATAGCTTCAGAGAGGTAAACATAGGCGAGGCCCTGCTTTTGGTAAGGGAGTGGGCGGAACGGATGCTCGTATCAGAAGAAAGGTCAGTCCTGGTCATGGCTGATCCCCGTGCCCTGCCGGGAAAATCAAGGTGGGGAAGCCAGTTCGTGTCCGCCTTCAGCGATTTTCAGAAGGTCACATGTCCGGAAAAGGAGGTTGTGTCCCGGGTGTCCGGGTGGCTCTCGGGGAGGTATGCTTCTTCTACTGACAAATGACGACGGCGTAGACGCGCCCGGCCTTCGGGCCCTAATTCATGAAGCATATCAGTTTGAAGACATTGAGACTGTAGCAGTGGCCCCGGACCGGGAACGCAGCGCCACAGGCCACGCCATTAGCATTCATCAGCCTGTAGAGGTAAGAGAACTGCACCGTAAGGGTCAGCGGCTGAGACTGTACTCAGCAGGTGGGACTCCGGCCGACTGCGTGAAGGTTGCCGTTGAGGGCATTTTGGGTAGGCTGCCTGACTTTGTTATATCAGGCATCAACCGGGGCCCCAACCTTGGTCAGGACGTGTTCTACTCGGGCACCGTTTCTGCTGCAATGGAAGGGGCGTTTATGGGAGTGAGAGCTATGGCGGTGTCGGTTACAGCTTTCGAAGGCCTGGACTACGGTCCTGCAGCTTGTTTCGCCGTGGACTGGGCCAGAAGAGTCCATGAGGAAAAGGAATGGCCCGTTCTGGTTAACGTAAACGTTCCCGCCATCCCGAGGGAGTCCATTGCGGGGGTTGCCGTAACCAGGCTTGGGCGGCAGCGTTACAGGGACGTCTTCACGCGAAGAACCGACCCACGAGGCAGAACCTGGTTTTGGCTGGGAGGAACCGTGCTCGAGGGCGACATAGTCGATGATACGGACGTTTGCGCGATTTCAAGAAACCTCATATCGGTGACTCCCTTGACCACAGATCTCACTGATCCCGCCGGCATACAAAGCCTGGCCGAGAAGGATCTAGCCTGGCCTGACCACGCGTAAGTTTGGCAGCGGAATACCTGGTTTTCCCCGGTAATATAGAAAACCAGGGGGTGATGTGAGGATGTCCCGGAACCTTCCAGGGAAAACCCGCTATGACAGACGATCTTACCGGAAGCCGGCTGCTGCCCCCAGGGGCTTTTCTTTGGGCACAGCTGCAGGCGGTCTCGGGTGGTCAATTTTCCTGGCTTTGCTCTTGGTTCTTCTTTCTTCGGCGGTTGTCTATTTCACGAGGTTGGATGAAAGGGTTCTGTCCTGGGTTGTCAACTTTGGCAGTTTCCTTGTCCTGGGTTTTGCTTCGTTTCTCACTGCCCGCAGAACCCAAAGCCATGGCTTCTTTTACGGCGCAGTGATCGGACTGTCGTATGCAGTGCTTACTATGGTAGTGGGCACTATCCTGTTTCCGCCCTTTGCGGGAATGGTCACCTTTGCGAAGCGTCTCATTTTCTCGGTCATTGCCGGCGTTTGCGGCGGAATTCTTGGTGTGAACGCGTAAAGGAATAAACTCCCTGCACCTGATGCATTATAACCTGAAAGGTGCAGGGGGGGACTGCCGATGTACCGGACAAGGCCCGGGATACTCCGGATATTTGCTTATGCCGCCATGGTTGCCATGCTTTCAGGTCTACTTCCGATCCCTTCAGGATCTCTGTGCAGTTCTTCCAGAGACTCTCTGTCTGACCTTGAAAAAGCTGTGCTGCTTAGAGAAGGCGACAGAGGTGAGGCGATCAAATCTCTCCAGAAGGTTCTGGAGGCTTTGGGCTATTCGGCCGGTTCGGCAGACGGTATCTTCGGGAGTCAGACCCGCTCTGCAGTGGTGAGATTCCAGAAAGATTCAGGGCTTCTTGCAGACGGGATTGTAGGTCCTTCCACTTTGAGCAATCTGGCCGGCCGTTATGACCGTCAGTATCCGCCCGAAACCCATACTGTAAGGCGCGGAGAAACTCTTTGGGACATCGGACAGCGTTACGGGGTTCCTGTTGCGAACCTGATGGCTGCAAACCATATCAAGGATTCCAATCTCATTTATGCAGGACAACTTCTGGTAGTACGGCAGGCTGTGGAAAGCGAAGTTCCAAAAGATCCGGGGCCGGACAATGAACCTGTCCTTGAAGTCCCTTCAGAACCTTCTTTTCCTGCGCCGGTTCAAGGGATATGTCTGACTTTCAATGACGGCCCTGACACGGCCACCACAGGGACTATTTTGGCCATTCTGGAAAAGTACGGGTTGAAGGCGACATTTTTCGTGATAGGGAAGAAGGCAGCGGCGAATCCGGATCTTGTGAGGCAAATAGCTTCTGCAGGCCACATAATCGGTGTCCATGGTTACGACCATAAGCTGCTGGCAGGTCTTTCTGCAAAAGAGGTTGCGGGCGATATGCAGAAAGCGGTAGACATTATTCAGCAAATCACGGGAATGAGGCCGTGGCTTTACCGTCCTCCCGGAGGAGCTCTTGATGAAATCCAGATCCGGGAGGCGGGGAAGCTGGGCCTTCAGGTCATGATGTGGACCAATATTGGCGGCGCTGACTTGGGTGCCTCGTCTTCCCAGGAGGTCATTGACAGGGTACTGAAAAGCGCAAGTCACGGCGGCATTGTCCTTCTTCACGAAGGGCTTCAGCATACGGTTGAAGCTTTGCCCCTTCTTGTAGAAAGCCTGGCGCGACAGAGATTCGGTTTCAGAAACCCAGTGCGGTAACCGCGTACGGCAAATGCCAGCTACTGAACCTGTCCGGGTCCGGCAGATTCTTTTGCCCACTGGGAAACTGATTTGACCAACTGGGTCATTTCAGATACGGCCACACTCTGGAACATGGCGCTCTGGGCATCAGCAAGGGCCGAGACCGCTTGTTGCAAGGCCATGGCAACCTGACGGTCTGCCTTACATTGCTGCGCTCCCAGTTCTGTGCCTAGTTGAGTGACTAACCCGTCAATGTGCGCTACGCTGTTGCGAAGGGATTCGTCTCCCTGGGAAACAACCGATGCTATCTGTTGGGATATGCCAAATAACGTATCGATGGTTCCAGAGTCAGCTACATGAGTGGACGCTTTGGACAGAGAACTCTGGAGGCTTTGCTCAGTGGCCATTTGCTGTTCTCTTATTGTGTTTTGCACCTTGGATATTGCGTCTTCAATTTTCTCAGCAGGTGTTACAGGAGTGCCGGTTCCGGGAGGCTTGAAAGTACGTCTCAGCTCGTCTACCACAACTGAGGCGGGTTTCGCGTCGGTATCCACGGTGCCGGTAAGGTAGTCTTCATTCTTGGGCATGCAGCACAAACTCCTTTCGTTCGCTTCCATGCCTATTGTTCTCGGCCGGCGAAAGAGCTATGACACTGTTTTGACCGGAACATGCAGGGAAAAACGGGGAAAAGGTCGAAAACCCGTGCTTAGGAGGTGTGTCTCGATGTCGAAGTTTCTCCGGGTTGGCCTGATCGCAGATACTATTAACGACATCATTGAAGCTTCGTCTTTGCTCATGGATAAGACAGATAAGGACGAACCGGGAACCCGGCAAATCGCAAGGGACATCCACGACATGGCGACGAACCTTCTTGAGTTTATGTCCAGGTTGAGTTCTGAACCTATCATCTATACCGGTGAGGGTTCCACTGACCAGGTAATAGACATGCTGGAGCGGCTGCTCAAACAGACAGAGACGGCCGGAGCATCCGGAGCGCCGGGAGCATCCGAGGCATCTGAGTAGGGATTTGCCTTCCTGAAGAGTCACGGTGTACACTGTTTCAGGGGGTGCAGCCATGCCGATTTTTGAGTACAAGTGCAATGAATGCGGAAGGGTCTTCGAGACGTTTGTGAGAGGAAAAGAGAAGCTTGCTTGCCCCTCCTGCGGTTCCCAGACTCTGACGAAGCTTTTGTCCAGGTTCAGCACATCGAGACGTGGGGAGTCGGGAAGCAGTGGGTGCAGCACTTGCTCAGGCGGCAACTGCTCGACTTGCGGGAAGTAGGCCTAGACCCACTGATGGCATCTACGAAAAACGGCACAGGCACTCTCGAAGCAAACATCAACGAGTTGTTTCACGGCTTCAATCCTGACATAAGTTGCTATGTATTGGGTAGATCTAGCATGGGGGTACTGGATGATTCAAGTCTTGTCAGACTAGGCAGACCCAGGTACGTAAATCTGTCACGGAACTTGAAAGGAGGTGCGCTCATGTCCCAGGAAAACCCCGACGCCAAGGTAAAGGATTTGTGGTCTAAGCTGAGCCAGACGATTAAGTCGGGGGCGGAGACCATTGTTCAGGAGACTAAGGAACTGACCAGAATGGGTAAGCTGCGGGTGGACCTTATGGCCCTTGAGAACGAACGGGGCAGAAAGCATGAGGACATTGGTCGCAAAGCTCATGAGCTTCACAAAGAGGGCATTGTGTTCCCTGAAGAGCTGTCTAAGCTGTTTGAGTCGGTGAATGACACCGAACTACGCATCCAGGCTAAGAAAGCTGAGATCGAGAAAGCTCGCAAAGAGAGTGAGCAAGCTAAAGAGAAACCGGCGGAAGTGGAGATTGTGTGTGAAGTCCTCGAAAAAGAGGGAAGGTTTTGCACCAATTGCGGCGCAGAGGCTGAACAAGCTGACGTGTACTGTTCCCAGTGTGGCACTAAGCTGATCTAGTGCAAGGTGAAACGGGTGCGGGCCCCGTGAAGGGGCCCGTACGATTTCATGGGGTTACAACGCGGCTTGCGAAACAGCCGGAAGGTGATCAGGACGGCGTTGTTGAATGCTGCCGTAGAATCACTGTGAAGTTATCTTGAGAGAGGGGACTGACATGGCGGCTACGATCATAGATGGCAAGTACATAGCTCGTATCATACGGGAAGAGGTTCGAGGGGAGGTAGCTTCTCTCAAGGAGAGAAACGTTACCCCCAAGATGGCTGTAATACTGGTAGGCGACGACCCTGCTTCCGTCCTTTATGCACGGGCGAAAGAAAAGGCCTGCAAAGCTTCAGGGATAGATTTTGAGATGTATCGCTTTGAAGCTGACGCAAACGAGACTGAAGTTGTTGCCAAACTTGACGAGCTTGGGGACGACCCTTGCGTCCACGGGATTATGGTTGAACTGCCTCTGCCGCGGCACATGAACAAAGAAAAGGTCATGATGGCCATTGACCCCGACAAAGACGTAGATGGGATTAACCCGATTAACCGGGGCAGGATGTTCACCAGGAAGGAAGGACTTTTTCCCGTAACTCCCCAAAGCTGCATTGAGATTCTGAAAAGACAGGGGATCTCGCTGGAAGGTAAGAACGTATGTCTTATTGGCAGAGGCGATACCGTCGGAAAGCCTCTGATCTTCCTTCTGCTTAACGAGAACGCTACCGTTACCGTGTGTCACACGAGGACCCAGGATCTTGCCAGGCATACAAGAGCAGCTGACATTGTTGTGGCTGCGGCCGGGAAAGCAGGGCTTGTGACCAAGGATATGGTGCGGGAAGGTTCCATAGTTGTAGACGCCGGGATCAACGAAGTAGACGGAAAAACCGTGGGCGATGTGGATTTCCAGGGCGTGTCCGAGGTTGCAGGCGCTATTACCCCGGTTCCCGGTGGGGTTGGCAGCCTGACTACGGCGCTCATTCAGAAGAACCTCTTGAAGGCCGTAAAGCTTTCGGAGGAGCGAGGGAAGCTGGGGGGAGGGAAATCATGAGCGAGCTTTTTGACTCCAGTCTGCGCCATGTACTCAAGGTATCGGCTTCAAGCGAACCAACGCCGGGAGGCGGCAGCGTTGCAGCTATTGCAGGCGGTTTTGCAGCTGCCATGACCGCCATGGTAGCTAACCTTACCATAGGGAAGAAGAGATACCGGGATGTCGAAGCTCAGGTAACGAGCATTCGTGACAAAGCCCTGTGTCTTATGAATCGAGCTGAGGATCTGGTTGAGTCTGATATGGCCCAGTTCAACCGCTTCATGGACTGCTATAAGATGGCTGTGTCTACTCCGGAGGAGAAAGAGCGGCGCGAGCATCTTGTTCAGGAAGCACTCAAGGGGGCAACTGAGACGCCTCTGGAGATCGCCCGGATGTGCCTTGATATCCTGACCCTTGTTGATGAGATATCCCCTATTGGAAGCAAGATGGCCATAAGCGATGCCGGAGTGGCCGCCTTTTTGGCTGAGGCAGGCCTGCAGGCGGCACTCCTCAATGTAGATATCAACGTCCCCCAGATAAAGGACGAGAAATTCGCCAACCAGGCCCTTCGAGAGAAGGAGGGCCTGATTGCCCGGGCCAAGGAATTCAGGGAACGGTCAACTGCTACTGTTTCCGGTCGGATTCGGGGTTCCTGAACGGGAACCTGAATCTCGGACGGCGCCTTTCTTCGGTTTCCGGCTGGCTTGTGCTCTGTGCGCGGGTCAGCCGGGGCCTTCTAGGGTTTCTGGGTGGCCTCTGGTAGCCTGTGTATACTTCGTAGGTATGACTGTGTTGATCATCTACGCTTGTGGTGCCCTGTATTTGGTGGACGTGTCCCATCAGGGCCGGCACCTGAATGCTGCTGGTTCCAAACATCCGGTGAGTATGGTTTCTGGCCACTCTAGTTTCGTTGGCGTAGTTGTGGACATGTCCCGATGCCACGTAGGTTTGGATTGAAGCGGTCCCGGTGAAGGTATGGAAGTGGTCCAAATCCACCGATGTTCTTCCAAAGTAGTCGTGGACATGCTCGGGATCAGGACTCTGGATCCTTTCTGAATCCACGCCGCTCGCCTCCTTACAAAGGCTTCGTATCAGAAAATCATATGAGACGGTGCCGGCATATGTGAAAAGGTCTTTTCATTTGATGCGACTACATCCTTCCCAGAAGGTCCGTCCAACTGGCGTTGACCGTCACGTTAGACAGTTCAACCAGCAGATTACTCTCGCTCAAATGCAGGCGTTTAACGGTCAAGTCCAGCAATTTCCCGTTGGAAGACTTTATAAGATCGATATCCACTAGACTGTAGCCCGTGTACATAGCTCCCGGTATGGCAGCTATTAAAGGACGAACCGTGTTGTTCCAGCTAAACTTCACAGGAGGCCGTACTTTTAACCTGATAAGGGCGCCGGAAAAGGACTGGATTTCCATTCTGACCTTAACAGGCAGTCCGTAACTGGCCGGAGATTTCAGGGTGACCTCCAGGGCGCCTTCACTCAGAGAAACCCGGGTTATCTCAGTCCCTTCGGGCAGAGGGAGGCTTCGAAACAGCGCAGAGACTTCCCCGGGAGAGAGCACTATCAGAAAAGCGTCAATCTGCATGGCGTGGCCTCTCCTTTCCTTTGACCTTTTGCATAACCCTATGTCTGCAGGCGCCTTCTTGCTACAAGAACAAGGTTGGCCTGATTAACATAATATTTATTGCCGGAGGCCAATGTGCAGAGCGTGGATTTGGATGGTGACTGATCTTGGGTTTTGCAGGGCTTTTTCGCCGGGCGCTATCGTCTTTGGGGGCAGCTTTGTCTCTAACTCCTAAGCCGCCAGACGTGAAAAGGGCCTCCTGGCAGTGGAAGGAGATTTCCTCCCATGCCGGCTGCACTGATGTATCCAGGGGCAGTGCTGAGGTGCTTCTGGACGGTCTTGCCATCAGACTGAGGTGCGAAAACCGGCTGGACGTACCATATGAAACGACCGTAGTGGTGCCGCGGGTAGAGATCGCCAGGCGTTATGAGGGCGGACAGTTGGTCGAGACAACCCTGGTTTACTCATCCATAACGGTGGTTCACTCGCCCAGGCCCTTGAGCTCTTCGTCACCCCGGGGATTTGCAGAGCTACAGGAATCTGCAGAGCCCCGGGGTGACCAGTAAGTTCTGTTTCTGTCAGTTCTCCTCAGTCATGAGCTGATATTGCCCAGACGCTCCCCTGGGTGTCCGCTACGACTATCACAGGAAGCATTTTGCCTCTTTCCTCGGAGAAACCTTTGGTTAGCAGCGGTTTCATTAGGATGTAGGAGTTCGTCAACTTGACATCAAACGCAGTATCCCGTGTGGTGATCTTGAGCAGCCCGCGATATCCCCCGGTAACCCATACATCCTCGTTAATCGCAGGCGAGATAAAGTGAGTGGAGCTTCCCTCTGTATATCCCAGAACCGTACCTGTCCACGGTGATATGAGAGTCAGCCCGCCACCGTAGGTTCCGACGGCGACACAACGGCCTGATCCTTTGAAAGGTCCGCCGCTAAGGGCCGCAGTCGGAGACTGAAGTGTGCCTCTTGCTGTGTATTTCCAGGATGCTTCGCCGGTAGCAGGATCCAGTGCCCAAAGGTGACTTCCTCCTGACTGTGTGTCATAAGGCGTAACGGTTAGGACTCTGTTGGCGAAATAGACCGGGTCTGCCCACGGCGAATAGTAAATCTGTCTGCCAAGGGCAGTTTCCCATACCAGGGTTCCGTTTGTTTGGTCCAGAGCGTAGAGGCTATTGTCCCATGCGCCGAAGAATATCTTGTCTTGTCCTTGAGCAGGAGTGCAGGCTACAGCTCCCCTGGCCTGAAACTCCCACTGCTTTACGCCAAGAAATGCATTTAGGGAGTAGACTTTGCCTGAAGGCGATCCAATGTAAACGGACTTTCCCGACCTGCCGGGATAGACTGCCGGAGCAGCGCAGAATCCGGCGGGATCAACCGTCGTCCGCCATATCAAGCTTCCGTCTCTTGAGTCTATGCAAATTACATGGCCGGAATGGGTGCCAAATATGATTCTGTGGCCATCAACTGTGCCGCCTCCCCAGGGGGAGCCTGCATTATAGGTCCAAGCCACAGTCCCGTCCTGGATATTGAGACACACGATCTTCCCGTCCCTTGTTCCCACAACCACTTTGCCCGGATCTACCGCAAGTAGATTGCCGACTGCAGATCCTTCTAAGTTTGCTTCCCACAGAATGTGACTGCCGTTTTTGTGAAAGGTCCTGATGCAATAGTAAGGGCCGTCTGAAGTTCTCATTCGTAGTGTGAGGGTGTGAGTCCCTTCGGCGTACTTGCTCACGTCCAGGCTGAATTCATGATGACCCTCGTTCTTTTGACCAAGGTCCACATAAGCATCTGTGTCTACTTGAGCCTCTACGTTACCTGAGAGGTCAAGGGTGTAGTCGCCCTCGAGGATCCCGTCTTTCAGCGCAACGGTCAAATTTTTGATGGGGTTGGCATAGGGTTTCCCTGTGATTGACCCTACCAGAACAGGTTGTGACAGATCCTTAGCGGCGTCTACAGAGTACACCCTCATCTCAGAGCCGCTCACTTCTACAACGGCGTAAGCTGCGTCAAGAAGAGCTCCCGCCATGAAAAAGTCACATCCCTGCACTCTCCAGGGGATGAAACAGTGTCCGTGACCGCTGAATACTGCGCGAATGTTGTACTTATCCAGAAGATCGATGACAAGGCCGTCGGAATCCTGAAACTCTCTAGGCTGATAGCAGAGGGGATGATGCGAGAAGATGGCCACAGGCCGGCTATTCGGAACGGCGCTCAAGTCTTGCTCCAGCCACCTAATGGTTTCAGGACCCAATGTTCCCAGGGTTTCCCCGGGGAAGGTAGTGTTAAGAACCACAAAATGCCAAAGGCCGTAGTCAAAGGAATATGCAGGTGAACCGAATCGCGCAGAAAAGTTAGCCCCGTGAGGATCTTGCCACTTTGATTCGTGGTTGCCGAGAGTTGCATAGACAGGGAAGGGCAAGATGCTTATCTCATCAGTGAAACGGTCGTACTGAGACGCACTTCCCGTTTCTGTTATGTCGCCCATGTGTATCATGAACGCTGCATCTTCGAACTGCTCTTTAATATGTCCAAGAGCCAGCCGGGTGTTGGCATTGCCTCTTGAGTCGCCCAGGTGGCTGTCAGAGGCCAGGATGAACCTAAACTCTGTCTGGCGCTGGTATCCGGTTAGCCTGGCTCGCGTGGAGCCGGCAGCAAGAGACGTCTGGCCGGCCCATGCAAGGGAGATCAGGGCAGCTGCCAGGAAAACGAGAGGCAGCTTAACTCTCAGCTCCCGGGCTTTTCGTTTCCAGCCACATACTGTAAAATTGCTCCTGAGACTGTAGGATTTCATGGCGGACCTCCGGTATCTAGGGTTATGTTTACCACTGATTGGTATGACGCCAAAGACATGGTGTGAGTTCCGCCGGGCACGTCAGGAACCTGGCTGTAGGTTTTTCGTCTTAAGGAAACAGGAGGGATGTTAATGAGGCTTGTGAATCTGATGGTGAGAGAGCCAAGCAAGTTGATGGTCCTGGCACTGCTTGTAGCATTCCTTTCCGGTTGCTCTCCCAAGGATCTGGTGGCGTTGGCGGGCATTGACAAGTCCGATATTTGGGTGGCTGACCGTTTTGGCAACAAGGTCAAGGTTGAAGATTCTGCGTCGTTGGTTGAAGCCATAAAGAACGCAAAGTCTGTGAAGGATCCTGCATCAGCCAGGAAAGAGACTGAAGCGGAGTACGTGATCACCTCCAAAGATGCCAAGGTCTACTATGACAGTCGCGGTAAGTACCTCATTTATGTCGATAAGAACCAGAAGAAGAGTGTGTACTCGGCAGACCTTTCAGCCCTGCTGGCCGGGATTAAGGGGCTCGCACCTGACATCCACTGGGGTCATGATCTGAGTTCCGAAGTATCGCCCTGGTTTGAGGAATTATCAGTCGTAGAACGGCCTGCTGCCATATTGGTCAAATCTGGAGAAAGCAGCGTTATCATGGTAGCGGCAGGACAAAAGCGTACGGGCGGCTACAGTATGATTTTGGAGCAGGCCAAGGTAACCGGCACCGGAAGGCTGGCCCTTACGGTTCGGGTCAAATCTCCAGGCGGACCTGCAGATTCGGCATTGACTTACCCATACCTGGAGATCGAAATCCCTGGTGAGATTGAAGCTGACATCAGTCTGGTCACATCTACCGATGAAGGTGACAAGATTGAGCATGTGGGTCTTGCCACAGTAGAGAAAGGGCAGAACATTATCCTTGTCTGGCCCGAACGCGGTTCTCTTTTGACTGAGCGTGTGACCATGTACGGATTCGCCAGACCCCCGTTAACCGGTTTCACGGTGGAAGTAGAAGACGGCCACAACATTTTGGGCAAAATAGTGGCAGCTGTCAGGGAAGGGGCGGTCAATTGGGGCTATTTCGAGTTTGAAATGGATCTCAAGCCGGCCACGAGCCCCCATGGCATGATCATCTGCGTCACGGTCGCAGACGATGGTTCCAGGCTTGAGGAAGTCATGGTGCCCGTAGCCTTCGGAGGGAAGTAAGCTCTGGATCTCCGGAGGTTCGGGAGAGATCTCGAAAGAAGGTCTATGAGAGAGGCCCGGCAGAGAAGATTAGCTGCCGGGCTTCCTCTTTCTTGGTGGCGCACCTTTTAGGCACCTTCGAAAAGGGACTTGGCAAGGTAGATAAGAAGCGCTGCGAGAAAGGCAAAGCCTGCCCATCCTGCAACAGGATAGACGAACCTTACCAGGGTTGAGAATCCTGCAGAACCGGCCCAGAGGGCGGCCAGCGTTGACAGGAGTACTGCCGGTCTGAACAGCCTTGAGGTGGGAGAGGTAAGGCGGTTGGCGAATCCGTACAGGTTGGCCACGGCTGTTGTGTAGACTTCAGCGAGAAACACAGCTATGTAAAAAGGTCTCCCGAAAGAGTGAATCTGCGAGGCCATCCTTGCCATAGGGACTTCGTATTGCAGTATTTCGGGAAAAGACGTGATGACGGCCAGGTAGACGAGAAGAAGTCCCAGACCTAGGCCCAGGGATCCCAGGAGGGAACTCTGGATCACACCGCGGCGGTTTTCGAGGGAAGCTCCAAGGGCAACCAGCAGAGGGGCCGCCATAAGAAGATTGTAAGAGATATAGGTTAGTCCTGCCCATGGCCAGGAAGATAGGACAGGCTCGTATGCCGGCGGAGGGTGTCTCAGGACGAGTCCCTTGACGGCGACGGTTGCTACGCTTACGACGAGCACGCCTATCATCAGAAAGGGGACAACTGCCGTTACTGCCGTGACCACTCCTCTGAACCCCAAGAGAACTGTAGCTGCCGAAACGACCGACATGAGAATCGCCCCGATTGTCCAGGGCAGTCCAAACTCTTGCTGCAGGGATGAACCGGCGCCTGAGATCATTGCCGACAAGGCCCCGAACAGGAAGAAAGTGCTGACAAGGTCAAGAAAAGGCGAAACAAACGGACCTGAAACTGTCTTGAGGACGGGAAGAAGTGACTTAGCTTGTAGCTTACGCCCCAGGTCCATGACGGCAAATCCGAACAGAAAGAAACCGAAAGCGGTCAGAGCTATGGCCAAAAGACCGTAGGGACCAAGAAGAGCGAAAAACTGTAGGACTTCCTGGCCTGAGGCAAAGCCGGCGCCGACTACAGTGCCGATGTATGTTGCCGCTGCCCCGGCAACCGTAATGTTTCTCCTTGACATGGCAACAGGTTTCCCCTTTGGCTGGTTTTTGAGCCGGATAAAGCTTATGAGGAAATGACCTGGAAGATTAGCCCGAAGAGCAGCGCAAGCGATGCGCTCGGGACCTGGGGTGAAAACATCCGCTGCGAAGGGCTGCTACAAGGGCACGATCAGAGTCTATAGGGGCTCTGAAAACTGTGTAGGCAAGGCCGACGTTCTCGGGGACGTGAGCATCGCTGCCGCCTGTGCCGGGGAGTCCCATGCTTCTTGCGAATAGACCCAGTGGTCTGCAAATCATGGGGTGAGTGGTTGCATGCTTTCCATTGCATACCTCCAGGGCCACCAGGCCAGGGCTTCCCTGGAGCTGCCTCAGGTTTTCGTTGACGACGATCTTGCCTTGTTCGCCGTTGAGAAAGCCGTTGCTGTTGAGAATCATGTAAGGATGGGCCGGAACTACGACCCCTCCCAGTTTCCATGCCCTTTTGAGCAGTTCTTGCGCACTGGAGACCCTATTCTTGCCCCAGTCATCCCACTGAACGTCGGGGACTCCGTAGACGAGCATGTGACCCAGGTCTGTGTTCAGCTCTACTCCTCGCAGTATCACAAGGGGCGTCGTGTTTCGAAAAGCTTCAAAGGGGGAGCTGGCCCAAAGGCTTTCGTGTTCGGTAATGCAGATGGCATCTATGCCCTCTTCTATGGCACACTCGACAATGTCCCGAGGTTCAGCTAAGGATTCCCCCGAGTACTTAGAGTGTACATGCATATCCACACAAAATTCCTTTTTTCTTGCCAATGCTCCTCACCTGCCTTGCCAGGTTACCGGACAAGACGGGACCCAGTATAGGCCTGGCGACCCTCTACGTTCGCTTTTAGGAATGCTGTTCTGATTATATCAATATCTTCGTCGAGATAGCTAACGTTTCTTGCCAGGTACTCTGCGAAGTAACCCGGAATGGCAACCTGTGATACCTTAACAAGAGTGCGAATCTCAGGTATTCCTATGCTCTTGAAGGTTGAGAGGGCATTCTTTAGGATCTGGCTTCGTCTGCGTGTATACCCCAGAAAAAAGTCTACGATAGTCGATACCCTTCCCATGTTTCGCGCTTCCTCAAGTTTCAGGATGAACCTATAGACGTTCTGGCAGCGGGGATCAAGGCTTGCGCCGAAGTCAAACCATACCGGTATGCCGTCTATCACATGCATGTTGCGTTCACCGTCATCCCAGTTTCTCACCAGGATATCCAGGACGCTCTGGAACCCTGAGGCAATCTCAGCGTCGGCATGGGGCAGGTTGTCTTTGGAGTAGTCCCCGGTAGACCTGGAAAAATAGTAATCGGGGCCGACAGCGTTTGTCAGGGATTCATGCTCTGACAGGGCTAGATCCAGGTCCGAAGCTAGTTTGACGCTGACAACGTTAGCTCTCCCGGCCCCGATTAGACTGACAAGTTTCTCTACAGGCCCGTTGCTAAAAAACGTCTCGGGTATGCCTTTCTGCTGTCGAGCAGGCACTTCCGCTCTGAAAACTTGCACAGAAGGCGCAAAGTTCTGCTTGACATAATACGTGCTTTCCTTGGCAATGTACTTAACCAGACCGTTTTCCACTTCAATTGTTCCCATTGTCATCCTTCCCGGGCTATGGAAGTTACCGGCTCTGCCCTGCTTCACTCAATGCACGGCCTACGATGTCAAGAAGCGAGATAGCCTGATCAATCTGCTTTTTCGATGTGACTGCGCCAGGCATGTAGTAGTAGACCCCAAACCGTTCTACACGCATCCATCCAGGCAAATCCGAGAGCGACATCATGTGCCTTCGCACGTTCTCGTTGAAAACCATGAGCGCATCATCAGATGCCTGCGAAGCTCCGGTAAGGTAGAACCTCTCGTCGAACCGATCATCACCGGTGGAAAAGGTTTTCTTTGGACGTTCTTCTTGTCGTAACGGCCAGCGAGCAGCCATAATCGTATTTACGTTGAGCCGCCGTATGAAGGCAAACATGGTATAGTCAGGTGCGTTGACATCAAAATCCACTGCGTGCGGTACACGGATGACCAAGGTCCAGTCGCCCTTCTTAGCTACCAGGGCAGGATAATCTCCTTGAGCTTTCCAGCGGTAAAGGTCCTTCTGCATCCACTTGAGGAGGTCATTGAGCTCGGGATTGGCCTTTTCTTCTTGAGGACTCCTGACTGCGGTCATGCCCGTCTCCCCGGCGAACCCATCAAGAGCCACCGTGTGCTTCTTTCGGCTTCTGTAATAGAGAATCTGATAGCCTGCGTAGCCTGCAATGAGAACGGCGATTATCCATCTGCCTGCCCAGGGTGGGTCCAATGCCGCTACCACCAGTGCGACTACACAGGCACCTATGGCAAGCAGGATGCCAAGCCTTTCTTGCGGATGGACATCTCGCCAGTTCCGAGCTTTGTTGAGCATGGCGGCCAGAACAAAGAGAACCAGAATGGTGAATACCAAGTTATCAGTAAACATCAAAGACCCTCCTTTCCCAGAGTTATTTCACAACATAGTTCCAGGTGAATCCAGAGGAATCCTCCCGCCGGCGATTTTGTATTCAGTAACCGCCATGCGCGTTTTATGCTATATTCTAAGTGCCGGATGCACTGCTTAGAAGTCTGAATGACTACCAGCGCCGGGGAGGGACTTCTGTTGAAGGATATTGCAAGACTGAGCTTGACCCTCATGTTGATATGCGTGGTGGCAGGGGCTGGTCTCGCGGTGGTATATGCAACGACTAAGCCTGTCATAGAAGAAAGAGCAAGAGAAGATGCTCTCAATGCAGCAAAAGACGCTATTCCGGGAGCGGTCTTTGTTGAGGAGCATGAAAGGGACGGCCGTGTGTTCTGGGTTGGGTCCGACAGCGTACGCATTATGGGAGCAGCTATGAAAGTCTCTTCACAGGGCTACGGAGCAACGCCCATGGAGGTAATGGTAGGCGTATGCATGGAAGGGAGAGTCACCAAGGTCGCAATTCTCTCTCATTCGGAAACTGCCGGCATAGGCAGCAGGGTGGCAAGCAGGGTGTTTTTGGACAGGTTCTCCGGGGCGCTGGATCCTTCCACGGTTGACGGGATTACCGGAGCGACAGTTTCATCCAGGGCAGTGAAGTCAGCAGTGTCTGAGGCTGTCCAGTTCCTTACATGCGCCATAGTTTTGGAGCAATGCAAAGCTGAGGTAGACTTAGCCAGGGTTCCGGATGGAACTTACGAGGGTCAAGGTCAGGGTATGTTTGGCCCCATCAGGGTAGCTGTCGAAGTGAAGGAGGGCAAAATCCTAAGAGTGTCTGTCTTGGAGCAGCGGGAGACTCCGTCCATTGCAGGACCTGCCCTCAGCGAACAGCCCAAAGCCATAGTTGATCAGCAAGAGGTTGACGTGGACGTCACCGCAGGCGCCACGTTTACCAGCAAGGGGGTTGTGGAAGCAGTCAAGAATGCCCTCATTGATGCAGTCAGGTAAGATAAGGGTTCTCCTGTGCGACGATCATGCTATGGTCAGAGAGGGGACCCGCAGGATCCTTGAAGGAGAGCCCGACATAGAGGTGGTCGGAGAAGCTGAAGACGGTCTCCAGGCCATCGGCATGGTTCAGGAGCTTAATCCTGATGTGGTGGCCATGGATGTATCTATGCCCCGCATGAACGGGATTGAAGCTACGAAGTGCATTAAGGAGATAAAACCTGAAACCTTCGTCCTCGCGTTGACAGCCTATGATGACTTTCAGTATGTATCCCGCCTGCTGGAAAGCGGAGCTTCAGGCTACATCCTCAAGAGTTCTCGCGCCGAAGAGCTTATCGCAGCCATTAGGGCTACTGCGCTGGGCGATTCGGTCTTGGACGCCGGGGTTGCCCGCGAACTTTTTGCCAGACTGGCACGACGTACTTCGGGTCAGACCCATTCGGAGACTTCCGGAGTGACTGCCGGAGGATCCGAAGCCAAAGAACCGGCCGCCAGGACGTCTCTTACCGGACAGGAGTTGCGTGTGCTGCAGCTTGCATCCAGGGGTTTGGCCAATAAGGAGATTGCATCTTATCTGGAAGTCAGCCCCCGTACTGTTCAGTCTCACCTGTCATCGGTGTTCCTTAAGCTGGGTGTATCCTCAAGAACTGAGGCGGTCGTTACAGCGTTGAGAACGGGCTTGATTGACCCCTGCATGGGAACAAGCTCGGGAGGTGAGGCTTGAGTGAACGATTCCTCAGGATGGGTCGCAACTAGGCTGCTCTTGGAGATGGGCAGGATTACACGGGACAACCTCAGCAGAGATGAAGCTCTGAACAAGATTGCCCACCTGATACTTAACAGCTTTGAAGTCGCTTCGGTTGCGGTCCTCGTCCGCGATCTTACCTCCAACGCCGTTTACGTTTCGTCTTCAGTTGCCTTGAGTGAGGATGACTTGCTTGTACCGCCGGACATAACCCTGAGGTGCAGCGACCAATCGTGTCTCCGGAAAGCTCTGACCAACCCCGATATGCCCCTGGCCCTGGACTGCCCTACAGATGACCCGGTGCTTGGACCTATGAAAGGACCTTCTATGATCGTCCCCATGAAGTTCGGCAATGAGGTTACAGGTTTCGTGCTGCTTGGCCGCAGCCAATTCCCGGCAAGGTCTGTGTCAGACGAGCTGTTAATGGCTGTTGCCGCTCAGGCCGGTATCATAGCAGCGAAAGCTTCGCTTATGGGGAATCTCCGCCAATCTGAAGAGCGATACCAGTCCCTCATGGAAAACGCAAGAGATCTGGTGTTTCTCCTGGACAGAGGGGGGAGGTTCCTCTATGTCAATCGGGCGTGCTCAGGGGTTTTTGGATGCTCCCCCGGTGAGGTGCAGGGCAGGTATTTCGGGGAATTCGTAACTCCCGAGAGCTGGGCCAAGACCATTGCTGCGGTTAAAGGAGCTGCAAGCAGAAACGAGAAACACATTGAGTATTCGTGGGAGATACAAAACGGAGATTCGTGTACAGTGCTTGAAGTAAGGGCCTCACTCTTGTACCAGGAAGGCGAACTCCTTATGCACCAGGGGATAGCTCGCGACCTTTCTCACGAGAAGAAGCTGCAGGAGGAGATTGTCAGGCGGGACCAGGAACTGGACAGGTCGAAAGGCCGGGAAGAAAAGATGCGGGAGTACCTTGCAGTGGCCAACCTGGCGCAGGAAGAGGAGCGTGCCCGGATCGCCAGAGAGATACACGATGGTGCCCTGCAATACCTGATTGCGTTGGGAAGGCGATTGGATTTGCTCGAGAAAAGCCTTGCAACAGCTTTCCATAGCCCGAGTATGGCAGACCTAAGTTTTGAGGATGTACACTCTCTCCTGGATACCGCTGTCGTTGACTTGAGGGAGTTCGCGCGTAATCTGCGTCCCCCTGTCCTCGATGATTTCGGCCTTGTATCTGCATGCGAATGGCTTGCGGATCAGACTGAGAAAGAGGGAATAACCACGCGTTTTTCCGTAAGAGGCCCGGTTTGTAAGCTCCCCCGGGATGTTGAGAACTCTGTGTTTCGCATCGCTCAGGAAGCTATCTCAAATGCCATAAAGCACTCAGGGGCCACCACGGTTGACTTTATCATGGAATTCACCGGCAAGTCTTTGATGCTGACCCTCAGAGATAACGGAAAAGGTTTCGAGCCGCCTGAGTCCCCTGGCGCGTTGGTCAGGGCAGGTCAAATGGGGCTTATTGGCATGTTTGAGCGCGCCGAGCTCCTGTCAGCATCAGTGAGGCTGGAATCCAGTCCAGGGTGCGGCACGGGCCTCCGGGTAGAGATCCCCATTCAAACGGCCTAGGCCAAAATGCGCAGAATGGCCTAAGCGTTAGCGCCGATGTAATCCCACCGGGAAAACCCTACCATGTGAGTGAACGAGAGACTTACGGGGAGGGGTACCAGGTGAACTCCGAAAACGTGGAATTAGCAAAACGCGCAGCTGAAGGCGACCAAGAGGCCTTTGAGAGGATCTATCTCTCATACAGAAAACAGGTTCAGACCCACATATACGGAATGATCGGCGATAGGTTTGAGGCTGAGGATCTTTCCCAGGAAGTATTTCTCCGGGCCTATCAGGCAATGCATACCTACTCAGGCAAAGCAAGCCTCAGCCGCTGGCTTAAGGTCATTGCCACCAATCTATGCATTGACCGCCTGAGGAAGAAGTCCATTTCCTGCGTAGCGTGGCCTTCCATGGTTTCCAAAGACGGGGAGAGACAAACCATAGACCTTCCCGACGATTCACCGTCTCCTGAAGACACAGTTCAATCCTCTGACGGAACCCGTGTCATCCTTGAAGCTATAGATGCTCTGCCCTCCCATTATCGCCATGCAGTTATGCTGTACGATGTCATGGATCAGTCCGGCGACAGCGTCGCCAGGCACCTGGGTTGTCCTTCCGGCACAGTGAAGTCCAGGCTTTCCAGGGCCCACGGGATCTTACGTACCCAGCTGGCAGGGGAAGGTGTACACAGCATGGTTGCAGGAGCATGAACCGCCGTGCTTTGTGAATATAGCATAGGGATATGAAGGAAAAGCGGAGCATGAAGCATCTGAGGTGGTGAGACGTTGGCAGCTGTAAGGCCGGGAAATCGGCCCGGACTGTGGTTGACCCTCCGGTCCCACATGGGAGATCGGAGGTTTCGCCTGTGCCTCTTGTGCGGCTTGATCCTTCTGGCGGCAGTGACAGCGGCCGGGCTTGGCGGCTACGTCATGATTTGGCCGGGCACTGAGGTATGCAGTTACTCCGTAGGCGGAATGACGCCTGAACAGGCCCGAAGGTTTCTGGTCGGCGCATTGGAGTGGTCAGAAAGGGAAGTAGTCCTGTCAGGGGGGCCTGAAAGACTTACGGTTCTCTGGACGGATCTCGGCATCCTCCCGGACATTGAGGCTACCATAGCCAGATGCAAGCGACCTCTTTGGACCAGATTAGCTTGTCGTGAGGTGCCTTTGATAACCGTACCGGATGGGACCTCTATGATCGGTTTTGCAGAGGATCTCAGGTCACTATGGTCCCGGCCTGCAAGCGATGGAAGGTTTAGCCTGGCGGACGGCAAAGTCACAGTAGTACCCCATGAAGCAGGTTGCGAAGTAGACGTTGCCGGGTTCCTCTCGGTTCTGGCAGAATGTACCACCCTCTCATCTATTCCGGAGGAGATTGAGGTGCCTGTTGCTCAGGTTTTACCCTTGGCGTTAACCGGGGAACTGGAAAAGTGGCTTCCAATGGAGGAGATCTCGTCTTATACCACGTTTTTCACCGCGGGCAATGATCGTGCCTTTAACATTTCCCTTGCTTGTGAATGGTTAGGGACAGTGACTGTATGGCCCGGTCAGGTCTTCTCTTTTAACGCTGCTACAGGACCTAGGAGCAAGGAGCGGGGCTACAGAAAAGCGGGGGTCTTTTTCGGCGATGATGTGATAGACGATTACGGCGGCGGTGTTTGTCAGGTTTCTACCACTCTTTACATTGCTTTGCTCAAGGCCGGGCTGGCCGTGGAAGAAAGGTACAATCACGGCATACCGGTAAGCTACGTGCCTCTTGGCATGGATGCCACAGTGGTCTTTGACCTCCTTGATCTCAAGATAAGGAATACGCAGGAGTTTCCCGTTCTGATCTCAGCAAAGACGCAGGGTAAAGCGATTACAGCTTGCGTTTACGGCAGTAGGAAAGACGATTTGGATATTGTGATTGAGTCGCGAGTGCTGAAGGAAATCCCTCCGGAAGGGACCGGGGAACGTTTGGGATCACAGCCCGGTGATCAGACCGGTGAGGGAATTGGCGAAGAGTCAGGGCAAGAGACGCCAGGACAGGGATGGACTGGGGAAGAACGTAAGCTTAGAAGCGGTTACCTGGTTGAGACAGTAAGAAAGTACATTAAGGAAGGCACTGTTGTCAGGGTTGAGAAGATTAGCTCAAGTATGTACCCTCCCGAAAAACCAAAAGCTGCGCCTGCTCCCAAAGGCTCTTAAGTTTATTCCGCAATATTCCTCTGAACTTTGTGTTGACACAAAAATTTAACCGGCTTACAATACAAACAGGTGTTTGCACAAACAAATGATCGGGGGAACGTGTTTGGCATGATTTCACATCTAAGTTTCATAGGGGCTAGAGCGCATCAGGAAAGGTCTTTACGCAGGCTGAACCAGACTTTACCCCTGATTATAATCAAGGAGGGACTTGTTTCTGATTGTGACGAAAAAGCCTGGAAGAATGGAATCCGTATAGGCGATACTCTGAGACAGGCTAAGATAATGGATCCCTTTTCTCAGATTGTGCATATTACCGGCCATAATGGAGAAGAACTGCGACAAATTCTTGATATTCTTTCAACTGTCAGCCCGTATGTAGAGCCGGTAACCGGCAAGCATGCAACCTTCATAGACTTAACCGGTGAAACTACTGTCACAAGTTTGTTGCCCAAATTGAAGGGGCTTTTTTTTACCGCCGTTATCGGAAGCAGCCGGTCAAAGCTTATAGCCAGGGCGTCTTCTGAAATTTACCTTCAAAGGCTTGTTAGAAATAGAAAACTTACGCCCGGAAAAACTTCATGGGGTTACGTAAACATCTGCAGTGACTATATACATGTTGTTGTAGAGCCGGGCAAAGAAAAAGCTTTTCTCGCTACGGCGCCCTTACAAAGCTTGTGGATGGTTCCTCCGGAAGCGCTGTCAGTTCTTCAGTCTCTCGGGCTTAACCAGGTAAGGGATGTCATGGATGTGTCAATTGATGAACTTGCCCGGCACATCGGCGATTGGGCTTTGCCTGTAAAAAGGTTGGCAGCCGGTGAAGATGTCTCCCGGGTTGAGGCAGCCTACCCTCTGCCAAGTCTAATGAGAGATGTTGGTTTCCAGGAATTGGTTCCCCTGGGGCCCGATCTTCTGGAGCCTACCGTTGAAGATCTAAGTGCAGAACTCATAGAAAAAGGGTTAGGGTTTAAAGTTATGGAATTGACTTTGACGGGAGACTTTTCTCCGTTTACCTGTCAAAAGAAACTTCTACGACCTGTTTGCTCACCTGAAGTAATGAAACTTGCTTTAAAAAGCATACTCAACCAAATTGCCTCCGATCCCAGCTTGTGGATGCAGTATAAGGAAGTATCAGGTTATAAGCTAAAGCTTAGCGAAATTGTGCCTTTACAGGCAAAACCGGTAACGCTCTTTTCTTCTCAAAGGTCGGATTTCCCAACCCGCAGGCAGGCGTTTCCCGTTTCTTTGGGGATGACTCTCATCGACATAGAAAGCAGATTCGGGGATAACGCCATAGCATGGGGAAAAAGCGACTCTAAAGGGATATGCCTTCATTCCGAAGTTTTACGCCGCGAGAAAATGCTGGCGTTTTGGGATCCTATGCGGAAATCTTCGGGTCCTCAATTTCGGACAGGGGGGTAGGCAGTTATGTCCAAAATAGTTGATCAGCCGGTTTTGGTGGTTGCGGAAAAAGATAAGCCCAAGCGTTTCTTTTGGTTTAAGCGGTGGGTGAATATTAGCTTGGTTATGGACAAATGGAAAGAAGCCGGCCGGTGGTGGGAAGGGGACGAAGAAAAAGTCTTCTTCCGGGTGCTTTCAACGGAAGGCGGCATGTATGAGCTTTATGCAGGAAAACTCCGATGGAACCTCTATAAAGTATACGACTGAGAGCCCGAAAGGAGGTTAACCTTAAGTCTCGTGTTCACGCATCTACATGTACACACCCCGTTTTCCTTTCTAGACGGGGCTTCAAGGATAGACCGCATTGTGGCCGGGGCCAAAGAAATGGGGATGTCCTCTATGGCCATAACGGACCACAATAACTTGTCTGCTGCCGTTCGCTTTGTCAAAACTGCCGGAGCTTTTGGAATAAAGCCGATTATAGGCTGTGAACTTACGTTGGAAGATGGTCACCACCTCACCGTGCTTTGCAGGAACAAAGAGGGATATGGAAACCTTTGCGCCGTTCTTACAGAAGCTCACATGCAAAATCCAAGAAGCTCACCTAAAACGCGAATAGAAACCCTGAGAACTCATAGCCAGGGGCTAATCGCTCTGACGGGATGCAGGCGCGGCCTTGTGCCTTCATTGATTTTGGAGAAAAAGTTTGTTGAAGCTCAAAAATCCGTTGAGATTTACGAGAGCATTTTCGGGAAAGAATGGCTGTTCGTTGAGCTTTCCGAAACTCTGCTTCCGGGATCCGCCGGGCTGAATAAAGCTCTTTCAGAACTGGCCCATGTACGCCGGCTTGGCCTCGTTGCTACCAACAACGTACATTACCTCAGTAAAGATGACTTTCCCGTTCATGACGTCCTTACCTGTGTAAGGACCCTCACAAAGCTGGATGAAGTCCATCCTGAAAGACGGCTCAACGCCGAAAATTACCTTAAGAGCCCCGGCGAAATGATGGAAGAATTTGAGGATTACCCGGACGCGTTGCGGACGACTTCGGAGATTGCCGGGAAATGCCAGGTGCCTCTAGACCTTGGAAAGCCCAATTTCCCAGAATTCAAGCCCCCTTCCGGGTTTGCCTCTTCAAAGCAATTTCTTAAGCATCTTGTTTTTCAAGGCGCTCAACGAAGATATGCAAAGGTGGATAGCACTGTCAGAGGCCGATTAGAACATGAGCTTGGCATCATAGAGACGTTGGGCTATGAAGACTACTTCTTGGTTGTGTGGGATTTGGTAGAGTTCGCTCAAAGAGAGGGAATCAGGCATGCCGGGCGGGGGTCTGCAGCAGATTCGGCAGTAGCGTATTGCCTGCAGATCACAGACGTAGATCCGGTAGCTCATAACCTTTTGTTTGAGAGGTTTCTCAGCGTGGAAAGAGGTGAAAAGCCGGATATTGACGTCGATTTTGACTCAAGACGCAGAGATGAGGTAACGGCGTATGTTTATGAAAAATACGGCAAAGATCACGTAGCTTCTGTAGCTGCGTACAACACTTTTCAGGGGCGCTCAGCCCTAAGAGACCTGGGTAAAGCTATAGGTTACTCAACGGAGCAAATCGACCTGATAGCAAAGAGATTGCCGTACTTGCCGGCCTCCCGGATAAGCCAGGCTTTTGAGAAGGTTCCGGAGCTCAAGTCTCTGGGAATCTCCCCCGACAAGTTAAAGACCCTTCTTGATGTGGCAGAAAAAGTGACTGACCTTCCGAGGTTTCTTTCTACTCACCTGGGAGGCGTCGTCATATCCAACGACCTAATCACCAGTTTGGGGCCGGTACAGCTTGCAGCAAAGGGAGTTCCCATACTTCAGTTTGACAAAGACGACGTGGAAGATTTGGGGCTGGTGAAAATTGACCTTTTATCCTTACGAACCCTGGGGGCAGTGGAAGATTGTCTAGGCTATCTTAACTATTCGTCTCCTGTGGATTACGAGGCCATTCCGCTCAACGATCCCGATACTTTTGAGAGCCTTCGTCGAGGCGACACTGTAGGCGTTTTCCAGCTTGAGAGTTCCGCTCAAAGAGCTTTGCAGGCTAGGCTTGGAGCTAACAACATTGAAGATATTGTTGCCAGCGTAGCGCTGATTCGCCCCGGCCCTATAAAGGGGAACATGGTCGAGCCATTCATCAAAAGACGTCATGGTCTCGAGGATATTGTCTATCTGGAGCCCAGGCTGGAACCGATTCTAAAAAAGACATACGGCGTGATTCTTTTTCAGGAGCAAGTCATAGAGATTGCTTCGGCCATTGCAAACTTTACTCCCGGAGAAGCTGACAGATTGCGCAGGGTAATGACTCATCAAAGGTCCGGAGAGGAAATGGAAAAGCTAGGGCATCTTTTTGTTGAAAAAGCTGCTGAGACAGGATTGCCGCGGGAGACTGCGTTACGGATTTTTGAGTCAATAAAAGGGTACGCAAGCTATGGATTCTGCGAAGCTCACGCAAGAGCGTTTGGCACCACAGCATACAAGACAGCTTATCTTATACAGCATTACCCCGCCCAGTTTTTTGCTGGGATTCTGAACAACCAGCCAATGGGGTTTTACCCGGCATCCACCGTGTCTTTGGAGGCAAAAAAGCATGGAGTAACGGTTCGCGGCGTATCGGTGAACCGTTCAGAAAAAGACGTAACTGTGGTAGACGGCGAGATCGCTCTTCCGTTTAAGATGGTCAAGGGCATGTCTGATAAGGCCACAGACGCTATTCTTTCGGAGCGGAAGTTAGGCGCTTTTTCTTCTCTTGAGGATTTCGTCAGGCGAGTGAGAGTTGATTCGGACATCCTGCGTTCCCTGATTCTTTGTGGGGCCTTTGATGACCTGGGGCTTTCCCGGAAAGAACTTTTGTGGGAACTGCCCCACATACTGTCCGGAGAACAAGAAGTCCAGTCCGAGAGGCTGCTCCGGGGAAATCCTGCGCCGGAGTCCAGGCCAGGGTCCGGGCCGGGATGGGGAACCGCAGGTGAGTTTTCTCTGGCGGAGAAAGTGCGTTTTGAATATGAAATACTTGGTCTGGGGGTTTCGGCTCATCCCATGGAGTTATGTCGTCAAAGGTTGCGAGAAAGGGATTTTGTAGGCAGTGGGGACCTTTCCAGGGTACCGCCCGGGGAATTCGTAAAGGTCGGAGGTATCCCCGTGAGACCTCACCGACCGCCTACCCGAAGCGGCAAAACCGTGGTCTTTCTTTCTCTGGAAGATGAAAAAGGGCTTGTGGACGTTACGTGCTTTGAGAACGTCTATAAGAAATACGGGAAGTTCCTGTTCCCCGGGGAAATCATTCCACTGGGGATATGGGGGCAGGTTCAAAAGAGGGGCAACGCATTCTCAGTCAATGCCAGAACAGTGTTTCCCCTTTCGTATATTACCTCACCGGCAACCAAATAGGGGGCTTGGGTCCTTCGCCGGTAGGCGCCTGGGTTTCGGAAACCGCATCAGTCTGGATTCGTCGCTGACGGCGCAAGGGTGTACGTGGATATGCGGGTATCGCCGTACGAGTATTTCTTTCTGAGGCGGAGGCTTCCGTAGGTTTCCCGGAAATCTTCCCGTCTGTGTTGTTGGAGAACGACTATGCCCCAGGGAGATATCAATGTACCGGGCGACAGAGCTGACATGGCCTTTTGGTCAAGCCCTGTAAAGTACGGCGGCGCTACCAGGGCAATGTCGTAAGTCTTGCCGGCTCTCTCAAGAAGACGAAGAATCGATAGAGCATCTCCTTCCATAACCTCGACCTGGTTTTCAATGCCCAGCAATGCCATGTTCTTTCTTATGGTCTGAATAGCCCGGGGGCTTATATCTATGCAGGTGGCAAAACGAGCTCCCCGGGAGATAAGTTCAATTGAGTAACTTCCTGTGCCTGCAAACAGGTCCAGGACCCCGGCTGAGTCAATGTAGCTTACGAGGATGTTAGCTACTGCTGCCCGCACCCTTGATAGCGGCGGACGAGTGGCCTCACCCGGAACAGAATAAAGATTCCTGCCGCGAAATTGGCCGCCGATCACTTTCATCATTGATGTTACCCCCAAATTTCAGCCTAATCAGGTCGTTTCAACGGACATGATACCAGAACAGGGGCAATGTTATAATCATGTCGGAAAATCCTTTCTCAATATGGGGGTTCCGGCTTTGAACCATGTACATAACAAAAACGCTCAAGATGTCCCAACCATACCCAACCCAGAAAGCTCAAGGCTTGTTGCAGGCAAGATCCCTCCGGGCATGCTGGAAGAGATAGTCTTCAAGCGAAAGGGCAAGAGACGGGAAGAAGTTCTCATATACCCTGGCATAGGAGAGGATACCACGGTCGTAGATATGGGTGAGGAATTCCTTGTTGCCAGCACCGACCCTATCACTGGAGCTGAAGATATGGCTGGCTGGCTTGCAGTCAAAGTGGCTCTTAACGACATTGGAGCTTCAGGCGCGGAGCCCATCTGCATACTTGTCACTCTTCTTTTGCCGGAAGACACACAGGTTTCGACGCTGGTTTCCATCATGGATGACGTAGACCGGGCATGCCGTGAGGAAAATGTTTCGGTGGCAGGAGGGCACAGTGAGGTAACCCCGGGTCTTACCAGACCCCTAATAAGCATAACAGCCCTGGGAAGATCCAGAGGGAGAAGGGTTCTCAGGCCCACCCAGGCCAGAGCAGGTCAAGACCTGGTGCTGACGAAATGGGCTGGTATGGAAGGCACTTCTATACTGGTAAGAGATTTCGCCGAGGCCTTTGCCGGGGTTTTAGACGCCAAAGAAGCCGAAGAAGCGCGCAACTTGTTTTTCAACATCAGCGTAACCCTTGATGGCAAGATAGCCTGGGAAAACGGTGCGTCCAGCGGACATGATGCAACTGAGGGAGGAGTTCTGGGCGCAATCTACGAACTGTGTGAGGCGTCGTCTCTGGGCGTTGTTGTCTATGCAGACCGGGTTCCGGTACTGGAAATCACCAGGAAGGTGGCTCGTTTCACAGGCATTGATCCTCTGAAGCTGATTTCGTCAGGGTGTCTTTTGGTTGCCGCCGCCGACGGTCCGGGATTGTGTCACGCCTACGCTCAAGCCGGTATTAACGCGGCGGTGGTGGGGAAGCTCACTACAAGAGAACGCCGGGTAATCCGGCAAGGGGAAAGCGTTCCACTCGAAGCTCCGGCATCCGATGAGCTCTGGCACGCCAGACACGATCTTCAGCACCGGGGTTTTGGTGGCTAGCGGACGCAAGAAAACGCAAGAGAACGCAAAAAGACTGATCAAGCCTGTTCTGGGCAGTATGATATAATGAGTATCAAGGACTCGAGGTGGTCCTACCATGTGGGTTTTCTGGGCGTTAATAGTTTTCATGGCCATTGCATGGTCGGGATACTCGTGGGTCGCAACGCTTGTCACCAAGTTCGAACACACTCTCGAATCACGCATTGTTCTCCTCCTTCTAGGCGGCGCGGGTCTTCTCACCGGATGGCGAATAACCCTGACACTGGCTCCCGGATGGTCAACCATGCCGGTGCTGACAGTGTCATCTGGGATAGGCTTTGCTGTGTTTTGTCTCTACTCCTACATCATGGTCAATTTCTGGGTTTCTGTTTTGACGAGAGATATGGATGAGCGCATTGCGCAAATGGAAGAAGAAGAAGACGTGCTTGTAAGGAGGTTGGAGGCTCACAGGTGGTCTTCCCTCCACGGCCGCACCGTTCAGAATCCAGATGAGGAGGAGCAAGAGGAGACTGCAAGGGAAAGGGAACTTTCGTCACTCAGGAGCTTTGTGGATGCCTGGGAAAAAGGCGGGGGAGCTGCCCGGGTCCGGTCACTCAAGGTGCTCGAATGGCGTGAGGAGATCTCCGGCATGACGTCTTCTCAGGTAACTTCACAGATCAGAGAGTCTGAACTGGAACTCCCCCGTGAGGATGACCCGGTAAGGGCTGAGCAGCTGCAGGTAAGGATCGCTCTCCTCAAGATGGAACGCCTGGAGCGGCAAGATCCTTCGGGAGGTCGGGTCCAGCGGCGAACTACCCCTGCAGAGCTTATGGATCCTTCAAGTATGCGCAGCAGGCTGCAGGAACTGCACAGGGAAGTTCAAAGTGAGAAAGCGCAAAAGGCTGAGTTTCTAAGGAGCCGGGTCAGGCTCTCATGGAGGGGAAAGCAGTGAGCCACGTAAGCTCGTATAAGACTGACATAAAGCTGGCGAGCGCTCTGGAAAGAGGTCGTCCTGTTGAGGAGGATCCAGGTTGGGACATACTGAGAGAAGCTGTGCTCGCAGCTGCCGAAGAGTTTGATATGGACGTGACACGGACGATCACGGATTTTTACGGCCGATCCATTTTGTGTGATTGGGCGCTGGTAGGTCCAAGCTTTCCCCGGGGACTCGGAGTCGTAGTCGATAAGAAGACAGGGGAAGTCAGCTTCGTTGCCGACGCCTATGGCGGTTACGAAAGGATAGCCGGAGACCTCAAGAACCGGATCATTCAGAACTACTCGGCCATTTGCGTTGCCAGAGCTCTCTCGGAGCTGAACTACAGCGTGGAAGTAGACGAGATCAATCACCCTGTGGAAGGGAAGAAGGTACTGCTAAGAGGGGTTCTTTGATGTCAAGAAAGATCAGCGTTGAGGTAGGCAAAAACGGAGAGATTATCGTAGAGTTTGCGGGGTTCCCAGGCGAAGCCTGCTATGATGAGGCGGATAATCTCAACAGGATCCTTAAGGAACTCGGTCTTTGGGCTATTCCTGTATCGGTCATAGCAAAGAGCAGCCGCGAAATTCAGAATGAGCTGTCAGACAAACTTGAGAATGAACCTGCAAGAAGGAAGAAGGTGCCCCTGTAATGGAGGCTGTGTTTCTTCCGGTTGAGCGGCCCCACTCGTCTGAAACCGGCCCCGGCGGCAGCCCTTTGTCCGGTCACAGGTCCTTTGTAGAGATTGAGGTAACCGGTGACTGCATAAACCTCCTGGAGCGTCAGGGAGACGGGAAGACCGGCGACATAGTGGCGCTCCTCAGGAAATACGGACTCAACTTGACCGTACGCGTAGACTCACCTTGCGGGTGAGGAGGAGGTGAGGCCTCTTGGCATCTATCTTCGATGATTCATGGATTGCCGCCGGAATGATGAAAAGGCGGGCAAACTACTCTCCTATTATTTGTTTTGAAACCGTGGACCCAAAGAGAATATACCAGCTCAAATCCTACGTGCTCTCTTCACCTGACTTCAGCCACATTGAGCACGTTTTTCTGTATGACCCGTGGGATGGGCTCGGTACCCTCAGAAAGGGAAACGGCGGCCCTGTCTTTGAGCCTTACAAGAAAAAGACACCTCAGACTGCGCTTACATCCCGCATGAGGCCCGAAGGGCTGCTTGAGATTCAAGCTGTAAAAGGCATCCTCAAAGAAATGGACCATTACCTTAAGACGTCGCCTACTGTTTTCATACTTCAGAACCTGTCTGAAGTCAGGGAGGCTGATTCCGGGTTTCAGGCGGCCCTGCGTGCGTGGGCCCTTGACCCTAACGTTGTGTCTAAAGGTTCTAGCATCCTGATTCTTACCTCGGACGCGTCTCGGATAATGGACGAGTTCACCCGCGATTTTACGGTGATCATTACTGTAGACCCATCCACAGGAAAAGAGCGCAGGCGGATCATTGAGGCAGTAGGAGGGGAGCTTGGGGTCACCCTTGACGGTCCCAAACTTGAAGGGACTCAGGTTGCCCTTTCGGGCCTTAACCTTCACCAAATAGAAAGCATACTGCTGGAATCATATCACCGGGCCAGGGATTTCTGCCCTGAAATCATGAAGGAGCTCAAGTCTGAGATGGTCAAGCGTTCGGGAGTCCTGGAGGTGAGAGACCCCCAGTTCAGTTTCAAGGACATCGGAGGCTATCATGCCATCAAGGACTTTGTGTCCAAGTACATCATTAACGTCCTCAGGCGTCCCGAAAAAGCTCGCCGTTTTGGACTAGGCCTTCCCAAGGGCCTTCTGTTTTTCGGCCCGCCGGGGACAGGCAAGAGCCTTTTTGCAAACGCCCTGGCCAGCGAAGTCCAACTGCCTTTTATCAACCTCGTAACGGAGAATATTTACTCCAAGTGGCTGGGCGAATCAGGCCAGAATATGAAAAACGCCATTAACCTTGCAGAGAAGATGTCCCCTGCCATTGTGTTCGTTGATGAGATAGACCGGTTCGGGAAACGGACCGGAGTTGCGGCCGGCTCTGCTGAAGAAGAGACCCAGAGGGTGTTCTCTCAGTTCCTCGAGTGGCTTGGCCGTCCAGACCGTGAGGCCATAATCGTTGGGACCACCAACGTCCCCGAGCATCTGGACGATGCTTTTCTAAGGGCGGGCAGGTTCGATTACAAGATTCCGTTTCTGTACCCGGGACCCCAGGCCAGGCTGGAAGTGCTTCTGGTGCATCTGGGCTTTACTCATGGAGGAAGGCGATCCAAGGTTCCAATGGACATACCCGACGATCAGGTAAGAGGGTTCCTGGAGGAGGCCATAGTTCCCCTTACAACCCGGTTTTCTTGCGCAGAGTTGGAGGAACTGGTTACAAGGGCAAAGAGGTTCTCGTTTGACAGAGACAAAGAATCAGTTGGCAGAGAGGAACTGCTTCTTGCAACCCGGACCTTCAGGATCGACGCGCAGAGCCGCAAGCGCACCATAGACATGTGCATGCGTCATGCTCGAAGGTTCACAGACGACCAGACTTTTCTTGACGCTATTGAAGAAGAGCAGAAGTTATATGAGAATGGTGAAGCGGCGGTGTCCGGATGAACCGGACTCAAAATGCCAGGAGAAAGAAGGAGCTACTGTGAAGGAACGAGTTGAGCAAGCTCTGGCGAAGGTACGACCCTCGCTTCAAGCTGACGGCGGCGACGTTGAGCTGGTGGAGATTACCGCTGACGGCATAGTCAGGGTGAAGTTGACCGGTGCCTGCGGCAGTTGTCCGTTTGCCACCATGACGCTGAAGATGGGCATAGAGCAACTGCTAAAGAAGGAAATCCCTGAGGTCAAGGAAGTACAGGCTGTAGCTCCTGCATAATCACGTACCCTTTCGCGGCTGTTCTGCCTGTATCTTTTGGCCTATGGTTTCATCTTGTTGTTTTGGTTCTGGTAAATAGATATGCTCCTTATATTGCGATTGACCGCCGGCCAAGCTGCCGGCGGTTGCCATTGTGTGCCTGCCGGGCGTCGGGTGCCCTATGCTCAGTTCCCTGCGTCACATCCTTTTTCAGTACGGCATATAGATGTTTTGACGCAGAGGAATCTCTTGCTTCTAATGAAAGGAGGGTTATTGACCTGAATACCCTCGTAGTCAAGCAGGAAGAGCTTAGGTTGGAAGAGGTTGTTGGGGAGGGCACCTCGCAGGTCATCATTAGCGAGGCGGTGACGGTGCCCGAGGCAAAGCCGCCCGTAAGATCCATTATTGACTTTGTACCTAGGACCAGAATAACCAAGGTGACCGTTCTGCCGGGCAAAGTAGTAGTGGATGGGGTAGTAGAGTTTGCTATACTCTACGAAGCTACAGTAGAGACTCAGACTGTTCACGTCTTTCACGCCGAGGTTTCGTTCAGCACCTTTGTGGTTGTTCCCGGAGTTGAGCCCGGAATGACAGTGACGCCGGTCCTTACCATCGAGCACGCAGTTTTTGAGGTTAAGCCTGATGGCAGGTCCGTTGTCATCCGTGCCGTAGCAGCGCTCTCAGTAAGGGTGTCTCAAACTGTCATCATTAACGTGGTCACCGATGTGAGCGGAGTTCCGGGTTTACAGGTGACCAAGGAGATGATCAAGGCCGAGACCGTCCTTGGAGAAGCAGAGGCGCAGTACGTTCTCAGGGATAACTTGACGCTCCCTGATGCCAAGCCTGATGCAGCTGAAATCATCGATCAAGTGGTCACCGTCCAGATTGGGTCTACGACAGTCCTGCCAAACAAGATCATCGTTAATGGGACCGTCAGCCTGAGAGTAATATACGAAGCCAGAACGCCTACTCAGTCAGTGCACGTGGCGCACTTCACCATACCTTTTGAGACATTCGTCGAGCTGCCGGGAGCTCAGCCGGGAATGGCAGTGGTTGCCTCAGCCACCGTAGAGTTTGTGTCCATAGATGTGACAGCTCAAGGACGCGGCCTGATCGTAAGGATGATAATCCAGATCACGGCAAAAGTCATAAGGGTGCAGACGATTCAGGTTGTCACGAACGTAACAGGCGTGGCCGGGTTGGAGGTAATCAAGGATCTCATCAGAATTCAGGAAGTGCTAGGCGATAGCAAAGCCCAGGGCATTGTAAGAGAACTCGTAGACATTCCCGAGGAGAAACCCCTTGCTGCCGACATCATCGACTTTTCGTCATCTCCGCAGGTAAAGCGGGTCATCGTCGCCCCGGGTAAGGTTATCGTCGATGGTACCATAGCTCAGCGCATTATCTATGAGCCGTTGGGAGATCCTACCCAGACAGTCCACACCTTGCACTACACCATCCCATTCTCAGACTTTGTTGTCTTGCCTGAAGCCAAACCGGGCATGGTGGCCAGGGTATCTGTCAGAGTTGAACATGCCAACTTCGAAGTGCCGCCTGCCGGCGAACCTATCATGGTAACGAAGATCCTGCAGCTTACGGCAAGAGTGTTCAGGACCAGGCTCGTTAACGTGGTTGTTAAGGTTGCGTTGGGTGTCACCAAACCTCCCTGTGCAGGTACTGTTACTGCCAACCTCGTGAACGTAAGGCAGGGTCCGGGAATGACCTACGCTGTGATTGCTCAGGTGAACGCAGGAACCATTGTGGGGGTCCTGGATACTCAGGCGGGATGGGTCAGGGTCAGGCTGCCGAACGGGACAGAGGGATGGATTTCAGCTCAGTATGTCAAATACGACTGCAAGCCTCTAGGCTGAGCCTTGCAATGCCGGAGGCCGGAACCACCGTGCCGGTGACCGGCCTCCGAGCATAATTTACATTCATACCCACCTAATAGACAAACTGTGAAAAACCCCGGAAAAACCGATCTTAGCGGAATTATCCCGGGGTTTTATCATTATTTGGCTGTTGCGTAAGTTTCTGCTTGAGGACGGTTTCTTGTATCATGTATATACCCTGGGGTCCTGGGGATCAAGTCAGAAAAGAAAGGAGCTTTGAACACAGTGAACGCACACACAAAGAACAAGCTAGGTTTACAGATAAAGGTTATCACTCTTTTGGTTGCTCTTACCATAGTCCCCTTGCTGCCCGGTCGTGCTTTGGCAGGCGATTACTCAAGGTACGTCTTGCCTTCGCCCGGGGGCGGCAAGGTGTATGTTTTCACTAGACCGGGATCATCAGGCCTGGATTTGCTCCTTGCAGATATCTACGGCACCACTGCCTTTAACAAAGTTATCTGGCGCTTCTACTGGCCGGATCCAGTGCCTGAACCTGTGCCGGCTCCCGAGCCGCCGGCGCCTGTGCCCCAACCTGACCCCCAGCCGCCTGCACCCCCTGAGCCGCCGGTGCCTGTGCCTCAACCCGACCCCCAGCCGCCTGCGCCCCCCGAGGAGCCAGCTCCCGAACCCAAACCGGCGCCTGTTCCAACCGGAATGACTGAACAGGAAGAACTTATGGTTGAGCTGGTCAACGCAGAAAGGGTAAAGGCGGGGTTGAAGCCCCTTAGCGTGGATATGCGACTCACAGAGCTTGCCCGAAAAAAGAGCCAGGACATGATCGATAAAGGGTATTTCTCTCATATATCGCCTACATACGGTTCCCCCTTTGACATGATGAAGGCAGCCGAAATCCAGTACCGGACTGCAGGTGAGAATCTGGCGGGAGCAGCAACCGTGAAGAGCGCTCACGAGGCCCTAACGCAAAGCGAGGGGCATCGAAAAAACATCCTGAACCCCGCTTACGACCACATTGGAGTAGGGATCATTGACGGTGGCCCCTACGGTCTCATGGTGACACAGATGTTCACCGGCTCCTAGGAGAAGAGATCGTTGGCCGCCAGACCGTATGAAATGCAAGAGGTAGACCCCGGTCTGCCTCTTTCTTGTTGGCTTCGGTTTTCCCTTGCAGCTCAGGACAATGGGACCGAACCAAGCGGGCTCCAGCAGGCTCCAGCTCCCTACTCCAGCAGGTGTACGTAGTCTCGGAAAACCCAGCCGTCTCTTCCATCGTAAAGCTGAATTCCCACCCAGTTGCCTCTTCTTTCTGTAAGGATTACCGGTGTTTCCCGGTCTAGGATACTGATTACAGTTGCGTAAGGGCTGGGAGACTCTCTGAAGTTGACTTCGCCTTCTGACACTATGCCAAAACCGATGAAACGGTCGGGTACCTTGCCGCTCTTTAGAAGATTCAAGCTTTCGATCTCAAATGACTTGTTGCAGATGATCCGCTCCAGCAAACGGCGCTCTACCGTCCCATGCAACCGAGTGAAAAGCCCCTGGTATTTTGCTTTCGCCTGCCTCTCCTGTTCGAGGAGTTCGGATACAGTGTCCTCCACACTTGTCGCCTCCTTATTCATCGCCGCCTTACACCACCTAAGGTATGCTCCTGATCATGGAGTGATGACCTTTCGGAGCAGGTTAGGGTCTGCGACAAAGACATGAGTCAAGTTGCATATCATCCTCCACGGTAAAATGGGTTGGAGGCGGCTTGAGGGCCGCGAGATCAGTGGGAATGGAGAGGTTCAGATCCTCATCGACGCTGTGGCAGAGGTAGATACAGACGGCAGGAAGTACGTCATTTCCCTTTGTCAACCGGCAAAGAAGGGCAGCGGCGGCCTCTGGGTCTTGAAGAGCATCCAGTCCAGGGAGTAGACTAAGAAGCAGGCCACAAAGAGGTCAGCGGTTTCGTTTAGGATGCTGTGCGTTCCGGATGCCGCGCCTCTTTTCGACCTTTCAAGCGTTGCCTATTTGGTAGACTGAGGCAGGCAGAACAAGTGACCGTTGAGAGGGGGCAAGGCTTTTGGGCAACGAGGGTTCAGCTGATAGACCGGCCTATGATGTCCGCAAGGTTCTTGGTTGGGGAGCTTTCTCTGTGCTGCTCAGCCTAGCTTGCCTCTCTGTTATCTTTCGTCTTACGGGGGATGAAGGTTCCCTTGAAAGCCTTCTGAAGGTGGGTTTCGGCACCTTGCTGGGCGCAGTTGGGCTGGTGGTTGCCAGTTGGGTCATGGACGGATGGCGTCTGGCAGTAATGGCTTCGGCTATGGGAGGCAAAGTCTCCCTGCTCTGGGCTATTAAAGTGTCTGTCATGGGTTCGTTTATGGCGGGCGTTACTCCCTTTGACACGGGAGGAGAACCCCTTAAGGTGTTTTGCCTCCACAAGAAAGGCATGAGCATCGGTCAATCAACTGCGACTATTGCGCTTTGTGCGGCGCTGCATGCCACGACTCGCCTGTTTCTTTGGGCTTTGGTGCCTGCAGTGGCCCTGGTGTGCGGCATTTCGTGGCACCCTGGAGTGCCTGTCAAATTCATCTTGTTTTTTGGCCTCTTGGTGTACGTTTTTGCCATAGCTGCACTTATAGCTTCCGCTTTGTGGCCCAGCCTGGTAGTCAGGGTCGCTGAATGGGTCTGCAACTTGAGGGTTTGCAGGCGCCTGTTTTCTCCTGAATCCCGCGAAAAAGCTATGGATAAGGTAAGATCAGCCGCTGAAGATTTCAGGCAGGGGGTCATACGATTCAGGTCTAGCAAGGGCAGTATGCTTTTTGCTCTGGGATTGAGCCTTGCATACTGGATCCTGGCTCTTGCCGTGCCGGCGCTGATTCTCAAGGGAGTAGGGGCGCAGCTCACACCTTTTCAGGTGTTCTCTTTGAGTATGACGGTGTACCTGGTCATGGCTTTCATTCCTACCCCCGGCGCAAGCGGTGGGGCTGAAGTTGGTTCTGCATTGTTCTTTTCTTCAGTGTTGCCCGGCAAGATTCTCGGGACGTTCGTTGTTGTCTGGCGCGCTGTAACCTACTACCTGACGCTTGTAGTAGGCGGGTTGCTCATGGCCTTTGAAGCGGCGTCGTGGTCGAGAAATATCTAGGGCTCGACGACCTGAAGGTATCTCCACAGGATCACTGCTGCTTCAGCTCTGGTGACAGTTCTTTCGGGTCTGACAGTTCCATCTTCGTAGCCCCGGATGATCCCTGATGCAAGCGCCCAGCTGAAGGCGTTCTTGGAGTCAAGGGTCTTACTTGCTAGCTCTGGGAAGGCGTCTTTCCTTGCCCATTCAGCGAAGGGTGAGCCTGCCGCTTTCCATGCAGCCAGCACAACCTCTTCCCGCGAACAGTCTTCTGACGGACGCCATGACGGGTCTGATACGGGGATTGCGCCGCGGAAGGCCAGGAATTTCAGGTATGGATATGCCCAGTGGCTGTCATGGCAAAGGGAGAAGCTTTCAGGCAGCCTTGCGCTCTCGATCTCTTGTTTGGATGCTATGCCTCTTGACAGAAGAGCAGCGTACTCTCCTTTGTTAAGGAGCAGTTCGGGCCTGAAAGTGCCGTCGCCGTACCCTTCTATTGCGCCTATTCCGTGCAGCCGGGACACTGTGAACCTTGCCCAATGGCCTGTCATGTCCGTAAACTGAATAGGGAGGATGCTTCCGGTTGTTTCTATGTCACATCTGAACGGCCTGGAGAGGGTTGCTAGGCCGGCCAGGGCGTTGGATTTTTCAGCATCAGCCAGGAGCACGGTCCTTCCCCAAAGGATTTTAGTGGGAATTACCCTTGCTTCTTGGATTCCGTCTTTGGACACGGTAACGTTGAGGATGGCGCCTATCTGGCAGGCAGGTATGTCCGGGCGGGTGGTGAAGACGAAGTTGCCAAGGCTGTATGCGGTTAAGGTTTTGCCATCGTAGTTGAACCCCTGAAGCACATGGGGGTGATGGCCTATGACGATGTCGGCGCCTGCGCTTTTCAGAATGCCTTCCATCTTTTTGACCCAGGTTTCGGGTACGGTTTTACGCTCTTCGCCCCAGTGGATGAGTACGCAGACTATGTCGGTTTGAGCTGCCACGTCTGTTATTTGGTTCTGTATGTTGATTGACCAGTCGCTATAGTCTACGGCCAGTCCGGGGGAGGTGGGCGTTGCGGCCCAGGAACCTTGAGGGATGACCATGGTGGTGGCCAGGAATCCTACCCGGATGCCGTTTTTCTCGAGGATGTATCCGTTTCTGGCGGCTTTCTCGTCTTTGCCAGCTCCTATGGGGATGATGCCTGCTTGACGGACGTTTTCTACGGTTTCCAGGAGGCACGTGACGCCGAAGTCGAGACTGTGGTTGTTGGCCAGGGATACCAGGTCGAATCCGGAGTCTACGAGCCCTTCCAGGGATTTTGGATCGGCTCTGAAGGTGTATGTCTTGCCGGGGGTCGGTTCTCCGCTAGTCCCTACGGAGCACTCGAGGTTGCCGGCTGTAAAGTCTGATGCTTTGAGGACTTCGGCCACGCCTTCCCACGGGGCCATAGGGCCCTCTCTGGCGATGAGGTCTCCGACTGTGCTGGCCAGGAGTATGTCTCCTACGAAACTGAGGGTCAGGGTTGGTTGTGCGGGCTGTGCCGGCGATGGGTTTTGGCTCTGTGAGCCCATCAGGGGTTCTGGGTTCGTTGGTGCGTTTGGATCTCCTGCTGCCAGGACTACAGGCCTACGGGCAAACAATGGGCTTGTCTGCTGGTTTTGACGGTAGCCTGTGAGGCGTGCAGCGCCCGGGCCTCCCACCGGGTCTACTGTTCGCACAGCGCTTACAGTGCATCCCAAAACGCATATGGCAAGCAAGATGGATGCACCCAGCCATGCTCCAATCTTCCTTATCTTCATTTGCACTCTGATTTTTCGGCTTTTTGCTCGGCTTTGTGTCTGTTCACGTGCGGCTCGCCGTGTCTGTGCGTGTGCGTTGACCGGCATTTTAATACGCTCCCTTCGGGAACAGTCTTGCTGTTGTCCTAATGCCCGGACGGCATCTACTGCAAGGCCGGGTGCCTCTGCCACCTGATACCGGCGGGCAAGGCCGGGTTCTGCTGCCGCATGATACCGTCCGGCAACCCAACGGTGCTTGGGGTAGGCATTACGGCCTGCGACGCCAATCATACTTCTCTGTACGTGGCGATTGTCCTTCCAGTTCCCTGATCTTGTGCCTAGAATATGTTACCCGGTCGTCGTTTCGGGTTCTTCGGGGTTCTGTTAGGGCAGGGTGGGGTTAGGGTGGGGCAGGGTATGCCGGGCCTTCATGTGCGAGTGACGGGTTTTGGGACCAGGTCAGATTTGACTGCCGCGAAGGGAGCGAAATCGGTTGAGACCGGTCAGTTGAAAAAGCAGCTTCCCGTCAGCAGGAGTTCGGGAAACTGCAAGGAGCCTCAGGATCACAAGGAAGCGGTCTCTCACTGCCTATGGCATGGACAGTGGAATGACCGATGAACTTGCTCCTGCAATCAAGGATTGGTTGATAACTTTGCCAGATCTGTTTGACGAGTGCTCGCAGGTTCGCTATACTATGAAAAGCGTCAGCCTTAGGGTTGCCGAAAAGGTTAGGGCGAATAGCTCAGCGGGAGAGCACCTGCCTTACACGCAGGGGGTCACAGGTTCAAACCCTGTTTCGCCCACCAGCAGAGAACGCGGAGGCGTGGTGTAGTTGGCCTAACATACGTGCCTGTCACGCACGAGATCGCGGGTTCAAATCCCGTCGCCTCCGCCATCTATTCTGGACTTACGGCTGACCAGCTGCCGCGGTAGCTCAGTCGGTAGAGCAGCGGACTGAAAATCCGCGTGTCGCCAGTTCGATTCTGGCCTGCGGCACCATTACGAGCGGAAGTGGCTCAGTGGTAGAGCATCGCCTTGCCAAGGCGAGGGTCGCGGGTTCAAATCCCGTCTTCCGCTCCATATGATATATCGGCGACATAGCCAAGCGGTAAGGCAGGGGTCTGCAAAACCCTCATCCCCGGTTCGATTCCGGGTGTCGCCTCCAGGTGTGGGGGAGTAGCTCAGTTGGTTAGAGTGCTTGCTTGACATGCAAGAGGTCCCGGGTTCAAATCCCGTCTCCCCCACCATAAGAACAGCCGCTCAAAGGTGGCGCATCTAAGGGATTTAATCCCTTGAAAAAATTCGGCATAGTCGGTTTAAATATCGGCTATGCCGTTTTTTCTTGGGGTTTCGGAAGCTCGACTGCCCCGATACAGTTGAAAATCACTTCAATATGCTGTTGCCTGTGACCGTCGACCTTCTCTGCCTTGTAGACAATGATTTTATCAATAAACTGCCGTATAATCTCCGCATCCAATTCCTTGATGTCTGTGTACTTCCGCACCAGTGAGAGGAAGTGTTCGGCATTGAGGGATTTTTCTTTTGCGCTGTCAAGGAATTGCTGTAGTTCAATAACACGGTTTTGTAGCTGCGCCTGTTCGGTTTCGTAGGTGACATTCAACTTCATGAAACGCCCATCGGAAATCTTACCTGTCACATTATCCTCATAGAGCTTTTGGATGATGTTGTCGAGGGTGGTAATGCGAGCCTTTGCCTGTTCATATTCCTTTCGGCTATCCTTTAGTTCCCGCTCAAGTTCTCGCTCCGAGGTGTCTATCACAAGCCTGATAAATTTATCCTCATGCTCCCTTGCGAAGGTGGTAACCTGTTGTAAATGATGTAATAAAAGTTGCTCTACAACTATATTCCGTATTTGATGAGAACTGCAGCCGCCTTTTTTCTTGCGGTAGGTTGCACAGACAAAGTATTCTTTATCATGCTCCCAACCACGCCCTCGCACTTGGTATAACTTGTTTCCGCAATCAGCACAAAACATCATGCCGGAGAGAATGCCCATCTCGCCCATCGGGGAAAGTCTGCGCCTGCCATCACGGATTTTTTGCACGATATTGAATGTTTCCTCATCTATTATGGGTTCATGCGTATTCTCGAAAACTTGCCATTCGGATGGGTCATTCTTTATCTTCTTTTTCTGCTTATAGGACTTACGACACGTTTTGAAATTCACTGTATGTCCAAGGTATTCTTGCCTTGACAACATCCGGGCAATTGTGGAATCCCTCCATATATACGGGTCATCGTAGGCTTGCTTAGCAGGAACTGCGATGCCTTTTCTTTTACCATAGGCAACAGGGTTTTCGATTTTCCGTTCTTCCAACTCGTTAGCAATCTTGGTGGGTCCGAGACCGCTCATGCAAAGGTGGAATATTTCTTTAACTACGGCTGCTACTTCCTTATCCACAATCCAATGCGTCTTGTCCTCCGGGTCTTTTATATAACCGTATGGAGGATTGGTACAGAGTGGTTTGCCTGATTGACCTTTTGCCTTAAACACGGCTCGAATTTTCTTGCTCGTATCCTTGGCGTACCATTCGTTGATGATATTGAGGAATGGTGTAAAATCGCTATCTTGCTGGCTGGCACTGTCTACACCGTTATTGATGGCAATGAAGCGAACATCAGCTTCAGGGAAAGCTATCTCAGTGTAGTAGCCTACCTTCAGATAATCTCTTCCAAGACGGCTCATATCCTTTACGATCATGGTTCCGACATTGCCTGAGTCCACCTCAGCTACCATGAGTTGAAAATCTGGGCGGTCAAAGTTTGTGCCGCTATAGCCATCATCTACAAAAAATTGTGTATTCAGGAAACCGTTATCATCAGCGTATTTCTTGAGTATTGCTTTCTGATTGATGATACTGTTGCTGTCTCCCTGTAACTCATCGTCACGGGAGAGCCTACAATAGAGCGCCGTTATTTTGCTCTTATTCATTGCAGTAGTGTTGGGTTGTCTATTCATTTTTTCCTCCTTTCCGACAACCCTCAAGCGGTATGTTATATTACCGTACTACTGCGGGTAAGTCGAGTTATATTCTTAGGAAATTTGTGAATGTTCGGATAACGTTAAATTACTTAGAATCAGTCGCTCCACCTTATCATAAGCTGTTTCCTTTGCGTTCTCGCTGACCTTTGCTTCAACAATATACAGAGTTCCGTCTATCATGGTTTCTGTGACACGAGGAACAGGGGTGGTCTTGCATTCTGCCATAGTGACATACCTCTTTTCTGCCCAATAGGGGCGGTCAAATCTCCGGGTAAAAACATATCGGACAGCGGCGTGGGGCTTCATGTAAAAAAACGCGGATTCAAACAGGGTAATAGCCCCAAAGGGGTGGTGAAAGTGTCTGCTTTCATTGGGCTTAGCACGCTTTCACCGTTTATAAGGTGTTTAATTGCTTGATTACGCTGCCATCTGAAGCACTTTGATAGCCTCTGGACGAATCAGCTTGCCGTCGAGACGTTCGTAACCGAGATAACCTTTAAGCTGTGATAATACATATTTTTCAAACAACACCCTTATCGTGAGCGGCATACGCTCCACAATCCAATAGTAGGAAAAGTCACCGAAAGCAATCGGCTTATTTCCTGCGGCGATGGTTGGCATATTGTTTGAGATAACTACAGGTCTACCGAGCAGATTAGTCGAATTCTCAGGCCAGAGATAGTTTTCTCCGTTTTGTTTGAGTGTACGGAGTGACAGGGCTGTGGTGTCGCTCATAACCCAGACAGCCTTTTCGCGGTATTCCGGCTTTACGGAATGGAACAGCTTCATTATTTCATCAAGGGTCACTGCTGTTGCAGATAAAGCCGTCACACCGATATCTGCTCCATTTGTGCTGTTGAGAATTCCTGTTGGGCATCCATTTCCATCGCCGTTGATAAAGGCGTTTTCCTCGGTTTTACCAAATCGGCGGGCAAAGTCTCTAACGAGATATTTCTCTATATCGAACTGCTTGTCTTCAAGGAAGTGAACATGGAGTTTGGCAATAGAAGCCAGCTTGTATGCTTCAAAGTCGTATTGGCTGAAGGTGTCATTGTCTTCCGGAATAGCGCTTCCTTCAGGTATCCAGTCCGCTATCGCAGTAGCAGAAATAGCGTGAACAGTGCTGTCAAGAGTAGGTATTTGTATTATGGTAGCGAGCCTGCGGAAGAGGTTTTCTTTATTGAGTGCCTCGCTGTAGCGGTTATCTGCTCCTTCCGGCAGCAAGTATGTTCCAGTGGTTGTGTCTGCCATTTCGCGATACTGACCGGCAAGGTTTTGACCTCCGCGTATCATGATCCAGAAATCAGTTTTGTAAGATGTGTTTGACATGGTAATAACCCTCCCTTATTTACTGCATTTTTTACAGGTGTAGACCGGGGTTTCGTGCTTGTTTGCCGGGAATATAGGCTCCATTACGAGTTTGCATTGCGGACAGTACACCTGATAATCTTTTACGCAATGCTCTGCTGTAATCTTGTTTCTGCAGTTCAGACGGTAGATGCCATCCATAATTCGGGTGAGCCAGAAAGCACTACTTTGGGTTGTGCGTTTCTGAAGCTGCTCTTCGGTCATTGTGGTTTCGCGTGGAATTAAGCGACCGTGACCAACCGTGGTAAGGGTGTAATTTTGCGACATATTCATGTCCTCCTTTGGTTTATGAAGTTTATTTATGCTTTCTTGGGATTGGGTTTATCAGCACATACGCACCACCGCCTTTCATGTTCACAGTGGGGCAAGCTGTGGCAGGAAATATATATAATCCTCTATAGAAATATTGATTTTTGAAACAACCATATTTACTTGCCACATAATGCCCCATATGTTTATGTCAAGAATTCAGATATCAGCTTGTAGCCAATAACCATTGTGGTTTTCTCACCACCGGAGTGCGGACGCTTTCGTTTGACTTCGGCAACGGCAGCAAGACTTTGTTTAAAATTCTTCATGCTTTCCGGGTATTGTCCGTTCTCACCGCACCAGCATCGGTATCTTTCGTATACGGCGGAGGTGCGCTCTTCGGCAGTCCCATCCTGCTCCATGCAGTCCTCAAGGAAAAGCTGGATTTTATCGCTGTCATGGTGATACTGGGCTGTAGCGTTCTTGACCGACAGCGGCAATGCAAGACCTTCTGCATTTAGCATTCGATAACCATCCAGCAACCAGTTGAGGATTGCGGATTGTGCTTCCGGTTTGGCAAATTCCTCTTTCAGCGTTCGATCTTGCTCAGATTCCTCAAAATGCCGTTCAAAGGGAACGATGATGATACGCCCACTGGTGAAAATCGTCATATCATTAATAACAGGCAGATAATTTGTGTTGATGTAAAGCTTGAACTGAGGTTTGAAATCAAAGCTGTTTTCGTGCAGGAACCTTGCGTTTATGGTGTCGTTGCCTGTCATGCTCTTTACCTGAGCAGCATTGAGTACCAAGCCTTTACCCGGCTCCGGTATATTCACAAAGCGCACTCCGGCAAGTCTTGCAATATCCTCGCTTGGCTGCGAACTGTTGGTGCTGTTTTTCATAGCTATGGTTTCTGGTTTTGCCGAACAACCGTAGCTACCGAACATCTTTAATACACTTTCACACAACGTTCCTTTGCCATTGCGGGTACTGGCACCGTAAAGGATGGTCATGCATTCATGCTGGGTATCTCCAGTTAAGCCGTAGCCGAGGATTTTCTGTAAGAACCTGGCTCTCTCTGCATCACCGCTTGTGATTTCATAGATGAATGAATCCCAGCGCTTACAGCGAACTTGTGGGTCAAACTTTACAGGGGTTATCTTTGTCAACTTATCCTCGCTGCAATGCCCGGTAAAGGTGCCTGTATCCATATGCAAGGTACCGTTTTTGCAGTTGAAAATATAAGGATTAGCGTCAAATTCCTTAATAGATATAGGGTGATGCACCTGTGCATCCTTAAGGATATTCACACGGTAGCTGTGGGACTGCCATTTTTTAATGTGATCAATACAGCCTTTCCGCTTATGCTCGTCCTTGATATTCAGAGCGTACATATACAGAAGGTCTGCCAAGTCCATACATCGTTTCATCGCTTTCAGATTCCCTACATCCGATTTCCAGATGCCGTCCTCATAGCAAAACCACATCCTGCGTTCAGGCACATAGCGGAGGATGTCTTTATAGAAGTCCGCAAACAATCTGCCTGCACCGATATCTGTCCAGGGATATTGGCTTGTGTTCTCGGGCTTCATTTCTTCAAGCCGTGGCATACGCTCGTCAAAGTCCTCGATGGCACTGTTTCGCATGATGGGTGTATAGAAATTTGTCATACCACTGACAGCATTTCGAATAGTGATGCTACCGTAGGTATTACCTCCTCGTGGGCTGTCCCATTTGTCGCGCATTAAATTAGACTGCCGAAACAGTCTGTCTATCTGCTCGTAATTTCCATTACAATAGAAAGCGAGAATAGAACAGAGTGCCTGATCTGCTTCGCTCTGTGAGGGATAGCCTGTTTTTTCTCCCTCCCACAGTTTTTTGAACTTCTCTCCGTTCTTTGCAGTCAAAGCTTTATCTAGTACGCTCTCATCGGATAAGTAATTTTCTCTCTCCATGATTTCCGCAGACACTTTTGGAGTAGGGCGTTTCATATGCGTGTCGAGCAGCCATTGCAAGGCTTCTGTGCATTTAACAACATCACCGCGTTGATACACATTGCCTGTGATGGTCACAAAGCGTGTGGTGACATTGGGAACATAGACTTCGATATTACCGCGCTTGATGTAGTAAATTTCCGTATCGTATGTGTAGCCTTCCGAGGCTAAGCAAAGAATGCGTAAACCTGTGCCACTTGGACTTATCTCGATATATGCCTGTGGAAACATCTGCACAATGGCAAGCGCCCAAGGCAGCACCGCACCATCTTTGATGCAATGGTCAAGATCGATGCCGATGATGCTGTTTGATACACGGATACCAATGCCACTGTAATTTGTAGATGCTGCAACAGCAGTAGTAAAATCGGTAAAGGTTGCAGGCTTAGATACGCTGGCTCTGCCTCCCGTACTTGGGTTATATGGAACCTTGGTTTGCTTATTATTTACGGTTTCGTACCGCCAACAGCAGAACTCGGCATTATCCTTGACATATTGGGGAATGTTGTCAAAATTCATTAATTGCTCCTCCTTATTTATTTCTGCCGCTTTGCTATTCAAAGGGCAGATGATATGTTCAGAGGGATTTTCTTTCCTCTACTAATAGCCGAAATATTTAACCCCCCTCAATAATCACAGGACAGTTATGCAGTATTTGAACGGCTTTATGGAGAAATATTTTCGCCTCTACTTTGTAGCCACAGGGAAAGAGTAAATCTGACGATTTCTCTGAAATTTTTTTGTCTTTTGCCTATATTCGAAAAATCGAATTCTACGGAACCTTCAGAAAATAAAAATGACACCCGTAACTTTACGGATGTCGAAGAAAGGCAGGTAAACCGAGAAATCAAATCAAAATTCTTGCGATATTAAATATTATCATTGTTATTAGAGTGATTTAATGATATAATATTGGATATATTTAGCAGGAGGTGTAAAAATGGCGATTAGTTACAACAAGTTATGGAAGTTGCTGATTGATAAAAACATGAAGAAGAAAGACCTCCAAAGCCTTTCTGGTATCAGTTCGGCGACAATTCCAAACTTGGGAGAAATGAAAATGTAAATACGGAAATACTCCAAAAAATATGTACTGCGTTGCAATGTGATATATGTGATATTTTAGAATTAATATCTGATAAAACAGGTAGAACAGAATAAATATGGGGAGGTAATTTTCATGGGATTGAGAATGCGCAAAAGCATAACTATTTGCAAAGGCGTGCGCGTGAATTTTGGCAAAACAGGCACAAGTCTAAGCTTCGGAACGAGGGGACTCAGACAGACGATACATTCAAGCGGTCGCCGGACTTCCTCGATTGGTATACCAGGAACAGGTCTTTCTTATGTGACTTCTTCAGGGGGCAAGAAACGGCAGACACCATCAGAATATTCTTCAAGTGATCACCGCTCTCCATCGCAAATCCAACGGCAGCAAGAGAAATATAATGAGTTTCAGCAAAATTCCGCTATGGTTCAGGAATATGAGAGCTTTGTGGAATCAATTAAAACTATTCATACCATCTGTGACGATGAAATCAATTGGAGCCATATAAACTCAATAAATGAACCTTTTAATCCGAATGGAATGGGGCCGCGTCAAGTGGCAGCTATTCAAGCTTTTGACAACTTCAAGCCAAATCTGATTCAGAAAGTCATCAAATCAGTTGCCGAGGGCAAAAAGGCTTCACTTGCCCAAGCCGTAGAAAAGGCTACGGCTGAGGACAGAGCAGAATACGAGGAGTGGAAAAGCTTAAATCTCCTATCTCAAAGGATTTTAGCTGGTGATATCGACGCTTATTTTGAGGTCATCAACGAAATGAACCCTCTGGATGATCTGTTGGAGTACGGTAGCGATTTTGAATTTGGTGCGGATATCAGTTCGGCGATGGAAGTAGAATTCAGAGTAAAATCTGAACAGATTGTCCCGACATTTTCAATGGCCTTAACGCAAACAGGAAAGCTGTCAAAAAAGGATCTCACAAAAACAGCATACTGTGATCTCGTACAGGATTATGTGTGCAGCTGTGCGATTCGTATCGCAAGAGATATGTTTGCGTTACTCCCCCTCAAGATAGTTGTCATTCACGCAGTCGATAATATCTTAAACAACGAGACTGGACATCATGAAGACACAACGATTTTATCTGTTGTTTTTGAGCGTGATATATTAAACAGACTGAACTTTGCAAATATCGACCCTTCCGATGCTATGAATAATTTCAGACATAATATGAAATTTCTCAAAACTTCGGGATTCAAGCCAGTCGAAAGAATAGCAAATTACTAAGGGGGTGTGAAAACAATGGATATACATAAAATACTTAAATTCCTTTTCCCGGAATACCAAATTATTGAATCAATCAAAAGGCATGGATTAATCGCTAAAAGTAAAGCTGTAGCTGCTGTTCCCCAAAGTGTCACCGTTGGCCAAAATGGCGTACAAAGTCAGGTTATACAGACACAGCCACAGGGTATGCCATCACAGAAACAGCAAGCTAATACAAAAGCATCAAGGGATGCAGTGGCTTATTCCGGAAAAACTAATGTTAAGGTTGCCGATAACCAGATAGATAGCAGAATCGAAAACGCTAAGAGGGTTGTTCAAAACCAATTTGTCGGTCAAAGGGCTGCTATTAACGATCTTTTCATAGCCTTCAAACGGCCGCTTGTTGCAGGCGTACAAAAGGACAAGCCTAAGAATACATTTTTCATGATAGGGAATGAGGGTATAGGGAAAAACAGTCTCATAGATATTGCCATCAGCGCTCTGAAGCAGGAAAAACTGCTAAATTACATTGATACCTCAAAGGTCGACCTGTCACTATATCCTACTCAATCCGAAAAGCCACTTTTCCTGTCTGACCTATATAAAGCGCTTTATTCAAGTTCTGACGTAATAGTTTTTAAGGACATTGAGAAATGCCATGCCGGTATGCTGGGCATCATATCTGATCTTGTAATCACAGGAAAACATCAACTTGGCTCCAGATATGCCATGCAGAATAATAACCTCATTGAAGCAACGGGCGTACTTATGCAAAACTCAATCAGCGAGATTTCCGCGAATAATAAATACTTTGTTTTTATAACACAGCTTTCTGAAAATAAAATATCCGATTTATTTGGCTCAAAATTTATGGAGAGCGTAGCGGATATCATAACATTTGAACCATATTCGGATGCTGAAATAGCTGAGATTGCGAGAAGAATTCTTTTTGCTTTAAATATCCGCTGCAAAAACTACTTATCTGCGGTTATAACCTACTCGGATGAATTTGTTCAGTTATGTGCCTCGAAGTATAAGAAGATTGTTGGCTTTAAGCCAGTCGAGGACTTTATTACAAAGGATATCTACAAGGCGCTATCTGAATACAAACTCAGGAAAACCATGAATGCGAACACCAATATTTATTTAAACAGCATTGATGGTGCCATCTGTGCAGTGATGACTGAGCATAGTGAATCAAAAACCGTTGATTTAACGCCATTCCTGCCAAAGAAAAATACTTCTAATATTGACGAGATTAAAAAAGAGCTTTCGGAAGTGGTTGGGCTTACGAAAGTGAAAGAATATGTCCTTGATTTAGAAAACAATCTAAAAGTTCAGCAGATGCGAGAAGATGCGGGTCATAAAATGGCATCTCTTTCGATGCATATGATTTTTACCGGCAACCCCGGTACGGGTAAAACGACAATAGCGAGAATTGTCGCAAAATACTTAAAAGCAATTGGCGTCTTGTCGACAGGACAGCTACGAGAAGTGAGCCGTGCGGATCTTGTTGGTCAATATGTGGGGCACACAGCAAAGCAAACAAACGAGGTTATCCAATCTGCGCTTGGTGGCATACTGTTTATTGACGAGGCATATGCTCTTTGCCGTGATAAAAATGACATTTTTGGTCTGGAAGCAATTGATGCTTTAGTCAAGGCCATTGAAGATTACCGTGATGATTTGGTTGTCATCCTGGCTGGATATAAGGATGAAATGGAAAGCTTCTTAAAGACGAATTCAGGATTGAAGTCGAGATTCCCTAATATGATTGACTTTGAGGACTACACTGCCTCGGAGATGGTTCAAATTGCTGATATAACAGCAAAATCAAAAGGTTATAAGATAGCTAACGACTGTAAGGACGCTTTATTGCGCCTTTTTGAAAAGAGCCAGATCAAAGGCAGAAATGACAGCGGTAACGGTCGGCTGGTACGCAATGTAATAGAAGGGGCAATAATTGAGCAATCGAAACGGATTATAAATGCGCCTAAATCTGAATTTGATATCCTGCGGCATGAAGACTTTAAGTTTGACAGCTTTGAAAAGTTTGATTTGGAGAAATCATTAGACACAATAATTGGACTTGAGAATGTTAAAGACTTTGTAAGAACCCAGTATCGGCTTCTGGTTGCCAACGAAAAAAGAAGAAAAGCTGGTATTGTAGTTGACTCGACGCAATCTCTCAATATGATTTTTACGGGCAATCCCGGTACTGGCAAGACAACGATTGCGCGGGTTGTTG
>JAPXLN010000005.1:0-97989 GCA_033809515.1 Bacillota bacterium
CCTGGCAAGGGTAAAGACCTAGAGAAAGAAGCCAGGTAACACTATCGCTACAGACCGAACCGACCAAACTCTCATGTTCTTGTCCAACCAGGTGACCAAACCCATGAGACAACCCTCCTTTAACCCAACTGGGGGGAGATAGGCGCACAGGCTCCTAGTGAAGGGACTCACTGGCTTGATGCCGCAGGACGACCCCGAAGTGAAGAAGATGCAGGCCCAATCAGATCTCAATGACTTACGCAAGCAGGAGACTGGGATCTACGCTGAGATAGGCAAGCAGGCATTGTCGCGAAGTAGTGGGCAGTACCCCGAATTGGAAAGCAAACTCAGATCGGTGCAGGCCAGCCTGGTACAAGCACAATCCAAGATGGAGCAGGTCCAGGCAGAAGAAGCAAGAAAGAGACAGGAGGAACAGCGAGCGAAGGAACAACGCACCTGCCCTCAGTGCGGCCATCTTAACCAGGAGGGTGTTAAGTTCTGTCAGGAGTGTGGCACAAAGATAGGAGCGTCCAAGTGCCGAAGCTGTGGCGCGACGTTATCCCCCGGCGCGCTTCTGCGGTGAATGTGGCGCAAAGCAGGAAGCATAGAACGGGCGAATAGCGGGACGCTGGGTCAGCACAGGAACCCAAGGAGCACCTCGAGCCTAACATATTCTGTGAAAAGCCCTGCTGGGTTCAGACTCAGTAGTGAGTTGCCTACATCCGCCTCAAATGCCATCCGACGGTCACCTAGTACTAACGGTGAGCAGAACGAAGTCGAGTAGAGATATCCAATGATTCCCTCAATTGTCCACTGCCGCCGGTACCGGAACACGTGCGTCCGGCAGGGACCGAAGGGTGAACGATCAATGAGACTCTCGTGCCGAACCGGCGGGACAATATACGTCGAGCTACCCGCGCGACGCTCCTGACCAAGCCACCTCTGCACAACGGCCTTGACCTCCTGGCACCAAGGGGTGTCATCGGTCCAAAGACTCCCGGCGCTGGCCACAGCCAATCCTCCGCCCGGTTCGACCATCTTTGACAGCACTTCCAAGGTGGCCTCTCGGTCCATCCAATGAAAAGAACTGCCCATCGTAACGAGCCGGAACACTCCCACTTGATCTTGCAGATCAAGTAAATTCGCCGAGCCCCCAAGCACAAAGACGACGTTGGTGACTCCTGCTTGTCGCGCCATTCGCCTCCCCTCGTCCAGCATTTCTGGTTCGGGATCCATCGCGATGACTTTGTGGAAATCCCCGGCAAGCGGAATGGCTACCTGCCCCGTCCCGCACCCCAAATCGAGCAGGTGCCCTGACCCGTCCAGTTTGAACTCACGTTGGAGAAACGCGAAAAAGTCACCGGGATAACCCGGTCTGAACCTGGAGTAGTACTGGGCTGTGCCTTTGAAGGCGTCTGAATACTGACCAACCATGGCTATCCCCCCTACCACTCAAGCAGTACGGCTGTTAAGGTCCCATCCATCACCAACTGGGTTTCGCCGTGTCCTCGGATCCTCCTTCATTCTGTTCCGCAGACCTACAGAAGAGACTTGCCTCAACGATGATATGGTTCTCCGCGAGCAATCTTGCACGCCCTGTACACCTGCTCCAAAAGCAAAAGAGGCATGAATTGATGGGGGAAAGTCATCTTCCCCATTGAAAGACGAAGCCGGGCAGACGACAGAATCTTGTTGGACAACCCCGTAGTGCCGCCAACGATGAAAACTATGTCCGAGTCGCCGGCTGTGCCTCTCCCCTCCAGCCATCTGCTGAAGTCCAACGAGGACATTTCCTGACCGAAGATATCCATGGCCACCGTATACTCGTGGGGACGCAGGAGGCGCAACACCCGGCCCGCTTCCACATCCCTGGCTATTTCCTCCTGCCTGGGATGCAAGCTATCCGGAACAGGCTCATCCTGAATCTCCAGGATCTCAATCCGCACGTAAGGGCGAAGCCGCTTCAGATACTCAGCCACTGCGTCTTTTAGGTATGGCTCTTTAATCCGCCCCACAAGGATAACCCGGATGTTCAAAGCGGCAGTTCCTTCCCGCATGCCGGGCAGAACCGGAAGTCACCTTGAGATGGCTTTCCACAATAAGGGCAGAATGTCGCGGCCTTCGGTTCCCGGTTACCCTCGACGCTTGATTCAGAATCCATGGTATCACCAGGTCCGAACACCCTGTTCAGCGGATCGGGTTCGGTTTCGCTGTCGGTAATGTCTATGACTGAATACCGCTCTCGGGAAAATGTGTTCCTGAACTCATAGATGGCTGAAGCGACGGCTAACACAATGAACAGGACCCCGACCACAGGGAGAAACGAGGCTGTGCCTCCCGGTGACATGTCCGGAGGAACCTGCCTGGCTATCCATGAGGCTGCTATAGTCCAGATAACTCCGATGACAGCTACAACCAAAGCTGCTACCCCGCCCATAAAAGAAGGGCCCCGTCCCCGTTTTATGCTTGTAATCGGGCGTTTGCGTCCCATATCATCCAATCCTTCCTGCGCTAGCTCAATCTTGACCTGTCTCAGCCTTCTTCCACATTGTACGGTTTGCTGCCGGCAAAGTCTCGATCTTGGGCCCCGCAAGCCAGGAAGAAAGTTCATTCCAAAAGCGCGCCGGCAATCAAGGAGATGCGTGCGGCCAGGGCGAAGGTATAAAGGCACCATGGATAACCGGAGTAAGCACCTTGCTGCCGGAAGAATTCCTAGAGGGGTCGTGAATGAACACACATGCCTTTGAAAGCGAAACTTGTGACCGCCTTCGCGGCGGTGATCGTCCTTGCGACGGTTGTCATGGGAGTGTCCCAAACCTACTTCATAAGAACGTACTTTGGCCAGACTGCCATCAACCAAATGAAACTTCAGGGGGAGCAGATAGAGGGACTGTTACAGTCCTTTGAAACGTCCATCGAAGACAGCGAGCTTGCCACCGAGGTGGCATCCTGGGTGTACGTCAACACAGGCCTCAGAACACTGATTACAGCCCCAGACGGCGAGGTGGTCGTCGATTCACACGGGGAGGAATCATTGGTAGGCAAGGTTGTTCAGTCGGATCTGCTCGAGGATACCTTGGATAACGGGGAGATCAACGCCTTTGACATACCTCTGGCAGGCAAAGGACAAGTGGCCATATCCGTCCCGTGGCGAACCGGCGAAGCTGTCTCCGGGTCTTTAGTCCTCGTTGCGCCGCTGAAAGACATGGCCCGCCAGGCCACAAGCGAGATAGAGCCGTTTTTCAAAAAAGCGGGTTTGGCGGGATCTTCAGTTGCCCTTGTCGGAGCCCTGATCATCTCACATTTCCTGCCTGATGCCAAATCAAGGCAAGCCGGCTAAAGACGTTTTAGTGAATACTGTCCAGGCCTTATCACATAGGTCTGTAGTGGAGCAGGCCCAACGTGTCGGCGGCGATTTCCCAGGGCAAAGGCTATTTTTCGGGCCTGCTCCGCCATTTCTGCTAGGTCCATGCTTCGGAAACATGCACAGTCCGGTATCCTTCCCTGCCCAGGCGGGCAATCAACTCTTGAACGTCACTGGCTCTGACCCTCAGGATCACTGTGGCACGGGGACTTGCTGCCGGTATGTAAGTAGACAGACTTGCGATTGACAGGCCCGCATCGTAAACGATTCTCGTAATGCCTGCCAAAACCCCTGGCTCATCGGGAGTCTCTATGGTAATCCGGGTGCCTTTGGTCCGCAATCCCATGAAAGAGACAAACGTCCTGAACACATCGTTCTGAGTGACTATTCCGGTCAGCTGCCCCTGGTCGTCTACTACGGGCAAGGCGTCAAGATCGTGAAAGAACATATGATACGCAGCCATCTCCACAATCTCTTCCTCAGAAACGCACACAACGTTGGGAGTCATGACGTCCTGGACTTTCCTTGCTTGCAGCCAATTCACACCCTCGACGCTCGGAGCGTTTGTAACAATATCCCAATCAGTTACCATCCCCACAACTGACCCGCTATCGCATACAGGAATCGCTTCAAAAGTCTTAGCAGTCATAAGCGAAAGAAGCTCTCTCAAGGTGGCCTGAGGACTGACAGTCACAGGGTTTCGAGTCATAATGTCTCTGACAAACAAAGCTCTCCCTCCTCATCGCATCAACCCCCAATCTTCTTGGGGTGTCACTGAAACCGGCAGGTTACCCCCGGCCAGTCAAAGACGCCGGGCGATAACCCCTCCGCCATAAACCGCTTCGTCCTGGTAGAACACTAAAGCTTGCCCCGGAGTCACCGCAAACTGGGGCGCCTCAAATTCAACAACCGCACTTGACCCGTCCCCTGCCGGCTTCATAGTGGCCCGTGTCTCCCTGGCTCTGTATCTCACCATGCAGGTACCCCTGACAAGCTCAGACAGGGCGTCAGAAGCTATGAGGTTCAGGTCAGCAACGATGCACCCGCCGGAGTATGCCTCACTGCGGCCTCCGACTACAAGCGCATTCCCCGGAGCATCGATGTCAACAACATACAGGGTGGACAGGGTTCCCCCCAAACCGAGCCCCTTCCTTTGACCTATGGTGTACAGAGGCAGACCCCTGTGAGAGCCCAAGACCTTCCCCGAAGTATCCAAAATGGGGCCTGGCTCGAACTTAATGCCTCTTTCCAACAGGAATTCCCGGTATGTCTTGCCTGTGACAAAACAGATCTCCTGACTCTCAGGTTCTATGGCAGAAGGCAAGCCTGCATCTCTGGCAACCTGTCTGACCTGGCCCTTGGTTAACCGGCCCAGGGGAAACATGGTCCGGCCCAGCACATCCTGGGTCAACCCATACAAGACATAGCTCTGGTCTTTCGTACGGTCAAGCGCCCTCAACAGCAGATACCTGGAACCGCCTGAAGACAATCCTTCCTTACCAGAACCTCCGCCTGCGATGCGCGCGTAGTGGCCTGTGGCAATGTAGCCGGCGCCGACCTCAGAAGCTTTTCTCAGAAGGTGCCCGAATTTCATGGCCCTGTTGCATACCAGACAAGGGTTGGGCGTTCTGCCCGACACATATTCCTTGATGAAGGGAAGAACCACCTCGTGCTCGAATTCATCAACCATATCAAAGGTGTAATGGGCAATGTCCAGACGCTGACAGATGCGTGCAGCAAGCTGCGGTCCTTTGGAGGCGGGACAAGAAGCCAAGAGTCCCATGGTGACTCCTACGACTTCGTACCCCATACGGGATAACAACAGGCAGGCTACGGAGCTGTCAACACCGCCTGACATGGCCACGGCAATACGGATTTTGGACGCTATGAGGAATCACCTTCCTCGCAAGAGACTCACTCACATGTTAGGTATGTTGTGCGCCGGCTGTCAACATCATGTTACCCGGTACATATGACCGGCCTTTGCCGCCGCAATATTGGATCAGCAAAAGGGGGTATGAGCCATGTCAGGTCTCAGAGTATCCATACTGGGAGGGGGAAGCGCATACACTCCCGGCCTTGTAGACGGATTCCTGCGTCAAAAAGACAAGGTCCCTCTGGAAAGCCTCGTACTCATGGATATAGACGAGAATAAGCTCCAGACTGTGGGCGCCCTTGTCCAGACCATGCTGCACGCCAGACTTCCGCGGACCAAACTGAAGCTTACCACCGACAGGTCTGAAGCCATACTGGATATGGATTTCATCATTTGCCAGATCAGAGTAGGAGGCCTGCAGGCACGCCACATTGATGAATGGGTGCCCATGTCTATGGGGGTCATAGGACAAGAAACCACAGGTCCGGGAGGGTTTGCCATGGCTCTCCGGACAATCCCCGTAATGGTGGAAATCGCCAGGGAGATCGAAAAAGACAACCCGGACGCCTGGCTCATAAACTACACCAACCCTACAGGCCTTGTGGCAGAAGCTATCAGACGCACATCAAACGTCAAGCATATCGCCATCTGTGACGAACCCATGGTCCTTCAGGAGTCTGTGGCGTCGTTTATGAAAATCCCGCCCGAGAGACTGTTCTTCGACTACTTCGGTCTGAACCATCTTGCCTGGGCAAGGAGAGTTCTGTTCCAGGGCATGGACGTGCTTCCGGCGCTCCGAAAAGCTATCATGGCCGCATCTGACGAAAACATCGAGGGCATTTTCGGCCGGGAAGTCCTAGAAGATCCTAAGAACAGACTTGAGCTCAAGAACACCTTGCGCATTTTCAGAGATACCGGACTCTTGCCATCGCCGTACCTTCAATATTACTTTTTAACAGATGAAATGACTGCCGCCCAGCAAAAGTCAGGCCGCACCAGGGCACAGGAGGTCATGGATCTAGAGAGGGAGATTCTGACCGAATATCGAGCAGCAGCCCAGGGCAAGAAATCTCTTGAGATCCGGCGTGGAGGGCAGTGGCACTCAGAAATGATGGTAGGGCTACTCGGGGCCATTGCAGGCGATTCCAGGGAGATCTACATTGTCAACGCGCCAAACAGAGGCTCCCTTCCTGAGCTTCCCTATGACAAGATTGTCGAGGTTCCGGCTGTGATTGACGCATCCGGCGCTCATCCGCTAAGCATGGGTAAAATGCCTCCGGAAGTTCGTGGCCTAATACAGTCAGTTGCAGCCTATGAGGAGCTTGCGGTTGAGGCGGCCTTGAGCAGTTCCTACGGAAAAGCCTGGGAGGCACTGTCATGTCACCCGCTGGTCAGTTCAAGGGACCTTGCCCGATGTCTTCTGGACGGTTATATCTACGCCCACGGCCCTGCCCTGGCAAAGTTCAGGGAACAATGAAAGATAAGGGTGGCACCGGTCGGAGCGCAGGCCCGCCAGCACCACCCTACGCCGTTACACATGATCTTGAGGCCGAAAGCCTGGGTGCTGTCAGAGCTGAGGTCCTCCCGGAACGATAATGCCTATAGCGGTGTAAGGAATCAGCAATTCCCTTGGGTTAGCAGCGCCTATGGGCACGTGCAGAACCAGGAAGTCAGCTCCTGCAAAGACCAGTATGCCGCTTATGACCGTTGTTCTCATGCCCATCCCCGGTCCCATTCCAGGGCCGCCTGGCCATCCCGGTCCGGGGTAGGATGGCTCTCTTCCCCATGTGCCGCCTGATCCTGAACTGCCTGTCCCTTGTCCCGGCGGTGCATACTCCCATGGCGGGCAAGGCTCCCCAGGCGGAAGGGGCGGCACTCCTCTTAGCAACTCGGCGTGAACACCTCGAAGGTATACAACCACCGGCTGCCCGGTGGCCATGGACAGACGCTCCATGAGTGTTCCCGGAAGCTGCAGCGCTTCCAGCCTCTCGCCTGCCTCGTTTTCCATCATTCACACATCCCTCCTGTCTTCACCTTATCGTTAACACTTTATGTGAATTTCAGAGGGCATGTGCTCAGTATGTCACCGGGCCACACATCCCTTCTCATTACGCATTCTGGCGACAGCTTCTCTGACCTTCAAGAGCTTTTCACCGTCAAGAGGATAGTGTCTTAGAATAAGCAGGGCCAGGATTATGGCGCAAACAGGGACAAAAGACATAAGGACGCGAAGGCCGGCGATAGCTGCTGAAGTCTGTACCTCCAGGCCGGGGGCATATCCTGAACGGTCCAGTACATCTCCCATTATGATCGCGTTGACCGAGATTCCTAGGCGAATCATGAACCCGTTGACCCCGAAGTACATTCCCTCTCGCCGGGCGCCTGTTCTTACTTCATCCTCGTCTGCAACGTCAGCAATGAAAATGTCCAGCAACACCATAATGCCGGCAAGCCCAAACGAAAGAAACAGGCAGACAACAATTCCCTGGATGTAGGTTTTGGCCAGGAAGAACCCAAGGAGCACTGCGCCGTACCATATACAGGACCTTATCAGGGATTTCTTGGGTCCCAGTCTAGCTATGATCTTTCCCCAGACATAGGCAAAGGGAATGGCCATCACAAAAAGCACACCCAGCAGCAGGCTTGTCTGGAATTCCGTAGCTCTAAGAACATACTTGGCGTAAAACGGTATGACCGCCTGTAAAGCTACGAAGGTGTACTGGATCAGCATGGCAGGGATAACATATGTCATGAACGAAACGTTGACAAAAGTAGCTTTCAGAGACTCCAAAAGCCCCAGACCCTCACCGGCAAGCTCCGGACGCTCCCGGGCACCGTAAAGGGACGCATACATGGTCACAAGCCCCAGAAAGCCGAACAAAATGCCCATGGCTTTCCAACCTATTGTAGAGTAGAGCACCGGAGGAAGGGCCACTCCAATGATGAGACCCAAAATACCCAGTATTTGCCTGATTGCAGAAACACGTGCCCGGTCCTCCAGTTCCGGGTACATTTCCGGGTAAAGGGCCGTCCAGTTCAATACAACAATGGTAAACAACGCGTCAAACAGAAACATGACCACAAAGTAATATACAAAAAGTGAATGGGACGCGCCTTCCGGGTAAGGAGGCATCCACAAAAGAGCAAAAGCTACGCAAAGAGGAAGCGTAAGCCACAGTATATAAGGTATTCGCCTGCCCCACCTTGTCTTGGTTCTGTCGGAAATCTGACCGAACAAAGGATCATTTATGGCGTTCCATATACCGTACCAAAGCATGGCAATGCCTATCATTTTGGCCGGAACCTTCAGTACGTCAACATAGAAGAATATGGCGAAGGCGCTGACCGTCTGCCCGAGGATGGCAGCAGAGAAGTTGCCGAGGCTGTAAGCGAAGTCTCTCATCCGGTTCACCGAAAATCCCTCCCCCTTATTGGCGGTTCCTTCTTTGACGGCAAAGGTCTCCCAACGCAAACAGCGCCTACCCCTAAAGGAGTTGAGCCTGTTTCGGGCGAACTTCAATCAACGAATTCCCACTAACGAACTTGCACTGACGAACTTGCATCGATAGATTCTAGGTTGTTATGAAGGACTCCTCCGGCATGATTATAAGAAGATTACTAAGGATAAGAACGAAAGGGGCGAGAGACATGAACCATGCTATAGCCGATCTTTTCTCCATTCCCCGTCTACAAGAGGCCCAGAACGTCCTTGTCATATTCCCCCACCCAGACGATGCAGAGCTTGTGGCAGGGGGCACTGTAAGGCTTCTTGCCGAACAAGGAGCAACCGTAACCTACGCAGCTGTTACCGACGGGAACATGGGAACCTTTGACCCCTCAATGGCAAGGAATGAGACAGGGGCAATGCGACGTAAGGAACAAGACGCGGCAGCGGCGATTCTGGGCGTCAAGGAAGTAGTATGGCTGGGGTTCAACGATGGGTTTCTCCCCGAAGTTGAAACCGTCCGCCAAGGCATGGTCAAGGTCATACGAAGGGTGAGGCCCGATTTTGTCATCACCTTGGATCCCTGGCTGCCCTATGAAGGCCATCCCGATCACAGAAAGACAGGCCTGGCCGCAGTGGAAGCTTGCATGTACGCCTCGTTCCCCCTTGCATACCCTGAGCATATGAGCGACGGCCTTACACCATGGGGCGTAACGGGCATTGCCCTTGGCCTGTCACCAAAACCCAACACCTACATCGGAATAGACTCAACCTGGGAGAAGAAAATCCGAGCCTGCTTGTGCCATGAGTCACAGTTTCCCGAACCGGTCTGGAACGCCCTTTACTTACCCTACATTCAAGCTAAGTGCAGCGAATGGGGACAACAGGCCGGAGAAGGCATAGATATGGCTGAATCCTTCAAGGTCCTGAGCCCTCACCACTTACACGTCATGGTGGACACCTGGCTCATCTAAAACGCCATGTAGAACAACAGAGTCTGGCAACAGGAGGTGGAAAATTGAGGCAGCTGAAGATAGCGGTCATAGGCGGCGGCTCATCCTACACGCCTGAGCTTGTGTCAGGGCTCGTACACCGATTCAGAGACGGAGAGTTCCACTGCCAGGAGCTGGCCCTAGTTGATATAGACCCCGGCAAAGAGCGCCTTGAAACCGTGGCATCTTTCACCCGAAGGCTCTTGCAGAAACAGGGAGTTCCGTGCCACATAGAAGCAACCTTGAACCGCAGGGACGCACTTGATGGAGCATCCTTCGTGATTAGCCAGATCCGCATAGGCGGCATGGCAGCCCGGCAAACCGACGAGCTAATCCCCCTGAAATATGGGGTCATAGGCCAGGAGACTACAGGCCCGGGAGGCTTCGCTAACGCCTTGCGGACTATCCCTGCATCTTTGGACATTGCCCGTGATATCAGCGAAGTCTCTCCAGACGCCTGGCTCCTCAACTTCTCGAACCCATCAGGCCTGGTCACCGAGGCGCTACTGCACAACGCCGGCATCAAGACGTTCGGCCTCTGCAATGTACCCATAGGCATCAAGATGGGGGCCGCCAGGGCCATGGGAGTTGAACCGTCACGGATTCGCATTGATATCTCCGGACTAAACCACCTGTCCTTCGTAACCGCTGTTTACCTGGATGGGGCCAATGTGACAGACCGGGTTCTCGACTCACCGCTTTTGGAGGCCTATGCGGCAGGCACAAAGATGAGCCCGGATCTGGTTCCCTTCATGCGGAAGCTCAGAGTCATACCTGCATCGTATCTTTACTACTACTGGTGTACAGACAGAGCTCTTGCAGATCAGAAAAGCGCCTTGGAAAGCGGAACGGGCACACGAGCCGCTGAAGTCATGGCCATTGAGAAGGATCTGTTCCGCATATACAGCAATCCGCAGTCAGATGAAATACCGCCTGAGCTCATGAAACGAGGCGGAGCTTACTACTCTGATGTGGCGCTGAACTGTGTCTCTTCCATTGTCAATGATAGGCCTTCTGTAGAAGCTCTCAATGTTCAAAACCGGGGGGCAGTGCCGGGGCTTGAGGGGCACGCAGTAGTTGAAGTGAGCTGCATGGTTGACGCCAGGGGGCCTCACCCCATGGCTCAAGAACGCCTTCCCCAGGAGATATTGGGTCTCGTCCAGCAAGTGAAGGCCTACGAGACTCTGACAGTCGAAGCAGCTGTGTCAGGAGATTCCCACAAAGCATTCTGGGCCCTGGTCAATCACCCGCTGGTACCGGGCGCTGAAACCGCCCTTGCCCTTTTTCGGGATATCCTGGAAACCAACTCCGAATTCCTCCGGCTCTTTCAGGGCAACCGGCTATAGAAAAGTGAAAAAGGGGCGTGAAGGTGTGCCGTGCAATGATATACGATGCAGTAATATACCATGCAACCACATGCTATGCAACAACAGGAGGGTGATGTCATGAGATTTGCGCTCGGGGTCGACGGTGGCGCAACCAAGACCATGGCAGCTGTTGGCGATCAGTCAGGACGCGTACTTGGCGTAGGATTATCAGGACCATCAAACTACCAGGCCATAGGCTTAGAAGCAGCCATGGCAAACATCTCGGCGGCCGTAATACAGGCCCTTCAAACCGCGAGCATAGGGCCAGAACAGATTGAACACGCTGTGTACGGAATGGCAGGCGCCGATTTCCCCATTGATTTTCGGAACCTGACGCAAGGCATTGAGGTTCTTTACCCTGGCATGCAGTTTGAGCTTACCAATGACACATGGGTTGGGTTCCGGGCAGGAACCGCAGCGAACCATGGCGGCGTTGTGATCTGCGGCACCGGAGCTAACTTCGCGGCCGTTGGACCCGAAGGCAACCGCGTTACCGGAAGGGGCATGGGTTACGAGTGGGGCGGCGAGGGCGGCGCAGGAAGCCTTATTCGGTCTGCGGTGCATTTCGGGTTTAGGTCTGCCGACGGAACCGGACCCAAGACTGCCCTGGAACAGGCCGTTCTCCAATGCCTGGAGTTTGAGTCCTACGATGACCTTTCACTGTACATGTACGAAGTAAGGGGCCAATTCGCCCATATATACGTCAGGGCAGCCAAGATCGTCCCGTGTCTTTTTCAGCTGGCCTTCCAGGGAGACCGTATATGTCAGGACATACTGATCAGCTGCGGAACTTCCATGGGAGAAATAATGGGTAGGATGATGCAGAATCAAGGCATGGAGAGGATGCCCTCAGATGTAGTGATGGTGGGCAGTGTTTTCACAAAGGCCGCGTATCCGTTGATGAACACGAGCTTCCAGTTATCCTGCCAGAGATTCATTCCCCTTGCAAACTTCACTTTCCCGCAGGTGGAGCCTGCTGGAGGAGGGTTCCTGATAGCTCTTGAGCATATGGGGATAGACATCAAGGGCCAAGTCCGGCAGGAGGCCATAGAGACATTCCCGGCGTTACCCGAAATCTCCGGACTGTAATAATCTCAGAGGTCCCTGCCCTTTCACATAGAGCGGGGACCTCTCACTGGTCATCGCCTAAATCAGCGAATCCTCTATGCCCTGCCAAGCTCTGAACAGGTCGCTAAAAGCTTCATGCCATCAACCGCAACCCTGGCAGCGTCTGTGAGTTTCCGGCTGTCGTCATCACTTAGAAAAGCGCCCATGACGCTGACTGCAAAAGCCCTGTTAGGGAAGTATATGAGTCCAGCATCCACCTTAACGTGAGCCAAGCCGCCGGGCTTGTTTGCCACGGGTATGTCCCGGGGCACTACTTCACCTAGCATGCCTTTCCTTTGCGCTTTCATGATCTCTATGACAGCGCTCGAGACAGACTCATCCACACCGTTCCTGTTCTCTATAGCTGCAAGCAGAGCTACCAGTTCGCCAGGGGTGGAAACGTTCTCGTCTCCTCTCCTCCACGCGTCCTCATCCATCATCTTCCTGCGCAGATGGGTTTTCCGCAAACCAAAGGTCCTGAGAAGGTCATTGGTGTACTCCATACCTACCAGATCAATGCAGATGTTGGTGGCAATGTTATCAGAGTAGCTGATCATGAGAACAGCAAGGTCCCACACAGTCAGTTGGATAGGTCCGGACAGGGACCGGAGCACGCCGCTGCCTCCTGTTCTGCACTTCTCTTCCACCGGAACCAGGTCGCCCCACTTCAAACCTCCCTGGTGAACCTTGTGGGCAAGAGCCAGCAAGACGGCAATCTTAATAGTGCTGGCAGTCGGCATCACCACATCATCTCTCCACCCAACTGTCTTCCCGGTAGACATGTCCATGACACAATACCCGCAGAGGCCGAATACCTCGCCAAACTGCCGGTCAACTGTCTGCTTCAGATTCTGAACATAGTGCTCGGCCCCGGAAAGACTCCCGCCTGCCATAGAACCTCCTCCTATCATGTTGCATGGACTATCTGATAACCTTCACCCTTGTAGGGCGGAGAAGCAAACCCTTGTACAGATACCCCTTTTGCAGCTCCTCCACCACAGTACCGTGCTCACCGCCGCCGTCTTGAGCCTGAAAGGCCTCGTGGTAAGTAGGATCCATCTGCGTGCCAACCGGGCAAGGAATAAGCTCCACTCCTTCCTTCTTCATCAGATCAGCAAGCTGTCTGCAAATAAGGGTTACCCCCGTGAGAAACGACTCAAAGGCACAGTCGCCCTGAACCTGTCCGCTGCTGTTGGCAGCCTCCAGAAATCTGTCGAAATTGTCCATTACTTCAAGAAGGTCGCGCAGGAAATCCGCCTTATCGCGGTTCAACCTGTCCTCGAAAAGCCGCTCAGTCCTCTTTCTGTAGTTATCGAGCTCAGCCCTTGTACGAAGGAACTGGTCCCAAGCTTCCTCAAATCTCGAGCGCCACATATCCCTTTCCTGTTCCAGAGCTTCAAATTCCTCTTTGGGAACCCCAGGCGTTTCAACCTGAAGGTCTTCGACCTCCCTGCCGCCACACGGTTGCTCCGGATCATCAGGACACGGTTTGGGCTCAGAGAACGCCGACTTTTCTTTGTTTTCCCGTTTTGTCACTGGCCATCGTTCCTTTTGTCTCTGTCGCCCGGGGGCTCCTTGTCATCGTGCTCCTTGAAGTCTGCATCGTAGACCTCACCCTTGGGCTCTGCTTCCTGGTCCTTTTGACCTTCTTCAGGGGCCTCTTCTGCCTGAGAAGCTTGACTGTATAGAACCTCAGCCAGCTTACTGGCTGCGTCCAGCAGATCACTGGTTGCCTGTTTCATAACAGGGACATCCCCGGTCTCCAGAGCCTCTCTTGCCTTCTTTACAGCATCTTCAACGGCAGACTTGTCGCCTGATTGCAGCTTGTCTCCTGCATCCTTCAGGCTCTTCTCCACAGTGTAGATCCGCTGCTCAAGTTCGTTCTTTGTGTCAGCAAGCTCTCTTGCCTTGCGGTCTTCCTCGGCATGGTGCTGAGCTTCTTCAACCAGGCGGTCTACCTCTTCTCTGGGCAGCTGGGTAGACGCCTTAATGGTTATATTTTGCTCCTTACCTGTACCCGTGTCTTTGGCAGTAACCTTTAGTATTCCGTTAGCGTCGATGTCGAAGGCGACCTCTATCTGGGGAACTCCTCTTGGAGCCGGGGGTATGCCCGTCAGCATAAACCTGCCGAGTGACCTGTTATCCTGGGATCTTGTCCGCTCACCCTGGAGAACGTGAATCTCAACTTGCGGTTGGAAGTCAGCGGTGGTCGTGAAAACCTGGCTCTTACGAACGGGTATTGTTGTATTTCGCTTGATGATGGGGGTCATTACACTTCCAAGAGTCTCGACTCCAAGGGTCAGCGGAGTAACGTCAAGAAGGACTATGTCTTTGACGTCTCCTGAGAGAACACCCCCTTGAATGGCCGCCCCTACGGCCACAACTTCGTCGGGGTTAACGCTCCTGTTAGGTTCCTTGCCGGTCAAGCTTCTGACCAATTCCTGGATCTTGGGCATTCTGGTGGCCCCACCCACCAATATAACCTCGTCCAGCTCCCTGGCCTCAAGTTTTGCATCGCTAAGAACCTGCCGGAACGGCTTAACGCACCTTTCTGTCAAGTCCCCGGTAAGCTCCTCGAATTTTGCCCTGGTAATCCTCATCTCCAGATGCAAAGGCTGCCCGTCCCTGTCAGCGCTGATAAAGGGAAGGCTGATAGTGGCCTCTAGAACCTGGGAAAGCTCGATCTTAGCCTTCTCGGAAGCTTCTATGAGCCTCTGAAGCGCCTGCGGGTCCTTGCGCAGGTCAATTCCGTTGTCTTTGCGGAACTCCTCGGCCACATACGCAACGATCCGCTGGTCATAGTCGTCGCCGCCCAGGTGAGTGTCTCCGGAGGTGGCCAGGACTTCGAGGACCCCGTCACCTACCTCAAGGCAAGAGACATCGAAAGTGCCTCCGCCAAGGTCCCATACGAGGATCTTCTCGTTTTTCTTTCTGTCCACACCATAGGCCAGCGATGCAGCCGTAGGCTCATTGATAATCCTCAGCACTTCCAATCCGGCTATGCGGCCGGCATCTTTGGTGGCCTGTCTCTGCGAATCGTTGAAATACGCAGGGACTGTAATGACAGCCTTGGTCACAGGTTCACCCAGGTATTTTTCTGCGTCTTCCTTTAGCTTGCGCAGTATGTGGGCAGAGACTTCCTCAGGGGTGATCTCTTCTTGTGTAGCAGGAAGGTGGAACCTCACTTCATCGTGTTTCCCCCTGCGCACTTCATAAGGCACCCTGCTTCTCTCTTCCTCGATCTCGCCGTATCGCCTACCCGTAAACCGCTTGACGGAGTAGAGAGTGTTGGAAGGGTTAAGCACTGCCTGCCTCCTGGCTAGCTGGCCGACTAGTTTTTCCTTGTTCCTGTTGAACCCTACCACCGACGGTGTCAGCCTGGAACCTTCTGCATTGATGACCACAGTTGGTTCCTGTGCCTCCATCACCGCTATAACCGAGTTGGTAGTGCCCAGGTCTATGCCGACGACTCTTGACATGAATGCACCTCCACTAAGGTCATGACTGTTTCTTCACAAAATCATTGTCTCTGTCCGGCGTTAGCCTCGTTGTTGGTGAAAACCGCCGGTCAGACTCCGGTCCGAACCGAACCTCTTTTTGTGATGTGCCGGTGCCGCTTTCTCCCTCCTCCATAGCAAGGATGACCCTCACGCCCCGGACATTGACTCCGCAATCTCTAATCAAGTGGACGATCTTTGCAAGAACCTTCAGGTCGTTCTCAGAGTACAATCTGATGTTGGAGTCGGTTCTCGCTGGAGCTACCAGCCCTTCGCCTTCCACCTGCCGCAGGAAATGGGGGGTCACTTGCAGAAGGCGGGCGGCCACACTGATAGTGTATACTGGGTCATTAGGGCCGTGAAACATGGTCACCCTATCATCTCCTGTAAAAAGGTTATACCATCCTCTATAAGTTTCTTTATTAGAAATGATAAGCATCCTTACTGGCGGAGTCAATGATCTGGTCTGAAAGCGGGGTCAATTGTGGGTGCTTCGCCCCTCTAAATTAATTCTCCTGCATAAATGCGTTATTTCCGTGAATTTTCCTAGCCTTGAATTCTGTAATAAGAAGGATTTCCGCAAACCTGCGAGAAATTTAATGGCTATAGGGTGGGTCGCCTGAGAAGGTGACGTAATCACAATCTATTACTACCTTGGGAGGGGAGTCAATGCGAATCAAGAAGGTTGCCGTGGTCTTCACCTGCATCTTGCTTCTGGCTTCGATGCTTGCAGGTTGCGGACCCAAAGAGGCAATGCCGGCGATCCGGTTCTTGTCGGGAGACAGCGAAGCAGCTAAGAAATACGCGCAAGGGCTGCAAGAGATCTTCAGAAAGAACCTGGGTCTCGAGCTGACCCTGGAGAACGTCGATTTCAAGACCAGGCTGCAAAAGATGAGAGACAAAGATTTCGACCTCGTCTTTGCAGGATGGGGCGCAGACTACAACGACCCCATGAGTTTCCTCGATCTGTGGATCACAGACGGACCTTACAACGACATCGGTTGGTCAAACAAAGAGTACGATAGCCTAATCGCCAAAGCTAAGGCCTCCACTGACAACCAGGAACGTATGGACCTTATGGCCAAAGCTGAGAAGATCCTCTGTGACGAAGCAGCAATCATACCTGTCTACTGGCCTCAGAGGAACTTCGCGGAGCATCCTTGGGTCAAGGGCATTGTCAGAACCGCTTTCGTGCCGGGCAACGAATGGAAGTGGGCCTACACCGAAGGGAGAGCTGCAGGAGAGAACAAGCTTAACCTGAACCTCGGCGAGGAACCCCCGGATCTTCAGTCAGTAACATGCACGGATACGGTTTCGTTTGACGTTCTCAACGCCTGCCTGGAAGGCCTTGCACGTATGAACCCGGATGGCGAGTACGAACAGGGCTCAGGCCTGGCTGAAAGCTGGACCATATCTGACGACGGGCTGATCTATACCTTCACCATAAAAGACGGCCAGAAGTGGTCTGACGGAACGCCCCTCACCGCACACGACTTTGAATATGCATGGAAGACGGCAGTGGACCCCAGAACCGCGTCTCAGTACAACTTCATGCTCTTCTTCATTAAGGGTGCGGAGGATGCCGCCAATGTAGAGCTTCCCGACCCTGAAGAAGACCCCGAGGGCTACAAAGCAGCCCTTGATGAGCTCAAGGAAGCTCTGGATAACATGGGCGTAAAAGCTACCGACGATAAGACTCTTGTGGTCACCCTTGAGTCGCCCAGCGCCTTCTTTATCAGCCTCACTGCGTTCACCACATTCTACCCGCTCAATCAAAAAGCTCACGAGAAGTGGGGCGAGGGGTACGCCACAGAGATCAACAAGATGCTCTTCTGCGGACCCTTCGTTATCGATGAGTGGAAACACCAGAGCAAGATGGTCCTTAAGAGGAACCCCAAATACTGGGATGCCGCCAATGTCAAACTCGAGAGCATTCACTTTGACATGATCAAGGACTTTAACACTCCGGTCACCATGTACGAAGCTAACGAACTCGACGCCATGGGCGTTCCGGGAGACTTTATCACCAAGTTCCAGTCAGAGCGCCCGGATGAGTTCAAGCAGTTGCCCGATGCAGCCGCTTTCTACCTTGAGTGCAACCTGGAGCACCCGGTGCTCAAGGATGCCACTTTCCGCAAAGCTCTTTCTTTGGCCATGAACAGGAAGGAGTACTGTGATAACGTTCTCCGGAACTTCTCTGCGCCGGCATACTGCTTGACTCCTCCCTCAATCCAGGGGGCAGAAGCGGGAGAAGTCTATGCGGAGAAGTACCTAAAGGACTACTTGCCCACTACAGGCAACGCAGCTGAAGCTCAAAAGCTCATGAAGGAAGCTCTCAAGGCCCTTGGTTACAAGGCGCCTGAGCCTCCCAAGAAGTAGGAGTCAGATCTCAGTGACGGATACGTAAGATGTCCAGAGACGAGGAGCCTCGAAGGCTCCTCGTCTTTGTCAGGAGGCGGTTAAATGGGCCGGTATGTATTGAGACGATTTGGGTTCATGCTGATTTCCCTGTGGGTAATCATAACCGTGAGCTTTGTTCTGATGAATGCGGTCCCCGGGGGACCTTTCACCAGCGTAAAGCTGACCCCACTGGTGCAGAAACTGCTTGAACGCAAATACGGTCTAGACAAACCTAAGTGGCAGCAGTACCTTACGCTCCTGAAGAACCTTTCGCGACTTGACCTGGGCATGTCAATACGTGAACGAGGAAGAAGCGTTAACGACATCATTAAGTATTGCTTTCCTACATCGGCGGTGCTTGGTTTGGAAGCCCTGACCTTTGCAGTTACCTCAGGCATTGCACTGGGCATTATTGCCGCCTTATACCGGGGCAAGGGGCTTGACTATGCAGCTATTGTCATAGCGGTCATAGGCGTCTCAATTCCTAACTTTGTTGTGGCCTCTATTCTTCAATACGTACTGGGGTACAAGCTGAACCTTCTGCCTATTGCCCGTTGGGAAAGCTTCAAACACACCATACTCCCTGCCTTTGCTCTGGGTTTGGGCACCTTGGCCAGCATGACAAGAATGATGCGTTCAAGTATGCTTGAAGTCCTGAGCCAGGACTTCATCAGAACAGCTAAGGCAAAAGGCCTTACGTCAGCCCAGATCATATGGCGACACGGTGTGAGAAACGCAATACTGCCCATTATTACCATCCTGGGCCCGCTTGTCGCAGGCATTACAACAGGCACTCTCGTGGTTGAGCGAATGTTCGGTATTCCCGGGCTGGGGAGGTTCTTCGTTGAAAGCATCTATAATCGCGACTATCCGATGATAATGGGGACTACCGTGTTTTACTCAGCCATACTACTTTTCATGACGTTTCTTGTCGATATTGCATACGGCCTGGTAGATCCCAGAATCCGGATCTCAAAAGGAAGGGGGGACTAACCGTGCTCAGGTACGATCCGAAACCTGAAGACTTCGCCCCCCTTACCCTAGATGAGAAGGAAAGCGACGCAATAACCAGGCCGCCTATAGGGTATTGGCAAGACGTATGGATCCGGTTTCGCAAGAACAAGCTGGCTCTCGTGGGGCTTACCATGCTTGCCGTATTAGGTCTTATGGCGATACTTGGTCCGATCATCAGCCCGTGGGATTTCCGTGAGTGCGATTACGGTCACGTTAACGAGTTTATGAGCCAGCGCCACTGGTTCGGCACAGACTATCTGGGCAGAGACATGTTTACCAGACTGTGGCATGGTACCAGGATTTCCGTTTTTATCGGCATCACAGCAGCCTTTATTGATCTGGTCATCGGAGTGATCTGGGGTGGAGTTGCCGGCTACTTCGGGGGCCTTGTAGATGATGTGATGATGCGGATAGTCGACATTCTGTACGGCATACCGTATCTTCTTGTAGTCATCTTGCTATTGGTTGTAATGAGGCCGGGCCTTGCTTCCATCATCATTGCCATGAGTCTGACAGGATGGGTAGGCATGGCCAGGCTGGTAAGAGGACAAGTCCTTCAGCTCAAGGAGATGGAGTACGTTCTTGCTGCACGATCCATTGGAGCTTCTCCCCGCCGGATAATATCCAGGCATCTGATCCCTAATACCATGGGTGTGGTCCTTGTCAGCCTCACATCAAGCATTCCCGGCGCTATCTTCGGGGAAGCATTCCTGAGCTTCATAGGTTTGGGCGTTCCCATGCCTCAGGCAAGTTTGGGGACCCTGGCAAACGAAGGGTACCAGGTGCTTCGAGTGTACCCTCAAAACATGATTATTCCGGCAGTAGCTATGAGCTTGCTCATACTATCTTTCAACTTTGTCGGCGACGGACTAAGAGACGCTCTTGACCCGCGCCTGCGTCAATAGGAGGGATCTTTAATGGAGCAAAGGGCTAACAACAAGGAGCTGAACGCGGCAGCTGCAGGACCGCTGCTCGACATAGAAGACCTCCGGGTATCTTTCCACACTTACGCAGGCGAAGTCCATGCAGTGCGAGGTGTCACCTACTCGGTTGAACAGGGAGGTTCTCTGGCTGTAGTTGGCGAATCAGGATGCGGAAAGACCGTAACTGTTCAGGCAGTCATGAGGCTAACGCCTATGCCACCGGGGGAGATCAAAGGAGGCCGGATCACGTTCAACGGCAAGGACATCCTGTCTCTGTCTGAGCGAGAAATGCAGTCTGTAAGGGGAAAAGAGATCGGCATGATCTTTCAGGATCCCATGACAGGCCTTAACCCAACCATGACCGTGGGTCGTCAGATTGCCGAAGCCATAGTGAAACACCAGAACGTATCCAGAAAGGAAGCAACGGAACGGGCCGTAGACATGCTGAACCTGGTCGAGATACCCAATCCCCGGGTTAGGGCGTTCCAGTACCCCCATCAGTTCAGCGGGGGCATGCGTCAAAGGGCTATGATAGCAATAGCTCTGGCTTGCCAGCCGCTATTGCTTATAGCTGATGAGCCCACTACCTCGCTGGACGTTACGATTCGATCTCAAATCCTGGAGCTCCTTCAGGGCTTACAGGACAGACTGGGCATGACCATAGTCCTGATCACCCACAACCTAGGGGTAGTTGCCCGGCTATCAAGAAACATAGTCGTGATGTACGCAGGCAAAGTGGTGGAAAAGGGTCTGGCTTCGGATGTGTTCTATCATCCGGCACATCCTTACACACAAGCTCTGCTGCAATCGGTGCCAAGGCTTGACAGGCAGACCCGGACAGAGCTTGCCTCCATCCCGGGGACTCCGCCAGACCTTTTTGAACCGCCGAAAGGCTGTGCGTTTGCATCAAGATGCAAATACTCCATGAAAGTTTGTATGGAGCATGATGCCCTTCCTAGCAAAGTAGGCAACGGACACTATGTATCTTGCTGGCTGCACCACTCTGCCAACCCTAATGCGTCTAAGGAAAGCTTGATGAACGGTGGTGATATCTGTGACTGAGAGCATTGCCCTCCAGATAGATAATCTGAAGAAGCACTTTCACGTCGGAAAGAACCGGGTCCTAAAGGCAGTTGACGATGTATCATTTGAAGTAGCTAAGGGTGAGGTTTTGGGGATCGTTGGGGAAAGCGGGTGCGGCAAGACCACTGTAGGCAGGACCGTGGCACGGCTGTACGAACCCACATCCGGAAGGATCATCTTTGACGGTCACGATATCACCGAAGCGCCCGAATCAAGCCTTCTGTGGTTCCGCCGAAAACTCCAGATGATCTTTCAGGATCCATATGCATCCTTGGACCCGAGAATGACGGTAGGGGAGATTGTCGGCGAGCCAATGGACATCCATGACATTGCAGCCGGCCCGGAAAGGCTGGATAAGATCAACCATCTCCTGGGCATTGTGGGGCTGAGCAGAGAACACGCCAATAGGTTCCCCCATGAGTTCTCAGGCGGCCAAAGACAGAGGATAGGGATAGCCCGGGCCCTTGCAGTGGATCCTGAGTTTATCATAGCTGATGAACCCATTTCATCGCTGGACGTGTCTATTCAGGCACAGGTAGTAAACCTTCTGACTCGCCTTCAAGAGGAGCGAGAGCTTTCCTTCATGTTTATCGCTCATGACCTATCAATGGTACGCCACTTCTCTCACCGAGTAGCAGTGATGTATCTGGGCAAAATCGCCGAGATTGCCCCTTCGGGGCAGATCTACGACTCTCCGCTTCACCCTTACACTAAAGCTCTCATGTCAGCCAACCCTATCCCCGATCCGGTTGTCGAGAGTTCACGGTCCCGCATTGGCTTACCCGGGGAAGTTCCAAGCCCCATAGACCCACCGCCGGGGTGCCGGTTTGCCGGAAGATGCCCGCAATCTACAGAACGGTGTAAGGAAGAAGATCCGGTACTGAAGGAAACCGAGAAAGGACACTGGGTATCCTGTTTTCTTTACTAGATAAATAAGGAGCAAAGGAGGAGACCCTCCTGATGTTTGTTTCGCTTGGTCTAAGAAACGTATGGAGAAACAAGGGACGAACAGTACTTGGCATAGTCAGTATGGCTGTAGCTGCCATCGTATTTGCATCAAGTTCGGTGTTGAGCCAGGGATACCCCGCAGGCGCTTCCAGACCCGCACGGGAACTGCTTGCGGGAGACCTGGTGTTCTTGCCCGGCAAGACTGTCCTGTCGCCGGGGGATCTCAGTACCGCCGATCTGCAGTGGGGTTTTGGGAAGAAATCCCTTGATCAGCCTTCGGGGACCATCGGTTTCGACGTAACCCCCTATTACTACGGGCATATTGAGGAAACGGAAACAAAGCCCGGTCAAGAGGATTTGTGTCCCCAACGGCTCAACCATGTAGTCGAGGAGCTTCGCTCCAACAGCGACGTTGCCGGCGTCACGGTGAAACGAAGCATCCCGTTTTTGGCAGCTTTCACAAGAAACGAAAGCGATCAGCTAATATACGGATTTTTGGAGGCCAGGGATGTATCCCAAGACCTAGACCAGGGAGTAGACCTTCGAGTAAGCAGCGGAAGGTACCTAACTCCGGATGACGGCGATTCAGCAGTGGGCGTAGCATGCCTTGGATGGCCGGGCGGTTCGTTGCCTGGGGCCCCTAGGATTTCCCTTCAGGTTCCACGTCGCTGGGAGAATCCCACCGGAGATCGCTGCACTGACTACGAGGACCCTGTATCTGTCTCCATAGCCATGGTAGGAGCAGTGCGCTTCCAGGAGTCTTCGCCGGAAGGAACCATTACCTACGCCAACCCCACTATCTTCGTTACTGAAGAAGCTTTTGACAGGATAGCATCCCAGGCAGGCTACGCCCCTGAGGAGACAGTCTGGGGCATTAGTGTCAGGCTTCACAGCATAGCATCTTTGGAAAACATGTGTGCCATGTACCAGCGACAGTACAACGATTTTACCGTAGTATCAGGCGTACGACTGGCTTCGGCACGTATCAACCGGACAAGCATGCCTGTGGGAACGCCTATGGATATGCGTAAGGTCACAGAGACGCTAGCCTTCCTTACAGCCGCCCTCCTCTCAGCCACCAACCTTGCCGTGCTTATGCTTCAGAGGAAAACCGAGATAGGGATACTCAGATCTTTGGGCGCTACAGGATGGAATGTGACTTGCATGGTCTTGACTGAAGTGATTTTCATAGCACTCATTGGAGCGTTGCTAGGCAGCCTCCTCGTACAACCTAGCGTTGCTTGGACTCTGGCTTCAAACAAGATAGAGGGAGCTTTAATAGCTAACCAGGTCCTTTCAGGTCTTGGGAAAACCCTGTGCTTTGCGGTGCTTGCATCATCGGTTTTCGGGATTCTGCCTGTAGCTAAGGCACTCAGGGTGACTCCTTCTCAGGTTTTGCGAGGAGAGTAATGTATATGAGAACACCGTCCGGAACGTGACCACGTCAGACCAAGCTAGAGGAAGTTCTTTTCTGGGAGGAGCTATGGGGCCATGGTTCACAGAGATGCTGTAGAACTCGCAACAAAGGGGTTCAGACAGAAGTTAGGGTCATACGCTGTAATGACCCTTTTGGTAGCTTTTACGGTGGCAGGCTGTCTTGTGCTGAATGCCTATTACAGGGACGCTTCATCTGCCACACAAGCCTCGGCAGAACCTCTTAACTTTCCGTATCTAAAGGGCACAGTAGTCTTTGCCTACTGGACCAATCCCCCCGACTCGCCTGACGAGGAATTCCCGCCGCCCAGGGAATATGCACCCGTCTTCAGCGAGAGGGAGCTTGACCGCATAAGAAACCTCAAAGGCGTTACCGGTTTGAGCGTTGCCCTCAGCCGCGATTGCTTCACCAAGTATGGGCACAAAGAGCTCTTGTCCATTGAAACAGGGGCTCCTCTATGGGAAGACATCCAGATAACGACAGGAAGACCCCCTCAAAACCCGCAAGAAGTCATGGTTCCGTCAGACATGGCTGCAGCAGGCGCTACCACAGGCAGTATGCTGGTGTTGAAGAAGCCTGGCCAGACATTGCCAAAGCAATACTCGCAAGACCGCGTGCTGAAGGATGCACCCGATCCCGAGGTATCTGTCACCGTGGAAGTTACGGGCGTCTACGAGCCAACCTCCACCCTGCTCTCGGGCATACTTGGGTATCTGCCGGTAAGGCGTGTTGAGTCCTACCCGGCCAAGAACCCACAGAGTCTGACCATGGACTGGCCGGTACCCAACACAATATTCCTCAATCTGTCAGAACCTGCAAAGGCCCAGTCAGTGGCAAACTTGTGGACATCGCTTTATCCTGCCGCTCTACCGGTGATCTGCCCGGTAAAGGAGGTCTGGCACCCCAACATACCGGAAACCCTAATGTTTCTTGCCACCGGGCAGGTGACAGGACCGCTCTTTACCAATGCAGCCAACTCATTTGCCTTAGGGGGTATTGGGATTTTTGCCGCGATGTTCATGTCTTTCCTGGACAGGCGCAGAGAGCTGGGTATCATGAAAACCGTAGGCATTGACAGCCGTACCACTGCCGGGACAGTGTCCCTGGAGGTAGTGTTGACGGGAGTAGCCGGAACGATTATCGGGATTCTGGCTTCACTGGCCATTGCAGGACGCCTTGAGGGAGTCTCGGGACCTCTCACCATCCCATGGATCAGCGTAATATGGGGAATGCTTGTGGCCTCTGCAATCCTTGTGGCAGCAACATTCGTTCCGCGAGCTATGGCAATGCAGGGAACAGTAATGGAGCTGCTTAATCAGAGAGCCATACCGGTTTTCAGGAAGAGGACATCTGAGACTCTTTGACATACTTATCTACCAGGAACCGGGCTGCCGTCCTGGGATCCGTGATACCTGATGCAAGGTCATGAAGAATCTTCTCAAGGGTGCCGTCGAGTCTGCTATCTCTCAATACAGTCTCGACGGTCTCCCCACGAAGATACTCCTCAAGAACAGCCATATATGCGCCTTTTCTTCGTTCGTCTCGCAGATTCACTGAAGAAAGGTACTGCCGGTGACTCTCTATGGCTAACAGAAGGTCCTTCAGCCCTTGGCCACCGGCCGCTACGGTCTCAACTACAGGCGGAGACCAGCCTCCGGGTTCTCTCAAATGCAACATCATCTCAATCTCTCGTCTTGCCTTGTCTGCCCCCGGCAGGTCCGCCTTGTTAATGCAAAACACGTCACCTATCTCGAGGATCCCCGCCTTGATAGCTTGAACATCATCGCCCAGTCCCGGAGCCAAAGTGACTACCACTGTATCAGCATACCTCATAATATCGACTTCGGACTGGCCTGTACCTACAGTCTCCACAATGATCTCACTGAACCCGTACAGGTTCATAAGAGCTATAACGTCACCTGTATGACGCGAAACGCCGCCTAAGTGCCCTCTGGAAGCAAGGCTGCGGTAGAACACACCGGTATCGACCGTATGGGAACGCATGCGCACCCTATCACCTAGAATGGCCCCTCCGGTAAAGGGTGAAGACGGGTCCACTGCTATTACGCCTACAGTAAGGCCCGCCTGTCGAAAAAGAGACACCAGACCGTCTACCATAGTAGATTTCCCCACACCCGGCGCCCCTGTAAGCCCGGTTACAGATGCTGTGAGTCTGCTCCTGTAGGCATGCTGAAGGAGGTAACCAGCCTCGTCTTCGCCGTTTTCCACAACAGAAATGCCCCGGGCAAGGTCAGACCGGTTCCCTCTGACAATTCCTTCACATAACCTATCAGCCCTAGCTTCCGGTGTCATCCTGTCCACCCTCCAACCTCTTCGCCTTGCCTACTTCGCCTTGCCTACTTCGCCTTGCCTACTTCGCCTTGCCTACTTCGCCTTGCCTACTTCGCCTTGCCTACTTCGCCTTGCCTACTTCGCCTTGCCTACTTCGCCTTAGCCTACTTCGCCTTAGCCTAACCTTTCCTTGAACCCCTCTTAAGGTTAGATACAGTGAACTCAACTATGTCCTTCAGGCTGGTTCCAGGGCCGAACACTGCATCGACACCCGCTTCTTTCAGAACTGGAACGTCTTCGTCGGGTATTATTCCGCCGGCCAGAACCAGAACATCAACATCTGAACTCCTCTTTTCCTCCTGAAGACAGCGCACGAATTTGGGCAACAGCGCTCCGTGAGCGCCTGATAGGATGGAAAGAGCCGCTACGTCCACATCCTCTTCCACCGCCATTCTGGCTAGTTCCTCAGGTGTTCGATGAAGCCCGCTGTAAATCACTTCCATACCTGCGTCTCTGTACGCCCTGGCGATGACTTTGGCGCCCCGGTCATGTCCATCCAAACCTGGTTTGCCTACAAGCACCCGGATTTTTCTATCCATCGGATAACCCCCAGTTGTTTCTCACATAAGAAGACTGATCATGACTCCGGCTGCCACAGCCGTACCAATGACCCCTGCCACGTTAGGCCCCATGGCGTGCATCAACAAGAAGTTCTGGGGATTGGCCTTCTGCCCTTCCACCTGGCTGACTCTGGCAGCCATAGGAACCGCCGATACCCCTGCTGAACCTATCAGGGGATTGACCTTGCCTCCCGTCAAAACGTACATGAGTTTCCCCAGTAACACCCCGCCTGCGGTTCCGAAAGCAAAAGCTACCAATCCTAACCCGATGATCTCCACTGTTTCAAGCCGCAGGAAGTTCTCGGCGCTCATGGTAGCTCCTACTGAAGTAGCTAACAGGATCACCAGAATGTTGCTGAGTTCGTTGGCGGCCGTCTTAGACAAACGATCCACCACACCGCACTCTCTGAAAAGATTGCCCAGCATAAGCATGCCAATAAGAGGAGCTACGGCAGGAAGAAGCAAACTCACAATCATCGATACAATGATAGGAAACACTATCTTTTCTGTCTTGCTTACATGCCGGAGTTCCTTCATAACCGTGGTGCGCTCTTTTTCCGTAGTCAGGGCCCTCATTATGGGTGGCTGAATCAGAGGCACAAGCGACATATACGTGTACGCGGCAACGGCAATAGGACCTAAGAGTTCAGGAGCTAGCTTAGCTGCCGTATATATGGCCGTGGGCCCGTCAGCCCCTCCAATTATGCCTATTGCGCCTGCCTGGGACAAAGTGAACCCGAGAGCTTTAGCCGCAAACAAAGCCACGAAAATGCCGACCTGAGCGGCTGCTCCCAACAGCAACGTTGATGGATTTGCCAAAAGAGGACCGAAGTCTGTCATCGCCCCAACCCCAAGGAAGATCAAGGGCGGGAAAATCTCCTTCTCTACACCAAAGTAAAGGTAGTGAAAGAGCCCCCCGGGCATATCTCCCATAGGAGGGTTCATCACAGGCGCACCGGGCAGATTAGCCAGGATAGCTCCGAACCCAATGGGCAAAAGAAGAAGCGGTTCGAAGTTCTTGGCAATCGCAAGGTACACCAGTAATACACCAATACCAAGCATTACTACATGGCCTAAGCTAAGTCCGGCCAGACCCGTAGAGTACCACAAACTCTGAGCCACCGATGCAAGATCCAACGCACAAGACACCTCCCCTTAACTTAAATGCCGCCGGCCTAACTCTTGAATCTGACCAGCGCATCTCCAGTCTGAACTGAGGTGCCTTGATTCACAAGGACCTCCTCGACCACAGCGTCATGCGGGGCAAGTATCTCGTTCTGCATCTTCATCGCCTCAAGCAGAATCAGGACCTCTCCCCTTTTCACACTTCTGCCTGGAGCAACTTTAACTTCGCTGACTACTCCCGGTATGGGAGCTAAGACTGTATTCCCGTCGCCGGCAGGTTTGGGCCCCGCAGCAGGGGCAGGCCGTGCATCAGTCCTGGGAGCAGGAGGTACCGGTGTTCTTGCTCTTGGCACAGCTACTGGCCTTGCCTGCACGTTAGTCGATGGAATCGGTGCTTTGGACGTGGAAGGTACCGGACGCTCTTGAATAACCGTGTCGCCCCGAAGCTCCTCCACCTCAACTTCAAATACTTCATCATTAACCTTAACTTTGAACCTGCGCACTCTTGTTCCCCCTCCCGACATCTTAGGACCCTTTACCCCATCTCACAGAGACCTTGTAAAACCCTGAACCCTGTTTTTCACTGTGTTCTGAGGCCGATCTTGTCCAAGCGCCCATGGCTGCCACATCTCTGGTGAAAACTGAACAGCTCTCTGAGGCATCTTCCATGTACAAAGACAGAGCGGCTGCTATGGCTGCCCGCGCCGCGCTGGTTATGCCCGGAACACCATCACCAATCTCGACAATCTCTTCACCCGCATCGACCGGTTCAGGCAAGACCGCCTCTACATGCATCTCCTGGTCAGAGCGGCTGTTTTCTGCTTGAGTCTCAGCTGTGCGGGACACAATGCGGTGTGTAAGCTCAATGACCACCGCCAGAATCCCGAGCACAACAAAAACGATTACCATGTTGAGCACCGATAGAATCAGCCCGCCTGTTATGTTATCCGGCAAATCTCAAGACCTCCTCCGTTCCGGTTCGTAGTTCACAACCCGCCCCACAGCACAAAACGGCCTATAATGGCCTGGAATAGCCTAGAGCGGTATATTCCCATGCTTCTTGGGCAAGCGCCCTTGCCGCTTGGTCACTGTCATCTCAAGAGCTCCAATCACCTTAACCCTCAGATACTGGGGGTCTATTACATCGTCTATGTAGCCCCTTGCTGCAGCGACGTAGGGGTTTGCGAAAACGTTCCGGAATTCCTCGATCTTCTCCTGCCTCTTGGCCTCGGGATTCTCGGCAGCTGCTATTTCGTCTCTGAACACTACATTAGCTGCGCCCTCAGGCCCCATGACGGCAATCTCGGCTGTAGGAAAGGCGAAAACCATATCCGCTCCCAGATGCCTTGAGCACATGGCAATATACGCCCCTCCGTAAGCCTTTCGCGTAATGACGGTTACCTTAGGGACCGAAGCTTCTGAGTATGAGTACAAAAGCTTAGCACCATGCCGGATAATGCCACCGTACTCCTGGTCCACTCCGGGCAGATACCCTGGTACGTCCACCAGCGTCACCAAGGGAACGTTAAAGGCGTCGCATGACCTCACAAACCTTGCCGCCTTGTCTGATGCATCTATGTCAAGACACCCTGCCTTCACCATTGGCTGGGAAGCAACGATGCCTACCACGCGTCCGTTCATCCGCCCAAAACCGGTTATGATGTTTGGAGCGTATCCGGCAGCCACCTCCAAGAAGACAGAATCGTCCACCATAGGGTAGATCACGTTGTACATGTCGTAAGCCTTGTTCTTGTCATCAGGAACTACATCCCTGAGAGACGGCTCAACCCTGGAAGCAGAATCAGAAGGTTCCCTGTAAGGCGACCCTTCCTGGTTGTTGGCCGGTAGGTAGTCAAGCAGATCCTTGACCATTTCAAAGCATTCGCTCTCGCTTGAGGCCACAAAATGAGCATTGCCGCTAATCTGACTATGTACTCCTGCTCCTCCCAGATCCTCAACAGAAACCTCTTCTCCGGTAACAGCCTTGATTACCTGAGGGCCTGTGATAAACATGTTTGATATTCCAGAGACCATGAACACAAAATCGGTCAGGGCTGGTGAGTATACGGCCCCTCCGGCACACGGACCCAGAATAACAGATATCTGAGGGATAACGCCTGAATACTGAACGTTCCTGTAAAATATGTCACCGTATCCCTTAAGAGCGTCGACGCCCTCCTGAATCCTTGCCCCCCCTGAGTCATTCAAAGACACAAAGGGAACCCCTACCTTCGCAGCTAGGTCCATGCACTTAGCAATCTTCTGAGCATGCATTTCCCCGAGGGACCCACCAATCACTGTGAAATCCTGGGACGCTACGCAGACCGCCCTACCCCTGACCAAGCCGTATCCCGTCACAACGCCTTCACCAGGTGCGCTCACCTTGTCCATTCCAAACTGATGAGCTCTGTGGGTCACAAAAGGATCAATTTCCATAAAAGTGCCTGGATCAAAAAAAGCAGCGATTCTTTCCCGGGCGGTCAACTTGCCCGCCTTATGCTGCCTTTGGACCCTGGCGCTGCCGCCGCCTTCCTCAACTTTGGTTCTGCGCTCCTCAAGTTCTCTGAGTTTTCCTTCTATGTCGGACAAAGATCCCGGCAACGATTCCACCCCCGAAGAACATTATAGACCAATCCGCCCATTTGGCCCAACCAATTTAGCTACAACCTAGATACCCTGCATATCATAACATGGATCAAAACGTTACGGAAGGTTAGAGGTAGGGAAGAGCAAGCGGAAGGCCGAAACTGCCACGTAGTGGATCACAATTAAGATCCAATATCCCTGCGGCTAAAGGTAAAATGCCAGCTCCTGCAGTACCATAGTCACGTCTGAGCTAACCACCCTTACACCAGGCGGTACCTTCAGTTTTGCCGGAGCAAAATTGAGGAAGCCTTTGATACCTTCAGATACGGCCAGATCCACAACTTCCTGAGCTGCCCCGGCCGGAACTGCAATGATCCCTATCTTGACGTTCTCCCTAGCGCAAATCTCTTGAAGGGACCATATGGGACTGACAGCGATACCGCTTACTTCAGTGCCAATTTTGGCAGGATCGCTATCAAATAGCGCCTTCACTGCAAATCGGAAATCCTCCAGGGCCTTGCTTCTTGATATCAAGTATCTGGCCAGGGCGGTTCCCAATTCGCCTATACCGAAGACTGCTATGGGCATATCCGTATCGTGCCCAAGAATCGTTGCGATCTCTTTTGTCAGGGTCTCTACGGGATAACCCACACCTTGTTTGCCAAATTCGCCGAACATAGCCAGGTCCTTTCTGACCTGTGCGCTGTTGACACCGGCCATGTCCCCTAACTCAGCACTGGAAATGTACTTCTTTCCCGCCGCCACGGCATCCCTCAGAACCCTGAGATAGACGACCATCCGGTTTATAACCACCACAGGAACCCGGTCTCGAGTCACTTCTAAGCCTCCTCACCTCAATATTACACTCTAAGGACAGATTGGACACTACCCAATATGCTCATGAACGTCTTCTCCAACTGATAAGCGATGACTGAACCCGACCTGTAATCATCCCTACGAAAGTCCCTGTCGGAACAGCAAAGAACAGAAGGTACGGTAGGTAGAAGAACACTCCGGGTTGCCTGAGCAGAAGGCTTGCCGCTATTACCTGGGCAATATTGTGAGAGACCGCTCCCACCACACTTACCCCAACCGCACTCACACTTTTCCCCAGGAAGCGCTTGCATGCATACATACATAGCGTAGAAAACAACGCACCGGACGTGCTGAGGTAATAGCCAACGTTCATGAACGTTCCGGACAGCAGACTTCCAAGCAAGGTTCTCAAGAAGCTTATAGTCAAAGCTTCCCTCAATCCCATGGTCATTACTGCATAAAGAGCTACAATATTGGCCAAACCCAGCCTGGCGCCGGGAGTCACAAATGGCAGCGGTATAAGGGCTTCCACGGCGTGAAGAACGGATGCTAAACTGACAAGCATGGCTAATCTGGTCAATCCAGTGGACGAAAACACCTTTTTCATCTACTCTGGAGGTTCCTTTCTGACCCGGAACGGACTGATACCCCTCGTCGCCCTTTCATCTTCAGCAGCCTGTCATCAGCGATAGAAAGGATTACCCTCAGCTCAACTCCGTCCTCAGGATATGACGCCACGCCAAAACAAGCCCCGGGAACGCCCAAGCGCTGACCGCTGGCAGTCTCAATAGAGTCTCTCGACCAATATGACACGGCTTTCCTTATCCGCGTGCAGGCAGATTCGGGCGTTGTTTCCGGCATCAGAACCACGAATTCGTCTCCGCCATACCTTGCGGCTACATCACAAGCTCCCAATCTGCTCTTCAGGTAACCCCCTATATGCGCCAGAACCGCGTCACCTGCCAGGTGCCCGTAGTCATCGTTAATGCGTTTGAGATCGTCCACATCGATGAGAGCAACTGACAGATGACGGTTCGTGGATATCACCGATTCCAGTGCAGGGCCGAACACAGACAGAAAAGCCCTGCGGTTATAGAGCCCGGTCAAGCTGTCAGTTCCAGCAGCTTTCTTCACATTCTCGTGTAGCTGTCCAACCTCCAGGGCGGAAGCCAGATGCCCTCCAACTGCCATCAACAAGTCAACGTCGTTTCCACTGAATCCGTGGGCCTGTGTCTTCTGCACCAGTAACACTCCCAGGCGTTTTCCTCTCACCTCGAGGGGAACATATATCTCGGAACCTGCAGGAGGCCCTATTCTGTAATGCCTGTCATCCAGGGCTACATCGGGAACGTGCTGGGGGATCCCGTTGTCCAGTACCCACCAGGCAATGCCCAACCCTCTTGGTATTCTCTTACCGGTGACCTCACTCGAAAGGCCAAGGCCGCAAGACACCGTGAGACTGCCGCCGCTTTCATCAGGAAGCAGTATTGCGCAGTTTGAATACCCCATCTCATGAGCCACTATGTTAAGAATGTCCTCAAGGAGGCTCTCCAAGTCCAACAGTCTCCCCATCTCTTCTGCAATTCGCACCAGGACGCCTAGTTCCCTTGAACTGAGGTCCTCGGCTGTCGGGGCCTCTGGCGGCGTCCGGCCCGTTGCCGGACATGCAGAGCTTTCCCGTTCCGGCAGCTCACAGATACGGTCTCCGTAACCGGTTACCTCTGCCAACCATCCATCGTTACCGGCAACAGCTTCACTTGCGATTAGCTCCAGGGTTTGAGCAACCTCTGGATGAAACTGCGAACCTGCGCATTTTCTGACCTCAGCAAGGGCTCGGTCAACAGACATGCCAGGCCTGTATAACCTGTCGGAGACCATTGTATCAAAGGCATCGGCAACCGAAAGTATGGCGGCACCCAGAGGAATCTCATGCGCATGGAGCTTGCCTGGATATCCCGTGCCGTCATACCACTCATGGTGATGCCGTACAAGGGGTACAAGCTCTGACAGCATTCCCGCTTTCTCCAAAATGGCCGCGCCCAGCGAGGAATGCTGTTCCATAAACGCACGTTCACGGGGATCCAAGGGCCCCGGCTTCAGCAGTATCTCATCAGGCACGCCCAGTTTTCCTATGTCATGGACAAGACCCGCCAACCCGATAACCTCGATTTCCTCTGCAGACAACCTCATACTCTGACCAATGCGTTGCGCTATTGCCGAAACGTTCCTGGAGTGATGCATGGTATAAGGATCACGTGTGTCCACCGCTGCTGCCAGGGCCCTCACTGCCGACAGGTACATCTCCCTGGTCTTTTCAACCAAAGTGGCATTGTGAACCGCCGCTGCCAGGTACTCGCTTACAGGCTCCAGGAAATCTACATCTGAAATGCCGAATACCTGCCGGTCCTTACCTGCAAGAATCCATAGCCCAACAAACTTATCAGGGGATAAAAGGGGTAGGATTATCATGGAAGAGAACCCGTCAGCGCAGATTCTCTCCATAAGTGACCGGGCCACAAGGGACCCGGAACTCCCCCGTGAATCGGTTTCCAAAAGGGTTGCCTCGACGTCTGATACAAGCTCCATGAGGACCCCTTCCTGAAGGGAGCATGTTCCGGCAGACCACATAGTGTCTGCTCCCCCGAGAAAAGAATCAGGAACCGCCCCCAATACCTTGCTCCTTGCGTCATCACAGAACAACAGAATCGCCATGGCATCTACAGCTATCTGCTCCCTTACTACACTGAAAAGATCAGGCATAGACTCCCTGATATGACGGCGAGAGCTTGTTTCCTTGGCCGCAAAAGCCACTGAATTCAGTATGGCCTCAAGACGCTTCCACTTTGTTATGTCCTGGATAATCAAAAGGTCATTGACCCGCTTTCCAGATAGGTCTCTTATTGCCGAAAGCATGACGCTAAAGGCGGATTTTTGACCTCCATCAGTCTCGTACATAACCTCATGGCGAGCTAACGACGGAGAGAGAGTGAAAGAAGACCCGATCATGGCAGAAGTAAGCTCCAGCCAGTCACGAAATGCCTGGGGATCCTTAAGACAGGGGGCAAACCTCTCGTTCAGCAACTTGATCAAGGGGGCCTCGGTGATGTCCTCACCTTCGCCCAGAAACCTCAAGGCTCCGGCGCTGGCAACGCAAACCTTTCCTTCCAGGTCAGCCACAATGATTGCCTCGCCCGTAGCATCAAGCAAGGCTGCAATGCTGATGTCATCAGGTTTTTCCTCAGCTGCTTCAGTGAGCCCCAGGAGTCTCCCCATCTCCCCGCCCCCTCACATGGTCACTGTCGTCAATAGCTGTTGTCGACGGAAGAATGAAAAGGTTTATAGACTTACTCCTAACCTTCAGGGGGAGACACGTGCTTAGTGTCCCGGTGTTGATCATCCTCGTTTTGGGTGTCCTGGGGTTGAGCATCCTCATCCTGCGATTTCCTATTTGCTGTGGTCTTGCTCCCTACAACGGAGTAGAACACCGCCGAAACAATCACCAGTGCCAGGGAAACCCATTGACCGTAACTCAAACCTGCGAAATAGGAGTCGTTGTCCCTAAAAAACTCAAGGACAAACCGGATACCTGAGTAGCCCATCAGATAGCGGGCGAAAAGCCCCCCTTTGAACTCCACCTTGTCCTCAATGGATATGAGTATAAAGAACAGCGCAAAGTCTGCAAGGCTTTCATAGAGAGGATATGGGTGCCTGAGGCCGGGAGCAAACCTAGTGGGAACCCCCCAGGATCCCGACGTCTTAATGCCGTAACAACATCCTGCCAAAAGACATCCGATTCTGCCGACAGCCTGGCCAAGGATGACCGAGGGTGCAAGAAGGTCCAGTAGGGCCGGCAGCGAGATGTGCTTAGACCGGGCATAGACTGCGGCAGATATCAAGCCCCCTGCAAGGACACCGTGTATGGAGAGCCCTCCGTCTCTGACATTGAAGATCGACAGAAACCCAGAGTAGTACCATGCATTTGTCAGAACGTACAGAATTCTTCCGCCTGCAACCCCACCTGCAAGCAAGACGCCGAAAAGCCCCATGAGCGAATCAGGATCAATACCTCGCCTGGCAGCCCGCCGAGACGCCAGAAGTACGCCAAGGACAAAACCAAGGCCAACCATAAGACCGTAGGAGTAAAACTCAAGTCTGCCCAGACGAAACAAGACAGGTCTCAAAAGTCATCACCTGTTACAATCATAACACGCCTGCATAATCCCATTCCAGCCAATACATGATAGCACGGGAGGTAATATAGCTTTTGAGTTTGAAACAACGTCTTGCCATGATATTCCTCGGCATCATGCTTGGGGTGGTTATTCTCATGGTCTCTGTCTTCTGCGTATGGCAGTTTGCCCCTGACCTTGTAGCCCGTGCCACAGGATATCTGGCCATGAGAGGATGGAGTGACGAAAGGGCCGGAAACTCCTCGGCTTCCATTGACCAGTTGCTGCTCAAGGGAATGGTCCAGGATATTCTTTCATCGGACCAGGCAAGAGCTATCGTGTCAGACGTACTCGATGCCCGAACCAGAGACACCTTTGAAACATTCCTAATTGACGCAATGAAATCCACAGAGTTTCGCAAAGCTCTTGCAGATGCTCTTGAGACGTTTCTCAAGAGCCCTGAAGGAAAGACACTGGTAAGAAAGATTGCTGAGGAAATGCTCACACCATAATGCCCAACACCGAATGCGTAACACCTAATGCCTAATCCACGGCTACCGGCATACGGGCAAGTATCTCTTCGGCATCCCAAGGCTGACCAACCTTTTCGTCTGACTGGATCCGGCCATCTCGCAACGAAACGATTCTATCAGCATGACGAGCTATGTCAGGATCATGGGTGACCAAGATCAGTGTTATCCCGTTGCGGTTCAGTCTCTGAAATATGACCATAACCTCTTCTCCCGCCCGGGAGTCAAGGTTTCCGGTAGGTTCATCGGCAAGTATCAGCTTGGGATCACCTGCCAGAGCTCTTGCTATGGCCACACGCTGCTGTTCGCCACCTGATAGCTCGTTGGGTCTGTGACGGATCCTCTCAGAAAGGGCCACCGCTTCCAGGGCAGCTGTGGCCCTTTCCCTCCTTTTCTTTGCAGGCAATCCTCTGTAGATCAAAGGCAGCTCTACGTTTGAGAGCGCGTCTGTTCTGGCCAGAAGGTTGAACGTCTGAAAGATGAAACCAATGTGCCTGTTTCGAATCTCGGCAAGTTCATTGTCATTTTTCTTGCTTACGTCAGCGCCGTTGAGGTAATAGAACCCTGAGGTAGGCCTGTCAAGGCAACCAAGGATGTTCATAAGCGTTGACTTGCCCGAACCCGAAGGGCCCATTACTGCAACAAATTGGCCTTTAGGGACGTCCAAATCAATACCGCTGAGAGCAGGTACCTTGATCTTCCCCATAGCATATTCCTTGGTAAGATTCTCCACTTTGATCATAGCGTCCACCCCTTAAAGCTCCCAGCCGTGTTCGTCTCTTGGTGTAGACGAATGAAACCTGCCTGGGGTTCCACCTGAACTCTGCACTGTCTGTTACGGTATCTTGCGCTGCGTCTTGCGCTGCGTCTTGTGCTACCTGGTGATTCCCGTTGTCATAACCGTAACTGAAACCGTCTGAACGTAGGTGTTCGTCACAGTGACAGTCTTATCCTCCAGACGATACCGGAGCTTTACCACGGCTGCCGCTGAAACAAGGAAATCACCTGACCTCTCCCATATGACTTTGAACTTCTGTCCGGGATCGAAGGTTACCCGCTCTACCTCAGCTTCAGGGGGAATGTCCATGATTATCTGCACGTGGAAATAGGCAGGCTGTCCGCTGACCCATCTCTGGGGTCCCTGGAGCAACACATCAATCTCGGGCTTGACAATGCTCACACACTCAAAAGCGCGTTCAAAGCTGTCACTGGTCGCAAGCACTGTCCAGGTTCGCCTCAGAATCTCCTTTCCGCTGCCGTCATACGAGATCGCGTTTACACTATACTTCCCTGCTGCGCGAAACACATGGGACACATTGAGCTTCGGTTCGCCCTGGACCATTTTTGTTAGACCGTCCCCGAAGTCCAGTAACCAATACTCATGGTACGTTTCAGACGGTTCTTTCAAAGTGGTCCTTTTAGACCTGTATACAACCCGAATCATAGGTATGCCGTCATCTTCCAAAGCCTCCTGATCCGGCCAATTGACAACAGGTAGGAAGATGTCCTGAGGCAGGACCGGGAGACCGCCCCAGATCCCGTCTGATCCGTTTGTTTCTCCGTCCCCCGCCTGCGGCCCCGAAAGCTCGCCCTCCTCACGTAACAACACCAGCAATACAAGACTTCCAACGGCCTCTTTGGCAAAGGCAGAACCGACAGATCCGCCCCCTGAATATGGATTCATAGGCCCCGTCCGGCAGAGCCTTATGCCTACCCTGACTCCGACGCCCCATTCATCTATGACTGCACTGTAACGCCCACCACTGGGAACATACTCCATCCTTTCCAGAACGCAGCCGCCTTCTTCCGGAACTCTCTCAAGCCACAGGCCATAGCACCATCCGGCAGGGGGATCAGGGAAATGAAAAGTCACCTCTGCAGGCGAAGCCTCTTGCCTGGCGGAAACATAAAGAGGCGCCCAGGCGGAAGCACCCAAAGAAACTCCCGGCCCGGCAACGGAGTTCTCCGAAACATCATATAGGATCTCTCCAAACCCCGGATGGCCGAGCACTTTGATGATGTAGTCCTGAATTCTCTTATCTTTGAGCAAAAACCCACGAGCTGACAGGGATACCCCTTCGAACGTAACCATAAGATCCCTGGGACCCAGAGGGGGCACGACACAGTCCACTTCGGTAAGTAAGTCGTTAGGTCCTACTGAGGAAAAAGCCACCTTCCACAGGTTAGCAGTCTTGCCTGCCACTGACACGTACCTGGTCGTTCTTTCTCCGGCCATAGCTGAAGACTCGTGGTTTAACGACGCCAGGTAGTGATTGGCAGGAATTCTCCTGAATCGGTTTGCACGGGAACTGCCTAGGTTAACCAGTACCTCTTCGCTTATGAGTCTGCGCAGAAAAGGCGAATCCGGGTCACTGGCCAAGCCTGTCCACTTGACGATCCTGCTACACACAGCTACCTGAATCTCAGCCTTAAGAGTCATGAGGATTTTTCCGGCATAGTGCCGGAGGATCTTCTCTCCGTAGTGGATAAGGGCATCTTTCCAGTCGACAGGAATATATGGGTCTTCAAAGAGACTTTTGACGATAGATACATTAGACGCCATGCCTGTGACGTACCTGTTTCTCGCCACTTCCATAGCCAGGAGTTCGTAGTATGCCAAGGTCAAATCCTCACCGGTTCGCGGCATTCGGACAAGACCTGCATCCAGGCCTAGATCTCTCTTTAACGGAGGAGCTCCTCCGTTTGCTATCAGGGTCTCCCACAGTTTTGGTTGAGTACGACATATCCATCCTGCAAAAGTCTCTTTGGGAGATTGGACAGGAACGTACGGAACGGCAAAATACCTCTCCACAACATAACGGGCATACAGCGGCTCGTAGACTTGAATCGACCTGTCCCTTATCCACTCCACCTCGTCACTCCACACTGTCTGTCCTACAGGTTCTCTGTAATCGTTTTCCTCCTGGTTCTTGCCGCCCTTCTTTCCCAGGGCTTTGAGAAGATCATCCCAGTCAATAGGCAGATACCGGGTTGAACGGCTCTCCTTTTCCATAATAGCTTCATGTCTGACCGCTTCCACCAGGGACTTTATAATGCCGGCCAGAAACGTTCCGCGATTAGGCGAACCCACCATTACAAGATTCTGCACCTTGCCACCGGGAATCAGGCCCGCTTCCAATGCCAACCGTGTGATCAAACCCGAGATCCCGTAAGCGACCACGTTTACATGACTAGCTCCGGTCAGGGTCAGGACCTGACTTACATAGCGAGATACAACGGCAGTGCCGTCAGCAAAATCCTCGTACATGCCTGCCGGCGTGAACATGAACAGAGTGTGACCTGGCTCATACCCCCCAGATACCAGCTTGGCAAGAAAACCTGAATCCTCCCACAGGCCTGTGGTTCCTCCGGCAGCCTCCCTCTGATCTTTTGCGGCATCAGGCTCGCCGATGAGAACAACAGGCACCGCAGGAGAGGCCTTTACCCCGCCGTCAAATACGAAGGCAGACAAAAGCATGCCGGTTAGCACCAGGACAACCAGAGCCCTCTTTGAGGCCAGGAAGACAACCCTCAAGGTGACTCCCCCCAGTGTACATTTGCCTTGGGCCAAAGACCCATATTGGCAAACACGATCCTGGTCAGTGGATATCCTTCAGTCATAGCTTCTGCCAGACCAGCTCGCCAGTTATCAGGTGTAAGGATCACTTTGCCTTCAGGGCGCAGCATGACAAGCCTTTCCCAGGTGTCCCCCGGGCCAAGAATGATCTTGTTTCCCGCATAGTTTAGGTGAACGGCACCATCTGCCGAGGTCTTTTCGACTACAAGATCACCTTCTATAACTCGCGCACGGTTCTCCACCAGTTCCATAACCTCTCCGTTAATGTCGCATCCCATAAGCGATATTGGTTTGGTCAGACTCAGACGCAGCTTGCCGGTCCTGGAGAACCTAACCGAGTTCTGTATCTCAACATCCAAAGAGGTGGCAGAATAGTGAAGTGCAAGACAGACTCCGGTAAGGTCTCTTCTCCGGGGAAGGCTTAGAGTCTGAGTGGCCGGGTCTGCAAAGGCGCCGGGAACGCCCTCCCAGGTTAGAGGCCAGGTCCTTAGTGATGCGGTAGAAGACTCCTCAACAAGCAGAAAAACATACGAGTCTCTGAAGCGGATCACATGCGTCAAGACAACGAAACTTATCAAGGGCAGCAGCAACAGTGCTATAGCCGTTGCCGGCCGGCGACGGGTTGAAAGCTCCAGCTCCGACACTCTCCTTTCGGCTGCCGGAACCCTTCGCACCCATATTATACCATATCCTTCTCCAACGCGCGCCTTATGAGGGGAAGCATGTTGTCATAGGTATCAATGAAAGCTGCCTGGTCCTCTCCAATCCACATTACATCGAGGGTCTCTCCTTGCTGTGGCACAGGCGAACCGCCGCATCTTTCCATTAGGTAAAATTGAACCCTTTTCTCTATAGGTCCGTCCTCTCCAAAGAACCTGTACCTGATCGTGCCAAGATCGCCTGTGATGCGCCCGTCAATACCCGTCTCTTCTTTCACTTCCCGCAAAGCCGCGTCCTCAAGAGCTTCGCCTGGCTCAAGATGGCCTTTGGGCGGAACCACTTTCCCAAACCTGTCAAGAACAAAAAGCATCTCCCGACCCTTCTTGCCCTCTCTGATCACGATCCCGCCTGCACAGACTTCCTGCCGTACAGGCAGGGAAAGAGCAAATAGCCTGCCTACCTTGGCTAACTGCTCAGATATAAAAGGGAGCCAAGACCACGCCATGGCCATGGCACCCCTGGTTGAGGACGGCCTCAGGGTAGACGACAGAACAGCCGCATACTCCGGTGGATAGGAACGCAGAAGGGAGTCGTCCAAACCGCCGCCGATGACAAGAACCGGAACTCCCGACGCTGCCGCGGCTTGGGCCAATGCAAAGGGAGCTTTTCCCCTCGGTGTCTGCCTATCCACCTTCCCTTCTCCGGTTATCACCAGATCGGCGTCAGGGATCTCTCGGAAGAAACCGCTCTCTTCCATCAGGAACCGGGCACCGTCCTCCAATCTTGCCCCGAAATAAGCCCAGATCCCTCCTGCCAGGCCTCCGCCTGCGCCGGCCATTGGAATACCTCGTGGATCCCGGCTCAGGTCACGCCCAAGAATGCACCCGTACCTTTCCATTGCGTCGTCAACCTTGCCAAGCAGAGCGGACCCCAGTCCCTTTTGCGGACCATAGACCCAGGTTGCGCCTTGCTCACCTGCGAATGGATTGCTGACATCTGATAGGACAATCACTTCAACGCCTTCAAACTCTCTGGGAATACCTCCAAGCGAGACTCTTTCAACAGCCAGGAGCCCGGGTATACCCTCAGGGACCTGGCACCCGGTCCCATCCATAACCCTGGCCCCGGCAGCCAGTACAGCGCCTATCCCTCCGTCATTCATGGCAGTGCCCCCAACCCCAACGATCACCCTGGAAGCTCCTGACCGTGCCGCCCATAGCATAAGCTCACCTACACCTGTGCTCCGGGCAGTCCAGGCATCCCGCTTTCCGGGCGGAACAAGGGCCAGACCGCAAGCTGAAGCGCTTTCGATGACTACTGTCTTGCCCCCGTCAGCGACCATAACTCCCGCTGAAACCGGATCTCCATAGGGACCCGTAACTCTCAGGTATTGGATGGGCCCTTGCCATATTTGAGACAAGACACTGGCTGTATGGTCGCCGCCGTCGGCCATAGGCATCTCAACAACATGGGCCTCAGGATAGCCGCGCTCAAAGCCCTCAGCAACCAGTCTTGTGGCCTCAATAGACGATAGACTCCCCTTGAATGAGTTCATAGCCACCAGGACTTTAAAGGTTCTCATCCCATAACCGCCCGTATGACCCTTAGCCAGTTCCCTCCCAGAATCCCCCCTGCCGTCTTGCCTGACATTCCTCGTCTCAGCAGTTCTTGTGTTAGTAACGGCAGTCTCCGTACATCAGAAACAGGCTGCGGCCCAGGCTGACCAAAGCTGTCAAAGTCAGTCCCAATGCCAACGTTTTCTTCACCGGCAACTTCCATGGCATGCATAATATGGTCTACCACTCTCGAAATTGTGGCCTCCTCAGATGACCCAGCGAAGTAAGCAGGGTTGAGGGAGATACCGACAAGACCTCCGGCTTCGCCTATTGCCTGAAGCTGGTCGTCTGTGAGGTTACGCGGGTGATGGAACAGGCTGTGGCAGTTGGCATGGCTGACGACAAACGGCGATTCACCCAGTTCTACCAGATCCCAAAAACCGGCCTCGGACATATGGGCAGCATCTACCAATATACCCAGCCTAGCGCACTCAGCCACAATCTTCCTTCCTGCATTGGTCAGCCCGCCCCGTGTGACCGATTCACCGGCCCCGTCTGCCAGGAGGTTACGATCGTTCCACGCGAGAGCCAGCATCCTCAGTCCGAGCTTGTAGAACATCCTGAGGACCTCAACGCTTCCCTCCATAAACTCGCCTCCGTCGAAAGCGAGCATGAGACCAAGGTCCCCGCTATCCTGCCTTTGGATGATGTCTCGAGCTGCGGTCACAGCTCTTACACCGGGCAACATACACAACGAGTTGAACGCATCTACATACTCAAGACCTTGCCGGACGCCTCGAACAGGCCATGTCCTGTCCCAAGCGAAAGCAGCCATTATTGCCACGTCAACTCCGCCTTCCATAAGGCGGGGAAGATCAGCGTGACCTTCAGGCGAACTCTCGTTGAAAGGCCTGAACTTGCGCACCACATCATACAGAGTGCACAGGTGACCGTCGACGATTGTAGATTCTTCATGGACTTCCTCTACACGCTCAAGGAAAAGCTCCTGTTCTTCTCTGGAATCCTCCTCTTTACGCGACTTGATAATGGAATCTATGTCCATGGGCAAAAACCCCTCTCCTGAGCAAAATACATCACCTGGCAGACATGCGGACCCAGAGCCCGCTCTCAAGGCGGTGATCTCCAGTATTGTTCTCCCCTCAAAGCTGCTTTACCTCCACGAACACACTCATGTCATAGCAGGCTCTCGAACACTTTGTGGTACCCGTCATATTATGTCATGATGTTCCCTTCAGAGGAGGGATAGCAATGAACGGCGGTCAACTCACCAAAGAAACCATTGAACTGATAGCTGCGCTGAGACCGTTCACAGGCCACAGAGGCCAAAAACTCATAGATACCCTGATCGAGCTCAGCCGGCCTGATGTGAATATGGGTGCAATGGATGTACACAGCCTCACGGCCAGGGCCAGCGATCTTCTCTCTGAACGCCTGGACTCAGCAGTATCGCTTTCCTTGATCCTGGCAGCAGCGTGGCTTGGTGCAGCTATTCAGTCCAACGAAGATGAAGCTGACGAAACTGCCCAACCGGCCAGGGGGACTGCCCCATGAACACCATGGAGCAGGAAACCGCAAATCCATTTATCCTATTCTTAATCCTTATCCTACTGCTGGCAGGGACGGGAAACCTGGGAAACACACCGGAGAAAAGCGGGGACAAGGTCTTTCCTGCCGTGCCTGTTTTTAGGTACCCAACCATGCAGTCCCGGCATAAAATGCTCCAGCAGAAGTGACTGGAGGGATAGGAGTGCAGAATTTCGCCGCCCTTTTGACGCAGATGGAAAGATTGGAGTCGGAAGTCAATACCAGGCTGTCCGAGCTTCAAAACAGGCTGGTCCATGGCCAGGCAGGAGACGGCTTGATTGGCGCTACCGGAGATATCTGGTTCAACATAAAGAGCGTGCATATTGACAAGGAGAAACTCGCAGCAAGAACCTATGACCTTTCCGAACTGGAGATCCTGATAGCAGAAGCTGTCAATAATACAATACTGGAGGCTCGCAAGCTTCTCAAGACAGAAATTGGGGGAGTGATCGGTGGACAGGTTCCTCCGGAATTTGCTAACTTCTTCGGCCGGGGTGGATTTGGTGACTAGTGACAGCACACTGTCAGAAATCGCACGCTCGCTTCTGGCTGACGGTAGCGGAGAGGACCAGCGAAGCCTCAGGGAGAAAGCTGGTTTACTTGCGTTGCTGAACCTTCTGGGAATCGTTGAGTCTTTCTACGGCGAAGGGTCCTACTTCGGTGAAGGGCAGTTCGCTGAAGAAACTGCAATAACCACAATGAAGCCTGCTGAAACCCAGAACCTTCAGTCAATCCAGGCCGAGCCCCCGGATATAGGTTCTGCAAGAGAGCCCATCACACCCCTGTTCTCCATTCTGTCAAAGCTTTTGGCCGGTCAGGGGAGCATGGACCCAGCCATGCTAACCTCTCTCATAGGCCTAGTCTCCTCCTTGTCGAAAGTCTTCCCCGGCAAGGCAAGCGTCCCTGACGAACAGGAAAGCGAAGAAGGCAGTAAGCATGAAGACCCTGATCAAGCCGAGGGAGTTGCGCCGGAAGCCGGCATCACCCGGAAGCTGGAACACGTATCCCCGCTCCAGCAAATACTGGGCATGGACCCTAAACTGCTGACGGCAATCCTGAACTTCATCGCAAACATGGATTTCATGAGGAGCAAGACGAGTCAGGAACCGAAAGTTCCGCCCGTACCTGAAAGCGCGCCTGAGGTTCAGGACATCGCTCCGGAAGCAACACCGGTTCGCCTATCTGAAGACAAACGCCAGCTGGTCGTGGCAAAAAGCCGGCCGAAACCGTCTGCGCCTCGGACGGGTCACAAACCAGGCTTCGGCATCTACAGAGGATGGCCCGGTAAACCCGCCCTTCAATAAAGACCCACTTCTACGCCGGTCTGACCCGGACACCCAATGTCCGGGTCAGCGATTGCAGGGAATCACGTCATATATCCAGACCGGCACGACTATTATTCATCGTAGAGGATCATTGTGCCTCAAGACAGAATCACTTCATGAGTGAACACTTGGAGGTCAACGGGCATGTTGCTGAGAAGGAGATCTTTAACAGCGGCCCTTTTGCTAATGCTGGGAATTACCGGCACAATCATTGGGGTCCGTACCCAGGGGGTACGTCCTGTGACGGAAATGTACAACCTGCCCACAGCCGCCACATCACAAACGCCTATGTTTTACGTCAAGACAGACCGGAAACTCATGGCGTTAACCTTTGACATCTCCTGGGGCAAAGATACGCCCACCAAGATCCTTGACGTTCTCGCCAGTTACAACCAGAAGGCCACCTTTTTTCTGTCAGGACCTTGGGCCAACCATTACCGGAACACAGTTACGAGAATCGTAGAAGAGGGCCATGAGATTGCCAGCCACGGACAAGAGCACATTAACCTAAGCCAGGAGAGCAAACAGACGGTAAGAGATAACATACAGTCGGCCCACGACATTTTGGTAAACCTCACCAACACGACGCCCAAATTCTTCCGGCCCCCCAACGGCGATTATGACGACCTTGTGGTCCTCACTGCCCGTGAGCTGGGATATGAGACGGTTATCTGGTCCCTGGACAGTCTGGATTGGAAGAATCCCGGCGTCTCTTATATGGTAGAGATAATATCGAAATACAGCTTCCCAGGCGCCATCATACTGTTCCATGCATCAGACTCTGCCAAGGAGACCCACGAAGCTCTTCCCCTTGTCATCGAGAATTTGAGGGCGGCAGGCTATGAGCTTCTTACACTGGGTGAACTCATGTCAAGAGGGACACCTGCCCGCGACGACCCCAGAGGAAGACCTCCCGATCAACTTCCCGGAGCAGTCAAGTAGAACCCGTTATAACACCGGTCATGAGAAGGCTACACGCTACGGGATTCTCCCGGTAGCGACTACTAGAAGAAACCCTTCTTCCACAGAGACGAAGGCCTCTGACCCCAACAGCTCATTGGAAATGCCCCGGGTGGAGCCTCGCCGGAGGACGGCATTGGAAAGGGGAAACCGGAGGCCGGCCGTGGTCACTCCCCGAACTTCCTCGCTCACCGGAATCAGCGACACGAAGTCACCTCTTGACCCACAGATGACCCTAGATCCGCCGTAAGGGTACTCGTATCCTGCCATCCAGAGAATCCTGGTCGCACCCGACCATATGCTGACATCCATGCCCTTTTTTGCGTACCTTTCAAGAAGAAAGACATTGGCCAGACTATGCTCAACCCTTGACCCTCCAAGGGCGCCAAGAAGAACGGCACGGTCAAATCTTTCGTTGGCCACCGTATCCAAGGCGACTTCCGTATCGGTCTCGTCCTTATCCTTTTGAAGGCCGATTATCCTTGAACCCTTGGCCCTGAGAATCTCAACCTCAGAGAGACCACACGAATCAAAGTCGCCTACGACCACATGGGGCAGAATGTTGTGTCTGATAAGAAAAAGGGCGCCCCGGTCAGCTGCTACAATCAGCGACGCTCTCTTAACCAATGCCGTTGCCGAACCGTCAAGATCCCCACCTGCAACCACTACAGCGAACTCTTGACCGGGGCCCATTTCCAACTAGACTCACATCCCTACAATTGGAGTGAAATACGCCATAATCCCCATGACTGTCATTTGGCAGTGGCCTTCTCCACCATAGAGTATAGACCATACCGAAGTATGACCGCGGAAATCACCAGCTCAGGCAGAAGATAGGCCCCATTGTACAAGAGCGAGTACAGATACGGGTTCATACCCCGATCCAAGGCCGCGCTGGCAAAGAAAATAAGCCCGGAAACATAGTGAGAGACGAACCTTCCCAGTATGCCCACGGTTGTCCCTAGCACTGCTCTCTGGCCCATAAGACCGCTCAGACCCAGCATACCAAAGGCAAGAGGATAGTCCAGGAAGACCTGGGCAGGATGTACGAAAAACGGCTCAATCATATACTGAAGAATGCCATGAACAATGCCGGCTGCTATCCCGGGCCCTGCCCCCCGGCGCATGGCAAAAAGAAGGATAGGAATCATGCTTCCCATCGTAACTGACCCGCCATACGGCGCCTGGAAGATCTTAACGAAACTCAGAGTCAACCCGAGGGCAACCATTATCGCCCCTTCCACCAGCACCTCAACTCTTTGTTGCCGCACAGAAATACCTCCTCGTATGGGGAGGGCAAATAAAAACGCCGCACGGGCGTGCGGGCATCTGACTCGGATTTCCCTACGCGGGCATTACCCCACAGGTTCCAAGGGTCAGGCGCTCATAGCCCTTTCTCAGCCGCTCACAGCAGCTCCCCGATTTACCCCATTTTAACTCTAATCTATCCCAAAGTCACCTGTCTCTTTAGCTATACTCTTATGGTCTTCCACTTCCCCCGCCTCAACCTAATCCAGTACAAGCTTGCCCTCACAACCCAGTCGAGGAACATAGCTAGCCAGGCTGCGGCCAACCCCAAATGGAAGACGTTCATGAGAACATAGGTAACGCCATACCGGACTATCCAAATGCCTGCAATGGTGACATACATACCGATTCGGGTATCGCCGGCTCCGCGCAGAGCGCCGGGAATAACGAAACCAAGCGCCTCGGGTATCTGCGTGAACGCTACTATGCGTAACAGCGGAATCCCCTTGGATATTACCTCTAGGTCATCTGTAAATATGCTAAGGAACTGAGAAGGGAAGAGGAAGAACAAAAGCCCCATGGTACCCATGGTCAAAACGCCCATCTTGACGGCAATCATAATGCTCTTTTCAGCGCCGTCTGCATCTCCCGCTCCCAGCCTTTGTCCTACAAGCGCAGTAGCAGCTGTTGAGAATCCTGTTCCGGGCATGTACGAAAACGACTCAACGTTCAGTGAAAGAGAGTGAGCTGCGTAAGACTTGGTACCAAGGTCGGCAACCTGTCTGGCGTAAGCAATCTGCCCTGACGAAGTAAGCACGCGCTCCAAAGCAGCCGGAACCCCAATGTTCAGTATTCGGCCAAACAAGCTCCAGTCGAACCTGAACAACACCTTGCGCCAGTTCACCCACAGCCTATCGTTAGGACGGGAAACAACGTACAGCATTGCCAGGCCGCCCAGGGTCCGCGACACAGACGTGGACAGACCGGCACCGGTAGCTCCCATGGCAGGAAGGCCTAACTTGCCGTTAATCAGAATGTAGTTGAGGCAAGCTTTCATCGTATTAAGGGATACGTTAATAACCATGGGAGTTCGGGTATCCCCAGCTCCACGCAGAGCACCGGTTGCAATTGTAAAGACGAAGAAAAGAATCATGCCTGGCATCATAGCTTTTACGTACGGACCGCCTATAGCCTTTACTGAATCCTCTGCTTTCATGAAAGAGATGACCCAATCTGCCTTCTGGTACCCAACGTAGCTTATGATGCCTCCGCACATCAAGGCAATAAGCAGTGACTGGCCTGCTACTTGCCCGGCCTCTTCCCGGTTGCCGCTGCCAACGGCTCTGGCGGAAAGCGCCGTAGTCCCAACCGAAAGCCCCATAAAAAGGGCATTCACCAGAAAAAACGGCTGCATGCTGAGTCCCACCGCTGTAACCGATTCCGCACCCAGCCTTCCAAGCATAGCCATGTCAATGACCTGTGTCACCATGGAAAGAGCTTGTTCCAGAACGACCGGCCATGCCAGAGCCCACGTAGCCCTAAGGATGGCCCGGGTTTCCGGATCCGTCCCGAATATCCTTGAAACCAAGCCCTCGCGCTTGGATGCCTTCTTCCTCGGCTGTGGAACCGGTTCCACATGCGACACCGCCTCTCTGAGAACACTCCTATGAAACAGCCTTAACAACACATAGTTCGCTACCCAAGAAGAAACTCCTTTAGATAAATCATGACAAGCGATCAAGCAATGCAGAGTACCAACGGAATATGTGGCGCAAAAGCTCAAGAAAAGGCCCGCACAGGCGGGCCTTCTATACGTGCGAAGGAGTTTTGGCCCCCTCCTACTTCTTCTGTTTCATTAAGTCGATAAGAAGCTCAACCTTCCTCTTATCGAAGCCTACGATCACGTTTCCGTTGATTACCAGCACAGGCACGCCCATCTGACCGGAGATCTTCACCATCTCGCGAGCTGCCTCCATGTCAACTGAGACGTCCTTCTCCTCATAGGGAACCCCCGTCTCATCAAGATATGCTTTAGCCCTGGTACACCACGGACATGTAGGAGTTGAGTACACGGTAACCGAAACCTCAGCCATTTTTAGACCTCCCTAAACGCATTAGCTCGTACCGGCAAATCCCTAACCTCACCTGGTGTCCGCGAGGTTATATATGGAGCCCCACTTCTATGCTCTAATCTTCCACTGTTCCTTTCCGGATTGCAACGCCCTGGCGGGCAAATTTCGCCTTTTCCCGCCAATTTACAGGTCCGGGGGCGAGGATTCCTGGAGATAAGCTGGGTCCTATGACAATACTAGAAGGCAGGTGAGTGACTTGCACAAATCCAAATTGACAGCAAGGGGCCAGGTGGTCATACCTGCCCTCTTGCGAAAGGAAATGAACCTTAAGCCAGGGCAAAGCTTTCTGATTCACCGGGTAGGGAGCAAGCTTGTGCTCACACCTGACTCAGACGACCCTGTAAGCCATGGGCTGGGACTATGGAAAACTGGGGTTGATCAGAAAAGCAAGGAAGATGCCGATGGCAACTGAAAATGATGAGGTGGATTTCCTGCTGGATAACACCGCCCTCACCGCATACCTTAAGGCAGAGGCAGGAGGCGCCATAGTAGAAAGAGTGCTTCGACAGTGCGTCGAATGCGCGTCCAGAATAAAGGTACCCGCTACATGCATCCTTGAAGTACTAACCCAAGCAGCCCGCCAGGCGCCTCATCTGCTTGATGACATGATCTCCCTCTTGACTCAGCTCCCCTTGGACATCGTAGGGATAACCCTGGAATCGGCGGGAGCTGCAACCATGCTCCTAAGGGAGAACCCCCAGCTTCGAACGGAACAAGCGGTCATCCTTTTCTTTGCGAAAGACACCGGAGCTACCTTGCTTACTGGCGACAGTGACCTGGCAAGCATGTGCAAATCTGTGTATGTGGGGCAGGCGGAAAAAAGGTAATATGGGGCTCACAGGGAATTAGATATCCGATTAAGAAAAGCAAGGAGGAATACTATGGCGCTTGAGATTCATCTGGTAGACATCGAAAAACCTGCTGAAGCAAACCTAATACTCGGGCAGTCCCACTTCATCAAGACCGTAGAGGATCTGTACGAGGCTATGGCAAACGCCGGAGGAGGTATCAAGTTTGGCCTGGCATTCCTGGAAGCTAGCGGGAAATGCCTCATAAGGTATGCCGGCAACCATGATGCTCTCACCAAGCTTGCCGTGAAAAACGCTGAATCCCTGGGCACAGGTCATGTCTTCATCATACTCATGGAAAACGGATTCCCTGTTAACGTGCTGAACAATATCAAGATGGTCCCCGAAGTCTGCCGTATATACTGCGCTACGGCAAACCCTGTCCAGGTCGTAGTGGCCAAGACTTCACAGGGCAAAGGCATATTGGGCGTTATCGACGGGAGTCCGCCGGTAGGCGTAGAAGAAGACAGCGACGTTCAGTGGCGCCATTCATTTCTAAGAAAGATCGGTTACAAGCTGTAGGATCGCCTACCGGTGCCATTCAATAAGTGAAGAACCCCTGGCCCGTCTTTCGCCCCAGGTGCCCTACTTCAACCATGTCCTTCAAAATAGGGCATGGCCTGTATTTGGGGTCTCCAAATTCTCGGTAAAGCACGTCCATGATCGCGTATAACACATCGATCCCCACCAGATCCGCTAATGCAAGGGGACCTATGGGATGGTTAGCTCCTAACTTCATGGCAGTGTCTATGTCTTGCCTGGAAGCAACGCCTTCCATAACAAGGTAAGCCGCCTCGTTCATAAGAGGACACAACAGTCTGTTGACGATGAAACCAGGTGATTCCCTGACTGTCACAGGGGTCTTTCCTAGCTTCCTGCATAAGTCAACTGCACGGTCAACGGTATCAGCCCTTGTTCGCTCACCGGGGATAATCTCCACAAGTTTCATCACCGGCACAGGGTTGAAAAAGTGTATTCCACAAAACCTTTCCGGGTTTCTCACTGCCAAGCTCATTTCCGAGATGCTCAACGAAGAGGTGTTAGAACCGAGAAGCGCATCCTTGCTTACAACAGCTGACACGCTGCTTAAGACCTGCTTCTTCACTTCTATGTTCTCAGCCACAGCTTCGATGACCACCTCACACCCGGACAAAAGGTCGTAAATCGCACCGACTGTCAGTCTACCAAGGGCCGAGGTCATATGTTCCGGGGTTATCCGGCCCCTTTCCACGCCTCTTGCCAAGCTTCCGGCGACAGCTTCGTATCCCTTTCCTGCCAGCTCGGCGTTGATGTCTATCATCACAACACTGAATCCTGCAAGAAGGGCGGTCTCAGCCATGCCCCTTCCCATGGTTCCTGCCCCGGCAATCCCCATCATGGTACTCACTGTACATCCTCCTCCGGATCTCCTTGCCTACGCGATTCTCCGGAAACCCCTGGAAATCCTCTACCCCACTTCCCCTCCATTGCCTTAAGGAATCTGAGCACTACTCTGATAACGCCCGCAAGAGGCACAGCAAGAAAGATCCCCCAGATCCCCAAGATTTCCCTGCCTGCGAAAAGGGCAAGAATGACCCAGAGAGGATGGAGCCCCACACGGGGTCCTGTCACCCTGGGTACGATGATACTTGAATCAAACCATTGAATGAACACGACAAAGCCCAGGGCCCACAAGAAAGTAGCAGTTGATTTCGTGAGCGCGGCCAGTAGGAACGGTACCGCGCCTACTACCGGACCAAAAAACGGAACAAACTCACCCAATCCGCTGATGAACCCGAGAAGCGCCCCGTATTGCAGCTTCAGAATGCCCGAAGCTGCCCATACCATAGCCATGACGCTTGCGGCCACAATAGACTGTCCCCGGACAAAGCCGCTGAGGACTTGGTCGACGTCTCGCAGCAGGTCAACGTACGGAAGAGGGTATTTCGCCAGAAACACAAGGGACCGCCGGCGCCACCGGTTTATGTCCCGAAGGATGTAGTAGGCAATGACAGGCGACACACACGCGTATGAAATAAGTCTGGCAGATGACAGAAAGTAGTCCTGGATATTGCCACCTATAGTTTCCGTGAAAGCTTCTATCTCATCCAGAAAACTGAGGATCCCCCGCTCCAACCCTGGAAGGAGGGTTCGCCCAGCCGCTTGCCGGATTGCCTGAAAGTACGATTGCAGGGTTTCAACAAAACCCGGTATCTCATCTCCCAGACGGCGAAGGTCACTGACAAACCGTGGCAAAAGGCAGAGTGAGACAACCAGAAGAACAGCAAGAGATAGACCGTAGACCACGAGAATGCCTCTGACTCTTGAGTTTCCCCGCCGCTCAAGAGCTGTCACGGCGGGCTCAAGAACAAAGCTGAGAAACGCTGCCAGAGCAAAGGGTGGCAATGCGCCACGAATCCAATAAAGGAGAAGACCTATGAGGGCGAGAAACAGGATTGACCGGAATATTCCTGTTAGCCTGCGCCTATCACCCGGAGAACCGCCCCGCAAGCTCTCTCCATGTTCCCCGTGCACTCCGAACCGCCCGTCTTGCAGTCCCTCCAACCCTAGCTCTCGTGCGCTCCATTGGACTCATGTAACGTCCGACAGCTAAGAGAAGGCCCATGACCAGTCCGGCAATTATGCCTACTGCCATTCCGCCCCAAAAAGTTTCATCTCGCATGCTGCCACATCCCCTCCTGAAATCAAACCCTTAACTTCTGGGTCTCGTTCGGCTTGCTTTCAAGGGAATCCAGAACCAAGGTGCCATCTACCTCAAGACGGTATACTTTGAACCCATCCTTGGTCGGAACAAACTCCACAGCGCAATCCCAGCAGAAATACACGTTCTGGCTGACTTTCCCAGTCGCCCTGCTCTGGCATTTTGGGCACATCAATGCAAAACGCCTCCCACCGGATCGTGCCCGAAAATGACCGGAGCAATACCGGGAAACGGGTATCATACGCGCCTATACCGTGACTGCTCAGGGTGTATCTACTTCCCAGGGGATTCCTGTTCGGGGGGACGATAGTAGATGCGGCCTTTCAGCTCTGTAGGAAGATACTCCTGATTCACCTTACCTCCGGGGTAATCGTGAGGATAGACATAGCCTGCGCCATGGCCGAGTTCCTCTGCCCCTGCGTATCCTGTACCTCTTAGATGAGCAGGAACAGGATACGCAGGCTTCTCACGAACATCAGCTATGGCCAACTCTATAGCTAGATATGCAGAATTGCTTTTCGGTGCAAGAGCCACGTATATGGTAGCTTGAGCAAGAGGAATTCTGGCTTCGGGCATTCCCAGGTGTTCACAGGCGCGAAACGCCGCTTCAGCAAGGAGCAAAGCTACAGGATCTGCGTTCCCTACGTCCTCTGCTGCACAGATGACTAAGCGTCTGGCTACATACCTGGGGTCCTCTCCTGCCTCAAGCATCCGGGCCAGCCAGTAGACAGCTGCATCAGGGTCGCTTCCCCTCATGCTCTTTATGTATGCGGATATGATGTCGTAGTGCTGGTCTCCGGTCTTATCGTAGAACAACGCTGGGCTCTGAGATATCTCAAGAGCTTTTTCAAGGGTAAGAGATCGCTTGCCGTCTTCTGCAGAGCTCGCAAAGTATAACGCTTCAAGAAGATTCAGCGCTGTTCTGGCATCACCTCCTGAAAACTGAACAATGTGTTTGACGGCGTCTTCCTCGATTTCAGCCTGTCCGGCAAGACCCCGGCAATCCTTCAGAGCACGGTCAAGGATAGTCTCAATATGATAGGGTGAAAGGTGATCAAACTTGAAAATGCGCATTCTGGACAGCAGGGCAGCGTTCACCGCAAAGTAAGGGTTCTCAGTCGTGGCGCCTATTAGAACCAACGTGCCCTTCTCAACATGAGGAAGAAGCGCATCCTGCTGAGCTTTGTTGAAACGATGAATCTCATCAAGGAAAAGAATAGTCCGTTTGCCGCCCAGCCGGTTATGCTCGGCAAGGAGAACGGCGTTTCTCACATCCTGAACGCCTGAGGTCACAGCCGATAGTTCAGTAAACGCCGACTTAGTCTGAAGAGCAATAAGCCTGGCCAGAGCTGTTTTTCCCGTTCCCGGCGGGCCCCAGAATAGGACCGAGGGAATCCTGTCGTCTTCAATGGACTTACGCAGAGCTTTCCCCGGCCCCACAAGCTCCTCCTGGCCTACGAATTCATCAAAGGTGCAAGGCGTCATCCTGAAAGCCAAAGGAGCGTCCTCGGGGATCCCCAAAGACGAGGCAGGAGTCCTTTCCTTTCTCTTGGCGTCCGGGAATGAGCTGTCTTCCCAAAGCCCTCTCTGGTTCAAGGATACCCTCCTAACACTGCCACCGGAAACCCGCAAAAAACGGTCTTTACTTCCTCAGATTCGTGACAGCTTCACAGATGCGCCTGATACCTTCCTGGCAATCCTGCCTGGATACATCGTGGTGAGTAACGATTCTGACCCGGTATGGAAAGGCAACGTTGAATAACACCCCGTAACCTTTCATAAGCGCCGCAAACTCATCACCGGTAATCCCCAGCCCGTGTGTGTCAACAATGACCATGTTCGTCTGGACTGATTTCATGTCAATGGCCAACCCGGGAATCCGGGAAAGTGCCTCAGCAATAATCTTTGCATTAGCGTGGTCCTCTGCTAGCCTTGATACCATCTTCTCCAGAGCTACTATTCCTGCGGCGGCCAGAATACCCGCCTGTCTCATTCCTCCGCCCAGAAGCTTACGGTACTTTCTCGCTCTGTCCACAAATTCCTTAGGACCTGCGACCAGCGAACCGACCGGAGCGCAGAGCCCTTTTGACAAGCAAAACTGTACCGAGTCAACGTGCTTGGTTATCTCAGGAGCATCAACGCCAAGGCCCACGGCTGCGTTGAAAAGCCTGGCGCCGTCCAGGTGAACCGCGATTCCCGACTCTCTGGCCAGATCTGAAACCTGTTTCATGTATTCCACAGGAAGGATACACCCTCCGGAACGGTTATGGGTGTTCTCAAGACATAGCAGGGTGGTCCTTGGAAAATGTATGTTGGGTTTCCGTATGGCGCCCTTCAAGGCGTCAAGACCCATGACGCCGTGCCTGCCAGGTATGGTCCGGGCCTGGACCCCTGACAGAACTGCAGGACCTCCTACTTCGTACATGAAGATGTGCGCCTGCTCTTCCAGGATGATCTCGTCTCCCCGACCTGTCCAGGCCAGGATTGAGACCTGGTTGCCCATGGTGCCACTGGGGACAAAGACAGCGCTTTCCTTACCCACCATCCGGGCGCCCAGGGCTTCCAAACGCCGTATAGTAGGGTCCTCACCGTAGACGTCGTCACCTACTTCCGCTTCGCACATAGCTTTGCGCATCTCTTGAGTAGGCTTGGTAACCGTATCTGAGCGGAAATCCACTATATCTTTGACGGCGGGCATTACCTGGCCTCCTCCACTTCAAGACCAACCTCATTGGCAAGGGTCTCAATCCAGCGAAGGAGGTCGCCCCGGGATCTCCCGCCATACCTGTCATGAGGCACTGTCCCCACAAAGCTTATTATTGTTGGAACCATGGTAATGCCGAACCTCTGCGCCAAAGCTGCTTCCTGATCAACATCCACCTTCAGAAAAGATACCTGGTCCTTGAACTTGGCACGGATCTCGGGAATAACTTCATCAAAAACCGCCAGCATTTTACGACAAGGAACACACCAGGGAGCCCAGAAATCCACTATGCTGAGTTTGCTGGCACTGAGCTCTGCATCAAATGTGTTGGATGAGACGTCTTTCACCTTGATTTCCTCCTCCGATACTCAGTCAGGGATGTCTATCAGATATTCCGGCATTAGGTATTCCAGGTCGTCCTAGAACTCTCCTCTTAAGGCTGATCCACAGATTCTCCACACGCATCCTGGTCTCGTCCATAGTTCCCTGATTGTCAATAACCACTTCGGCACGCCTGACCTTCTCTGAAAGCGGCATCTGAGCGCAAATGCGGAGTTCGGCCTCTTCCAGACTGTACCCATCCCGTTTCATAAGTCTTTCAGTTTGAGTAGGAAGGTCTGTCGCTACAACCCATACTTCATCAACCAGGCTGTCGGCACCTACCTCAAATAAGAGGGGCGCATCCAGCACTGCCATGACGGTCATCTGCTTCTGAAGCCCTCGCGTCCTCAAGCATTGAAGGATCTCCCCTATCCTTTTCATGACCAAAGGATGCACCATGGAATCCAGATTGCGCCTGGCCTCTTCATCGCGAAAAATGATAGACCCGAGAGCCTTGCGGTTCAGGGAGCCGTCAGGCAAAATTACCCCTTTGCCAAAGACCCTGACCACTTCCTGCAGCCCCTCAGACCCGGGGGCAGTGACCTCACGTGAGATCAGGTCAACATCAATGACAATGGCGCCCAGATCTCTCAAAATGCTGGAAACGGTGCTCTTCCCGGACGCGATCCCGCCTGTCAGCCCTACGACATAGACCCCGGAGCTCTGTGTCCGGCACAGATCCTCCCGTCCGGCAGCGGAAATATCCTCAGACTCGTTATACATCATACCAGCTCTTCCCCACGTCAATATCAACCCGAAGAGGAACCTTCAGAGCCGCAGCTCCCTCCATCTCCTCCCTGACCAGTTTGCGCAGGCGGACCTCTTCATCTTCAGGAAACTCAAATATCAGCTCATCATGGACCTGCAGAATCAGACGTGAGCGCAGTTTCTCCTGCTCCAACCTTCGAAAAATTCTCACCATCGCAATTTTGATGATATCCGCAGCGCTTCCTTGAATAGGGGTGTTTATGGCCGTCCTTTCGGCGAAGGCCCTTCTCTGCCTGTTTCTCGACTCGATCTCTGGTATAGGGCGCCTCCGGCCAAACAGTGTTACAACATATCGGTCGCGCCTAGCCTGCACGACGGTTAGATCCATGTATCTTCTGACAAGCGGATACCGGACAAAATAGGCCTCTATGAACTCCCTGGCTTCTTCCCTGGTAACGCCGGCGTTGCGAGATAACCCGAAATCAGATATGCCGTATATCACTCCAAAGTTTACAGCTTTGGCCTTACTGCGAAGATCCGGAGTAACCTCTGATATGGGAACACCGAAGATCTCGGCCGCAGTTCTGGCGTGGATATCCTCCCCCCGGCAAAAAGCATCTATGAGGGTGGGATCTCCCGATACGTGAGCCATGATTCTTAGTTCTACCTGGGAGTAGTCGGATGCAAGCAGGAGTTTGCCGGGCGACGCCACAAAGATGCGGCGCAAAGACCTTCCATCATCTCCCCTCACAGGGATGTTCTGCAGGTTAGGATCAGAGCTGGAAAGTCTCCCTGTCGCGGTTACCGTCTGATGTAAAGTAGTATGCACCCTGCCGGTAACAGGGCTGACCACGTCCTCCAAAGAGTCCAAATACGTGGACTTCAGTTTGGCATAGTGCCTGTACTCAAGCACCTTCCCCGGCAACTGGTGATCTTGGCTCAGGGCCTCAAGCACACTTGCGTCAGTTGAATAGCCAGTCTTGGTCTTTTTCACCGGTCTCATCTTCAGCCTGTCAAACAATATCTCCGAAAGCTGTTTGGGAGAAGCGATATTGAACTTTTCGCCTGCAAGCTCATAGATTGAACCTTCCAGGGATTGGAGAAGGGAACCAAACTCCTCCCTAATCAATCTGGCCAGCTCCAGGTCTACCCCTACACCGGTGACCTCCATGGCAGCCAGCACCTGGGTTAAAGGAAACTCCACTTCCATGGCCAGTTTCGTCAACCCGTCATCCTCAAGTTTTTTCTTGAGATGAGGAGTTGTCTCAAGGCAGGCCGCGGCTCCCAGGGCCATGTGAATGGCAGGATCTAGGACTTCCCCCTCTGAGTCTCCCTCTTTTTTCTTACCGCCGGCAAGGGGGGGAACCTTAACGGAACCGTGGACCCTGGCAATATCGGAAAGATTGTATGCTGTCCGCGTGGGATCCAGCAAATAAGACGCTACAAGAACGTCAAAAAACTCACCCCTGGCCTTGATGCCCTTTCCATACAACAGCGCAAACAACCACTTCAGATCAAATCCTGTCTTGGCAACCTGCTCATTCGCAAGAAGGGGCGCAAATAATTCCCACATAGCATCCTGGTGTTTCTCACTGTCGCCATCAAGGCAGATAACTGAGCTGTCATGGCCGCATGAGACCCCAATCACTGATGGCCAGGTGAGAGTCTTTTCAGCCTCCCTTTTTCCGTCCGGTGTGGCCATGTAAACGGCCACCTGCCCGGCCTGCATAGCTTCACTGCAAAACGCACTAAGCTGTTCCCGGGTGCAGATGGCACGGGTATGGCGGACACCTTCTTGCCGGTCAGGGCTGAGCAGAGCATTAATCCTGGGAAGAAGGCTATGAAACTCAAGGGATGAGACAATGCCGCTGACCTGTTCCTGTGAGGGCCTTTGCCAAACAAAACCCTCAACCTGGCGCAATACCGGTGAATCCGTGTCTATGGTGGCCAGTTCCCTACACAAGAGCGCAGTATCTTGGCCCTCCCTCAGCAGCCGCCGGACTCTTTCCGGGCTTATCTCGTGAAGATGAGCATAGATCCCGTCCAGATTGCCGTACTGCTTGAGGAGGGAAAGGGCAGTCTTCTCACCTATACCCTTTACTCCCGGGATATTGTCAGAGGAATCTCCTGCCAGAGCTTTCAGATCGACAATCAGGGAAGGAGGTATGCCCATTTCTTCTTCAAAGGTCCCGGGTAAGTATTCCCTTACCTGCGAAATGCCGCGGACAGGCAATACTACCTCAACCGTATGGTCCAGGAGCTGAAGACAGTCCCTGTCGCCTGTGAGTATGGTAACCGCAAGGCCCTGTTCTTTGCCTGCTTTTGCCAGCGTGCCTAATACATCATCAGCCTCGTATCCAGGACACTCCACCTGTGGCAGGTTAAGGGCCGTCAGTACATCCTTTAGAACAGGCATTTGAGCAATCAGCGACTCAGGCGTGGGTTTCCTTGTTTTCTTGTACCCGTCAAACATGGAATGCCTGAAGGTAGGTGACGGGTGATCAAAGGCAATGACAATGTGAGACGGATCTTTCTCTGCCACAAACCGTAGAAGCATGGTAAGAAATCCGTAAACTGCCCCGGTAGGAACCCCGCTCCCTGTGGAAAGGGGCGGAAGCGCATAAAAAGCTCGGTTAGCGAGGGAGTTTCCATCTACAAGAAGAAGACGTCGTCCCATACTTGAATCACATCCTTTGTTCTTCAAGTATAGGACGAGCAGTCGAGATTTGGAAGTAAGCCCGGGATTTACGCCTTTCTGAGAACTCTCAACCCCAGGAACAAAAGAGCGCCAACCAGAATAAGCGTAGGTGTAACCTTGGCGACAACCATAAGCAAGTCGGTCCAGGCCCGGATGAACGCCTGCCATACGTCTTTCCAGGGAGACGGGGTGTTGGGTTTTGCTCCTTCCTCGCTTACATCTAAGGATACAGAGGACATGGAAATCGCCCTGTCAAAAAACATCTTGCGCCCCCGCATGCTTTCGATGTCACCGCGAATCCGGGAAAGCTCTCCCTCAACCTGAAGCAACTCCCCTACAGTCCTGGCCTCCCCAAGTATCTGGAGAAGCCTGTGTTCCTCGTTCTCCTTGTTACGCAGCCTGGCGTCAAGGTCAATGTACTCATCAGTTACATCCTGAGCCTGGGTATCTTGCTTGAGAAGCTTGCCTAGACCCGACAGTTCCTCAAGAATCGCTCCGAACTCCCGCGATGGAACCCTTGCAACCAAATAGAAGGTTGTTCGTTCTTTGCCGGGCTGCCCGCTCTCTGAAAGCGAAGACGATTCGACGTATCCCGAATGCGCTTCAATCACCTGGCATCCCTGGCCAAACACACTTCGAGCCTGGCCGCGGCTTACCTCGATGGAAATCTGGGCTTTCCTTATGACGTAATGATCACCGGCGACAGGAGAAACACCCTGAGCTTGTTTGAGGATACCGGGAACTGAATCGGAGAGCTCCGCCCTTCTGGCGGACTCAGCTCCACTGGAATCAGGAGGCATCATGCCATAGGAAGTGACGAGACCTTCGCCCTCCTTGAGAGATGAGAACTTCCTACTGAACAGGCTAAGGCCGAAATGTCTGTCTGCGTACCAGAGGGTACCTGCTATGGAAACCATCATTACAAGGACCATCAGGCCAGCCACCGTACTCAAACGTGCCTTGATAGCCGGCGAACGTTGGCGATTCCACAAAGACCTCAGCCACCCACTTCCAGGGAAAGCTCGTTTTCGGGGTTTCACGGCACTCATTATCCTGCCTCTAAGTTCAGAGGGAGGTTCTACAGGAGGAATGGCCATCAACGCCTCCTTCATATGCCGCAATTCGGCCAGGGCGTGCCGGCATTCTGAACAGAGAGAAAGATGCTCCTCAAGAGACGCCGCCTCTTCCGGAGACAGTTCCCCATCAAGGTATGCAGAAAGAATCTCGCCTTCATCGCAGCGTATCACCTGAGGTCCCCCCTTTCGTCGTTTTTGACGTAGGAAGGCTGAAATTGTTCCTCGAATTGCTCCTCGGACATAAGTCTCCTTACCATGTTTCGAGCGCGATGGAGTCTGGACTTGACTGTCCCTACACTAATGTCAAGAATGTCGGCAATCTCCTGATAGGTGTGGCCCTGGATATCACAGAGCACGATTATGGTTTTGTACACCGGGTCAAGTTCCTGAATAAGGCTGAGGATTCTGTGGCCTAAAGACATATTTTCCACCAGATCCTCCACGCTCATGCCATCGCCTGGAACCTCTTTTGCTACCTGAGATTCTCCGAAATTCAGGGGCTCATCAAGAGAATAAGTTTGGATCTTCTGCTTCTTTCTCAGGAAATCAAGACTGGCGTTTACGCAAACCCGGTAGACCCAGGTGGAAAACCGGCTATCGCCCCTAAATCCGGGAAGGGCCTGATGCACCTTGAGGAAGACCTCCTGGACAATATCCATGGCGTCCTCCCTATCCGGGACCATGCGAAAAGCCAGGTTATAGAGACCTTTTTCGTAGCGAGCCACTAAGGCCTCAAAGGCACCCTCATCGCCACGGGATGCCTTGCTCACTAGAACCCTTTCATCTCTATCGATCACAAAACTTCCTCCCGGTTCTCTCCTTACCCATTAATCTAGCTTTCGCCGGGCGCACCGGTTTTCCTTTTATTCAAACGTATGCCTAGTTCCTCCAATTGAATGGGGTTTACTTCCCCTGGCGCACCCGTCAAAGGACAGCTACCGCTTGTCGTCTTAGGAAAGGGGATCACGTCCCTAATAGTAGAAAGACCTGCCATCAACATAACCAACCTATCCAAACCGATAGCTATGCCGCCGTGAGGCGGAGCACCGTACTCAAAAGCATCAAGAAGAAAACCAAACTTTTCCCTGGCTTCACTTGCACTCAAGCCCAACAGCCGGAAAACCTTCTCCTGCAGATCTCTTCTGTGTATACGTATGGAACCCGACGCAAGTTCCACCCCGTTTAACACAAGATCGTACATTCTCGCCCTTATCTGTCCCTTCTCCTGGCCCTGAGCTCCTCTTTCCACCTTCTCTATATCCTCTTCAACAGGACAGGTGAAGGGATGGTGAGCTGCCTCCCATTCTCCCGTATCTTGGTTCTTCTCAAGCAACGGGAACTCAGTTACCCACAGGAAATTGAAGGCGCTCCGGTCGATCAGACCCAGCTTCTTTCCTAGTTCCAGCCTTAGGCGCCCAAGAACGTTGAGGGCTGCTTCAGGCCGGTCTGCGACTATAGCTACCATGTCGCCCTCGGAAGCTCCGGTTTTCTCAGCTATGTCTGACAATTCCTTTTCACTTAGATGCCTGGCAATAGGAGATCTGACGTTTCCCTCCCGGTAAGCTACGGTAACCAGCCCGCGGGCCCCCAAGGATCTGGCCATACCGGTCAGATCGTCGATCTCCTGTCTCGACATAGAGGCCTGTCCCGGGAGGCAGATAGCTCCAATCATGCCGCCTTGGTCTACTGTGCTCCTGAAAACTCCAAACCCCGTGTTTTCAAACACAGGCGTAAGATCCTGTATCTCCATGCGGAAACGGGTGTCGGGCTTATCAGACCCAAATCTTGCCATAGCATCGCAGTAAGGTAATCTTGGAAAGGGCGCAACTATGTCAAGGCCCAGTACTTCTTTCCAAAGGTGAGTTACCAAACCCTCGACCAAACCATAGATAGTCTCTTCATTGGCAAATGACATCTCAATGTCGATCTGGGTATGTTCCGGTTGCCTGTCCGCACGGAGATCCTCATCTCTGAAACACCTGGCCAGCTGGAAATACTTCTCGATACCGCCTACCATCAAGAGCTGTTTGAAAAGCTGGGGCGACTGCGCCAGGGCATAGAACTTCCCGGGATCCGTACGACAGGGCACCAGGTAGTCACGGGCGCCCTCCGGAGTGCTCCTGGTCATGGCAGGAGTCTCAATCTCCCAAAACCCCTGCTCCGACAGATAATTCCTCACAGCTAAAGCTGTCTTGTGATGGATCTCGAGATTCCTCTGCATAGGAAACCGCCTCAGATCCAGATAGCGGTACTTCATCCGCAGCAGCTCATCGGCCTCGGCCTCATCACGTATGTAAAAAGGCGGAGTGCGCGAAGTATTGAGTATTCGCACACGATGAGCTTGGACCTCTATGCTGCCAGTGGCCATGTCAGGTTTTTCCTGACCTTCTGCCCTTAGCTCAACCGCTCCTGTAACCGCCAGCACATACTCATTTCGGACTTCTTTGGCCGTCCGGGCACTTTCGGGAAAGGCTCCGGCATCGCAGACTACCTGGACTATCCCGGAACGATCCCTAAGGTCAATGAACACAAGCTCTCCAAGGTCCCTGCGGCGGTTGACCCACCCCATGAGCGTAACCTGGCGGCCCACATCCCCGGAGGAAAGATCCCCGCATCCGGCGGTCCTTTCCGGGAGCCTGCTATAGGTCAGACCGTCATTGCTGTTGCTTGACATTTCCATTAACCTCCCTGCGCAGAAAAGCTATGACTTCATCTGCCCTGATGGTCTCCTGACGGCCATCACTCATGATTCTTAAGCTTACGCAACCTTTGGACATTTCCTCCTCACCGAAAATCGCCACATACCTGGCGTTCAGCCTGTCTGCCTGTTTCATCTGGGACTTAATGCTTCGCTGTTCGGGGTCAAAATCGCTGGAGAAACCAGCCCTTCGTGTTCCCATTACGAGCCCAAAAGCTTTGGCCAGAGACGACGGAAACTTCTCTTCCTGAGCGATCACAAAAAGATCGATCTCAGAGGGAACCTCTATGGGCTTTGAGCCTTTCTCTGCGGCTGTCATCATGCGCTCCAGACCCATGGCAAACCCTACACCCGGCGTCGGTTTGCCGCCGATTTCCTCCACCAGCCCATCATAACGCCCTCCGCCCAGTAGAGCGTCCTGAGCGCCCAGTGGAGGCCACTTGAGTTCAAACACTGTCCTGGTGTAGTAATCCAGCCCCCGCACAAGTGCCGTGTCCACTGAATATGCAAGTCCCATTGAGCTCAAAACCTCTCGAAGCTCATCCCAGTGGTCCTTGCATTCGGAACACAGGTAATCCATGATAGCCGGTGCGTTCCTTACAACTGACCTGCAAGACTCTAGTTTGCAGTCAAGAACCCTGAGAGGATTGCGCTCCAACCTGTCCTGACAGTCAGGACACAGTTCCTCTTCCCGCTCCTTTAGAAACCCTGTAAGGCGGGTTCGATAGTCCTTCCTGCACAAAGAACATCCGATGGTGTTAATCACCAACCGGGTTCCGGAAAGGCCCAGCTCATTGGCGATATCCATGGCCAGCATGATTACTTCCACATCGGAATAAGGCGAGGAAGACCCAAAAATCTCTGCCCCATAGTGATGGAACTCCCGGTAACGCCCAGCCTGGGGCTTCTCATACCTGAACATGGGTCCCAGGTAGAAAAGCTTTCTGGGCAGTGGGCCTGCCTGCATGCCATGCTCCACAAATGCCCTGGCACAGGGCGCAGTCCCTTCAGGCCTCAGGGTTAGATGCCTCCCTGTCTTATCTTTGAAAGTGTACATCTCTTTCTGCACAATATCTGTAGCTTCTCCCACGGTCCGTGAGAAGAGCTCCGAATGCTCCAAAACCGGTGTCCGGATCTCTTCGTAGTTGTACCTGCCTGAGATCCTCCGCAACAGCTCCTCAAGGTATGACCATCGCGAGGAATCCGGCGGCAGAACATCGAAGGTTCCCCGAGGTGCTCTCAACATGGCGGTCCCTCCAGAATCATCACGTTTCCGGGCTTGTTCTGTATAGAATACCACAAACGTCAGAGGAACGGATTGGCCGTCCGCTCGTGCCTCACCGTGGTCAAAGAGCCATGACCTGGGTAAATCCGGGTCTCGTCAGGAAGAGACATGACGCTTCGGGCAATGCTGCCAAACAACTCATGGCTGTCGCCTCCAGGCAGGTCAGTTCGTCCTACACCTTCTTTGAAGATCAGGTCACCTGAAAAAAGATGACCCGGCGTGTACAAACATATGCTGCCCGGAGAATGGCCCGGCGTATGGATGGCCTTCAGAGACACAGAACCGCATTTCACGTTGTCACCGTCTTCCAGGGGAGAGATTCCGGTCGGAGACGGAGAGTCCTGGGACATGAACGGATTCATCCAGCCGGAATCCGTCAGTAACCCGATGTCCCTTTGGCCCATCCAGACAGGAACGGCGGCCGGTCTCTGCACAATTCCCGCCGCCAACCAGTGATCAAAGTGCCCGTGAGTCAGTACTATGCCCCGGACTATTCCTTCCAGGTCCCGAACCTTCTTGAGGATGTCTTCACCGTCACTGCCCGGGTCAATAATCAGGCAATCAGGGGACAGAGGGTCTTTCACTATGTAGCAATTGGTTGCCAGGGGACCCACAATCAACCTTGTCACCTTCACATTATCACCTTCCTGGGGTCATCGTAGTGAGGGGCTGAAGTCAGAACCTTTGCCTTCGGGAACCTTCAGAATTCTTTCTCGCTGGAAAGGAGGATTGTGACCGGCCCGTCGTTGACCAGTCCGACCTGCATGTTAGCTCCGAACACACCGGTCTTCACGGTAAGCCCATACTCTACCAACAATGCAACTGTCCTTTCGCAAAGCGCTGCCCCTTGCGCCGGAGGAGCAGCACGCTCGAAGCCCGGCCTTCTTCCCTTCTTGACGTCACCGTATAGGGTAAACTGGGAGACAACCATTACTTCTCCGCCAACATCCAGAAGGGATTTCTGCATCTTGCCGTGTTCACAGGAAAACACCCTAAGATGGGCGATCTTTTCAGCCATATACTCTGCATCTTTATCAGTATCGTTTTTCCCGACTGCAAGCAATACAAGAGCACCCGGACCTGTGGCCGACTGCAGTTTTCCGTCGATGTGAACTGCAGTCCCGGTGACTCTCTGAAACACAGCCCTCAACAATGCTCTCTCCCTTAATAATGAGCTTTCAGCGTCCCCGTCTGAATGCCCTGGTTACTTTTGTGACTCCTTTTACCTGTCGCATGTGAGACAGTATGTCCTCAAGCTCATCCAGGTTATGGATCTCAAATACTGTCGAAACTCTGGCGCCGCCATCCAGTTGTCCCCGGGCCTGTGCATTGAGTATGTTGGCGCCTTTGCCGGCAATCACGGCAGTGACATCGGCAAACAGCCCCGGCCTGTCAAGGCCCTCCACAGAAATCTCCACCGGGTAGGATGCTTCCACGGTTTCCTCCCACGATGCTTCTATAAATCTCTCCTTGTCAGCATACGTCCTCAGACTTGGACAATCCAAACGGTGAACTGATACGCCCCTGCCCCTTGTGATGTAGCCTATGATCGCATCACCGGGAACGGGATCGCAGCACTGGGCCAGCCGTACCAGAAAATCCTTCATTCCCTTTATGACCACGGCCTCCTCCGGGCCTCTTGGCTTTGCAGGGAGTTGAACGGGGATCTCCTCTTTCTGAGGAAGGAGCTCAGGCTTCACCTTCTGCGTTTCATCGCGGATACGTGAAGCTACGTGAATGGGACTGATCCCGCCATATGCTATTGCGGCATACAAGCTTTCAAAATCCTGCAAGCCCAGCTTTTGGAGCACCGTTTCGAGAACGTCTGTACCGTCCAACCATGCGAGCTGAAGGCCAACTCGCTGGACTTCCTTCTCCAGCACAGCCTTAGCCCGGTTTATGTCCTCTTCTCTCATCTGCCTCTTGAAAAAGGCACGGATCTTAGACCTTGCCTGGGAAGTGCGCACTATGTCCAGCCAGTCCCTGCTGGGTCCCAGAGACTGCCTGTTGGTTAGGATCTCCACGATATCACCGGTGTTCAACTTGCTGCTCAAAGGCACCATCTTGCCATTGACCTTTGCCCCGACACAATGATGACCTATGTCAGTGTGAATCTTGTAGGCAAAATCAATAGGGGTCGAACCGACTGGGAGGTCAATGACGTCGCCTTTGGGCGTAAACACAAAAACCTCATCGTTGAACACATCAAGCTTGAGCGCTTCCATGAACTCCCTTGCGTCGGTCATTTCCCGCTGCCATTCAACCAGTTGTCGCAACCAGGACATTTTCTGCTCAAAAGCCTCGTCTCTAACGCGTCCCTTCTCCTTATAGCGCCAGTGGGCAGCGCTCCCGTACTCAGCTGTCCGGTCCATCTCCCTGGTCCGGATCTGGATCTCAAAGGGTTCGCCCAGAGGTCCGACTACGGTAGTATGCAGAGACTGGTATCCGTTAGGTTTCGGCATGGCGACATAGTCCTTAAACCTGCCAGGCATGGGCTTCCACAAAGTATGACATATGCCCAGCGCCTCATAGCAGTCAGGCACAGTGTTTACAATAACCCTGACCGCCATCAGGTCATACATCTCCGATACTTCCTTACCCTCAGATCTCATCTTCCGGTATATGCTGTAGAGGTTCTTCGCCCTCCCCTGAACCTCGCACTGTATACGTTCTTCAGCCATCTTGTCCTTCAACCTTGACATGACCATGGCAGTCTCAGCTTCTCGAGCGGCCCTGGTGGTAACTATAGCTTTAGACAGCGAAAGGTATTCCTCGGGGTCTAAGTGCTTAAACGAAAGATCCTCCAGTTCCCATTTGAGACGCCATATACCCAGCCTGTGGGCAAGGGGGGCGTAGATCTCAAGGGTCTCCTGGGCCGTTCGCTTTCTTTTCTCTTCAGACAGAGCATCAAGGGTCCGGAGGTTATGCAATCTATCAGCCAGGCGTATGACTACAACGCGCCAGTCCTCAGCCATGGCCAGAAACATTTTTCTCAGGTTGGAGACCTGCTCCTCAACTCTGGAGTGAAACTCAATGCGGCTGAGCTTAGTTACTCCGTCCACGAGCTTTGCTACCTCATCGCCGAACAAAGCACGGATCTCATCGAGCTTGACGTGAGTATCTTCTACGACATCATGAAGTAAAGCAGCAGCCAGGGTCTCGGCGTCACCCTCCAGTTCAGAGAGAATAGCTGCCACGGCCAGAGGGTGCTCAATGAAATCCTCCCCCGAGAGGCGGACCTGACCCTGGTGAGCGTTAGCTGCGAAAACGTAAGCTTGCTCAATAACCTCTCTGTCTTCAGCAGAGAGATATGGCCCTATGTCACGACGAAGCTCAGTCGTAATCAAACGCACCATCTTCTCTGGAATACCTGAGAAGCGACAGCCTAAGTCCGGAACTCCCTGTCGCTTCTCCAAGGTCCCTATTCATCCAGTTTGATAACAGAGATCACATCATAGCCTCTTTCTTCTAGACTAGCCCTCCCGCCTATGTAAGTCAATTCTATGAGAAAGGCAACTGCGCTGACACTGCCGCCCAGCTTTTCCACCATGTCGATAGTGGCGGAAATAGTGCCTCCCGTTGCGAGAAGATCGTCAAGCACAAGGACTCTTTGCCCCGGTTGCACGGCGTCGGTGTGAATCTCCAATACATCGGTTCCATACTCCAGTTTGTACTCGCCAGCCAAAGTCTTGTAAGGAAGTTTTCCTTTTTTTCTTACAGGCGCAAAAGCTTTTTCTGTGGCATACGCAAGAGCACTGCCGACAATAAAACCTCTCGACTCAGGCGCAACAATGAGATCAAACTCAACACCGGCACAAGCATCCTTTAACGCATCTACAGCTTCTTTGAAGGCAGGTCCTGAAGCCAGAAGCGTGGTGATATCTTTGAAACTGACTCCCTTAACGGGAAAATCAGGGATCACCCGAAGTCTTGAAGCGAGTCTTTGAGCTGCATCGGCCTTCATATTCCAACCCCCCAGTTATGCCCTGACAGTTCTGTTTGAGTTCCCGGTGACAGGCTGCTCACCCTTGTTAATCAGTTCCTGTATGGTTCTTTCGAGAGTAACGACTTTGTTGCGCTCTGAGTCCAGCCTCTTAAGAGTATCCTTCAGTTGAGCCCTTGCGGCAATGCTCCCTACCCACTGCCAGATAGCCCCTATGACAACTCCAAGAGACAATGACCCTATGACAACCAGAGCTAAGTTCAGACGGAAAGACCAGGCGAGAAACAGGATGTCCACCAGTTGAGCGTTTTGAAGGGCAAATGTCACCACTATCAAGAGGATAACAATGGCCAGGATAATCATTCCGGAACCCTCCTTCCTGTCAGTTGCCCCTAAGGAGCTAACACGCAGATCCGCTGAAATTGCGGTTCTGTTCATAGATAGACTACACTGACTATTTCCTGCGGCGCCCCTTCAGTTTTCTTCTCTGTACCTCAGATTCCCCATTCATCGAGTACTTACGTCCCCACTCATACTGTGACAGAAGCTGCCCAAAATCCTCAGCTTGATCAGGGAAGTAATCCTCCATAGTCTCTTCATCCTTTTGACGGCCTTCGGAGGAACCTCTTTCCGTGCGGGCAAGAGCTGCCCTGCGCTGCTGTTCCTTTTGGCCCTCAATCAGAGCTAATCTGGCCTTGTCCACTTGAGCCCTGTAATGACTGCTGTCAAACTTACGGGAGGATGAGTCTACAAGAGAGCGCCCTGCTCTGACTCTCTGGACTATCCTCCCAACCTGCCGCTTCACATCTTCCGGACGGGATAAGTCCGAGGCACGGACCCTCAATACCTGAAATCCGGCTTCTTCTATGGCTTTCTGCCTCTTGATATCCTTTGCTCTTCTCGCCTCAGGAATGTGACTTTCACCGTCAACTTCAACTACCAGCCACTCATCGACCAGAAAATCAACGGTGAACCTCTTGATAGGTACCTCTTTCTCAAACTCCAGCCCAGCTTTACGCAGTGCAGCCGCAAGTTTTCTCTCGCTTGGCGTCTCCTCATGGAAACCAAAAACATAGCTACCTGTGCCTTGGTCCTTTTTCATCCTGAAAACCGCCTTGAATCGCACCGGGTTTCTAAGGAAGCTTCAACTGCAAGGCTTCCTCCCGCTCCAAAGGAACCTCATAATCCTCAGGACACGGCGCAAGATACCGGTCGAACCACGCTGCAATATACTCAAGCCTCTCTATCCTGTTGGACGGCTTTCCGGATCGTGACAATTCATGGTTCTCACCGGGAAACCGAACCATCACTGCTGTTTTTCCTGTTTTCTTCAGGGCAACGAAAAACTCCTCCGCCTGCCCTATGGGACACCGGAGATCCTCTTCACTGTGGATTATCATAACCGGAGTCACTACGTTCCTCACGTACATAATGGGAGACCTGTCAAGGTAAGCAGCTGGATTGTCCCATGGATCGCCGTCAAACTCAAACTGTCCGTTCCTGTAAGCAGCGTCGCTGGTTCCAAACTGGCTCATCCGGTTGCAGGTGCTCCTCATGGTTACAGCAGCCCGGAAAAGGTCAGTTTGAGTCACCATCCAGTTGGTCATATAACCCCCATAGCTCCCGCCGAGAACACCCAACCGTGATTCGTCCACCCACGAAAGCTTCTGTACATAATCCATGACAGCCATGAGATCCCTATAGTCAGCGCCGCCCCAGTCATGCCTTATAGCAGCCTCAAATTGCTGGCCATAGCTGGTGCTGCCTCTCGGGTTGGCAAAGACCACGCCATATCCTCTTGACGCAAGGAACTGAAATTCGTGGAAGAACGTAGGTCCGTACGCTGAATGGGGCCCCCCGTGTATTTCCAATACACAAGGGTACTTCAGACCCTCTTTCCAACCTACAGGCTTCATAATCCAGGCGTTAACTTTTGCCCCTGGGTCGCTCTCAACCTCGAACTCCTCAGGAAAGCTAATATGGACCGAAGAAAGAAGAGGATTATTCACTTCCGTAAGACGCCTGATCTTCCCGCCATGTCCCTTTAGATCAAACTGCCCCGGATGCGAACAGGAAAACCCCTTCCACGGAAGCTTCTCACTCTGAACGGTATCTTCAACCACGAATATGTCGCCTATGGTCGCAGGACTACTCAGGTGAACAGCAAAACTGTCGAGCTCATCGGCCTTTGACCAGCCTGCCACCGTGCAGTTACCCGAGGTAACCGTGCTAATCTCACCTGAAGACACGCAGACCTTGTACAGGTCGGTCCGCCCTCTCTGCATGGCGCTGAAGTAGATGCTCTGACTGTCCTTAGTCCAGGCCGGTTTGTGCCCGGGAGAACCTCCCATGTCGCCGCTGGCCGACCCACCCACATGCAGCTGCCTTTCACGCGTAAGAAACTTCACCGGATCGCCTGATACCGGCACCACACACACTCCTGGAACCGTTGCACCGTGCATGCTGTTGTCGTGGCCGTAACATGCAATGAATTCGCCGTCAGGAGACCATGAAGGACCCCCGAGAACAGCATCGCTTGAAGTAATCTTGCGCATGTCCCCGCCTGAAACCGGGACTATGTAAATATCCCTTATAGACTTGGTCTCGTAGTCTTCAAATCTGGATGAAGTAAATGCAAGAAATCGGCCGCAGGGAGACCATTCGGGTTCTCTGCAGGAGTATTCACCTGAAGTAACCTGGGTTACTTGACCGGATTCAATGTCAACCACAAACAACTGAGACCGGCCATCCGACAGAAGCCCCCTGCCGTTCATCTTGTACTGGATTCTGGTTACCACTCTTGCACCAGTTGGCTTGCCGGCGTTTCCGGCGTCATCATGAGCTTCTTCACGCGCCGCAAAAGCGATCTTCTTTCCGCAAGGAGACCAGACAGGTACGCCTACACCTGATTTTCTGAAGGTAATCTGGCGAGCCTCTCCGCCATCCAAGGAGATCAATTGGATCTGGGTCTTTTCCTTCCCCCGGTCCGAAAGAAACGCAATGTGCCTTCCGCATGGAGACCACCTGGGGGAGAAATCTCCCCTGGGACCGCTGGTCAGTTGCCGAACCTTACCGTCCTCAGCAAGGTAGATCCACGTTCTGTATTTTTCCTCACCGTCCTCTTTGGCTATGGACCTGACCGTGAACAGAACCTTGCTCCCATCAGGGGATAGTTGCGGGTCTGATACCCACCTCATGTCCAGAAGGTCTTTCGAAGTCACCCGCCTCACCGGATCCTCTCCTTTCTTGTGTTGCTCTCTCTTATTTTCTCTCCCTCACTCTTGATTTCAGCAAGTCAGAAACCATGGAGAGTTCTTCGCACTTTAGGGCTGCAGCTACGACCAGGTATGTGAGAATTGCTCCGCCCAAGACCACTGCGGATTTCGCTAGGTCAGTCCTGAGATTCGCGGCAGAGCCGAAATAGTCCAGCCAACGAGCAAGGCCGAAAGCTGATAGGCCCATTGCCCCTGATGCCACCAGAATCTTTGTCAGAGAGCGTCCTAGTTCTCTGAACGGAAGATCGATCAGACGGTTCAGCAAATAGAGCCCAACCAGGGCCCCTGCTGAATGGGCAATGGAGTTTGCCAGGGCTAACCCTGTATGGCCCATGTACCGTACCAGAACCACATCCAGCACAGTGTTAAAAAGAGCCGTGACTACGGAAAGGCCCACAGGTATCCTCGTTTCGCGGCTGGAGTAGAAGGAGGCCACCACTACCTGTGTGGCTGCCATGGCCACAAGAGCAGGCGAATATGCCCTCAGGGCAGCGGCTGTCATGCTTGTAGCGTCTCCGCTGAAAACGCCACGCTCAAGGGTTAACCTTACCAGAGGCTGAGACAGGATAAACAGACCAACGGCAGAAGGTATGCAGATAAACTCCACGTATCTGAGTCCCAGAAGAATTGTCTCCCGGAAACCCTGGTCATCTTCGTTAGCCCACATTCGCGAGAGTGCCGGAAGCAGCACTGTGACTACCGCTGTAACAAAGAGCCCCAAGGGCAGTTGACGAATCCGGTCTGCGTACCCCAGGACAGCAATAGAACCTTCCTCCAAACCGGACGCCAGGTATTTGTCGACAAGGGTGTACAGCTGAGCAAACAAAGTGCCAACCATTAGCGGGCCTGCCAGTTTGAGAAGCTCCCCTGTGCTTTCATCAAACTCCACCGAAAGCCCGGGGAGCCCGTTTTGGGCCCGAAGTGCAGGCAACTGGCTGGCGAAGGCCACAACATATCCCAGTACAACGCCTACGGCAAGGGCCATAATCCCCATAGTAGGCGCAAATACGCTTATCACAGTGATGATGACCAGGTTCTGCAACACCGGGGCTAGTGCAGGAACTGCAAATTCGTCGTACGTATTGAGAATGGACTTTGAAAAGGCGCTCAGTAGAGGAAATACCATTATAGGAAGGAACATCCGGGTAAACGTTACCGTCGTTTGGAGACGTTCACCCGTGAACCCCGGGGCAACCAACCTCACAAGTGTTGGTGCAGGAAAGACCGCCAGAACCGAGATCCCTAGCACAGTCAGAGAAGTTACGGTAACAGCCGTTGATGCAAACTTGAGAGCTCCTTCACGGTCGCCCTGAGCCACCCGCCCCGCGAAAAGCGGCAAGAACGCTGTAGAGAGAGGTCCGGATATCATCCCTACCACAAGGGTAGCGATGGTGTTAGCTACCATGTAGGCATCGGTCTGGCCTGTAGCTCCGAAGAAGAACGCCATGAGCTGTTCACGGGCAAACCCTGCGATTTTCGACAGGATACTGAGGAAAACAACTATGAAAGTAGCTTGAGCTATACGTTTTTTGGTCACGGTCATCCCTCAATTCCGGAAAACCCGTACATAGTTCATTATAGCAAGTATAGGGCACAGACAGGCTGTGTCGGGAAAACACTACAAGCATACCATCAGATAACCAGCTCTTGTGAAGGAATACACCATGTGATAGATTAGCTTCTGGCACTTTTCAGAGGTTTCAGTGTTCCTCTTTCTAGCAATTGAGGAGAATCTTATGACAAACCTATCAAGACTGCTCGCGTTTCTGAAACCATACTGGGCCTATCTAGGAGCTGTACTCCTTGCAATGATTGCCGGGACACTTCTGGAGATCTCTCCCGCCATGCTTACCCGAGAAATCGTTGATACGGCGCTCCCCGCAAATAATCTGTCTCTGGTGGCAAAACTCTCCCTGGGGTTCATCGGGATCGCAGCCCTTCGTGGGCTGGTGAACTACATCCAGTGGTACGTGCAGGAAATGGTGGGTCAGAAGGTTATCTACGATATTCGCCAGTCGGTACACGATCACTTGCAGACACTGCCTCCTTCGTATTTTTCGTCTATGGGGACAGGGCAGATCATGTCCAGGCTTACAAGCGACGTAGACGCCGTTCAGCAGTTCGTAGGTTGGGGTGCTCTTCTTATGATGCAAATAGGTATCTCATTTGCAGTATCCAGCGCCTTCCTGGGATACATGAACTGGAAACTAGTGCTGGTTACGTACACTACTTTCCCTTTTCTTTTTAGAACCGTGCTCTGGTTCGACAAGCACATCAAGCCGGCATGGGAAAATGTCAGAGAAGTCATGGGCACTCTTACAGAGGCGCTGCAGGAAAACATTACGGGCATACGTGTGGTAAAAGCGTTTGCTGGTGAGGAAAGGGAAGCCGAGAAGTTCGCCTCGAAAAACTCAGCTCATTATGAAGCTAATATGCAAAGAGCCCGGGTTGAATCAAAGGCGCAGCCCCTGATGGACTTCCAGACAGGGCTATCTGTCATAGTCATGATGGGAGTCGGCGCCCACTTGGTGCTGAAAGAAGAAATGACTCTGGGGACTCTCTTTGCCTTCTACACTCTGATCTGGAGTCTCATCTGGCCTGTTCGCATGCTTGGGTGGCTGGTGAACATGGCTGAGCAAGCGTTGGCGGCAGCTCCCCGGTTGTTTGAAATACTGGATGCGAAACCTGCCATATCTGACATAGATAACCCGGTGATCCTGGATGATGTCCGCGGTCATGTTGTGTTCAGAGACGTTACCTTTGCCTTTCCAGGAGACTCAAGGGAAACCTTGAAAAACATCAGCCTTGAGATACAGCCGGGTGAGCGGGTAGCTGTCGTTGGCGGAACCGGATCAGGCAAATCCACCCTTGTGAATCTCTTGCCGAGATTTCTTGACCCAACAACCGGAACTATCACTCTGGACGGACACGACCTAAGGGATATCCAGCTTCGCTCCCTGCGAAGTCACATTGGCCTTGTGCTTCAGGACAACTTCCTTTTTTCAGCTACAGTGAAAGATAACATTGCTCTAGGGAAGCCGGACGCTTCCCCGGAGGAAATCAGGCGTGCAGCAGAGCTCGCTCAGGCCTCGTCATTCATAGAAAAGCTCCCCAAAGGTTTCGAAACCCCTGTGGGGGAAAGAGGCATAGGCCTTTCGGGAGGGCAGAAACAGCGCGTTGCCCTGGCACGGGCCCTTCTCATGGACCCTGCCATTCTTATTCTCGATGAAGCAACTTCCAGCGTGGATACTGAAACAGAGTACCTGATCCAAGAAGGGCTCGAAGAGGTCATGCAGGGAAGAACCAGCATCATCATTGCCAAGAGACTCTCTACTACACGAGGAGCCGACAAGATCGTAATAATGGACGGTGGAGAGATCACCCAGGTAGGGACCCATGAAGAGCTCTTGTCCAGCCCGGGATTCTACCGGAATCTTTTCGAGAGCCAATTTGCCCAAGAGGACGTAGAGACAGCATTGACACTGGAGCTTGACTTGTCAAAACACCCCTGAAAGGGAGGAAGTGCGGCCAGGGTCAGCACAACCCGTAAGAAACGCCGCCTACCGAAATGTCTGAGTATGATCTGGACCTAACTGAAGACGCAGAAGAACGACCGTTTAACCGAGACCACTTCAACAGAATACTGCGGTACGCCGCTCCCTACGGCAAGACTGTGGCCTGGGCTTCAGCCCTGACTCTCTGCGGAGTAGCTGTAGGCCTTGCAGAGCCGTTGCTCTTCAAGGCAGCGATTGACACGGGAATAGGCCAAAGAAATACAAGAGCCCTTGTAGCAGTGCTTGGAACGCTCCTGGGGTTACGCATACTCCAGCTCGTCTCGCAGAAAGAACAGATCCGGACCACGAATTTCCTGGGCCAGAGAATTCTGTACGACCTAAGGCAGGAGCTTTTCGGGCACATAGAGTCTCTGCCCTTTTCCTTTTTTGACCGCCGTCCGGTCGGTAAGGTTATCTCGCGTATTACCAACGACGTGAATCACATGGGAAACCTGGCTTCATCAGGCGTGGTTAACCTAGTAAGCCAGCTTGTATCCCTAGTAGGGATCATCGCTGTAATGATGACAATGAACTGGAAAATGGCCATCTTGTCATTTACCACTCTGCCGGTTTTGGCGCTTGTGCTTACCAAAGTTCGGTGGGCCCTTGAAAGCGCATGGAGCGATACACGAAAAGCTACCGGCGACATTAACGCTCATCTCAACGAGACAGTCCAGGGGTTACAGGTTATACAAGCTTTCGGCAGAGAAGAAGACAACAGCGCGAAATTCGCCAGGTTCAACAGGAAGTACTACGACTCATATCTTAGGGCCGTCCGAATGGACCAGGCATTCTGGCCGCTGACCGATGTCGTAGGCGCTGTGGGGACTTGCATAGTCATTTGGTACGGCTCCAGACAGGTTGCACGGGGACTCATGACTGTTGGGGTAATCCTGGCCTTCGTGAACTACCTGGGCAAGTTCTGGGGGCCCATAAGCACGTTCTCAAGGGCCTGGAGCCAGATTCTCTCAGCCATGGCGTCAGCTGAAAGAGTATTCGGGATTATGGACCTCAGCACTGAAGCCCAGACAAGCTTGGAGGTGCTGTCCAGGAACAACGGACCTGCTGCGCTTAGCTGTCTTCCTCCCATCAAAGGAGACGTGGTTTTTGAAGACGTTGTGTTCAGCTACCGTTCTGATAAGCCTGTTTTGAGTAACGTTAGTCTTCACGTCCATCCCGGGCAAACCATCGCTCTTGTGGGACCTACCGGCGCAGGGAAGACTACTATCATCAATCTTCTGGCCGGGTTCTACCTGCCCACAGGAGGCAGAATCTTAGTTGACGGGCACGATCTTGGTCAGGCGGATCTCCGATCCTACAGGCAACAGCTTGGCATAGTCCTTCAGGAGACGTTCCTTTTCTCCGGTACCATACTGGACAATTTGCTGTTCGCCAAGCCTGATGCATCAATGAATGAAATAGAAGAAGCTCTTGAGGCCTCCTGCGCCCGGGATTTTGTTGAGAAGCTTCCAGGCAACTATAGCTTTGAAGTTAAGGAAAGAGGCAGTAACCTGTCGTCGGGCCAACGGCAGCTTTTGGCTTTCGCCCGGGCCATACTGCGCAACCCCCGCATACTTATTCTGGACGAGGCGACATCGAGCATAGACCCGGAGACCGAGCGCGCTATTCAGCAAGCCATGAAGGCCATCCTTCAGGGAAGAACATCCTTCATCATTGCGCACAGGCTCTCGACAGTAAGGGCAGCAGACAGGATAATGGTCATAGAGGACGGCAGAATAGCAGAGGAAGGGCCTCATGAGGAACTGGTGAGTTCGGGCGGTCTATACGCCAAACTGTATCTCGCCCAGTTCAGAAAACCCTCTTAGGAAAGTGGCGACTTGGTTGAAGACCTGGCGACGCAATCTGTACGTAGTAATGGGAATGATCTTCGTGGCTCAGGCCTCCTTTACTTTGGTTACTCCGTTTCTGCCCTATGTACTGAGATCTATGAACGTACAGTCAAACCTGGCGCTTTGGTCAGGTCTGGCCTATTCGGCCTCCTTCCTTACTCAGGCAGTAATGGCGCCTGTATGGGGTTCCCTTGCAGACAAGTACGGCAAGAGGCTGCAAATCCTGCGCTCGGGAATAGGCATTGCCATAACCTACTACCTATACCCGGCGGCAAGAACGCCTCTTCAGTTCGTTATCATGCGCGGAGTAACCGGAATCTTGTCAGGCTTCACGCCTGCAGCCACTTCCCTGGTGGCCACTAATACCCCCGAGGACAAGATTGGGTATGCCCTGGGGCTTTTCCAGGCAACCGCTGCGGCCGGCACCATTTCAGGCCCTCTCCTGGGCGGAATGCTGGTAAGCCTATCCGGGATTTCGTCGACATTCAGGTTGGCCGCCCTGGTACTGATAGTGGTTACCGTCTTGTCGTTTGTCAATCTGGAGGAGGAAGTTAACCCATCCGAATGCGAAATCGACGTGGTTAGCGACATAAGGAGGTGTATTTCAAACAAGAAAATCCTCACAGTGTTCGCCTGCTTATTCCTGGTTCAGGCCGGCATCCAGGTAACCCAACCTACTCTCGTGCTTTACGTTGAGCTTCTGTCCCATGAACGTAACCCCACGTTCATAAGCGGCCTCATTTACTCCATGGCTGGCCTTGGGACTGTCCTGGGAGCGTCTCTGGCTGCCAGGAAAACAGACGGCAACGACAGAGACGCTTCTCCTCGACTGTTTGTGCTCGGACTCCTGGGGTCTTCGGTTTTTGTGGCCCTGCAAGGCGTTTTCCTCAACCTGGTCCCCCTATCCATCTTCCGGCTCGCCTTCGGCGCCTTCAACGGGGTTTTGACCGTATCCGGGAACGTCCTTGCAGCTAAAGCCGTACAGCGTGATTTCCGCGGAAGGGCTTTTGGTGTGCTCAACGGCGTCCTCCCTATGGGCTCAGTGGTAGGCCCCCTACTAGGCGGAGCTGTAGGCGACTCTTTGGGTCTAGGCAGCACATTCTACGCATCAAGTATGGTATTTGCTCTATCCGGAACCCTGTTCGCCCTCTACATGAAACGAGCTCACGAACAGGGATACACTAGCTCCTGGTGAACTGATTCACCGCAGGTTACCTTCAGGCAGGTTCATTGTCACCACATTGCCCTGAACCTGAACGTACTTGGATTTCAGACCGAGAGTCGCACCCACCCTTATTTCAACGCCGTTTACAGTGATGACGTCCTCAGAAACCCTGGCAGTACCCGCTATCGTAATAAAACAATCCACTCGGCTTGGGTCTTGTGTTCTGACCATGACACCGCCCTCTCTTGCCAGAAGCACCTCAGCAGGCTCCGTGCTGATACTCTCAACAATACCCACAAGCCCTCCTGTCTTGAATTCAAACATCCTGTCGCCTTCTTCTATGGCTTCAGCAGTGGTTTTTCTTATGGCATTGATCACAACCGTAAACTTGATAGGCTGCTCCCGAGCAGCTACATCACCCTGAATATTCCTGCCGAGTCTTGCCCAGACAAACCAGCTCACCATCGCCACAATGATCACGACCGCGAGAACATCGATTATGCTTACCTTTCCGAAGAGCTTGCCTTTGTCATCAAAGATCCTCAATTTCCTCCACTCCCCGCGCTGCTTGGATTAGAACAAGAATACATTAGCAGCAATGGCCCTGCAATGACAGACATAGAGCTTTTAGAGCTCACTTACAGAAGCTTGACTCCGTTTATGTTAAGCCCGAATCTAGTCTTAAGAAACTCTGCCGCCCTCTTGCACGCGATCATTCTCGTTAGGAATATCTCAAAATACTCCATTACCGGTGATATGCTCGTATCTACTGTCAATTCCAGAGAAACAGCCCGGGCAACGCCATCTACATTGAGAAAGGACCGGGTCGCTGCATAGTTAACCCGGTCGTGCACGTCAAAGGCATGTATATCGGGGTTCCTAACCCGGGACCTGTGAACATCAGACTTGTCTGCAAGAATCACCGCAGCTGATACGCATGACACCGGGCTGCAGCTGTCTTCCGGATCATGACTGCCAATAGCCCCCATTATTACAGCAATCTCATGAGGTGCCATACCTCTCTCACGCAGCAATCTCTCTGTCAAGACAGCTCCTGCTTGGGCGTGGTAGAACCTAGATATTACATTGCCGATATCGTGGAGATATCCTGCTATGGCGGCTAGTTCCAGTTCCCTCTCGGGGTAATCCAACCGTTCCAGCACGTTCCTGGCTATGGATGATACTACGTTCGCATGTCTTGTTCCATGTTCGGTGTAGCCAAGTACATCCAGATGGGTGTTTCCTCCCTCAATGTAAGCCAGAACCTCCAGATCTGCTTTCAAGTGGCCTAGTTTCAGTTCTCTCTCTGTTTGCCCCAAGACGGAACCCTCTCTATAGAATCGACGTACCCTTCATAGGACGGGTTAAGTACATATTTTCCTCCTATCAGGACCTCAGAATCCCACGGGAACCAAATGTGTCCCGCTGTCTCCATCCCATACCAGGTAGGCTTCCAGCTCTCAGTCTGGGCCCAGAGAGATGCGGTCTTCACTACCCTGGCCTTTTCTTTCTTGCATTGGACGACTACCATGCGCATGGTCTCACCGGTAAGTACCATGTCATCAACTATGAGAACCCTGCGTCCTTTGACCTTCTCGCTCACCGGCATCACCATCCGAGGACTGCCGAATACGATCTGCCCGCGCAGCTTCCTTGTCACCGAGCACGGATACAGGTCCACCTGTAACAGTGAAGCGATGAACGCTGCTGGTATGAGACCCCCTTTTGCAGCTCCTACAACAACCTCCGGACCGAGCTTACTGCCGGCTTCCAGGGCCATATCTCGGCAGACCTGGTCCACTTCACTCCAGGTCATGGCAATCGCCGGTTCGTTAACGTACCTTACTTCCAACTCTTATCACTCCACAAAACCGAGACGCCTGAAGATCTCCCTGGATTCCTTGAAACAGCTAACAGCTTTTTCGCGATGACCTGTTGCTACAAAAAGACTGCCGAAAAGCGACTTGATGTGACCCATATGGTAGGAATTCGGGCCGAATCTCTCGTAGTAGCAGGCTGCGTCATCAAGAAAGCTCTCGGCTCCCTCAAGATTCCTCCCCAACATTATATAAGCTTCTGCCATTCCCATGAGACATATGGCCCTACCCTCAGCTGCCTCGCTTGCTTCGTCTGTCCCATCTGCCTGGTGTGTCTCATCTACCCCGGCGAAATCCCTATCTTCCGCCTCATGCTCCCATATATCCAGCGCCTTGCCATAGAGTTCGAGAGCTACCTCTAAGTGAGAGGCCATGCATTCAGAGTCGATTCTCGCCAAAACCATACAGAGATCAGCCGTGGTATGGGTGACAGTAGCCAAGTCCCTATGGTCCTCCTGGAGTCTAGCTTCGTTCATGGCTCTCTCCCCGATAGCAAGACCCTTTTCCACATACTCCAACCCTTTCTCAGGCTGCAAAAGAGCCAGATCCCGCAGAACCGCCTGATGTCGGGTGACTGATAACACAACTTGGTGGGAAGCTTCCACAGACCCCCAAAGGCGCCCTTCCTCCTCATAGCAGCGACTCGCCTCAAGGAGATCATCAACGCCCCCAAGGGCGTGCAAAGCTGAGCCTAGTCCCGCCAAAGCTAAAGGCAAGTTGATCTCGTCGCCGGCCTCCCTGAGAATCTCGGCCGCCTCTCTAAACAGATTCACGGCCTCATCTACAGACCCTTTGCCCTCTATGAAGCTTTTGTTGTACGCTTCCCACCCCTGCATAATCCGGTCAAGCCAAAGGGGCCTCTCTCCGGCGCAAGACTCTGAACTCATCCTGAAACGCCTCCAGACACGAACAGTGTTTCTGGATAGCAATTCCCGCTTCCAGATAAAAGTTCCTTCTAAGACGAATAAAAGCCGGGGAGATCCTGCTCCAAACAGGCAGAATCGGTTAGACTTATGGGGACGTCTCATTCGTGGAGGCATTATGAACAACCTAGACAACGGGAAAAGCAGGCCAACCTCCTTCCTCCGCAAGATGGTCAGTAAGCTCAACTGTTTTGCCAGGAGTATTCGGGCTCATACAGCCCTGCGGCTTGTAGCTATGCCGCTTCAGAAGGTTATTGACAGGTGTGGCAACACTCATAGGTTTTTGACCAAGGAAGGCATACGTACCTTGCACACAGACAGATGGGAGAACGCATGGGTGTTCTTCCGCCAGCATACAGAGACTCTGGTGAAAGGTAACTTGTGGGCTGATGCGTTTTGGAAAAACGCCTTTCATCACTTTGACCCCAAGACCAAACAGGGTCTTTGGATTTGGCCGGCCGCTCCGGACCAGTGCAAGAACTGGTTTGACCAAGCAATACGCCATTGGAAGAAAGGAGATCTGCGCAAATCTCTGTTCCTCCTGGGAGCTTGCATTCACATTGTCCAGGATGCATGTCAACCCTATCACTCCAACTGCAGAGTCGTTATGGGACATCAGAAGTATGAGCGTTGGGCTGACAAGCACAAGAAGAGCCTTACTCAGGTGAAGGGAGGGGTCTACGGTCTGTCTTCACACCCGGAAGGCTGGGTTATATCTAACGCCGAATTCTCTCATGGTTTCCTTCATAATGTGCTTCCTCGATCCAAGCCTGAGTCCAAGGAACAAGCTACGACTGCGCTGTTGTCCAGAGCTGCACAAACCACAGCCGGGTTTTTGCTTTTTTTCCTGGAAACCCTGGCGGATTCCCAGGATGGTGCCATGGGCCCTCGTCAACTGCTGTTTCTCAAGCATCTTCTGTCAATTGCCCCGGCATACGAAGCCAATAGCAGTTTGGTTTCGCCCTGACTGGTACATAGAAGGATTCCTGAATCAGGCGACGAACCTTTCAACTCATAAAGGCTTTATACTGGGAAAGGAAGAGCTACATTGATAGTCACAACCACCCCTTCCGTAGAAGGGCGTTCCATAGTAACGTACCTGGGTATAGTAGCTGGAGAAGTTGCTCTCGGGACTGACTTCATGAGGGACTTCGTGGCTTCCTTAGCCGATCTCTTCGGCACCCGAACCGCGGCCTACGAAGACAAGCTTGTAGAAGCAAGGAGAGCATGCGTAACTGAACTGGCAGGCAGAGCTGCGGAAGTAGGCGCCGATGCCGTGGTGAGCGTAAAGATCGATCATGAGATCCTCCAAAACGGCATGATGCTTGTGCTAGCCACGGGCACTGCCGTTAGACTGTCTCCGCCCCCCGCTCACCTATAGCGCCAGAAGTCAGGTTTGCGTTTCTCTAGAAACGCCTCCATTCCCTCTTCCTGATCGGGATGTCTAAAGCATTCGCCGAACAAACGCTGCTCCAGGAAGAGACCGTCCTGAAAGCTCCTGGATAGGCCTTCCCAAACGGCCTTCTTGGCCTGGGCCACTGCAAACCGGGACTTGCCCCAGGTGATCTCACGGGCCAGTTCCAGAGATTCCTTCAATGCCTCCCCCTCAGGAACGACCTTATGGACAAGACCTACTCTAAAAGCTTCCTGGGCATCTATGACCCGTCCTGTCATGATCAGCTCCAGAGCAAACACCGGACCTACAAGCCTTGGGAGAATCTGAGTACCTCCAAATCCAGGGGTGATCCCCAACCCAACCTCGGGCTGGCCAAACCTGGCGTTCTGAGCGGCAATTCTTACGTCACAGGCCATAGCCAGCTCATTCCCGCCGCCCAATGCATACCCGTTGACTGCAGCTATTACCGGCCCCTGAAACCACCGCAGTCTGGCAAATACCCTCTGACCTAGATCAGAGAACTCCCTGGCCTGCTTCTCGGTCATTGCAGCCATCTCACTGATATCGGCCCCGGCCACAAACGCTCTGCCACCCCGACCCGTGATTACCAGCGCGGCGACCCTACGATCCTGGGCCAAAGCCTCCAAACACCTGTCCATCTCCTCAAGAACCTTGCTGTTAAGAGAATTGAGCGCGGAAGGTCGGTCAACTGTAAGGACTGCAACGCCCTCCTGGATTTCAGCTCGGAGAGTCTCAAACACAAGCTTTTTGTCCTCGTCCACGGCTATCTTCCTCCCCTGGTTGTCCCAGCTTCTGCCGGATATCTGAACAGTTCGTGTTTCTCCCATAGGCTGCGCCTAACCGTTCTTTACCTGTTCCCCCAGCCGGAAGTACAACCCCCGGAAATACGCAACCGGATCGGCCTTCCGAACATCCACTCCTCCCTCACCCATGACCTCAGGATCCATGTGCACAGCTACGATCTCTCCGATAAAAAGATCGTGGCTTCCTAGAGAGACCTTGGACTTGACCCTGCACTCAATGTTGACAGGGAACTCAGCTATCAGAGGGGCCCGCACGCTGTCAGCCCTGACCGGCGTGATCTTTGCGCCGGCAAACTTGTCTTCGTTCCGCCCGGATACGCTTCCGCAGTATTCCGCCACTCCTACCTGGTCTGCCCTGGGAAGGTTGACCACGAAATCCCCGTACCTCTGAACCAGACCGAAGGAATATCTGGTCGGCCTAATGCCTATGGCCAAACACGGTGGTTCCGAAGCTGCAGTACCCGCCCATGCCAGCGTAATAGCGTTTCGCTCTCCGTCCACGTCACCACAGGTTACCACAACCACTGGCAGTGGATACAAGGTGGCCGAGGGGGCCAGAAGGCGCTTCTCAGGAACGCTTGCCACAAGAAACACTCCTTTCCGGTCGCTCAGAAAATCTGGAATATAAGGCAACCACTTGCTCTAGTTTCAGCCCTTGCGCGCGAAAATATCTACTCTTCCCCAAACAGTCTAGTTGAGTCAGTCTATGACGTTGGCGCAAGCTCAACACTCCGGGAGGCCCGAACCATCGGCAGTCCCCGGTGAACCACACGCACCCTGACCGGGTAATCTACGTCAACTATGTCGCCGTCAATGTGGCAAGGAAAGCCGGGGGGTGCCTGGATAGTTACTTCCTCGGACTGGCGCAAAAACACCCCCGGCCTCCCAACATGCTTCCCGGAACGAACCAAAAACAGAAGGCTTACAAGATGCATCCTGGGCACTCCCTGAAGAAGCGCCAGATCCATCTTCCCGTCATCTGCAGTTGCATTGGGGGAAACCCGCATTCCTCCGCCAAAGTTCCCGGAGTTTGTTAGGGCGAAAAGCCACACACGGGCATGGTCCTTTTCCTCCGGACCTGAAGCAATCGTCATGTCTCCTGGATCAAACTGGAAAAGGCCTCGAAGTGCCTCTAGCATATAGCTCATCTTCCCCATTTTCCTTGACTTCAGGGCACAGACTCTCTTTACCACATAGGCGTCGAACCCAATCCCTACCGAGTTAATGACGTAACGCCGGAACCCCCTTGCGTCTTCAGCCATAAACACGTCTACGTTCCAGATTGAAGGTGATGCCAGGGCGTCTATGGATTCTCGCCAGTCGGAGAACAAGCGGTTTCCTCCTGCAAAATCGTTTCCTGTGCCTGCCGGGATGGTGGCCACGGCAACGCCGGGTACACCGGACAGAAGAACCCCGTTAACCACTTCGTTGAGGGTACCGTCACCACCCATGGCCGCAATAACCCTGGTTCCGGACTTACATCTCTCTAAAGCGATTTCCCTAGCCTGTCCCGGTCCCTTGGTTTCCACCGTCTCATACCGTACATTCAGGCTGTCAAGCATCGCTCTTGCCTCGGGAAAACACTTGCCGGACCTCCCGTAACCTGCAACCGGATTGACAATAATGCAGACTTCCTGGCCCAATGTCTATCTCCTTCTCTCTCCGAATCCCCTTGTACGGCCCGGTAGGCAGCACGTACCTTCTGATCTACACCATTCTGTGATGGGCGGCCCTGAGAACCTGACCTGCCCGGACCCCTGTCACACGGGTCCCTTCCACAGCCACTCTGCCATTGACTAAGACGTACTTCATCCCTGCAGGAGGCGCCCATGGCCTCACCACATCAGCCTCCGGGGCGATGGTAACCGGGTCAAACACAACAATATCCGCCCAATAGCCTCGTGCAATGCGCCCGCGATCCATAATGTTACATCTTCTGCTGGGCATTAGCGTCATTTTCCTGATCGCTTCCTCGAGAGTAAGAGCTCCTTCCTGTCTCACGTACTTTCCGAGAACAGTTGGATAAGTGGCGTAACCTCTAGGGTGAAGCGAAGAAAACTCTTGAGCTGAATCCCTATCGGGATCCCCTGCACTGGCATCGGTTCCTATCATGACCAGCGGGTGAGACACGATCTGTTTGACGTCATCCTCACTCATGATGCCTGCCACCTTGACCTTCAGCTGGTTATCAAGGAGAAGCTTCACCACTGCCCCTGCCAGATCCAGTTTCATAGCGTCAGCAGCTTCACCAAGATCCAACCCTTCGTACTCCTTAGTGTACGCGCAATGCACTATTCCGTACCGATAAAGCCGTGACCCTGTGTAACTCTGGGTATTGTTCAAGTAATCACGGAAATCCGCCTCTGCCTGGGGCGCTGAGAGCGCCTTAATCAGTTCTTCAGAAGTCATCCTGCCCAATCCCCGGGGAAGCTCCGACCTGAGCAGCACTATCTGAGCATAGGTAAACGGGTAGACGTCTGCCATAACATCGATACCTCTGGCCTGTGCGCCATCGATGATCTCCAGCACCTCGCCTGCTCGTCCCCAGTTAGGCTTGCCCACAACTTTGAGGTGTGCAACCTGGCCACGTACACCCGTCCGCTTGCTGAGCTCAACCACCTCGTCAACAGCCCAGTCAACGTTAGACCACTGGTCCTGGATATGGCATGAGTGAACTCCATTGTACTCGCCTGCAACCCGGCAGATCTCCGCCAGTTCACGGAATGAAGCGTAGCAGCCCGGAGCATAGGCCCGGCCCGTAGATATGCCGAAAGCTCCCTGCTCTAAGGCATCCCTGGTGATCTTTTTCATTGATTGCAGTTCATCGTCAGTAGGGTACCGTTTGTCATTGCCAAGCACACATCTTCTGACGGTTCCCTGACCCACCAGGACCGCCTGGTTTGTGCCAGGCTGCTGCTCTTCAACATGCTCCAGGAATTCGGCAAAAGTGCGCCACGGTATGTCGGGTCTTTGAGCTCCCTGAGGTGCTCTATTTCTGTAAGCTTCCGCCATTGCCTCACTGACCGGAGCGGCGGAACCCCCGCACATTCCCGATACTTCCGTGGTAATCCCCTGCAAGAGTGAAGAAGCTGCTTCCGGGTACCTGGTTATTGATCCATCTGTATGAGAATGCATGTCCACAAAACCAGGCGCGACAACCGCTCCCGATGCATCCAGCATTTCCTTGCCTGATAGGCTCATTTTCTTATCGATGGCCGATATCTTGCCGTTTCTTATCCCTACGTCAGCCAGATATCCCGCCTTGCCGGATCCGTCCACTACCAGACCGCCTTTTATCGCAACGTCAAACATGCTACCACCCCTCATTCCAGAATCGCAGTTGCCTCACAGACCCCGGCTCTCTTTCCCCTTACGACTATGTTAACCTTAGCTCCGCGCTTTCCTGCGATTATCCATCGAACACAAGACTGCCGTGTTCCAGATGATCCGGGAGACCTCATTCCCATAATCCGGCCAAACCCCGCTCGACCCTCCAGGTGATCAATGTCTGTTTTCGATGGCCCAACCACCTCAATGCCCTCACCAAGAATCTCGGCCTGAAGAGGCTCTACCATCTTGTTTTCCCTAGCCAGATAGCTTCCGAAGGTCGGAAGATAGCCTGTGTTTCTGACAGTCGCGCTTACTTCGTAGACACCTTCACCTAACACTCGTTGTGTTACATCTCCCACTTCCATCCTGGGCAGTGTACATGCGGCCCGCAAAGCAAAGGCGGCGTTCTTGTGACATTCCCCTTGGAGGAACATTAAGGGAGCATTCTGCAATACGAACTTAGGATACCAGCCCCCGATCTCCACCTCTCCCATCTGCGGGTGCTTAAAGGGCCGCCATTTCTCAAACCCCTTACCTCCAAGCTCCCGGTCGTTCCAGGCCAAAAAGCGCACGGCCTCCTCCTCTTCTTCTTCAAAGCTCCTCTGGCGGCGACCTGTCCCCTGGGAAATCCCGGCCCTCTGAGACAGGTTCCAGGTTTCCACTGTATAGGCAAGGATGCCGCGGTGCTCATAAAGCCAATCGTCAAAGGCCCCCCTGCTATAGTTATCTCCGCCTCCTGAGAATTCCTCAAAGCACGGAATGCACGGATACCCCGTTTCCTCGGTGCCCATTTCACCTATGGCAATGAGGGCCTGGATATCTCTGGAAGGGCTCTTGGATGCCGGGTGACTTCCGGGAACCCGCAGGATAACTCCACCGGTTGTGTGGTATGTAAACGCAAGGCTTATGTTAGGATGGCTTACTACGAACTCAGCGCAAGCTCTGGTTTCCGGTTCTGACAGGGGAAAAGGCCCAGCACCGAATTGCTTTGAGTCAAGAGCCCAAGCGTAGGGGAAGTTTCGGTTCAGGTCAAGGCCCCACTTAGGGGGAGCAGACTTGATTTCGCCTCCTCTGTGTTCTCGGAGGAAACCCTCGGTATATACTCTATAGAACACTCCCTCTTCCTCATCAGGCGCCCTCCTTACCATAAGGCGGGGATCCTTCAAGGATGTTTTCCACTCACCTGTATAGTCCTTGACTCTCATCATCAGGATATTCCCGTCGCCGTCAACGTCTGCCGGGTGTAGACCCTCTTTCTCTTCAGGATTGGGAAACGGGTAAGGACGTGGGACAGATCGAAGGGTCCAGGGCGTAGTAAGATATGTTTCTGCGCCGTCAGGCGATACCCTTGGCAAGACGTAGAAGGTGCATCGTCTAATCAGACCCGTTAGCCTGCTGTCTTCTCCATAACCTTCCAGAAGCTGCTTGATTATGTACAGAGCAATCATAGAACCTGTGACTTCACCGGCATGATGATTCCCGTCGATGTAGAACCCGGGTTTCGTAAGATGATGACCTGTATCTTTGTCGGTGATGATCATGGCCCACAAATCGCGGCCTTCCGGACTCTTTCCGCAAGATTGCAGTTCCGCAATGCCGGAATAAGCTGCTGCCATTTCCTTGAGGAAACCGGTAAGCTCGTCAAACCTATAGTAATGATCAAACTTGAAATTTCCCAACGCCTGTCACATCCTTTCACAGCTCGATAGACCGTCTGAACGTTAAACTTCGCTTCGCCACTCGTAATATCCTTGTTACGCACATGACCCTACCTGAGAAGATCGCAGCAATTCGGCAGTTGAGGAACTACAGATTTGCGGCAGAGAAGTGATTTCTGGCGTAATAGTAGAGATGCTCCTGGGCGTATCCCGCAAAGGGTCCAAACCTCCTGACACCCTCGTCCCCGGCCTCCTTCAGGTCACAAGAACCGTCCAGATAGAACCGGGACATGACTCGCCCGATCCAAACGTCCACAGGAAAAACTTCAAGCCGGTGATATGCAAACAAGAGCACACAAGCGGATACTTTGGGGCCAACGCCCTTTACCTTCATCAGCGCGTCCCGGGCGTCCTCCAGGGGCATGCCGGCCACAGCCCCAAGGTCTAGGTCACCCCATACAACCCTGGCAGCGGCATCCAAGAGGTATTTGTCTCTGAACCCGCATCCGCATTCCCTCAAAACGTCAGTGCCGGCCTCAAGAACAGCTTCGGCCGTAGGGAACCGGAATTCGCCGAGTCCTGCCTGCCGGCCTAAGGCCTGGGCCAGGTTAGCCACATTGCCCTTGATGGCAGGGATGTTCTTACGCACTGAAAGGATGTACGAAGCAAGACACTCCCAGGGGTCTTGTCTTAGAATGCGCAGCCCCCTTCCGAATTCCACTGCCGTGGCCATGATGTCACCTTTCATGGCCAGGCTTCTTTCAATAGTCTCAACATCGTCAAAGCAGGAAAAATAGTCCAAGATTTTCTTTCTGACAACAGAACCGTCAATGCCGTGCGCAAAGGCGACTTGGATAGTAGAGGTCCTAGGGTCTTTTTGACCCAGAAAAACTGCAGTAGAATCTATTACTCCTTTGTATGAAACCTGCATATCAGGTCTTCCGGGGAACGCTGATTCATTCCAGCGAAAAGCTTGTCCGCATCCCAAGCTGGCCTCCAGGTCTACATACGCCGGAAACTCGACTTCCAGCAAATTCACGCTGTTGTGAGCCATGACCATATACCCGATTCCCTGAGTTTCAAAGCGCCGGCCCCATTTTACAAGGGCAGTAAGGTCTCGATCCCCGCAGGCACGTCCAGCAGACTTCCGCGAAGGTCCGGATCTTCTCCCCCTCCACGGTCGATGAGGAAATCCTCAACTAGAAAAGTCTTCATCCCGAGCCTTCCGGCAATCATGTCTTCCTGCCTATCGTTACCTACCATTACACACATTGCAGGATCAAGACTGAGAACGTCAACTATCTCCCGGTAGTAGTGAAGGCTGGGTTTGCAGAAATGCATGTTATCCAAAGTAGTAATGAGCTGCCATGGAAACCGGTCTACACCGCACCACCTCATGCGCTCGCGGATAGCTATCTCGGGGAAAAGCGGGTTAGTAGCCAAAACCAACTGCCATCCCCGCTCCAAACACTTCCTAACTACGTTGCCACCCTCACCGGGACTTGCCCATCGCCTGAGGTTGGGAAACCCCTCCTCATAGAACTGTTGAAAGAGAGGCCAAGCCCTTTCCCATTGGTACCCGGTTTCCTTCTCAAACGCAAAAGCAAAAGCTTGCTGATTTGTGAGATCCGGATCCACATTGGTTATCATGAACTCTGTCGATGACATGATAGCTCGAACCAGCTGCCCTGCCTCTATGGTTATGATACCTGTGAGGTAATCTGATACAGCTTGCATATAGTGTGCGAGAAAACTATCAATGTCCACCGAGAGCAGAGTTCCGTCAAGGTCAAACAACACTGTCCTTTTTGATGCCACCGGCACCCCTACCAGGCCTCCTGGAAGATATCTTTAATGGAGGACGAGGGAGACCTCCTGTTCTCTTCGGCGAGGTCTCTCCCGTCCATTGGTCCCGGGCTTAGTGATTGCAGCGCCCCGCAGGATCCTTTCTTTCGTAAACCATTTCACCGTCAATGAACACTTTCTCGGCCACTGTCATGGTGCAGAACGGTTCTCCGCTCCAAATCACGATGTCTGCATCTTTTCCTGGCTCAATGCTTCCGACCCTGTCTGCGATACCCAATATCTCTGCAGGGTTGATAGTGATAGCCCGCATACCTTCTTCAGGACATAGTCCTTCTCTGACTGCAAGCCCCGCATGCAAAGCCAGCCATCTGGTATTAGAAGCCGTGTCGCACTGAATAGCGATCTTGACTCCTGCCTTCGCCAGGATCCCCGGGTTTTTCAGGGTTACGTTCAGGAGCTCCATCTTGCTGCGACTCATGAGCAGAGGGCCTACTGTACAGGGTATTCCCTTTGCAGCGATAACATCGGCAATCATGTGGCCTTCAGTGGCATGCTCTATGACGAAATCGACGTTGAACTCCTCAAGAACCCTTATGGCAGTAAGAATGTCGTCAGCTCTGTGAGCGTGGATTCGGGCTTTCATCTCTCGTTTGAGGACCTTGCTCAGGGCTTCCATCCTCAGATCTCTGTCTGGAGGGGTTGCGTTTTCGCCCTTCTCCGCTTTTTCTCTGGCCCTTTCGCATTTATCCATGTAGTTTCCGGCCTTTACCAGGGCCTCACGCAACACGGCAGCGTTTGCCATTCTTGTCCTGGGGCCTCTTGACTGGTAAACCCTCTTTGGGTTCTCACCAAGGGCCATTTTCATCCCCTCGGTACCCGGTATGACCATCTCTTGGGCGGTCCTGCCCCGTAGCTTCATTGCAAAGCCGGTTCCTCCGATGATGTTAGCGCTGCCGGGCCCGGTGTATACCGTAGTAACTCCACCGGCGACTACATCTGGTATTGCAGGGTCCTGGGGGTTAAGGGAATCCATGCCTCGCAGCTGCGGGGTAACAGGATCCGAGGTCTCATTGCCATCGGCATTGGCCTGTACAGAAGGCTCACCAAAAACAGCAAGATGGCTGTGGGCATCAATGAGTCCAGGAGTAACCGTCTTCCCTATGGCATCTACCACGCAAGCTCCTTCCGGCACGGAAAGGTCCTTTCCACATGCCTTGATCTTGCCATTCTCAATAAGAATGACCCCTTGCGCGATAACGCCTTGAGTAATGGTGTTGATCTTAGCATTTACGATAGCCAGCATGTTACGCACTCCTTTCATTTCTTGAATGACACCATATCCACTTTTAGATTTCTATTCTGTACACGAAACATCCTGCCGTGCCTTCTCAAAATGCATGCAGCATCCGGGCAATCGCAGGTTCGCGAGTGCATGGTGAGCTCTACGTTGCTGAGTCGAAGCTGTCCTCCTGGGGTTCCACATGGACAACTATGTCTCCATGAACCCGGGAGGAAATAGATCGCTCCACCTCTGTGGCAATATCGTGCGAAGCTGAAAGAGACAGACCGTCTTCTACAGTGATGTGAAGAGAAACAGACTTCCGGCCACCATAATCATGAACAAGGACACGGTGAAGTCCCTTGACACCTTTACAACCCATAGCCACTTGATTAATCTCCTGCAGCAAAGCCGGGGAGGCTTGCTCACCGATTAACGATGAGCCAGCGCTCAGACCAAGATCGATCCCTGTGTACAAAATGAGAACTGAGACCATCAAACCGAGAACCGCATCGACCCAGAAGTGGCCGTAGCCGGATGCGATAATAGCTGCGGAGACCAGAGCGGAAGCTATCGCGTCAGTCCGGTGGTGCCACGCATCCCCTATCAAGGCTTGAGCATCCGCTTTCTTGCCGAGGAATATGGCAAACCCTGTCATCCACTCCTTGACGACAGCCCCCGCCAGCATGATAAGAGCTACCGCAAAGCTACCCTTTACTTCTGCAGCATTACGAAGCCTTCCGTAGGAGGACAGACCGAACTGTACGCCTACTACGCCAAGCAGGATAGCTATCATCAAAGTGCTCAAAAACTCAACTCGACCGTGGCCAAAAGGATGCTTCTCATCAGGAGGGGCCTTGGCCAGCTGAAAACCTACCAGGACGACAACCGATGTCAAGACGTCAGCTGCAGTGTGGGCTGCGTCAGCCAGTAGCGAGATGCTGTTCAAGACCAATCCCATGATAACCTTTATTGCAGCTAATATGAGATTGCCTGCAATGCTTACAGTGGCCTCGAGAAAAGCATACTGCGTGCGGATCCGGGGATCAGACACTTCCCGGTCAGGCTTAGTCTGGTCCGTAAAACGCAGGATCAACCACCGTGTGAGGGAGACCCTGTGCCCTGTGGCGATGCCTTGCGATTTGTTCTGTAAGTCCATGAGAACACCCTCCCACAGGGATTTTACCATACCATATGCTATCCACAGAGCTTCCGGTAACAGGGAAAAATGATACCGGCAACGAATGCTCTGACAAGTAAACTAATGTGATTTTGAGACCGAGGAAATCGAAAGCGAAATGGAGAGCAAGAATATGGATACCGCTGAACGACGTAAGAGACTTGTCGAGATGCTTGCAGAGAACCCCGACGTTCCTATAAGCGGCTCACAGTTAGCTAGCTCCCTCGGCGTCTCCCGACAAGTGATCGTTCAGGATGTGGCAGTGCTCAGGGCGAAGGGCGAGGGAATAATAGCTACTCCGCGAGGTTATACACTGCTGCCAGGCGGGAAACCTCTCGGAGTAACCAGATTGCTGGCCGTGAAACATACGCGTGAGGATACGCGCCAGGAGCTGTACGCCTCAGTAGACCTCGGAGTTGAGGTTGTAGACGTCATTGTAGACCACCCTGTATACGGGCAACTCACAGGGCAGCTTTCCCTCCATACCAGAGCAGATGTTGATATGTTTCTCAAAACCATAGACCAAACAGGGGCAGGGCTTCTGTCTTCACTGACCGACGGCGTCCACCTTCACACGGTCAGAGCAAGCAACCTCAAGCAAATTGCCGCCCTGGAAGAAACACTCAGAAACAGGGGATTCCTGCTTGCCGAGTGAATATCTCAGCTTTTGCCCAGCAAACCACCAGTGATCTTACGGCGTTCTGATGCTAAGATCCCTGCTATAGATTAGGCCGAGTCCTCTTAAGGGGGTACGGAGGAACCATTACCGGGTGAATCTGCCTAACCGGCATAGATACTCGTTGTGCGCCGGGGATGCAGTAGGGCTGACTCCTTTCACCGAACCCACAAGCTAACTCCGGAGGCCTAGAAAGGAGAGATTGCATGCTATTTTATGAACGGTTTCAAGAGAACCTGAAGGCAAGTGCTGTCCGAGCTCTGGCTGCAGTCCTGTGCATGGGGCTGGTTCTGGGAATAACACCGGGACTTGCCTATGCGTTTAGTCCAAAGGATCCGTCGTACAACAGCAGCGAGCTCTCGCTTCTGGCAAGAGTAGTGTACGCGGAGGCGGCAGGAGAGCCCTATGTTGGGAAAGTAGCCGTTGCTGCGGTCATTCTCAACAGAGTCAGAAGTCCGCTCTTTCCCGACACCGTTGCAGGGGTGGTCTATGAAGCCTGGCAGTTTTCCTGCGTAGGGAACTCGATGTTCAACTCAACACCGTCATGGGATTCAGTTCGTGCCGCCCAGGACGCGCTGGCAGGATGGGACCCTACAGGAGGGGCGCTGTTTTACTTCAACCATCACCTTGTGAGTAACTCCTGGCTGTGGTCCAAGCCCTTTGCAGCAGTGATTGGCAACCACCGGTTCACGTACTAGGCTAAGCCGGTAACGGCGAGCACCGGGGAGGCCCGGGGGCAACATGCCCGGGCCTCCCCGGTTGCATCATGTATCCAAATACCTCTGTCCAAATGTCTCCAAAAGGTTGTTTACAGGTGACAAGACACGTGATAGACTCTCCCTGATAAAGATACCAAAGGGGCGAACCCAATGAGAACCGCAGACATTCAGAAACTCACAGTTGGATCCCTTCTCCTGGCACTATCCATCTTGATTCCGCTATACCTGGGCGGCTCCCTCAGCGTCGTTATCGGCCCGTTTACTGCTACTCTAGCGTCTCACGTACCTACATTTCTAGCTATGTTCCTGGGTCCCGTTACGGCCGGAATCGTCGGCATCGGTTCTGCCATGGGGTTCTTCACAAGGCTAGGCGTCTTTGTAGGTCTCAGGGCAGCCATGCACGTACCTGTCGGTATAATCGGCGCCCTTATGCTCCGCAAAAAGACTTCCCTTCCTGTGACCCTCCTTGCGCTCGCGCCCTTGCACGCCGGGCTTGAGACTGTGGTTGCTCTGTTGTACGGCTGGGACCTCAGACAAGCTGCGCTCTTGGTCGGCGCAGGTACCCTGTTGCACCACACCATGGACTCGGTTATCACCGTAGTCGCCTGGCAAGCAGTACTGACCAGAATACCGGTGATCAGGAAAACCCTTACGCAAATCTGGAGTGCATAGCGACTGGCCGCTGAAGGACTACCTAAGACTACCCTTGTTTCTCAGCCTGTTCCTTTGCCTTGTATTCGGCGCTCCTGTGATCGGTTATGTAGAACCCCGACCCCTTGAATATGATGCCAACATTGTGGCCTATCAGCTTCTTGACAGGCTGGCCGCATGTGGGGCAGACCTTAAGCGGCTCGTCGGTTATTTTTTGCACTGTTTCAAATGTACCGCACTTGCTGCATTTGTACTCGTAGATAGGCATTGAATATCCTCCTCGCAACCTGTACTGCAAACAGCTCTATTTATCAGCATACGATACTTGTCAAGAGGGTGCAAAGGGAAACCATGACTATATCTCTCTACACCAAAGAGCGTGACTCCGGAGGTTTCCTCCGGAGTCACTTAGTAAACCTGCGTTAGACGAAAACGGTGCCCTAGCTATGATCACCGGTGTTATCTACCGGTGCAGCGGGTTCAAGGACAGCCCACATGCCGCCGTCTTCTTTGCCGGCCATGGCCCCATGGGCGGGACGCCGGGTGTATGAAGTATGCAAGAGCTCATGAGACTTATGACTCAAAGGCTTCCCGAGGAAAGTCTCATAGAGCTCCTTGACTGCAGGATTCTCGTGGGACTTCCGCAGAGCCATACCCTCATCGGCACGATATATGGCTTCAAGCCGTTTTTCTCTGATGGGGGTGTCCACCGGTATGGGTTGCCCTCCGCCTCCGATACACCCTCCGGGACAGGTCATAATCTCGATGAAGTGGTAGCCTCCCTCACCTGATCTAACCCGGTCAAGTAGCTTCCTGGCATTGGCCAGGCCATGGGCAACAGCTACACGGACCTCCGTACCACCGGCATCCACAGAAGCTTCCTTGACTCCCTCAAGACCTCTCACTTCCTCAAAGTCAACTCTGTCCAAGGTCTCTCCGGTGTAGAGCTCGTAAGCTGTCCTCAGCGCAGCTTCCATCACGCCTCCGGTGGCGCCGAAGATCACTGCTGCACCTGTGCTAATCCCCAGGGGATCATCGTAGTCCTCATCGGGCAACCGGGCGAAGTCTATGCCGGCCTGCTTAATCATTCGTGCCAATTCCCTGACCGTGAGCACAAAATCCACATCCTGGTACCCTGAAGATGTCATCTCGGGACGGCCACACTCAAACTTCTTGGCTGTGCAAGGCATTATGGATACCATTACGATGTCTGCAGGGTCAATGGAAGCGCGCTCCGCGTAGTAGGTCTTGGCAAGAGCCCCGAACATCTGCTGAGGCGACTTGCAGGTGGATACATTGTGAGCTAGCTCAGGGTAGAAGGTTTCCATGAACTTTACCCACCCCGGACTGCAAGACGTAATGAGGGGCAGCTTCCCACCCTCAGCAATTCTCTCCAAGAGCTCAGACCCTTCTTCAAGGATCGTAAGGTCAGCGGCGAAATCAGTGTCGAACACCTTGTCGAAACCGAGCAGCCGCAAAGCTGCCACCATCTTGCCGGTGCTGATGCTGCCACGCGGCAGACCGAAAGGTTCCCCAACGCTGACCCTGGTAGCCGGGGCTGTCTGGACAATGACATGCTTTTGAGGATCGGCAAGAGCTTTCCACACGTCTTCTGTATGGTCTTTCTCATAGAGAGCTCCCACAGGACAAACCAGGATACACTGGCCACACTGAACGCAGGGGCTTTGAGACATGGTCTCACCCCAAGCAGGCCCCACTGTGGTAGATATGCCACGACCTGAGGGGCCAATAGCATCCACTGTCTGAATCTCATCGCAGACTGTCACACATCTCCTGCACAAGATGCATTTGTTGGCATCCCGAACCAGCGCTGGGCTTGATGTATCCAGTCCATGGTTCTCTCTTGTACCCTTGAACCTGACTTCCCGTATCCCAAGCCTTTCTGCCAGAGACTGGAGTTCGCAGTTCAGATTGCGCACACACGTGGGACAGTCATAGGGATGGTCCGAAAGAATCATCTCCACTGTTGCCTTGCGGCTAGCCCGCACCTGAGGAGAGTTAGTGCGCACTACCATACCCGGCGCTACAGGAGTCACACAGGCAGCCTGCAGAGTCTTGGCCCTCTCAACCTCAACCACACACACCCTGCAACTGCCTATAGCGCTTAAGCCTCTTAAGTAGCAGAGAGAGGGGATTTCAATCCCGGCGGAACGGGCCGCTTCCATTATCGAAGTACCTTCTTCTACGGTGACTTCCTTGCCGTCAATCCTTAGAGTTACCATAGCCACAGGAATCCCCCCTTTTCATTTTACGTCGCACCTTAGGCAACGGCTTGCTTCCCGCGTGGCCATCCGGGGATCAAACCCGAGTTCCGCCTCAACAAAGGAAGTCACCCGGGCCGCAAGCGGCGCCATCCTGCCATGAGTCCTCGGCGATTTCTCCTCAACCACCGGCTCTGACAGCTTCCGCGGATGTCTCTCAGACGGAACCACTTTCTCATCTCCACTCAGATACTTGTTGATGGCGGAAGCAGCTTTCTTACCGGCAGCAATGGCCTCGATGACTGTGGCAGGGCCGCTGGCGCAATCTCCTCCTGCAAACAGACCGGGCACTCTCAGAGACAGGTCGCCGCTGCTTACTTGGAACAGCCCCCTGGCGATCTCAAGACCTTCTTCGTCAAAACCCTCAATGTCCACAGCCTGACCGATTGCGGTTATGAAGACATCGCAGGGAAGGTCAAACTCGCTGCCCTCTATGGCGAGAGTTCGCCGTCTGCCCGATGAATCATACTCGCCCTGTTCCATGGTCACGCACGCGACCGCCGTTACCTTCCCATTGCCTTTGAGCGCCTGGGGATTGGTCAGAGGGGCGAAGATGATGCCTTCTTCTTCAGCAGCCGCAATCTCCTCGTTCAAAGCAGGCATGTCTTCTCTGCGACGCCGGTAGACTACCGTGACTTTCTCTGCCCCGAGCCGCCTGGCTGAACGAGCGGCATCCATGGCCACGTTGCCTCCACCGACCACAACAACCTTCTTGCCAATAAGCTCCATGTCTTCGCCAAGATTGAGGCGTCTCAAGAAGGATATACCCGGAATAACCCCCGGAAGGTCCTCACCCGGAATCCTCAGACTTTGATCCCGGTGAGCTCCTATGGCTATGAACACAGCATCGTTAGTGGCCCTCAATTCCTCAACAGATACGTCTTTTCCTATCCTGACGCCCGTCTTAATGACCACTCCCATACTTTGTATAAACTCAATCTCCTGCTCAAGTACGCGCTTGGGAAGACGGTATTCAGGGATCCCGACAGCGAGCATGCCGCCGGCGACCGGAAGAGCTTCATAAACGGTGACCGAGTGTCCTTGAAGCGCCAGATAGTAAGCTGCAGTAAGCCCGGCAGGGCCTGAACCGGCAATAGCCACCTTCCTGCCGGTCAGCGGTTTGCGTATGGGTCTTGGCCTTGATCCGTTCAGCCCGGCTGCGTAATCAGCGGCGAAGCGTTTCAACTCCCTAATTGCCACTGGTTCGTCCAGCTGGTTCCTCCTGCATCTTGACTCACACGGGTGGTTGCAGACCCTTCCGCAAACCGATGGGAAGGGATTCTCCCGCATAATCTCCTCGTAAGCTTCTGTGTGTCGCCCCTGCCGGATCAAGTCGATGTAGATGGGTACGTCGACGTTTGCAGGACACGAATTCTGGCAGGGAGCATTAAACAAGGCTGCACACACAGAGGCCGGACACTTCTTGTCTTTGATGTGAGTCTCATACTCATCCCGGAAATACTTGATCGTAGACAAGACCGGGTTTGGCGCTGTCTGTCCCAACCCGCACAGGGCCGACTGTGCAATAGACGTTCCCAGCTCAAGCAGAAGATCGATATCTTCCATTTTGCCTTCCCCGCGGGTAATACGCTGCAGAATCTCCAGCATTCTTTTGGTCCCGATCCTGCACGGGGCACATTTACCGCACGACTCATCCTGAACGAACTCAAGGAAGAACTTGGCCAGGTCAACCATACAGGTATCCTCGTCCATGACTATGAATCCGCCCGACCCCATGATAGTGCCTAGCTGGGCCAGCGACTCATAATCTACGGGGGTGTTTAGGTACTGAACCGGGATGCATCCTCCCGACGGCCCACCTGTCTGAACCGCTTTGAACTTCTTCCCATCAGGAAGACCTCCGCCTATGT
>JAPXLN010000006.1:0-88205 GCA_033809515.1 Bacillota bacterium
GCGTACGAAAACGGCCTTCCCGCAAACGTCACCATAGTCCCTCCCAATTCCGGGCTCTATTCCAGCCTCAAACCCATGGTAAGCATCAAGGAAGGGCAAGGCGGCGTTGATCAATACGGACATCTCTACGTGGGCTCCACCTTGGAGGTCAGCACGGCCGGAAGCGCCGGCTTTAAGCATGTTCAGCCATCCAACCTCGGCGCCAGCGTCTACCTGACCCGCAGGAATTCTGACGGCACCGAGACCGTGGTTGCCACAGGCAAGACCACCGGCAATGCGGACGTCCGTGAACTGCAACTCCTGTGGAGCAACATAACCGCTGCCGATCTGAATGCTGATTATGTCATAAACGTGGTCTTGGACCGCACTCAGGATATTATCCTTGACCTTCAGCCCTCGGTGCCCCGCCAATCTAACGGTCTCGATATCGACCCGGCCAGGATCCCTGAAGCATACACCATGCTGACAGAAAGCAATAAGGGGTCGGGCATCACTGTGAACAGGGCCGACGTTAAGACCATAAGCAGCACGCCGGACAGCGTCACCGGCGACATCGTGCAGTCAACCAAGTTTGGGGCCGTAACCGAGACCGTGGCTCTGCAGGATCTTGGCAAGATGGAGCGCAACGACACCGATGTCATCCTCGCAAGGGGAGTCAAGAACCTCTACTCTGTGAACCTTAACCTTTCCGAGGACGACGTCATCCTGTTCGAAGGAACTCTCTACAAGGGCAATGAGACCATACAGATCCCGCTTTCGGCCTTGTCGCGTTCACAGTTGTCGTTCAAGTACTACAACAAAGACTACATGACTGCTTTGAGCGTGATGACTGCCAAAGTGTCTGATGTATGCTTGTACCTCGACGCCAACGGCAACGGGAAGATCGACGGGTATTTTGACAAAGACCTCAAGGTCTTCATGGTGGACGAAACAAAGGATAAGAAGGTCGGCTATCTTCCACCGGGCGCCTATGAGGAGACAATATTCGCCCCGGTCTGGCAGGAAGACCTTGGACGCTACGTCGACCATTTTGTTGGCATTGAGTACACTATGACACCCCGTTGCCTTGTTGTGCCCCCCGGCGGCTCCGAAGGGGGCCGCGCGCAAGTGATGACAGTCATGACTACCGGTGCTACGGACCCCGGTTGGCTGGCGAACCTCTCCAAGGAGCAAAAGGATTACCGGTACGTGAAGAGCGGCGAGCTCATTACAAGAGAGGCCGAAGAAGATGGAGGGGTCAAGGAGACAACCCAGACATACTGCGCCGACAATCACTTAATTTACGGTGCAGAGGCCGAAGCTCTCAGCATGGTTTACTTCAGCGCAGGTGGGGACCGGAGCCCGGCAGAGCGCGCCAACCGGAATAGTCCCAACTGGCCGTACTACACGTGGAATCCCGACTTCCACGGCAGCCTGATGTACGACTTTGAAAACCCTGGGCCCGTGACTATCCCCGCCCACGTATCCGGCAACTATGTCCCCATCGCCAAGTGTGCAGGAGTCAACAAAGACGGGGTGTACTTGTATGAGGCAGGCGGCCTCGCAAAGGTAAACAACTACCTTGGTTCCCTTTCAGGCGTGGATACGTTCGCCGTAGCCGTGCAGCAGCAGCCCGTCGCGGAGGACGGCGCCCTAATGGATTCCTCTGCCCTGATGGCGGCCAAGAAGACCCCGGTGCCGGAGGCCTCCGGTAGGTCAGGAATAAGCCTCTTTCCAAACGGCGACTATCTCTGCCAGATGGAAACGGGCGCGAAACCGAGCCCCACCGATATGGACTCCGGCGATAAGGGGGACTACAGCGAGTTCGGCCTGGATATGGGCGTTGAACTGCCGAATATTGAGATCGGTCTGTCCGACTACCTAACCATTATCATGGACGGCTATGACATTGGCTTTGCCATTGGCCTGCCTTTGGGCGGATTCGAGACCAAGAGGACCGGCGGTTTCGAGGAAGCAGAGTTCTCTAACCCGAAAACGGCTAATGAGGAGAACGTCGAGAAGTTCAGGAACTTCTTTACCGGCAAATGGGGGCAGCTGACTTCTGACGATTCCCTCAAGAGCGCTCTGGACGAGAAAGCCAATCCATCTGGCGAGAAGGTGGACGGTAAGAATCAGATAGACCCGGGGGAGATGTCATCGTCAAACATGTCGGTGAGCTTCACCATGGGACTCGGTTTTATCTTTAGCTACAGCCCGGTGACAGATCAGTATCATTTCTCGAAATTCGCCATATCTATTGCCGGGGCTTTTGAGTACCAATACCAGTACCGCTTCACCCCGGTACCTATCGTATACGTGTACGTGAAGATAGGTATCTCTCTTGAACTTGCCACCGGCCTCAAAGTGGTACAAAATGTCGTCGAGCACAGCATCGGCCGGTTTGACCTGGCAAACTCCTTCACTTATCCTAGACCGGATGGGCCCCGGCCAAAGGGCAACTGGCTGCCTGCCGGAGACGGGATAACCTCGGCGGCCCAGAACACCCTGGAGTTTTCGGCAGACCACAGGATCTACAACGTCTACTTCAAGGGAAAGATACTGGTGGAGATCTGGGACAGTGCCGCCAACGAAGGCGCAGGCGGTTGGGGTTCCGCCGGTTACATCACTTCCTCCGACACCGGCAAGCCGGTGATGCTCATCCTTGCCAAGCAGAAAGAGTATTCGCTCGCTCCTCCTCTCGGTATTCGCTTCACCTCCATGGAAAACGACACCATGATAACCCAACTTATTCCGGTGGAGAAGGCCCAGCGGGATACTTATTGGAATGGCATGTGCCTCGCTCCATCCGCCTTCATTGAAGCCGGCGCAGGTGTGGGCGTGGAACTACTCAAGTTCGAACTTTTTGCCAAGCTCGCTGTCTCCATGGGGATGACCTTTGGCCCCTACAACGAGGAAAAGCAAAAATATGACCCCTTCAGTTTCGATGAGTTCGAGCTGACTTTGGGAATCGGTTTCCGCGTTGTCGCCCTCTTCTTCAACATTGAGAAGGAGGCCATCCAGTATATACTGAACTACGAAAAAAGACGCAGCGGGGCCAACGAAGCCCCATGGATGCACGGCTACTCGTCTCTCGGGGCCTTCGGTCAGATGTATCCCTTGGAGGACGAGGACAGCACCCCAGTTGCCGTAAGCTTGCCAAAGACCAATTATCGCACTCAGCGGATTTTCGGCCCTGCCGGCGAAGGAGATTTTGACCCCTTGGCCTATGATACCGCCGCGCCCTTCCAGATCTCCGGCTATCATTCTTCGGGCGACGCCTTCACATTGGCCAGCGGTCTCACCACCGGCTACAGCTATCAGGTGGTCACTGTAGGTGACGATAACTACCTCTTCTATACTGTCAGCAGGGACGACGCGGGAATTGAGAGCACCGTTGACAGTTCCATGCTTGTGATGAGCAAGATCAAGGTTACCGGCGATGGCGCAAGCTATGGCCTGGTTCATCCAGTTCCAGAGGCCCCCGGCAGCTACGTAGTCGTTGACGATGACGACACGGGCGACCTTGAGTTCAAGGCGTGGGCAGATGGAAATGAGATCCATATCATATGGACCAGCTATGCCACCAAGACAAAAGAACCAGAAGAGCCCGACAGCAGCGTATATGCGAGGCCTCTTGGCACTGACTCGTCAAAGACACCCATGGACATAGACAATTACAGGGACGCTGACCTGTTTCCGATACCGGCACAGCCGGAACCGGTGACGGAGCCGGATGACGAGGCAGATGAGACAGCTTGGGAGGAGTACAGGAAGTACGTCGCCGAGCAAGCGGCCTATGATGCCTACGCCGCGTGGACGACCTACTTTTTGCTGCTTGACAACTACGTGCGGACCCTGATGGCCGTTTCAGCGAAGAACACGGTGGTCAAGACGGCGAGTTTTGATACCTTGGCCCCGACAGACTTTACTCTCGCAAAAATCGTTGGCGGGGACGGTATCGAAAGCGGTGACAGCATTGGCCACGTCTTCCTGCCCGAGGGCGCAGGTGACGGCAGCGTGCTCTTCTATGCCTCTACAAACCACTTCGCCGACGGGGGCGAGGCTGCCAACCGCGACTACGAGGCCTATCTCATGTCTATTTACGGCGATGAAGACAGCGTCTCCTACAAGAACGTAGGAGCTTTCCTCCTTGAGTACCAGACTGCTCAGAACGCCCTCTATGGCGAAAAGAGCACTATCAACATCGTCAGCGTCGGCAGTGACTCCCTCGTAACCACATCTGTCTCTCTAACCAAAGATACCGCGACTCCGCGCACCATTGAGAACCTTGAGATGGCGGAGATAAACGGCGTTTACTATCTGGCATATACCACTGTAGAAGAAAGCTACACACAGGATATACCGGATATATTGTACACCCGCCGCCTGTTCCTTCGGACGGTGATTGTCGGCGAGAACGGTAAAGCCACCTTCGGTGACCCGTATCTCTTACGTACTCTGGTCAACTACGATCAGACCAATAACAGGGACGGTGTCTACAGCGGCGGAGTGATTACCGCCTACGAGGACCCCTACTTCGCAAACCTTCAGTTCCTGAGCGCCAAGCTGGGCGCCCTTGACGGCGTGGTTGAAGAGTTTTCGCCGCTTGAAAATGCGGCTGAGACGTTCCTCCTCTTTGAGATGAACGGTAACACCTATGTTATCCCTCAGGCTGACCTGAGAACCATTACAGAGGGCGATGCCGAAGGAAGGCACTTCGGGCGTATCATTCCCTTCTTTACCAAAGAAATCTACACGTCGAGGGACGGAGCGGGCAACACTGTTGAGACGGAATCCAGCACCACCGGATATACCGATGTCACCGTCGGCGCCGACAGTGCCGGAAACATTGCCGCCGTCTACACGGCCATGGTGCCGGGCAGTACCAACAACGCTATCTATATTACAGAGTACTATACGTATGAAGATGAAGAAGACGGCCTCACCAAGTGCGGCTGGAGCACCGGTCAGATACTGGCCATGAAGGATATGCAGGTCTACGAAGACTCCATAACCTACGGGTGGGACGCCGAAGCCACCGAGGCCGCTTATCTTGAGGGCATTACAGGTGATCCGGATACAACAAAAGCTTCCCAATTCCGCTTTGGCAACCTGCAATTTGCCCTGGGCACCGGCGAAAAAGCTCTTGTCATCGCTGAAGGCACCTTGACCGAGTTGATGAACAAGACCTACACCCACCCCGCCACCCGCGAGTCCGTGATCGCCGTGGTTCCTGCAGGAGACTCTGAAGTGGGCTTTTACGCCGTGGCCTTCGGTCAGGGCCAGCAGGCCATCGGTAACACGAACATCACCTTGTCCGGTGGCTCCTTCAAAGCCGGCAGTCATTTAAAGACCAGTATATCCTTTGATAATGTGGGCAACACCCGCATCCGTGGAAGCGAAAGCCAGCCCATCACCGTTGAGCTTCTGCACCATTCCTCAGGCAGCGCTGATGAAGCCGTGGCCACATGGAAAGTCATACAGAGCATTACCCCCGGGCAGAAGGTCAGCCTTGTAGGTCTGGCTGAGCTCAGACGGGACGCTGAACCGGGCGACTACTTCTATTTCAGAGTTGCGGAAGATCAAGAATATGCAGGGCAAAGCCTGGGATCTCCTGGCACGCCGCCAGGAGAAGAGGACGTTATTGACGCTGATGCCCTTGTGCCACAAGGAACAGGAGCTTTCTCCGCAGTGTCGACAGTGACGGGCGACGCAAGCTCCGGCAACTACCCTATAGGCCGCTACATAGTGCAAGATTTGCCTGATTTAGGCTTTGAGTCCATGGTCGTCAAGACTGTGGGTGTCACAGCTGCGGGCGATACTATACTTGAGGCCGACTTCTACGTGAGCAACCGGGGTACGACAGATGCTACCGGCGTTTTCGCCCAGTTCTCCTACCAGACAGGTGTGGATTCAAAGGGAGATCCGACTTACGCTGCACTTGATTTGACGGGCAGTAGTTTCAGGATTTTCAACCAGACAAACATATCCGATTTCGGTACGTTGGGAGAGACGGAACTGCAAAACGGCATACTTCGTCTGGTGAGCACTGAGGACCCGAGTGACGGCGACAACATTGCCGTTGGCTACGGCCGGCAGGTTAGCGGCACCTTCTACGCTCCGCCGGAAAACTACTATCTTGACCCTGCCACCGGTACCAAACTGCTTAAGATCCGGGTGGAAGTCTTCAGCGCCGGCGATCAGACCGCCCTGAACCTCATGGATGGCCTTTACACCGCATCGGGTCCGTCCGGCCACAATGAGCCCTATTCCCTGGATAACGAGGACGAGGCGAAACTGGGGCACCAGACTTATTTCTCCACTGCGCACAGAATCGCCATACCCATGGGTAACACTCTTCTCTTGCCCATTGCCATTGCTACCACCAGAGATGAAGCCCCGGTCATCACCGTCACCGAACATCGTAACCATGACATAGAAGGCAACATACCTAACAGTCTGGGTGTGCTCTATTACGATGCGAATATTAAGTGCATCGTCATGGTGCCCTCCCGAGAGGGTAACGGCATAGTCCGTGTCTCTGATACCATGACCGGCTGCTCTCTGGATATTGCCTTTACCGTCACCGAGGCCACGATGGGAATAAACATCTATGACGACAACGACATGTTCACCTTTTACAACAGGAACGATACCGAATACGACCCGGACAAAACCGGCAATGACTGGAGTTTCGTTGACGCTCCTGAATGGGGCGCCAACCGTGATGTTCCCTATTTGACCAACCTTTCCAAGGGAGAAAAAGGAGCTTACTTCACCTTTGATACGGTCGCCTCGGCCATTGACATCTACTTCAGCGGTCAGATATCGGTGGACAGCACTTATGCAGGCTTTGGGGGAGTCACCGGCCTGACTGCCACCGGCGGAAACGCCGTGTCCGATGCTCGAAAGGTGACATTCGGCGATAACAGCGAGTTCTTCACCCATACGGTCACAATAACCGTAGAGTCTCAAACTCCCACCATGTTCGATAAGTATGTCGAGACCTATGCAGGCACAGTGACGCCCAAACCCGCCGATGACGCAGTATCTCCCCAGGTATACTGGAGCCGCAGTTTCCCGGATGTAGCATCCATGGACAGCGGTACGGTGAAGATTACCTGTTACATCATTGATGATACCGGTCTGGCTTCGGTGACCCTTGACCGCGTTACGCCTGCTCTCACAAAGAGTACAGACAACCGCTTCTGGCAGTTTGACTGGGAGGCTACAGGAAACGGTGCTCATACGGTGCAAGCTGCGGATATCGGGGGAAATACGACTTCCATAACCATCAACGCCGGTTGGTTCAATGACCCTGTAACGCCGGGAGCCATAGCTACAGCCCCCTTCCTGGATGCCGAGTTCCAGGTGGACGGAAACCTGTGGGATGGCAATGTCATCCCCAGGAACAAGGCGATTACCCTTATCTCCAACGCTGCAGAAGGCAGCACTGTGAAAATGGAGAGATTCGTCTACACTTGCGACCCCGATGACAACACCAAGGTGATTTCTGCGGGTTTCGCTCAAATCGCTGAGGCTTCATCTGTCACGATTACCAGCAACGGTATTTACCGTGTCACTGCCACACTTCCGGACGGAACTTGGAGCAGCAGAATTCTGTACATGACCGGTGTTGATGCCGCTCTACCCGCAGTGAGCTTGACGCCGGCTACGATCACTATTGGCGACAGCAGGGTACCTGCCCTCAGCTACTCCGTAGCCAAGGACGCTGCCGGCGCAGCTTCTCTGCAGAGCGCGACAATCAACGGTGACACCGTACCTGTCAGCGGCCGTAGGGCCACGGGAACCTGGCTGCCTCCGGGCGGCGTGCTCTTTAACGGAACGTACACACTGGTGGCAACTGACACTGCCGGAAACTCCAACAGTGCCTCTGTCACCATATCGTTTATTGAAGTTGACGGAAGCAACGCTATCAACGTTACAGGGGCCTACAACCAGGCGAGAGACAATGGCAGCGTTGTCATAGACAAAGACCAGGTAACCGGCGGCATGTTTGTGGTTATGCCCCAGCAAACCCGCTACTTCGGCAGCTATGAATACAGCTTGCTGCCTGCGATTGATGCCTTTGTCTATCAAGACACCACAGAGATGACTGCGGAAGAACTTGCCGCCTACAACATGGCCATGTCTGAATACTTTGAAGGCCTCCCATGGGATCCGCTCACAGGAGAGGCGGAAAAGACAAGCTTGATTCCGGGCGAGCATGTACTCTATATCCGCGATGCCCAGGATCCCACTAACACCGGTATTATTTACAGGCAGTTCATCACTATAGCCGACGAAGCAATCACTTTCGAAACGTACACCGCCATTACCAGCGGCGTCTCTGCCAAGGATGGCTCTGTCAGTGTCGAAGCTTTGGGCGGCAAGGGCGGCAATGACACATACCAGTTCGCCATAGCGCCCTTGACCGACAAGGACCTCCTTGCCATAGACAGTGATCAGCTGGTTTGGGTCACAGCTGATAATGCCAACCTTTCTCTGGCGAGAGTTACCTTTGAGGGCCTCGGTACGGGTCGCTATCAGATAGCCGTACGCGGCATGTACGGCGTTACTGCCGCCCAGATGCAAGAGTTGCACACCAAGCGGGATATGCTGTCAATCGCCTCTGCCTCCTGTAAATCGGCGGTGGCCCAGAAAGACCTGCTCACAAAGGCAAAAGTGGCATATGACGCTGCAGCCAAGGCACTGGTCGATGACTCCACAGGTGACCCCGATGGGAGTTTGGCTGCTGCCAGGGATAGGGCGGAATCCGAACTGCTTGGGCTCATCAGGAACACCCTTGGTAAGGCCGGAGGCGATCCGGTAACCGTTGAAGGTGACTATGGCCATGCCCTGTCTGCTGCAGACGCCGCCATAGCCGTGGCTGAAAGCAACAGGAACAAGGTGGAAAGCGACTATGATTCCTGCGTGACGGCGGCAAACGATGCTGTAGAACTCGTCTACCTCAGGGACCCCACCCTTTGGGACAATGCATTTACCCAGAGCGTATATGTAGGCTATGCGGAATATGAAGAGGATTTAAGCGGGATCCTCCTAGTCACTTACGATCCGGCAACCGGTAGAGCGGTATTCACCCTAACGAGTGCGGGTGCCAAGCTAAGCGCGGGCGATCAGGCCAGGATTAGAGCGGAAAACCGGAACAACGAAGTCATCTTGAGGGCCAAGGGGTTGACTATCGTGATTCCGGCGGGAACCCTGCGTGCCGGCGACAATGTCAACGATCTCATCCCCGATCTGGGTGGTATGATTGGCGGTTCCGGTTGGGTAGTGGCTTACACAGATGCTGACGGCAATGACCATATCGTACCGTGGTCACAGGTGACAGACTGTGAAGTCATATTCATGGTTACGTCTGCGGGAAGGTACAAGCTTGTACTCAACAGTAAGCGTTTTCGCGACGTCAATGGTCACTGGGCAGAGAAGTACATTGAGTTCATCGCGGCCAGGGAGCTGTTTGTAGGTACGGGCAACGGGATGTTCTCTCCGGATATCCCCATGACTCGAGCTATGTTTGTCACGGTGCTTGGACGGCTCATGGGCGTAATTGAGTCAGAGTACGCCGGTACGGTGTTCGATGATGTGCCAACCGGCACCTGGTATAGCGCCTATGTCCGGTGGGCGTCAGAAAAGGGCATTGTAGGCGGCTATGGGCATGGGCGCTTTGGTCCCGACGATCCGATTACCCGGGAGCAGATGTGTGCTATGCTGTTCCGCTTCTTTGAGCAACAGGGAATCACTTTGCCTGAAAACGAGGCGGTGGAGTTTGGCGATGCGGACAGTATCAGCAGTTGGGCTGCCGGGGCGGTGGCGTACTGCCAACGGGTCGGCCTTATTCAGGGCGTGGGCGACAACCGCGTTGACCCCCTGGGCCTGGCTACCCGTGCCCAGGTGGCCACCATCTACATGCGCATGATCCTAAGCATTTTGAGTAGGTAGTTCAGACTGACAGGAGGCTGGGCTGTCTGCAATCGAGGAGGGGTACTATGAAAGCGGTCTCTCGCATGCTTCTCATGATTATGGCAGTATTGCTCTGTCTCAGTTACGCCGCCCCGGCCGTTGCCGCGCCGGTGGTTGTTGCGCCTGCAGTTGCCGCGCCGGTGGTAACCAGCCCGGTCTATGCTGCCGGGGTTTCGGAGACGGGCGAGGGAGAGAGCCGGTATCTGGTGCGCCTCAAAGACGGTGTCCCCACGCCGTTCTCCCTTCTAAGACACGCAGAAGGAGGCCCTGCTCCGGTTGTGTTCGCCCAAGGCTTCTATACTGTGCGGCGTCTGGAAGACATTCAGAAGTGGCTGGACGCAGGGTTGGTCGAATATGTAGGGCCCGATGCTGAACTGGAGCTTCTGGATACCCTCTTGGGCGGTGATCCTCCGGCTGACGGTCCCTTGACCAATGATCCTCTGGTGGTAGAGCAGTGGTATCTGGATCTGCTGGAGGCCGTGGGTGCCTGGGAAGCGGGGTTGAGCGGTGAAGGTGTTACAGTGGCTGTCATTGACTCCGGGATTTGTCGGGAGCATGAGGACCTGGACTACGGACTGATCCAGGGATACAGTTTCCTGGGACTCCCGGAGAATTTCGCCTCATACGATGACCGCACAGGTCATGGTACATTTGTTACGGGTATCCTGGCCGCTCAGGGAAATAACGAGAAGGGCCTCGCAGGACTGACCGATAAAGCGAATATTCTGTCCTTGAGGTGTTTCAGCAGTAGCGGTACTGGCGATCACCATAGCGGCAGCGGCATGGTGTCCACGGTTCTCAGCGCCATCGGTTACGCCATGGAACAGAATGTGGATGTTATCAATATGAGTTTCGGCGGCACCAACGAGGCAGCACTCCTGCCTCTTGCTGAGAAACTTCAGGAAGCTGCTGCACAGGGAATCATCCTTGTGGCCGCAGCAGGCAATAGCGGCGGCAGTACCCTCTACTACCCTGCAGCCTTTGACTTCGTGGTCGGGGTAGGCATGGTGGACGAAAGCGGCAATGTAGACCCCAAGTCTCAGCGCAACTCCAGCGTCTTTGTGACCGCGCCCGGCAGTGGAGTTCCCGGTCTGGGCTACACTGCCACACGCCCCTACGTGACGGGCACCGGAACCTCCTATGCTGCATCCATGGTTTCGGCTATGGCTGTCATTGCCAAACAGATGGATTCTTGCATCGACAATGAGGGCTTTCAGAGACTGCTTTGCGCCTGCGCCGAAGATAGGGGCGATGTTGGTTACGATACGTCCTACGGTCACGGCCTGATCAATGCCGATCTGCTGGTCAAGGCCCTTTCCCGGCCCTATGCCATAAATTACGAATGTGGTGACGGGAGCCTTGATGGCGAGGAAGGGACAAATTATCCAGTGAGCTACGCCATTGACCGATCATCAGCGGTTACTCTTCCTGTGCCCATCCGGGATGGGTACACATTTGGAGGATGGTATGATGACCCGGACTATGTAGGCAAGGCTCTGACCATCGTACCCCCGGGTTCAGTGGGAGATCTGACCTACTACGCCAGGTGGATTGAACAGGTCGACGCTACCCTTGCGGGTGTTACGGTTCTGGGTATTTCAGCTGTACTTGACAGTAGCGACCTTGAAGGAAAAACCTATCTTGCCGAGCTGCCTGCGGGCACAGTTCTCAGTGACATATCCGCCGAAGACATCAAGGCACTTCCGGCTAACGGCGAAGATACAGTTGTCACACTAGTTCCGGGAAGCGAAGGCGCTGTTTGGACCGTGTCTTTTTCGGACGGCGCAGGCGGTACCGTCGAGTGTACGATTCGCGTTGTTGAGTCGGAGAATGCCGCCCCGGCTGTGGCAGACTCAAAGGAGCTTCAGTCCGGCTTTGCCGCTCCTGCCTCCTACGACGGCAAGACCGAGGCAGTTTCCTATGGCGTCCTCATGTCAGATTGGTTTACCGACGATGGCCCTGCACTGACCTACTTTGTCTCCTCCACCAACGGCTCCGGCAAAGCGGAAATCACAGGGGCCAACCTTACGTATACCCCTGCAGCAGCTGATGCGGGCACGGAGGTGAGGCTGAAACTCAGGGCCCATGACGGTCAGTTTGACAGCATCCAAGACGTCTCCGTCTGCATAGGTGTAGCTCCTCTCCCTGTCAGTGATTCCAGCATTGAGCCCGTTGCTGTCTTGTTCGACAAGGCCTGCCCCCCCGCAGAGGATCTGGCGGTGATCCTCAAACTCTTCGGAAATACCCTGCTTTCTTTGAGAAATGGGGATACAGTGTTGGAAGAGGGCACGGACTATGTATTGTCGGGCCTGCCTGTCATTGACGGGGGCGATGGGGTACTCAATCTGAGTTCGGACTATCTGGTCTCGCTTGCAGACGGACTCTACGATATTTCCTTTTCATTCAGCGGCGGACGGGAAAAGGAGTCAGAAACTGTTATCCTCGCCCTTACGGTGGCCGACAGTACGCCAGAGTACACCGTGCTCTTTCTCAATGGGGATACCGAATACTACAGGATTGAGGGAGTCCGGCAGGGGGATACGGTGACCCTTCCCGATGCTCCGGCAAAGAGCGGCTTCACGTTTGGCGGATGGTATACAGCTCTGGACGGCGGTGGTACCCAGGTGACCGGTAGCACCCCCATTACCCTGGATCTTGGTTCTGTAGACGGCATTGTCACCTTGTATGCTAGGTGGACTGCAACAGGCGGCAGCGGCGGTGACAGTGGAGGCGGCAGCGGGGGCGGTGGGGGAAGTGGCGGCGGACCAGTCAGTCCGGTGGTACCGGAACCGGAGCCTGTACCTCCCCTTATTCCTCTATGGGAGAACCCCTTTGCCGATGTGAACGCTGACAGCTGGTATTACAGCAGTGTGGAGTTTGTCTGTGTTAACGGGTTGTTCACCGGCGTCTCCGCCGGCGCCTTCCATCCAGACGACAACATGACCCGGGCTATGCTGGCAACGGTACTCCACCGGTTGGCCGGCGAGCCTGCCGGCAGTGGAGCGTCCTTTGTGGATGTGCCGGAAGATACATGGTATTCCAGCGCAGTGCTTTGGGCTCGCGGGGAAGGCATAGTCACCGGCTCTCAATCTAAGTTTGGCCCGGAAGACCCTATCACCCGGGAGCAGCTTATCGTTATGATGTTTCGTTATGCTGCGATTACCGGTTTTCCCGCAAGTGAAGATGGAAAGGATCTATCAGGTTTTGTCGACAGCGACACTGTCTCTCATTGGGCCAAGGATGCCATGGCTTGGGCTGTCCACACAGGACTGGTCAGCGGAAAACCGGGTAATTGCCTTGACCCCCGGAGCAGTGCCACACGGGCTGAGGTAGCTGTCATCCTTCAGCGATTGACAGAAATACTCCGCCAGGCCGGAGTCGAATTGCGGCCGAAAACCTAGGCCCCGCTGGAATCCACTCTGAGCAAGTACTGAGCCCCCGACCTCCAGGCGCCGGGGGCTTGCTTGGTCTACCAGACATGGCTCTTCACAGGGAAGGAAGCTTCAGCGCGGTTGGGCAACGGCCACCGGCCAAGAGCAAAGGCAGCCAAGGGCAAGGGTATTCAACGCCCTGGCGAAGGATGCAACTCGCTGGATTGCGTTGTCCCGGACCAACTGGTACAATCTAGTAGTGCCTCTTTGGAGGGATTGAGGTATGCCGAGTCAGGAATCTGTAAACAGACTATTTGCGCCCGCTTTTTCGGATTTGTGCCGGCGAAGCGGGATAACCCTTGCCGTTCTGTTCGGGTCAAGGGCTACGCAAAGTGCGACACCGGATAGTGACATAGACCTGGCTGTGGTGCCTGGGCAAGACAGGGTTACCGGTGGTGATGATCTGAGACGATCAGCAACCAATCTCCTCAAGGATTTCATGTGCTTTCTCGGTACGTCAGACATAGATCCGATCATCCTTAACCGTGCGGATTCACTTCTTCGTTTACAGGTTTCACAAACTGGGAGACCCCTATATGAAGCAGCACCGGGTTTACTCGCCGGTTTCTGCTCATTGGCTTTGAGACAGCACCAGGATGCGGGGGTCTTCTATCGAGCTACTGACCGGTACCTTGAAAGGGCAGCAGGGAGGTTCAGAGGACATGGTTGACCCTCTGGTTGTCAAAAGGAAACTTCCTCCGTCTGCCGGGGCACGAAACACAATCGTCCATGAGTATGAAACCATAGACGATGTGATCGTCCATGAGTCCATAAGCCAGGCCTTACAGTTGTACAAACAATATGTCGTCTCGGTAATGAAATACATTGAACGTGGTCGCTGAATCCGGTTGGAGGAGGCCTGGTAGAATGCGTGCAGAAAAGAACGGTACCTCTGTTGGTCCTGGGATCATGGTCGAGGAAGTACTGCTGGACCCTCCCGCAGCGGGCTGGAATCCAGTTCGGGTAAGGATAAGAAACCTGACTGGCTCTAAGCAGACCTGTGTCGTAAATGTAGACCAAACCGGCGGCTTTTGGTTCCGGGACAGGGCTCGTGTCTTCTACCGTGAAATTCCCCCTCTTGCCTGTGAGGTTCTTGAGGCCGGTTACTACTGCTCGTCCAGTGCTCAAGGCAAGGTTTGCGTCTCTGTAAGCGTGCTGTCAGGCACTTATACTGCTGAACAGAGCAGAGAGGGCGAGCCGGTGGGACCGTCCGGGGCAAGGTTTGTTCATCTGAAGCAGGGGCCTCTGGAGCTGTATGCCCAGAGGGGTACTTACGCAGAAGCTAACGCTGAGGACGTGTTGGCCAGGCGTTCGGCGGCTATTGCGGAAATATGCTCATTCCTGGGGGCTCCCCCCCGACCCATGACTCTTGTGCTCTATGGAAAGGCTGAGGAGAAGACCTTCGACACAGGCCACCTTGGGGCGGGCCTGGCAAGAGGAACTCTTGCAGTGGAATTGTTTAACGAGGACTGCCAGCTGGAGCCGTATCATGAGACAGTCCATGTTCAGGCAGGAGTCTTGGGAAATCCTCCGGCGGTTTTGAGTGAGGGACTTGCCGTATACCTTGAGGAAGAACTTGGTGGGAGCGCTCTTAGGATGTTCGGCTCCCATGAGACAATAGACCAGGCGGGCAGGGCACTGGTAGCAGACTTTTGGCCCCTTGAGACCCTTCTTGCGTTCACCGAGATCGGCTCCGGTAAGACCAGACCCGGCGTTGCTTACCCTCAAGCTGCATCTCTGGTGAAGCACCTTGTGGCCACGTATGGAAAGCATAAGTTTCTCCGGGCTTACAAGGAGCTTGTAAACGGAAACACAACAGAAACAATCGATAGGAACAAAAGGCTGCTAAAAGAGATTTTCGGCATGACCCTGCCCGAGATAGAACGTGAATGGCTTGAGACTCTCAAGATTTGAACCAACTAGCTACTACACGATCACCCGCCGGCAGGAGGGGCTAAGATGCATGACTCCTACATAATCACTGACGTTGGCAGTACAACCACGAAAGCAATTCTCATCGGGCCCAGGAACGGCGAGTACCGGCTTTTGGGCAGAGGTGAAGCTTCTACAACCGTGGAGAAGCCTTACGAGGATGTCACCGTAGGCGTCCTCAACGCGATTGCCCGACTCAGCGCAGCTACCGGAGAGGACCTTGCCAGGGCCGTGACCTCGAAAAACGGTCAGAGGCGGTACCGTTACCTGTCTACGTCAAGCGCGGGCGGGGGTCTCCAGGTGTTAGTGCTGGGTCTGACCAGCAGGGTAACCGCCGAGAGCGCAGCCCGCGCAGCCTTAGGGGGAGGGGCCATAATCCTCAATGTGATAGCAAGCGACGATGGCCGCCAATCCTTCGCCAAGATAGATGCCATAAGAAACAGCAGACCCGACATGGTGCTTATTTCAGGAGGGCTTGACGGGGGCAACATAGACTTTGTACTTGAGCTTTGCGACATTCTCAATGCAGCTAACCCCATGCCTCGTTTCGGCAGGGATTACAAGATACCGGTCATATATGCAGGAAACAGAGCTGCCAGCGCTTTGGTCATAGATACCTTGTCAGACCGGTACGATGTAACCGTTGTGCCTAACCTGCGCCCTACCTTCGATAGAGAAGAGCTTCTTCCGGCAAGAAACGCTATTCACGAACTTTTTATGTCTCACGTCATGAAGCAGGCGCCGGGGTACGAGACTTTGTCTGCCTGGGTTGACGGAGACATTCTTCCCACGCCTGCTGCAGTGGGCAGCATTATGGAGGCGGCCGCCCTACGGAAGAAGGCTAACGTTCTGGGGGTGGATATCGGCGGGGCCACCACTGATGTGTTTTCCGTAATCGAGGGCATGTTTTTTAGGTCTGTAAGCGCCAACATGGGTATGAGTTATTCCGCAGGAAATGTACTGGTGGAATCCGGGATAGACAAGGTAGTACGCTGGCTTCCTTTCCACCTCCCACAGAACGAGGTTGCAGACAGGATCCTGACCAAGCTCATTAACCCGACGTCCCTTCCTGAGGACCATTTGGACCTCTGTATAGAGCAAGCCCTGGCCACAGAAGCTCTGCGGCTCTCTTTTGATCAGCATCGCCAGGTGGCAACAACTTTGCCCAGGCGGGCTGGGTCACTTGAGACCAGGCTGTTTACACGTTCTGAAGGGGTGGCTGCCTCTGGACCGGTTAAGGCCCTTGACATGGGGGACATAGATCTGATTATCGGATCAGGAGGCGCTCTGTCTCATGCACCCAGGCGAAGTCAGGCTGCGCTGATGATGCTGAACGCTTTTCTTCCGGAAGGCATATCTTCCTTTGCCGTTGACAGCATCTTCATGATGCCTCACCTTGGGGTTCTTGCCCGGATTGACCCTGATGCGGCTCTTAGTGTGCTGGATAAGGACTGCCTTGTTCCGCTGGGTCCGGTCATTGCTCCTCAAGGCACAGGGGTTTCCGGAGGGCCCGGAGTGTCGGTACGGGCAATCCATCAGGGAGCCACACGTTCGATCCAGGTCCAGGCCGGGGATATTGGGGTATTGCCTTTGCCCAGGGGAGCTAACGCGCGTATCCAGGTTGAGTGTCATGGCTCGTTCCACATCAGCAGCTCGTCGCGGGCAGAGTTCAAAGCTGAAGGCGGCGAAGTGGGTATCATCATCGATGCCAGGGGGCGCCCTCTGGTTCTCCGGCAAGATCCGGAAGAAAGGGTAGCCGAGGCTCGAAAATGGGTACAGCAAGCAGGCATGACCGGTGGACAGGACAAGTAGATGCAGCATGTGGGCAGTCCACGTGGGTACATGAAGCTGTCAATACCGGGAGGTGACTCGAATTGACTACTATGAAGCCCCAGAGAGTAAAGCGCCTTCGCCAGGTTCCCCTAACCGGGCGGATCCTCGTAAAGGAAGGCCATGCCGTTGAGCCGGATTCAGTTGTTGCCCGGGTTGAAACCCTGCCAGGACGAGTGCTGAAAGCTAACGCAGCGGGAGCCCTTGGAGTTGAGCCGGGAACGCTTGATCGCTGGATGCTCAAGCAGGTAGGTGACCATGTATCAGCAGGAGAAGCCATAGCAGGGCGCACTGATTTCTTCGAGAGAAGATCAGCCAGGTCACCTATAGACGGCGTTCTTGCCATTGTGTCCAGAAACCTTGGATATGTTTACGTGAGGGAAATGATTGAGCTTGGTGAAGTAACCGGCCCTGTCAGGGTAGACGTTGCCAAAGATATCAGAGTCCCTCCTTCTGAAGTCCAGCGGTGCCTGATTTCCGGCATCAGGCCTGGGTCTATAGTGATCAAAGGGCAGATACTGGCCTCTAACAAAGTGAATCCCCGTAAGCCCCTTGTGTCCGAGTCTCCTATTTACGGCAGAGTCAGGGAAGTCTCATTTGCCGAAGGTACGATCACCATAGCTCCCATCTTCCCCTCCCTGGATATTCTTGCCTACATGAAGGGCACAGTTACCGGGTTTGCCCCGGCGTCGGGGGTGGAAATTACGGGAAATGCTGTGGCCATAGACGGTATCTGGGGGTTGGGCGGTGAAGCTTTCGGACCCCTGAAGGTCATTGACGGCGACCTGACTGACGCATCTTCTTTGAAGGAGTCCGACAGGGGTTCCGTAGTCGCAGTGAACGGCACTGCATCCTATGAAGCGCTTGTAGCTGCGGAAGATGCAGGCCTGGCCGGAGCTGTTCTGGCGTACCTTCCTTCTCAAACGGCCTTGAGACTTGTGGGGCCCCACCGGAACCTAGGGGTTACCGGCGATGAAGAGGTTCCGTTTCCCATAGTGGTCACAGAAGGGTTTCTGCCTTCGCCCATGAAAGAGGAAACCCTCTCAACACTTAGGAGTCACCAGGGCACGGTTGTATCACTTAGAGGAATCACTCATATCCGGGCAGGAGTAATACGTCCGGAGATCATTATTCCTGTCGATTGACTGCTTTGTTGGAGGTTATACTATGACGAGCGGTGTTACTCTGGGTGAAAGCGGCGCAACTCCGTCCTTTAAGCCCGAGGTAGACTACATTCCCAAAGGGTCCAGGCAAGTTCCCTGGCGCATCTGTACAAACTTTGCCGGTGCAGACGATCTTATGGACAGGTTTGGCCAGTGGCCGGATTATGCCCTCATGCCCGAAAGGCTTGAGAGTCTCTACAGAAAGGAGAGACGGACGGAAGTTCCTAAGTTTTCCGTGGTTCATGATGGCGTGGTAAAACCGGCCTTTCCGTTCCTGGAGGAAACCGAGGGCCTTGCTATCCAGCGAGTTTTTGAGTCCAGCAAAGAGAGCATATATCCGGAGTTCAGACACGCTTTGAAAGGCATTGAATCACAAAGCCCGATCTATGCAGACCGGTGCCTCCTCCTGATTCAGACTCTGCTTGTGCTCTATCTCCGGCACAAGGAAAAAGAGACCGGCATTTGGGAGGAGAGGTCGCCTGAACAAAGACTTGGGACAATTTTTGCAGCCGGTAACCACATTCCTGTGAGTTTCACTAGGGTGAATGCTTTTGTGGCCGGGATTGGCAGACGGCTGGCCTTCCCCTGGGGTGGGGCGTACAAAGAGTATGGCAAGCTGCTGTCCCTGATGGAAGACCCTTACACTGCATGGGTTCTGAGGACCGCAGACGACGACCTTCACGTCCTTGCCGCAGGTCCCACAGTCAGAGGTTTGAAACTGGCCGGTCTCATTGAGTTCCCGGTCTCTATGGTGTCTCACAAGAATCACATTGCACTGAACGTTCCGGCCATAGATTCCAGGGAAGTTGAAGGTTTCCTGCCGCTTCTCACCAGGGGGCTTGGGGCTGTTGCATCGGAGACTGCGCCAGTGCTGTATGGTGTTCTTGATGTCTGGAAGAGAGGGCAATATGACTATCTGGAAGGCTGCGGCGATTACCTGGAGATGGCTTACGCGATCTTAGCCGGCCTTTTGTTCAAATGGGCCATGGAAGACGGTTTGCTTGGCGTGCCGCCTAAGCTTACCAAGTTCGGTGACGATTACTGGGTAGTCCAGAGGACTTTCTTTGAGCGACTGTCTTTTCGCAAGACTGAGTTCCCCGGGTTGTCTGTGCTCAGACAGGCTGATTCGGTCTGGGAACGCCTCTTGGAGCGGTCCTGAAGCTAGTCCTGGTTCAGCAATCCGGCAGTCTCGAATCTGCGGGCGATTATGGCGCCTAGAGCTGCTTTTAGAAGGTCAACAGGAAGGAAGGGCAAGGAACCTGCCGCAAAAGCTTCCCGAAGAGAAAGCTTAGTAAACCATGCCAGGTAACATGCGCCGAGGGCATGAACGGTCAGTATACCGCCCAGGAGGATGGGGACCAGGTACGACGCCCAAGCATGCTTCCTGTTACTACGACTATGAACATGGTCCTTCGTCATATTCTGTCTCATGGCTGCGTGTACCGAGCCTGTGACCCATGCGCCTGCAACAAAGCCCAGCAGATAGCCTCCTGTGGGCCCAAGGAGAGTCCCCGGGCCGGATCTCCCTCCTGCAAACACAGGGAATCCAAGGCACCCGATTCCCAGGTAAAGCACCATGCTGGCTGCTCCCCACCAAGGCCCCAGGGCCATGCCGGCAAGCATGACGCCGAAGGTTTGGCCTGTGAGGGGCACCGGGCTGAAAGGAAGGGGTACAGCCACAAAGGAAAGCACGCAGGTGAGCCCTGCCCACATAGAGGTCTTGAGAAGCATGGCGACGCTCATTGATGATCATCTGCCTTGCAGGCCCTATTCAGCCACTCCTGTTTCATCTTTGTCTGCGTCCTCTTCCTGTAATTATACGTGTTTTTTTCGTCATCCGGCCTTGCCTGGATGCTGGGCTTATGATCAGAATGATCATAGACTAATCGCGCCGTACAGGCAACTTCTCGGCGGGCAGGGAAGATGACAGCCATCAGAGAAAAGTAAGGAAGGCAGTAAGGCCAAGAGACGAGTGTGAGCTTGTTGTCGCACCGCGCTCAGCCCAAGCTTTGGGGCAGAGCAAAGAAGACAGAGTGAGCGGCAGGGGCGAAACAGGAGGCGACCGGACTGAATACAGGGGTCATATTTAACATTCAAAGGTACTCCATACATGATGGGCCGGGTATCAGGACGACCGTGTTCTTTAAGGGGTGTCCGCTGAGGTGTCTGTGGTGCCATAATCCGGAAAGTCAGATGGCAGGGCCTGAGCTTATGGTTTGGAGGAGCCGGTGTATCTCCTGTGGGGCATGCGTACGGGTCTGCCCTTCAGGAACGGCAAGAGAGGAAATGTGTGCCCTCTGCGGGAGGTGCGTGGAGGTCTGCCCTGCTAAGGCAAGGGAACTTGTGGGAAAGAAAGTCACGGTTGACTATGTGGTTAAAGAGGTTCTGAAAGACAGGGTGTTTTATGAGGAATCCGGCGGCGGCGTCACTTTTTCCGGAGGAGAGCCGCTTATGCAGCCTGCGTTTCTCAGAGAGTGCCTGGAGGGGTGCAAAGAGGAAGGTCTGAACACTGTAGTCGATACCTCGGGGTTCGCTCCGTGGGACAGTATAAAGGCGGTATTCCCCCTGACAGACTTGTTTTTGTACGACATAAAGACCGTTGATGATGCCAGACACAGAGAGTACGTAGGTGCGCCCAGTGCCCTTGTATTGGACAACGTGAACCGGCTGGTAGCAGAGGGAGCTTGCGTTGTGGCAAGGTTGCCCTTGATACCGGGAGTCAATACGGATGATTCAAGCTTAAGGGATATAGGCGAATTTCTGCAGCGTACGGGCCTCAGGCGTATTGACGTGTTGCCATATCATGATACCGCCAAAGAGAAATATTCGAGGCTCAACAGGCAATATGCATTAGACAATGTACCGCCTGCATCAGGCGACGACCTGGCGCGCGCCCGGGGTATCCTTGGCGAGTTTGGCCTGGTTGAGGCGAATGGGAGGGAGTCACCATGAGAGACAGAGTAAGAAAGCTCCGGGAAAGGAGCCTTGAGGCAGTGCCGACTCTTTCTACAGAGAGGGCCTGCCTGCTTACGGAGGCATACGGGAAATATGAAGGCAAGACGTCAGTTCCTGTGCTTAGGGCAATGGCCTTCAGACACCTAATGGAGAACAAGGAAGTCTATATAGGCCCGGATGAGTTGATTGTGGGAGAACGGGGTCCCCTTCCTAAGGCCACGCCTACTTACCCTGAGCTTTGCTGCCATACCCCGGATGATCTGCAAATCATAAGCGACAGGGAGAAGACTTTCTTCAAAGTAAGCGAAGAAGCTCAAAGGACTCAGGCTGAAGAGATTATTCCCTTTTGGCAGGATCGGTCAATGCGTAGGAAGATATTTGACCACATGACAAAGGAGTGGAAGGACTGCTACGAAGCCGGGCTTTTCACTGAGTTCATGGAGCAACGAGCTCCGGGACATACGGTGGCAGACGACAAAATATACCAAAAAGGTTTCCTTGATTTCAAAGAGGATATCAGGGAAAGCCTTGAGAGCATCGACTATCTCAATGACCCGGAAGGCTATGACAAAGAGCAGGAACTGCAGGCCATGATGATATGCTGTGATGCCATAGTGACATATGCCCGGCGGCATGCGGCGAAAGCCCTGGAAATGGCAGAGAAAGAGACTGACGGGCGCAGAAAGCATGAGCTTGAGGAAATCGCACGGATTTGCTCCCGGGTTCCGGCTCATTCTCCACAGACTTTCCGGGAAGCTCTTCAGGCGTACTGGTTTGTGCACCTGGGGGTAATCACTGAGCTTAACACCTGGGACTCTTTCAACCCGGGAAGGCTGGACCAGCACCTTTACCCGTTCTACAAGAAGGAACTGGAAGATGGGACCCTCACCCGGGAAGACGCCGAGGAGCTTTTGCAGTGCTTCTGGGTTAAGTTCAACAACCAGCCGGCCCCTCCTAAGGTAGGCATTACTCTGGCTGAAAGCGGAACCTACACGGATTTTGCCAACATAAACACAGGGGGGTTGACGCCTGACGGAAAAGACGGCGTTAACGATGTCACCTATCTTATACTGGACGTAATTGACACCATGCGTTTGGTTCAGCCTAGCTCTAACATTCAGCTCAGCGCGAAGAATCCGGACAAGTTCCTGAAAAGGGCCTGCGAGATCATACGCAAGGGATGGGGGCAGCCGTCAGTCTTTAACGCCGACGTCATTGTCGAGGAAATGCTGCTGCAGGGGAAGTCCGTTGAGGATGCCCGCTGTGGGGGCACCAGCGGTTGTGTTGAGACAGGATCTTTCGGCAAAGAGAGTTACATCCTTACAGGGTATTTCAACCTAATGAAGGTCTTGGAGATAACCTTGCACAACGGCGTCGACCCCAGGACAGGAAAGAAACTTGGATTAAGCACGGGAGACCCCGGGAACTTTGATTCTTTTGAATGTCTCATGAGCGCGTTCAATAAGCAGCTGGACCACTTTATAGACATTAAGATAAGAGGCAACCAGGTCATTGAATCTCTGTACGCCAGACACATGCCCTCGCCCTTTCTCTCTGTGATAATCAGCGATTGCATTGAGAAAGGGAAGGATTACAACGCCGGAGGGGCCCGGTACCACAGCAGGTACATTCAGGGAGTTGGAATAGGGACGATTACAGACAGCCTTTCGGCAATCAAGCGCCATGTCTTTGAGAGACGGGCAGTAGACATGGCAGGCCTTTTGAGCGCTCTTGAGGCAGATTTTGAGGGACATGAGGTTTTGCGCCACACTCTTCTTAACCATACCCCCAAATACGGAAATGACAATGACTATGCTGATTGCATTATGAAAGAGGTGTTTGACGTCTTCTTTCAGGCGGTCAACGGCAGAAGGAGCGTTACAGGGGGCACATACAGGATAAACATGCTTCCGACCACCTGCCATGTGTATTTCGGTTCGGTTATCGGTGCCACGCCCGACGGAAGAAGGGCTTTCCAACCGTTGTCTGAGGGCATATCGCCGGTACAGGGGGCAGACCGGCTGGGTCCTTCAGCTGCTGTCAAATCGGCGTCAAAAATGGACCATGTGAAGACCGGAGGTACTTTGCTCAACCAGAAGTTTACGCCTGCGCTTTTGGAGGGAGAGATAGGCTTAGATGCTTTGGCGCGTCTTGTTAGAGGGTATTTCCGGTTGGGAGGGCATCACATTCAGTTTAACGTGGTAAGCGCTGAAGTTCTGAAAAAGGCTCAAGATAACCCCGAGGAATACAGGGATCTGATAGTGAGAGTTGCAGGGTACAGTGACTATTTCTGCGACCTGTCCAGGGCCCTTCAGGATGAGATAATCGCGCGAACGGAACACCGGGTCTTTTAAGGGAATCGCGGGGTTTGGTTATTCGAGCCCGACCTGGTAGTCGTAGACTATCTGGGATATGCGGCCGATATACTCAAACCCCAGTTCCACGTCGTCGTGGCCCTTGGACATGATTGACAGAATGTAGGGACGATCTGCGTAGATTATGCCCACGTCGTCAGCTACTCCTGTTATGTCGCCTTCCTTGTGGCCTACCTCTACTCTGTCGCCGATGAACCGGTTTAGCCCTGTGTTCCAGATTGTGTGGGACAGGTCGTACATGAGTTTTTCGCCTTCGGCGTTTGACCGGGCAAAGTTTAGGGCCGCTTCCATGTAGGTTGCCATGTCCCTGGCCGTTGAGATGTTCTGGCCTCCGGGATAGACGACCGTGCCTCCCAGGGTCCTCATGAAACCGGCGATGTTACCTACTCCAAGCCTTCGCTCGAGCATTTTCCAGGCTACGTTGTCGCTTTCAACGATAGCCTTTTCGGCCAGTTCTCTCATGGAGAAGCTGTCCCCGTCCTTAGCCGTGAATTGGAGCGATCCTGCGCCGCCCCTCCAATCTCTGTCGGAGTTGTACGTCAGACGCTCGTTCCATGACAGTTTCCCCTGGGACACAAGGTTTGCGACGTAGAGCACGACGGGCACCTTTACAGTGCTTGCTGCCGGCACCGGAAGGTCTTCATTTATGCCAAAGGTCTTGCCTGAGGTCAGATCCTTGAAGAAGATGCCCCATTGTCCTCCCAGCCCGGAAACGTAGTCCTGGAGCTCGTCTTTTAGTTCAGCATAGCTGGGATTCCAGGGATCCTGGCTTTCGCCTGGGCTTGCGGTTCCACCGGAGCTTCCGCTGCCACCGGAGACACTCATTTTGCTGATGATATCCATGCCTCTGATGCCGTGCAATGACTCGTTTGTGTAGCCTAGCCTTTGCCGGCAAATCCGCCACACTGCGCCTGTTCCGGATTTACCTGAGTACCCTGCGCCCTCTGTTTGGGTAACCCCCATGTCAACCAGATAGAGGCAGCCGTCAGGTCCGAACTCGGCATCTACGAGCCTGTTGAAGCCGGTGAGGCTGTCGCCTGCAGGAATGTTGGTCTTGTTCTGGGCAAAAACATGGGATGCGCCTGTTTCGGGGTCCAGTCTCAATACCTGGCTTGCGGATCCCTGCTTTGAGGTCATGGAGGTCCACAGGCGGGAGCTCCCATGTTCCAGGGACCCAAAGGTTGTCAGGTAAACGTCGTTGGGAGAACCAAAACGCACAGGCGCAACGTCGCAATGCATTGTGGCATTCTGCGGTATGGTGGTTATGCGCACGGGAGGAGCGCCTGTGGTGCCGCTGCGGTACCCGGGGGCGATTTCCGGACCGCCCTCAGTCCCTGAAGGTCCCTGGCCCTCTTTGCCCTTGCCCTGCATCACGCCCTGAACCACAATTAGCGCAGGGTCGTCGCCTGATAGGAACCCAAAGGCATACGGGCCGGTCAGCCCTGATACCACAAGGTTCTTTTCAATGCTCTGGCCTGCGGCTGCGGGGTCTATCCGGAATATGGCGCCCTTTGCCGTACCTGTGGCAGGGGCGCCGGTGCCTAGGTAGATCATTCTGTCGGGGCCGACCTTGACGCTAAGCGGAACCCCGTATTGAGAAGGCGCTTCTACTAGGTCCTGCCTTACTCCGGCGGTGAACGCTGATAGCATGTTCTCGTGAGCTACGTACATAGTGCCGTCGTGGAACCGGATATCTGCAATGCTTTTCAGCCCGGTAATGACTGAAGCGCTGGTTTCGCTGTCAATGCGCAATACACGGCCCGGCGCAGTTTGGTTTGTCCGGGCGACCGAAGCGCTGATGGATGAGGCAGCCTCAGCCACGTACATCCGGCCCATGTCATCCCAGGTGACTGAAGCCGGCGAAGTGAGACCTGTTACGACAGCTTCAATGTGGTAACCTGCAGGGAGCACCACCGGGTTGGTGCCGGCACGGGCCGGTCGTATGATGAGCGTTGCAGCAGAAACTATTGCTAAAAGGCCAACGAGAATTCCCCAGAACACTCTCTTTGACACGACATAGATTCCTCCCAGGGCAAAGTTCCTGTCGTAAGTATGTCCCCGGGAGGATCGAAGCAAACGAGCTCCTGATTCACCTGGCTATCGGGTAAAGGACGATTCCGATCATGCCCGGACCGCCGTGAATAGCCAGTGCAGGCCCAATTTCGCTAATGTGCAGTTCCTTGACATCAATTCGCCGCCTGATGAGCGCGGCAAAGTTTTCAGCTTCTTCCAGGGCGTTGGCATGAACTACGGACACGACTGCAGGCAAGTTTCCCACAGCTTCAGCAGCCAGATCGGCAACTTTTGAAAGAGCTCGGGAAAAGGTTCTGACGTGGTCTACGATTTTGACCATGCCGCCTTTGATCTCGATGACCGGCTTGATTGAAAGCAGTGAGGCCAGTGCTGCTTGTCCTTGACGAACCCTGCCGCTTCGTCGGAGATACTTGAGGGTGGGTATTGCGCCGAACATGTGGATCTTTGACCTCAGGGAATCCAATCCGGCCAGGATCTCCTCCTTGTTCAGGCCTGCAGCAGCAGCTCTTGCAGCTTCCATCGCCAGGAATCCGACCCCCATAGAAGCTGCTTTGGAGTCGTATACTGTAACGTCAACCTCAGGCACAGCTTCTGCAGCTATGGCTGCAGCCTGGCAGGTAGCGCTTCCGTCAGCCGTAACGTGTATAGAGATGATCTCCTTGACCGTCTTGGACAATGACTTGTAGGCCTCCAGAAACTCGTTAGGGGGTGGGCTCGAGGTGGTTGGCATGGTTGGGCCGTCGAGTTTCTCATAGAACTCTTCTGTGGAAAGGTCCATTCCGTCTCGATAGGTGGCATCTCCAATCTGTACCCAGATAGGTACTACCATTATGCTGTTTTCCTGCTTCATTTTGGCAGTAAGGCCGGAGGCGCTGTCGGTTACCACTGCAAGATTCTTCATGTGCACCATGCTCCTTTGCGGGGGTCAAGGAAGCGTTTTCAGATCCAGTATATACCTGTCAGGAGCTCAATGCCAAGCATTGCCGGGGACTTGCATTGGGAAAATAAGCCTGTGGAACCGGCGAGTATTGCCAATTTATGGGGGTTGTGGTAGGCTGTTGTCATGCTACGAAGGATGGATTTGGCAGTATATGCACTCACGGCGATCCTGCTGGTTATCACCGCCAGCCTCTGGTGGGTGGGTATGCGCCCGGTAGGAAGGGTGGAACCGGAGGCGGTAGCTATGGCGCGTCCAAATGGTCCGGATGGTCCGGATGTGAACGAGCAGTCCGGAACCCATGGGTCAGCCACAGACCAAACCGGGTCGGCACAGGAGCGTATAATCGTAGTCCACATTGCGGGAGCGGTAAAGACTCCGGGAGTCTACCACATAAAAGAGGGGCAAAGGTTGTACCAGGCTCTGGAACTGGCTGAGCCTCTTGAAGACGCCGATCTTGATGCACTGAACCTGGCGGGCATTCTCAGAGATTCAGAGAAGGTATACGTGCCCAAAAAGGGCCAAGTAGGTTCAGGCAACACGGATGGAGGCTCCGGAACCCGGCCTCAGGAACTCAGGTTTCCCATTGATATCAACTCTGCAACAGCCCAGGAGCTTGATTTGCTTCCCGGCATTGGCCCTGTCCTTGCAGATGCCATTGTGCGGTACCGGACTGACAACGGGCCCTTCAGACGGCCGGAGGACATCAAGAACGTTCCGGGAATAGGTGAAAAGACGTACCAGAAGTTTGCAGGGCTTATTGTGGCCCGGTGAACGGTGTGCAAACTCAAGGCACTCCCTTGCTATGTCCTGTCAGTCGCATGAAGAATGCCCAAAGAGTTGACAACAGGCTTCTGGACTATCTATAATATCCCTCGGTTAGCACTCACAACCCGTGAGTGCTAACAACAGGGGTTACCTGTACAACTTTACATAAGGGGGGTTTTCTCTTGGCACTGAAGCCACTGGCCGACCGCGTGGTAGTGAAGCCGGTTCAAGCGGAGGAAAAGACTAAGGGGGGAATCGTCCTTCCGGATACCGCTAAGGATAAGCCGCAAGAAGGGGAAGTGATTGCGGTTGGACCCGGTCGTATCCTGGATGACGGGACCAGGCTTGCTCCTGAAGTCAAGGTGGGCGACAGGGTTATCTACTCCAAGTACAGCGGTACCGAGGTCAAAATTGAAGGCGAGGAGCACCTCGTTGTTCGCGAGAGCGACATTCTTGCCATCAAGACACAGTAGCGAGATTCAGCAGGAAAGGCTAGGCATGCGAGAACGATTCTACTTCTTAGGAGGGATCTGAAGAAGTGCCCGCAAAGATGATTGCGTACGATGCGGAGGCGCGCAAGGCCCTTGAAGCAGGGGTCAACGCCGTAGCTAACGCTGTCAAAGTGACACTGGGGCCAAAGGGACGCAACGTTGTCCTGGACAGGAAGTTTGGTTCCCCCATAATCACAAAAGACGGCGTTACAGTTGCTAAAGAGATCGAACTGTCGGATCCGTATGAGAACATGGGAGCTCAGCTGTGCCGCGAAGTAGCTGCCAAGACCAACGATGTGGCCGGCGACGGCACGACAACAGCTACAGTGCTGGCACAGGCTATAGTAAGAGAAGGTCTGAAGAACGTTGCGGCCGGGGCCAACCCCATCTTCATCAAGAGGGGCATCGATAAGGCCGTCGCTTTGGCAGTTGAAGAGATGAAGAAGCACGCAACGACCATTGAAGGCAAAGAAGACATAGCTCACGTCGCAGCTAACGCAGGAAACGACAAAGAAATCGGTATCCTCATTGCCGATGCCATGGACAAAGTAGGTAAGGACGGCGTGATTACCGTTGAGGAATCCAAGGGCACCCTTACCACCGTGGAAGTCGTGGAAGGAATGGAATTCGATCGTGGATACATCTCAGCCTACTTCGTCACTAACACTGAGGCAATGGAAGCTGAACTTGAGAATCCTCTCATCCTTATCTATGAGAAGAAGATCACCGCTGTGGCTGACATCCTTCCGCTTCTTGAGAAGGTTGCCAGGGCAGGAAGGCCCTTGCTGATCATCTCCGAGGACATCGAGGGAGAAGCCCTTGCCACCTTGGTGGTGAACAAGATCAGAGGGACCCTGCAGGTCTGCGCCGTCAAGGCGCCTGGATTCGGCGACAGACGCAAGGCTATGCTCGGCGACATTGCAGCTCTCACCGGAGGCCAGTTCCTGTCGGAAGACATCGGAGTCAAGCTTGAGAACGTGGATCTTCATATGCTGGGAGAAGCGTCAACGGTCCGCGTGGCCAAGGAAAAGACCACCATCATCGAAGGCAAAGGCAGCAAGCAGGATATTGAAGGACGCATTAACCAGATTCGCAGGGAACTCGATGAAACCGATTCCGACTATGATCGCGAGAAACTTCAGGAGCGCCTTGCCAAACTTGCCGGCGGCGTAGCGGTGATCAAGGTCGGTGCCGCCTCGGAGACCGAACTCAAGGAAAAGAAGCACCGCTTTGAAGATGCCCTTGCGGCAACCAGAGCGGCAGTTGAAGAAGGCGTGGTACCCGGCGGAGGCACCCTTTACATCAACGTTCAGCACGTGCTTGACAAGATTGACACGTCTGAAACCAACGGCGACGAGAGAGTCGGGGCCGCCATTGTGAAGAGGGCTCTTGAGGAGCCTCTCCGGCAGATTGCCAACAACGCCGGTCTCGAAGGTTCCGTGATTGTCGAGAAGGTAAAGGAGTCAGGAAAGCATGGCTGGGGCCTTGAGGCGATTTCCGGCGAGCTTACAGACCTTGCCAAGGCCGGAATTCTCGATCCTTTGAAGGTTGTACGGTCAGCCCTGGAGAACGCTGCCTCAGTAGCTTCCATGGTCCTCACCACTGAGGCCCTTATTGCAGAGCAGCCTGAGAAGGAAAAGACTCCTCCGTACCCGCCTACGCCTGACATGGACTACTAGTTCGCAGTGCCAGAGGGCCAGGGCGCCCTTTCGGCGCGACGGACTGCAAGCAAGATTCCCCCGGGGGCGAAAGCTCCCGGGGATCCTTATTTTATGGAACAAAAACCCGTGCCCTTCGTCTATGGGATCTGGGGATCGGACGGGGTAACGTTCATAGACTGGGGGAGGCGGAGGCTCATGAAGCGAGTTCCGGTCAGATGGATAGTGGTTGGCGCTGTGGTGCTTGCCATTGCAGGTCTGGGGTACTGGGGAATTAGGGCCATGTCTGCAGGCGAAGAGGGCCAGTTGGTCATGGCTTTGAAGCCTGTGACCAGGGGAGATATCGAGGTTATGGTCCGTGGATGGGGCCAGCTTCAAGCTACTGAAGAAAGGGATGTACTTGCAGGCGCGTCCGGCGTGATCCAGTCGGTCTTGTTTCGACCTGATGAGCCTGTGCAAAAGGGACAGGTGCTGGCCACCATTGATGCTGGGTCTCTTTCGGTTACGCTTAAGCAAAAGGAAATTGCCCTTGAAGCAGAAAGGATCAAACTTGCACGAGCTTTTGGCGTTTCACCGGCTCAAGTAGCCAGTGTTCAGCCTGAGGCAGCCCTTGTCTTAAGGAGTCCCAGCGCCGGCAAGGTGATCAATTTGTCGGTGGAAACCGGTTCTGCAGTGACAGGTCCGGTGTGCAAGGTAGTTGACGACTCATCTCTGTTGATCAAGATTCAGCTTTCCAAGACGTTTTTCGACCAGACAGAACTGGGGACCAAGACCACATTTCTTCCCACAAGGTTTGCCGGGGAGAATCCGGGCAAGGTAGTGCGCAAGGATCCCACACCTATCAGCGGGTCTGATACATACTACTATGAAGTGTGGATCGAAATGAAGAATCCCGGGCTTCTCAAAGTCGGTGATGACGGGATACTGATGATCCATGGCTCCGGAGGGGACATACAGCAAAAGACAAGCATTACCGCTGTTGGGGCTGAGGAAACCGTGACAGCGTCGTTTGCGGGTAAGGTCAAGCAGGTCTTCGTGAGAGAGGGCATGGTTGTCAAGGCAGGGGACCCTCTTTTAGAGTTTGAAGCAGGAGAGGCCCTCCTAAACGCCATGACAGCTCAGCTGGAATTCAGGAGGCTTTCCCTGGAGGTGGAAGATCTCCGGTCCCAGATGCAGAACCTGGAGATCCTTGCGCCAATCGATGGAGTAGCCTGGGGCGTATACGTCACCGTAGGGCAGACGGTGTCTAAGGGCGCTCAGATCACGCGCATATGCAACTACACTCAGATGAACCTTTCCCTGCGAGTGGATGAGATAGACATTCCGAAACTAGAGGTGGGCCAGGAAGCGCAAGCTTTGATCTGGGGACGTGAAGGCCGCCAATCAGTCCCGGCAGTCTTATCCCGGTTAGGAAGCAAGGGAGACCCTCAGGATGGGTTGGCAGGATTCAGCGTTACTCTGTCCATTGATAACCCCGGATTCCTGCGGCCGGGCATGGGGGCCGAGGCTGAGATATACGTTTCCAAGAAGGAGAACGTGCTTCTGTGTCCCGTTGAAGCAGTGTACAAAGAGGAAGACAAGTGGTTTGTCGATATGAAAGACGGCAAGGACAGAAAGCCGGTGGAAGTCCGGATTGGCCTCATGAACGATCGGTTTGCTGAGATACTGGAGGGGATTTCTGAAGGTCAGGAAGTTGTTGTAGGCATGAGCAAGCAGCCTTCAGATCCGGGAGGCGGGACAATCATGCCTTTCTAGAGACGCTGGGGCCGGAGGAGGGACGACAGATTGCAGTTACATGACCTGATTGCGATTTCCATGAGGGGGCTTACCGGTAACAAGATGCGCTCAGCCTTGACTATGCTGGGCGTCATCATCGGTGTTGCTTCGGTGATTTCGCTTGTATCGGTAGGGGAAGGGGCCAAGCAGGACGTCATAGCTAACTTCGAGAGCATAGGGACTAACATGCTGAAGTTGTACATGCAAAGGTGGGACGTGCGCCTTACCCTGGAGCAGGTGGTCGAACTCAGAGACAGGGTGCCCGACATGCAGCTGGCCATGCCCATGACATACTGGTGGGCGCCGGTTACATATGAAGGGAAGGAACGCCACTTCGAGGCACAGGGAGTAACCGAGGTGTTCCCTGTAATAAGGGATCATCCGTTGTACCAGGGAAGGTTCTTCACCGCCGTTGAGAACGAGATATCCAGACCGGTTGCGGTTCTGGGCTGGCAGGTGGTGCAGGAGCTCTTTGCAGGACGTAACCCTGTGGGCAAAACAATCTACCTTAACCAGCGTCCTTTTGAGGTCATCGGGGTTCTCGAGGAGAAGGGGCAGTACCTGGGAGAAGGCGTAGACCGCATAATATTCGTACCCCTGTCGGTGGCCCAAAGAGGTCGGGGCACCAACAGAGTGGACATAGTCTACATGAAGGCCAGAAGCAAAGACACAGTTCCTGTAGTGCAGGTGAGCGTAGAAAGGATATTCGAGTCAAGATACGGTCCTGAATCTGTCCAAGTCTGGACTCAGCAGTCTATGCTGGACCAGCTGCAGCAGTCAAACCGCACCATGACTCTCATGCTGGGTGCCATAGCCGGCGTATCGCTGCTGGTAGGCGGTATCGGCGTCATGAACATAATGCTGGTGTCCGTTGCCGAGCGTACCCGGGAGATCGGGCTCAGAATGGCCGTAGGCGCCAAACGGCACCAGGTGGCGCTGCAGTTTCTCATAGAGTCGGCTCTTTTGTGTTCCTTCGGAGGCCTAATCGGTGTAGCTGCAGGGCTGGGAGGTTCCCGTCTTGTATCCAAACTGGGACCAAAGACTGTCATATCTCCTGTCTCTGTGTTCATAGCTTTTGGCTTTGCGGTGCTCGTAGGGTTCCTGTTTGGCGTGTACCCTGCTGTAAGAGCTTCACGCCTTGCCCCTGTAGATGCCTTAAGAAGCGAATAGGAAGGATTCTTCGGCGGTGCCATAGAAGCACTATATTATGGCACCGCTGTTATTATTAAGGAGATGGCTTGGCCTTGCCCGCCTGAGAAGAGCTGCAAAGCAAGAGAAACGTCCCGGGCGCAAGGCGCTCCCCCTGCAAAAGGTCGCGCTTTTGGGCCCATGCATAGCTGCCCTTTGGGGCGCGACTTTCCCTTCTAAGACAGGTTGCGCCCTGTCTTTTGCGGGGGCCCTTGGGCTTGTGCTTTGCTCCTTTGCGGCACGACAAAGGCACCGCAAAAGGGCCCGCAAAGCCCTGGCCTTCTCGGTTATCCTGGTCACATCTTGTCTTTTCGCCTTAAGAGGGTTCCACTGGCAGAGCTGTGCCGCTTTGGCAGAGAAACTGGCCTCTGAAGGGGTTTCCGTGACCTTGACCCTCAGGGTTGCCCGTCTGCCCCAGCAGTCAGAAAGCAAATACGGCGGCCAAACCTCGCTGCACTTCACAGGCGAAGTACTTTCGGCCTCAACCGAAGCTTCCGGCCCACTGGAAGGCCGGCTTCGGGGCCAGAAAGTGTCTGTCCGGACCTACGGCAGCAGAGGGATTGCCCCCGGTTGTGGCGACGTTGTGGTGGTGAAGTGCAAATTCACACATGTCCGGCGCGCCATGAACCCAGGAGAGTTTGATGAGCGGCGCTATCTCCAGAGCAAGAGGATCTTTTACGCAGCTGCAGGCACCATCCAGGAGATCCATCCGGATCGCCGGGACTCTTTAGCTGCCGCTCTACTGCGAGTTATTCGCCTTGAGCCGGTCACAACCATGATGAGAGACGTCCTTGACCAAAACCTTCCTCAAGATGACAGCGCCGTCCTCAAAGGGATTCTTCTGGGAGAAGACGGCGACATCAGCAAGCCGGATATCCAGGACTTTCGCCGGTCAGGACTATATCGCTTTTTGAGCGTAACGGGATTCCACATCGAACTGGCAGCCAGAGTCGTAGAGAAGGCAGGAACCCGGCTTACGAGAAAACGAGGATTCCCCTGTTTTCTGGGCGCATCTGCCGCTCTATGCCTAGGTCAGCTTGCCGGATGGACGGCCGGCTCCATACGGGCTGCCACCTGCTGTTCCATGCGCCTTCTCTCATATGGCTTCAGGGCCAGGTACGACACAATAGCCGGACTCTCTCTGGCCGGGCTCCTGACAGCGTGGGCCATCCCCTTTCCACTGCAAGACGCCGGGTTCAAGCTATCCTTCGCAGGTTCCCTGGGCGCCTGGGCCGGAAGAAGATATCCGGGCAGATTTCACATGCTCCTGGTCCTTGTTCCTATGATGGCCGCCACCTTCCAGGAGGTATCTGCTGCCGGTTTGCTTCTTGGAGGGTTCTGGATGGGGATCCTTGCATGCCTGATTCCCCTTTGCCTTGCGCTGCTCCTGGTTCCCAAAGCCTGGGCTGCCTTAGGCTGGGCCCCTCATCTAATGCTTCGGGGGATCCGGGTCGTGTCCTCGCAGGTATCCTCGATTCCGCTTTCAACCTGGGCAGTTTTTTGCCCGACCACAGCCGAGCTGACCCTGTGGTACGCTATCCTCGGTCTTTGGTGCCTTCAACAGGAAAGGGCCGCCAGGCGGACCGGGGATCCGCGAAGTCTTGTGAGGAAACGCAGGTCTTCTCTTACCGCCCTTGGCCTGGCATGTTTCCCGGCCCTGGCCTGTTGCCTGCTTATACTGGCCTCACTGCGAGTCTGCCTTCCCTGGCCCGAGATAATCTTCCTAAGTGTGGGTCAGGGTGACTGCGCCGTAGCCCGGTACAGGAAAACCACCGTCATAATCGATACAGGGACCCCCGAAGCCTTCGCCGGGCATGTCCTTCCCTATCTCAGGAGGCAGGGTCTAAACCAGGTGGACCTGGCCGTCATCTCCCACCTGCATTCCGACCACGTTGGGGGTGCGCCTTCCCTTTGTGAACAGGTGCGCCTTGGGGGTTTTCTTACGGCTAAAGGGACAGCCAAAGCTCTTGAGAATCTGCTTTTGGCAGAGTCTTCGGGGCACGCCAAGCCAACGGTAACCGAGGCTGAGGGCGGCAAGTGGTACAGGGTTGGCAGTTTCCTTCTGTACGTGTGCGATTCACTTCCTTCTCCTGACGCAGCTATGTCCGGAGACCTCAATGAGGCAAGCTTGATAGTGCTCTTGTACACAGACAAAGGTCGTCTTTTGGCAGAGTTCTGGGGGGATGCCACTGCCCCGGCCATACAGCGAGCTTTGCCCGGCATCAGACTGGATACGCCAGGACAAAATGGCGTGTGGGCGGTGAAAGTCCCCCATCATGGAAGCAAGGACTCGCTGGTAAGCGGATTTTACGATAGACTGGACGGTGGAATAGCTATTGTATCTGTAGGTTCCAACGCTTATGGTCATCCCTCACCCGAGGCCATATCCATGCCAGGGGAGAGAGGGCTCTCGGTGTTCCGGACTGATAGGACCGGAGGAGTGACGGTGACCTTTCTGAGGGGAGTAAGGGCCAGGGCGTTCGTTAGATAGCTCTAACTTTCTGGAATTCAGATCCTTTGACGAGGTTGGTGAACCCTGTTGAGAAACTGGAATCAGGACAAGCACCCTGTCTTTTTTCTCGGTGTTGCCCTCTTGGGGCTGGTGATGTGCGCAGCTTTGATTGCCCGGGAAAACGTTGTATCTGAGAACGTATGGGCGCTGGGGGTTTCGCTTGCAGGCATGCCTGCAAGCGAGGCAGGCCAGGTGGTGGCCGCAAGAGCTCGCGAGATTGAGCGCGGGCCTTTTACTTTTGTCGCAGGTGACCTTAGCTTTCAGGTAGAGAGCCATGAGCTAAGGGTAGTCCTCGACGATCTGCATCTCAAAGAGAGTATCCAGGTTTATGTGGCCTTACGACCTAAGGCGCTGCCTGCTTTCGTGTTCAGGATGGGTAAGCAAAGGGTGGTGGCAGCTTCGTCTTCATTAGATACTCCGGACGCGGGTTTGGTCCTGGAACGGATCGCTAATGCTTTGTCGAAAGAGCCCTTACCCAGCCGCTACGGGTTTTCTGGGCGTGAGCTTGAGATTTTTCCTCCGGAAGAGGGCCAGGTTGTAACCGTGGAGGATGTAAGGGAAGCTCTTAGCAGCCTCTCAGGCACGGTTATTCAGGTGCCTTTCCATGCGGTTTTTGCTCCTGCTTCCGGGGAACCCGAACAGCTGGTCCTCCTTGGGGAGTTCTCCACCTCCTATGACGAGAAAGATACAGACCGGAACGCAAACCTGCGTTTGGCCGGGGCAGCCGTTCACGGTAAGGTGCTGGAAACCGGCGCCACATACAGTTTCAACAAGTCAGCAGGGGAGAGGACCGCTGCCAAAGGTTACCGGTATGCCAATGTGGTAGTAGGCGACCACCTGGAACCGGGCCTTGCCGGAGGCATCTGCCAGATCACTACAACCTTGTTTAACGCCGCTATCAGAGCCGGACTTACGTTTCCTGAGGTTCATGCCCACGGAATCCCGGTAGATTACGTACCTCCCGGATGCGACTCTGCCGTTGCCTGGAGCTACCTCGATCTTAAGATAAGAAACAATACAAAGTCTGCCATTGTCTTTGGCGCCTGGGTAGAAAACGGTCAGGTGACAGCCAGGGTTTTCGGAAGGACAACCGGCATGACTTACGAGATTGACACGGTAACAGTGGAGGAGTACCCGGAAGAGGGGAAGGAACCAGGCCTGCTGGTTGAGACCTACCGTGTGGCCAAACGCGACGGTGAGGTTGTGGAAAGGACTCTTGTTATGAGGTCACGGTACCTGCCCAGGGTCCCTCTGAAAAAGTGAGCGATGAGGCATGAGGAAAACCAGGAAGGCATTTGACGTGATTGAGGATATCACCGCCGGCAAGGTGGCGCCGGTCTACCTTATCTATGGGGAGGAGGTCTACTGGCACCGGGCGCTCACGGATGCTCTCATTGCCCGGTTTACCGATGGGGCAGAGACCCTTTCCGGCGATGAGACTCAGTGGGAAGACCTCCGGAGCATGCTGAGCCAGCCTTCATTCTTCGGCCCCAGGATGTGGGTAATCAGAGATGCCCATCTCATGCAGGGTTCTAAACAAGAACCGGGTATCCGGGTTATTGCCCCAGGAAACTGCCTGGTTCTGTCTTGTCCTGTGAAGGATAGCCCTCTTTCCGGAAGGGCATCCGGAGCCTGGGATGAATTGGGCCTGCAGGTGATTGAGGCCGCTCAGCCTTCCTATTCAGAGGCCGTGCAATGGGTATCCAGGAATCTGGCTTCTCACGGACTGAAGCTGACCGGAGAAGCGGCCGAGAACCTTGTTTCGATTACCGGACGCAGTATAGAAAGGCTCAACCATGAGGCGGAGAAAATCAGATTGTACCTGGCGGGCGGTCCGGTAAAGCAGGTAACGCCTTCAGTGATCGCCGCATGCGTTTCAGCCGATCCTGAGAAAACCGCCTTCGGATTCGTAGATGCCGTTGCAGCAAAAGACTCTGCCGGAGCTTCATCTGAACTGGCTCAGCTTCAGGCCAGGGGAGTAAACCCTATTATGCTCATAGCTATGCTATCATCTCACTTCGTGCTCTTGTGGAGGGCCAAGGAGTACGCAAGAAAAGAGAAATCCCAGGGTTCTATTGAGAAGGCCCTGGGAGTCCACCCATATTCGGCCAGAAAAGCTCTGAGGCAGTCCAGGCAATGGACTTTTTCACAGCTTGAAGAGGCAGTATTCACGTTGTGCCGCGTTGATCAGTCTATTAAGTCAGGGCTCATGGATCCCTCATCCGGCATCCAGTTTCTAGTCTTGAACTTGTGTAACCTCACAGACAGCCCATAGCTTACCGTGGCCACTCAGTGGCAGACGGTGATTACATGCGGGCTGCCAACCGCGACTTATACCGGGCTCCTGTGTTAGGTTTCAGTACTCCCTTGGTCACTGCCCGGTCAATAGCTGACTGAACCTGTTTGTAGGCCTCGACTATGCGCTCCTCGTCTTGGGAGTTGACCGCATCTTTGTACTGACGAATACGGGTACGCACCATGGAACGTACTGCCATGTTGCGTATGCGGCGTTTTTGGGATCGCCGGACATCCTTTTCGCTTGATTTGATGTTTGCCAAATATTGCACCTCCAAGAGAAGGCTAACACTCTGCATCTTATCATCAGGTATTCCTTCTGTGCAACCGTTGTCTGACTCTGAGCCTGATTTTATATGCCCGAATGACCCCGGGACCGCAAGTTGGGCCGGCTACAAGGCCTACGGAGCAAGGCTGCTCAGTTCCCGTACATAGAGATCCATACAAGTCACAAACTGCTTGATTGCTGAAGCTGCTTTGGTGCCGTTACCGCCTGCTATTTCCTGTGCTGTTCGGACGGCTTTGTAGAGTTCTTCTGTGACGGCTACTGCTGAACTGTGAACCCGGGCCAGGCCTGTTTCTGGGGTGATCTTGGCCAGGTCACTTTTGACAGCCCCCAGGTCTGTCTCCATTGCAGACAGGTCAACTTGACTGTCTTGGCCTAACACCGTCGAATCCAGGTACGAAAGGAGCGACGCCACAGCTTTGTCGGCTTTATCAAAAGCTTTCTTCAGGCTCTCTACGTGAGAGCTGTTTCCGGTGAAACTGAATGAGTAAGATGATACCTGCATAGTGCCTACATAGGGCTTTTCGCTTGCGCCAAGCTTGGGCTGTACAGTTGATGAGATCCTGTCGGCCGCGTCTTTTGAACCGGCGATACCGCAGTACACCTTGTAGAGAGGATCGGGGCTCATAACCGCAGCGCCGACGCCCTTCTTAAGAGCTTCGTCTACGAGCTTGTCGGCATTATCTTTGTTGGCAAACGCCCCGATTTGGACCCGGTACAACGTCAGCGAACTCGTCTGGACCTGGCCTGTTGCAGTTGTGATCTTAGACGGGTCGTCCCCGGATACAGGTTGTCCTCCGGGAGACCTGTGAAGCAGAGAAGCCAGAAAGTACTTGCCGATGAGATAGCCCGAACCTACGAATGCCAGAGCTATGATCACAAACACGAGAGTTTGCGAGATCGCCCGTGTGCGGCCCATTCTGCTTCGCCGCATGGACTTACACCTCCCCCAAATAATCACTGGGTTCCGGACATTGCCGAAACATTACTACCAAGAATCCTTATTCCCAAGTACTATCAGTAATGCCAAGCCTTCTGCGGATATGCGTTCTCAGAGGTCCTATGAGATATAATGATCCGCAGCTTAGGATTACATCGTCCGGTCCTGCTTTTTCAAGAGCCAGGTCAAAAGCTCGTCTTGGGTCAGGTTCCACTGTGACATTCTGCGTATGCTTTCTTGCTTCCTCTGCAAGAATCGCAGGTTCCAGACTGCGCGGCGAGTCAGGTTTGGTAAGTATGATCTCATCGCACTGGGGAGCAATGAAGGCAGTTGACTCTCTGTAAGGCTTATCTGCGAGTATGCCGTAAACACATATAAGCTTGTTTCTTGAAACGCTCTCTACTGCCTGTGACAGAGCTCTGATGCCTTCCGGGTTGTGAGCTACGTCCAGTATTATGGCAGGGCCCTTGGACATTATCTCGAAACGCCCTGGCCACCTGGTGGCGGCCAATCCAGCCCTTATGGATTCAGGTCCTGCGTAGATTGGTTTTCGGGACGTGTGTTTTCGTGCGGCTTCCACTGCAGTTACTGCTACAGCTGCGTTTTGCTGCTGGTATTTGCCAAGGAGGGGCACTTTCAGGTTGCGGTGGCAGAACCCGGGGCCGGCAACGTCAATCACTTGTCCGTAAATGGAACTGGATACCTGGTTCCAGCTTGCGCATGTTGAAATCTGCTGCGCCTTTGCGGATGTTTGGTTCAAACCCTGTTTTACCTGATAAAGGGGAGCGTTCAATTTCCCGGCGACACTTGAGATGACGCCGAAAGACTCGTCCTCAACCACTCCTGTGACCACCGGCACACCTTGCTTGATTATGCCCGATTTCTCAAAGGCGATTTCGGCCAGGGTATTTCCAAGCCTGTCAGTGTGATCGAAAGATATAGTCGTAATGATGGATACTGCAGGTTCTACAACATTTGTAGCGTCAAAGCGCCCGCCTAACCCTACTTCCAAAGAGACAAAGTCGCAGTTTTCCCCGGCGAAGTACAGAAAAGCCATAGCTGTTATTATCTCAAACTCGGTTGGGTGTTCCTCGCCCATTTCGACCATCTGCTCAACTCTGGGGCGCACCTGGTTTACTAGGTCTATCAGACTTTTTTCCGAAATCAGCTTGCCGTTAATCGTCATGCGTTCCCGGAAGTCCTCCAGGTAGGGCGAGATATACATGCCTGTCCTGTACCCGGCCGCCCGGAGAATGGAAGCTGTCATTGCAGTGACCGAACCCTTGCCGTTTGTGCCTGCTACATGAATGTACTCAGGTTCTTTCTCGGGGTTTCCCAAGAGGTTCAGGAGCGTGGATGTTCTATGGAGTCCGGGTTTTGACCCGAACCGCGCCGTTGAGTGTATCCATGCCAGGGCTTCGTCGTAAGCTTTCATTGCAGTGCTCCTTTGGTCTGGCTGAGAGATTGTACACGTTTTCTGAGAAGCCCGATTTTGTCCCGGAGTTCTCCCTGCTTGCGCTTCTGTGCCTCTATGATCTCCTGAGGCGCCTTAGACAGAAAGTCCTGATTAGACAGACGGCCTTCAGCTCGCTCCAGTTCCTTTTCAAGTTCGCCAATAGACTTTTCGAGTCTCTCGATCTCTTTGTCTATGTCGATTATACCCTCTAATGGCAGGTATATCTGAACCTCTCCGGTCACGCCCGTGAGAACGTGTCGTCCTTGAACGGTGCCGGTGGTAATCTCCAGAGGGTCTGTCCAGGCAAGTCCCTGAATATACGGTGACAAAGCCTGCCACCTGGACGGATCTGAACAGACCAGGATGACCCTTGCCTTCTGTCCTGTGGGTATGTTGACCTCAGCTCTCATGTTCCGAATTGTCTTGATTGTCTCGATGAGCTCTTCCATTTCCCCTTGAGCTTCTCTGTCTTCGGGAAATGTCTCCGGTGAAGGATAAGGAGAGATTGCCAGGCTTCCCTCAGGGCCTTCCTGCCTTCCGGGAAGATGTGCCCACAGCTCCTCCGTAAGAAATGGGATAAACGGGTGAAGCAAGGCAAGCGAATCCCTTAGCACCTTCCAGAGCACATACCTGGTTTCATCTGCCAGAGCCAGATCGCCCAAATCCCTTTTGGATATCTCAATGTACCAGTCACAGAACTCGTCCCACACGAAGCTGGTTACGAGGTTTATGGCATCTCCCGGTTCGAACCTGTCCAGAGACTCCCTGACTCCCTGCACGGTCTTGTCTAGCCGGGACAGGATCCACCTTCCGGCAGTCCCTTTAGGAGTGATGGCTGCAGGAGCTTCGGATCCTGTGAGATTGGACAGGCAGTAGCGACTGGCGTTCCAAAGCTTGTTGCAGAAGTTTCTGGCGCCTTCGATTTTCTCGGGAAACAGCCTCATGTCGTTTCCCATGGCGCTGCCTGTGACAAGTGACAGCCTCAGGGCGTCGGTGCCGTATGTTTCTGTGACTACCAGAGGGTCGATTCCCGTGCCCTGGCTCTTGGACATAGTGCGCCCTTGAGCATCTTTGACCATGCCATGAAGAACTACGTACTTGAAGGGTTCCTTGCCTGTAAACTCCAGTGACATGAAGATCATCCTGGCAACCCAGAAGAATATTATGTCATAGCCTGTGACGAGAACGTCGGTGGGGAAGAAGCAGTCAAGGTCAGGAGTTTTCTCTGGCCAACCGAGGGTGGAAAAGGGCCACAGACCCGAGGAAAACCAGGTATCCAGGACATCCTCGTCTTGCTTGACAGGTCCGCCGCAGTCGGGGCAATCCGGCGGTGCTTCCCGGGTGACCATCATCTTGCCACAATCCTGGCAGTACCAGGCTGGGATCCTGTGTCCCCACCAGAGCTGCCGTGAGATGCACCAGTCTCTTATGTTCTCCATCCAGTTCTCGTACACTCTGGTGAACCGGTCTGGCACGAAGGTTACCTTGCCTTCCCGGACTGCCTTAAGCGCAGGTTCTGCCAGGGGTTGCATTCTCACGAACCACTGCTTGGATATGAGCGGCTCCACTGCCGTGTTGCACCGGTGGCAGTGCCCGAGAGGCATTTTGTATGGCTCGACTTTCACCAGGTAGCTGCCGTCCTCCAGGTCCTTGACGATCCTCTTCCGGCACTCATATCTGTCCAGACCTGCGTAAGGACCTGCTTCATCTGTCATCTTTCCGTAGGTGTCAATCACCGTGACGAATTCCAGGTTGTGTCTGTGCCCTATCTCGAAGTCGTTAGGGTCGTGGGCAGGTGTCATCTTGACTGCGCCTGTCCCAAAAGCCGGGTCTACGTAGCTATCTGCGATAATTGGCAGCTTACGCCCTATAAGGGGAAGAATAGCTTCCTGGCCTACGAGATCCTTGTATCGCTCATCTTCCGGGTTTACCGCTATGGCAGTGTCGCCAAGCATAGTCTCAGGCCTGGTGGTTGCCACCTCGACAAAGCCGCCTTCAGGTCTGTTCAGGGGATATCGTACATGGTACAGTGAGCCGTCTGTCTCCTGGTGTTCTACTTCGATGTCGGATATAACAGTATGACATGCAGGACAGAAGTTAACCATGTAGTCGCCCTTGTATATTAGGCCCTTCTCGTATAGCCTGACAAAAACCTCAGTAACGGCCCGGGAACACCCTTCGTCCATGGTGAACCTTTCCCGGGACCAGTCACAGGATGCTCCCATGGCCTTCATCTGGTCGGTGATAATGTGACCGTATTTGTCCTTCCACTGCCAGGCCCTTTCCAGGAACTTCTCCCGGCCAAGGCTGCGCCTGCTGGTTCCCTCTGACGCCAGAAGCGCCTCAATTCTGGCATGGGTTGCTATAGATGCATGGTCGGTTCCCGGAAGCCACAGGGTTTCGTATCCCAGCATGCGATGGTACCTTACGAGGATGTCCTGGAGGGTGAGGTCCAGGGCATGCCCGATGTGGAGGGAGCCTGTTATGTTGGGAGGCGGCATGGCCAAGGAGAATTTGGGCTTTCCTGGATTAACCGCCGGCTTGAAAAGATTGTGGTTTACCCAGTAATCGTACCACTTTCGCTCGAAGGTCCCCGGGGCATATGTTCTGGCAAGAGCTTCCCCGCTGCTTGAGATTCCGGTGTTGGGCTGTTTCACTTTGACCACCTGACTTCCTTAAGTAAGTATAAGGCCCCTCCATCACAAGGACGAAGGGGCCGTTTTTTCGCGGTACCACCTTGTTTCCGGTTGCCCGGCACTCATGGCCTTAACGCGGCGTGACGCTCAGACGTTTCCGCTGAGTTCTCAAGGGCGACCTTCCGTGGGCCTCTTCCCGCAAAGCTCTCACCGCATGGTCGGATTCACCAGGGCTTTGCTCTCTTTTAGGGGAGCTTCCACGTACTCCTCCCTCTCATGGAATAGCCTATTTTGAGCATTATATCAGCCCGGAAGACCTTGCGCAAACAGTGGATGGAAAAAGAAAGGGCTGCATAACCTTGCTGTTTGCCTAGTAAGTAATGTCTAAAGACCGTGTTTACCGGGGCGGTGACCTAGATGACCCGGCAGGAGTCGCCGCGCTGCTTGAGCCAGGTGATGTAATAGGGTACCAGACGAAAGGCGAGATATGCCATGTGGCGGTTGTCGTGGGCGCTGACCCTGTGGGTTACCCCACAATCGTCAGTCATACTGCCGACAGGTTGTACTTTCCCTGGGATCTGGGGTGGGACAAAGGGACAATCTTCTGGTTCATCAAAATAACCTACTAAATAAAAATGGTGGCCCCAACGGGAATTGAACCCGTGTTGCCGCCTTGAAAGGGCGGTGTCTTAACCACTTGACCATGGGGCCGCTTTCGATGTGGTGCGCCCGGGGTGCATCGAACACCCGACCAATCGGTTATGAGCCGATCGCTCTGCCGCTGAGCTACGGGCGCACATATTGGCTCCTCGAGCAGGATTCGAACCTGCAACCCTCCGGTTAACAGCCGGATGCTCTGCCGTTGAGCTATCGAGGAGCAGCAATGACACTATAGCGAGAAAGATGCATGTTGTCAAGAAATCAGCTGCAGTTCCTGTGGCTACTTGGCTGCACAAGGTGAGGGCCAGGCTGGGCGGGCAAGTGTAGGATTTGGTGCCAGATGGGCGCCGCTAGCGCAAACCGGAATCGGGCACCCAACCGAATCCAAAACTCAATCCCGCAACTGGAGCTTACTTCGAGAAACCTTCCATTGGGGGTGTAGGTTCTTGCGGCCTGAATACGGTGAGATTTGAATAGACTGCCAGCACCAGGGATATCATACTTGGCGAGTTGCATTTGGGCGTGTCAGGAGGTGAAGGATCTTGGGCCAGAGCTCATGGATAGGCGCAGTGATCAGATTTGTGGTGTCTGCCATCGTCCTTATGGTTCTGGGGTTGGTGCTTCCGGGCTTTGCGGTGTTCGGGTTCGTCAACGCCTTGATCGCAGCGGTTGTCATAGCAGCTATGGGATGGGCTGTTGAAGCTATCCTGGGTCAAAGGGTGTCTCCCCAATCCCGGGGCATAGTAGGCTTCATCGTAGCTGCGGTTGTGATCTACGTTTCGCAGTACGTGGTACCTGGAATGTCTGTGACAGTCCTTGGTGCCCTGCTAGCTTCGCTTGTTGTAGGTATCATAGATGCATTTGTGCCGACAGTGATAAGGTAAATCCGGCAAGACCGGATGCACCGGAACCAAGCTTCCGGGCCCGTCGCATTCAGAGGCGGCATTATCCTCTTCTCCCTGTCATATCCAAAAGGGAGGGGAGCATGATAATGAGAGCTCGAGGGATGTCAAGGGCCCGGTTGTTGTTCTATGAGGCGGCCCTGTTAGTCTTCCTTATTTTCCTGGCGGGGTCCTTTCGCGCCTATGTGGCAGCTCCGGTTTTTCAGGACGAAACCAGACCTCAGGAACCGGGGATTAGAGTTCCTTCTGTGTTTGACCTCATATGGCAAGGCAAAGGCATGCCCCAGAAAGTCTTGAGGGCCGGTTTTCCCATGCTCAGGTACATGGAGGACATGCGGACAGATTCAGGTCCTGCAGGACTGGTCGCACAGGCTGCCGGATGGCTCATGGGATTCATACCCAGAGACATTGCTGATCTGGCATTTGGGCAGCTGGCTGGATTTCTTGCCGAGTATGAGCCTGGAGGCGGATTTGGAGTGCCGGTTGAGCTGGAGCAGGAGTGGGGCGTTACGCCCGTGCTCTACACGCTGCCGCCAGGAGACGACATGATTGCTGCGTCGCTTGGGTTGAGCGGTCAACCTCTAGTAGCTATCTACCATACTCACGCCACCGAATCCTACCTGCCTGAACTGGGAAAGAAGGCTCCCGCTGATGCCTTTACCGCAGATATGTCTAAGTCTGTGGTAAAGCTAGGGGAACTTCTGCTCCAAGAGCTGGAAAGAAGGTATCGCATACCCTGTTTGCATTCGAAGACCGTCCATGACAGCGATTCAAGGATAGGTGCCTACTACAGGTCAGATCAGACGGTTCAGGCTGTTCTGAAGAAATACCCAGAGTGTAAAGTGCTTATAGACCTACATCGGGACAGCCAGCGCAGGAATCTGACTGCTGTAACCATTCGCGGGAAGAGCTATGCCCGCCTTCTGTTCGTAATAGGAACCGATAATTCCGGGTGGGTTTCAAACTACAACTCTGCCCGCAGAATCCAGTCACGACTGGAAGAAGCGTATCCCGGGATATCGAGAGGTTTCTTGTACTCGTCAGCCTTCTACAATCAGCAGTACTCCCCAAGCGCCATTCTTGTTGAAGTCGGGGGTGTTGATAACACCCTAGCCGAGTGCAGAAACAGCATGGAGGCCCTGGCATGGGCGTTGGCGGCAACTTTGCTGCCTGCCGCCCCTACACGTCCTTAGCCCCTACCTTGCCCCATTGACACTTTTCATACATACGTGCTATCTTGCAACTAGGTTAGCACTCTATGGCCAGGAGTGCTAAGAGGGGGGTTCATGAAGTGGCACTCGACGAAAGAAAAGCTCGCATACTCAGGGCGGTTATCGAGGAGCACATTGAGACGGGGATTCCCGTTGGTTCAAGGATTATTGCCAGAAGGTATTCCCTGGGCGTCAGCAGCGCCACTATCCGGAACGAAATGGCCGATCTGGAGGAAACGGGCTACCTGGACAAACCTCATACTTCCTCAGGAAGGGTGCCTTCGGATAAGGGGTATCGGTTCTACGTAGACGAGCTTATGCCCAGGAGGGGCCTGACAAGGGAAGAGCATGCCGCCATAGAGTCGGTTTTCAGATCCAAGGTTATGGATGTTGTCTCTGTACTGAAGGAGGCTGTCCGGGTGGTATCGGAAACCACCTGTTACCTTGGGTTTGTCTTAGGACCGGAGTTCGCTGATGTTACCTACCAGGCTATACATCTCCTTCCCCTTTCGGCCGGAAAAGGGTTGCTCGTCATTGCCACCGACATCGGGTTTGTAGAAAGCTGTATCATTGAAGTCCCGGTGATGAACCGGGAGGAGATGGCCTACGTCGCCGGTATGCTCAACAGGCACCTTACCGGCATTAACCTGGATGGAGTAGGCGACAGAGCACACCGCCTTCTGCATGAGGAGGCCTCCCGGTACGCTGAGATCATCGACCAGGTAGTGGATTTCCTTCGAAGCATGGTTTCCGATGCAGGTGAGGAACGCTTATACGTTGGAGGCGCAGTCAACCTTTTGAGGCAGCCCGAGTTTCAGGACATTGACCGGGCTCGCGAGCTTCTTCTAGCTATCGAACGGGAAGGGGTCATTCAGTCTATCCTGGACAGCCAGAGCCATGCCCAGGATTCCGGCATTGCCATAGGGGCGGAAAACAGACTTGACAGCGTAGCAGACGTCAGCGTCGTATACGCCACCTTTCAGGTAGGCAAAAGTGAAGGTAAGATCGGTCTTCTTGGCCCCAAGCGCATGGATTACGCAAGAGCTGTGGCAATAGTGAGGGATTTTGAGAGACGGCTGTCCCGTTTCTTCTCTCAAGACAACTGAACACGAAAGCGTAAGTATCACAGAAGAAAAAAGCACTGGGGAACCAGGTGTCAGGAGGGACGACATGAGTTTGAAGCAAGTCTCACAGGGCTCCGAAACCGACGATAGGCTGGCTGCCCTTTTTACCAACTCTAATGCGGTCAGAGCCATTGCATCTGCTGTCGAAGGTACTATTGGTCCAAAAGGTCTGGATACTCTCCTGGTGGACCGATTCGGTGAGGTGGTCATCACCAACGACGGAATGACCATTTTGACCAAGATGGATGTGAACCACCCCGCAGCTAAGATGGTTATCAATACTGCCCGGGCGCAGGAGGAGGAAGTGGGCGATGGGACCACAACTGCCACCATCATGGCCGGCGCACTCCTGACAGAGGGAGTGGATCAGGCTGTTCGCGGGGTACCTGTAATCAGGCTTATAGACGGGATTAGAATGGGCATCGGCCGCGCCATCGAGGTAATCGAGGAGAGATCCTCCAAGATTGCCGAACTAGACGACCCGCTGCTCAGAAAAGTCGCGCTGGTTGCCGGCAGAGACAATGAGGATATTGCTGACCTGGTTGTAGAGGCTGCCAAAATGGTGGGTGCCGAGAAACTTATGGATGAGCGCTTCAGATTGTCTGAAACCATCACTGCCAAAGAAGGCGCAGAAAGCCAGGTATTTCCAGGTATCATCATTGACAAGAAGCGCCTGAACAATGACATGCCCGAGGATCTTGAAAACCCCAGGATTCTCGTTATAGACGACGCCCTTGAAAGCGAGGAAGTCGAGGATGAAGCTCTGGCCACCGAAGCCGGCTTTCAGCGTTACCTTGATCTCCAGGAAGAGTTCAGGAGCAATCTCTCGAAGATTGTGAAAATGGGCGTAACCTTCGTCGTAGTTGACAAGAGCGTCAGCGACATTGCTGAAGAGACCCTCACTGACGCCGGAGTAATAGTTGTCTCCAGAGTATCCTTTTCTGAGCTCAGAAAAGTCTGCGAGCATACCGGCGCCCGTGCCATAAAACGAACAGGTCTCAAGAAGACTGTGGAGGAGCTGGAAAAGTACGTAGGTGAGGCAGACAGGGTTTACGAAGATCAAAAGCTGGAGAATATTCGGGTAATAGGCGGAAAGGGCAAACCTATGGCTACCATACTGGTAGGTGCGAGCACAGCGGAAGTCCGCGGCGAAAGGGAGCGGATCTGCACCGATGCAGCATCGTCGGTACAGGCAGCTGTTCGGGGGGGTGTCGTCCCCGGAGGCGGCGCAATAGAGATTGCTTGCGCCCGGGAGATCGACAAACTTCGTGCAAGCACAAAAGGGATGCGGGCCTACGGTCTTCACTGTGCGGTGGAAGCTTTGAAGAAGCCCATGGCGCAAATAGTGTTTAACGCCGGGTTTAACCCCCTTGAGAAAATAGGCGATGTCTTAGCCCGCCAAACAGAGGAAGACAATGACAATCTAGCAGTTGATTGCGATACAGGAGACGTAGTGGATATGATGGAGATGGGAATTATTGACCCATCTCAGGTTAAGACCCATGCACTCAAGGCAGCTTTGGAGATCGCCTGTGCCATACTTCGCATTGATACCATTATCAAGAAGAGGGAAGATGAGAGCGTTCAGGCATCTCAGTCCAGAGACGGGGCGGAGGAAATGAGCTTTTGAAAAAGGATTACTATGAGGTTCTAGGAGTAAGCAAGAATGCTACCCAGGAAGAAATCAAGGGGGCATTCAGGCAGCTTGCCAAGAAATGGCATCCCGATGCCAATCCAGGGGACCCGACGGCTGAAGCGAAGTTCAAAGAGATAAACGAAGCCTACGACGTTCTTTCCGATGAGACCAAGAGAAGCAATTACGACAACTTCGGAAATCCTGACGGTCCTGTAGTGGGTCCGGGTCATGGAGGCGGGCCGGGCGAAGATCCTTTTGGGCGGCTCTTCGGAGACTTCGGTTTTCCGTTTGGCAATCTTTTTGGGGATTTCCAGGATGCTTTTGGAGGAAAAACCAGGCAAGCTGCAGGGCCCAGGCGCGGTGATGACCTGGAGATCGAGATAGACGTTACGCTGGAAGAAGCGTTCAAAGGCACCGAAAAAGATCTCCGGATTCCCAGGACTGAAGTCTGCGCGCGATGCAATGGAACAGGCGCTGAACCGGGTCATTCGCCGGTTACCTGTTCCGCCTGCGGCGGACGGGGGCAAGTCAGGACAACTCGGACCACCTTGCTAGGACAGGTTACAACCGTCGGCACGTGCCCCAAGTGCGGGGGTTCAGGCAAAGTCGTAGAGAAACCATGCGTGGAATGCAGGGGCGCAGGCGAGGCGCAAAGGACAAGAACGGTCACGGTGAAGGTTCCTCCGGGGGCCGACTCCGGCCTTCGTTTGAGGCTTTCAGGTCAGGGAAACGCGGGACGCCGGGGCGGACCTCCGGGAGACCTGTATGTTGCGGTTTTTGTCAGGCCACATGCCATCTTCCAACGACAGGGAGACGATCTCATCGTCGACAAGACTGTAAGCTTTCCGCTGGCAGCCATCGGGGGCAAGACCCGGATTCCCACCCTCGAAGGAGGAGAGGACCTCACTGTTCCCGGAGGCACTCAACCGGGGGCGGTGCTAAGGCTTCGGGGCAAAGGCATGCCCGGGTTGAGGCACGGCGGCAGGGGCGATCTCATGGTTCGCGTTAACGTTCGGGTGCCTACGAAGTTGAGTTCCCGCGAGAAGGAACTGCTTCGGGAATTAGGGGAGACGGAGGGCGAATCTCTCTCCGACTCCTTCTTTAGGAAGCTTCGAAAGACCGGTGACGGGGGATCCGTCTAGAGAGGATTTGAGAGGGGACTGACTTGAGTCGCGTAGGGGACCATACGCCGACCCAGTTTTTTACTGAGGAGTCAGCTGTATTGGGAAACCGGGTTACCTTGACCGGCCATGTTTACAGGCATGCCATGGCTCAAAGGCTCTCCCGGGGACAGGTGATCCGGGTTGCGACCGGTAATACCGTGTATCTGGCCAGGGTTGACGGCGGGGGTAAGGGCTTTATCACTGCCGAGATCACGGAGGTATGTCAGAGTCCTCAACCCGGACTGCAGGTCCACCTTTATCCTGCTCTTCTCAAGGGTCAGAAGCTTGACCTGGTTGTGGAGAAATGCACGGAGCTTGGAGTAGCTTCGATCCGGCCTGTCATAACCAGGCGGACCATATCTGACCTTACTCCTGAGAAGATTCAATCCAGAAAGGACCGGTGGGAGCGGATTGCCAGGTCTGCTGCGGAGCAATGCACAAGACCCCGAATTCCTCTGATAGGCAGCCCTGTTCCTCTGGCTGATGTGCTTAAGACCGGCTTGCGCGGCCTGGGGTTGTTTGCATACGAGGCAGAGAACTCCCCTACCGACTTTGCCGCTCTAGTGGACAGATGGACCGAGGTATCGGTGATCATCGGCCCTGAAGGGGGGTTTGACCCTTCCGAGGTCAGTTTGGCCGCCCAGTCGGGTTTGACACCTGTATCTCTGGGGCCGTTTGTGCTCAGGGCCGACACAGCTTCTATAGCTGCTGCAGCTATACTTATGGCCTGCAGAAGCGCCGGCGCGCACTGCTAAAGGTCATCACCTTGTTTTGCCTGCCATACCCTTCTCTTAGAGGCTTTTGGACGCTGCATGGATCGTCTGTTGGCAGCTACGTGTCAAGGGGAGGGAGCGGGTGTGGACAAGAAACTCGGTGTGGTCTTTATCAGTCGGAGGTATGTGTATTCTGCTTTCCTCTTGGTTATTCTTTGGGCCATGTGCAATCTCCGCTGGGCAGGTATGTTCGAGGAAGACGCGGTCGTAGCTGCACTGGCACCTATAACAAAGGGTGCCGGCGACCAACCGTTTGCCGCTTTGATGTTTAACGTAGATTGGGGCACAGACCACCTTATGGGGATTCTGGACATACTCAAAGAGAAGCGTGCGCCGGCCACATTCTTTCTTACAGGTGCCTGGGCCCAGGACAATGCCGAACTGGCCAAGCGAATACTGGAAGAAGATCATGAAGTCGGAAATCACGGGGGCACTCATCTTCATCCGAACTTGATGTCCAGGGAGGCTTTTCGAGACCTGGTCTACAAGGGAGAAACTAGCATAGAGCAGGCCACCGGATCAAAACCGTCCCGGATTTTCGCACCTCCCTACGGTGAATGGTCCGACGCCACGGTGACCTGGGCTTTGGAGGCAGGCTATCAGACCATCCTTTGGACAGTCGATACAGTTGATTGGCGGGAGCCTCCCTGGGAAGTCATATGGAAGCGGGCGGCGGCCGGAGCTCGTCCGGGCAGTCTTGTGCTTCTCCACCCAACAGCTCCGACGGTTCAGGCTCTGGCCCCCATAGTGGACAGCTTTAGGGAAAAAGGCCTCCAGTTAACGAAGGTTTCAGAGGTCATATCCTTTGATCCCAGAGTCATCAGGTAGAAGACTTGTTTCCTGGCCTCAGGCTGCTCATAATTAGATACAATGGAATGTACCTTTGCGGAGGAAAAGCTTTGTCAGATAACATGCAGGCGAAAACCGTTTTTTTTCGCGCTTTTGGCTGCAAACAGAACCAGTACGAGACCGACTTTCTCAGAGAAGTCTTTGCTGCCAACGGGTTTGAGGTCGTTGATGCGGAACCCGCTGATATTGTGGTCATTAACACCTGCGCAGTAACCCAAAGAGGCGCTGCTAAGTGCCGTCAGGCCATACGGCGCGCCGCTAGGCATGGTGCCAGGGTGGTTGTGACAGGATGTTATGGGCAGATAGCTCCCGGTGAGGTTGCACAGATACCCGGAGTCATTTTGGTAACAGGAGTGCATGGGCGGGATCAGATAGTATCTTTGGTCAAGGATGCGCTCTCACCCGGAGGCACAGAACGGGATTGCCCCTTAGTTCAAGTGAAGCCTCACGCAGAGGGTCAGCCCTTCGAGGAAACACCTGTGCAGCGACCAGTCTTAACCCGGGCGTTTCTGAAAGTGCAGGAAGGATGCGACGACTTCTGCACGTACTGTGTAGTGCCTTATGCCAGGGGACCTTCCAGATCAAGGCCTGTCAGCGCCATCTTGGAAGAGGCCGGGGGACTGGTTGAACGGGGATACAAGGAGATCGTGTTGACAGGAACCCATCTGGGTCTTTATGGAAAGGGAGAGGAGCAAGGCGAGTTTCCTGCTCTTTCAGAGGTAATAAGGCGGCTCTGTAATGTACCCGGCCTTCAGCGACTCCGCATCAGCTCGTTGGAGCCTCACGATGTTACTGAAGACCTTATTGAGTGTCTTAAGCTTCCTCAAGTATGTCATCATCTGCACCTTCCCGTTCAAAGCGGCAGCGACAGGATACTGAAGATGATGGGACGGCGCTATGATGTCAGTTTGTTCCTGGAGACCGTACGAGCTGCTCGTGAGGTGGCGCCGGATGTTGGAATCACCACAGACATCATTGCCGGTTTCCCTGGAGAAACCGAGGAAGATTTCTCCAAGACCCTGGCTGTTGCCCGGGAGGCGGAGTTTTCGCGTATCCACGCATTCAAGTTTTCGGCGAGGCCTATGACTCGCGCATACCATTTTCCAGGCAAAGTGTCTGAGAAAGAGAAGGAGCGCAGGGTTTCAGAGCTCATAGGCCTTGGGAAGGAACTTTCTGTTGAATTCCACCGTAAGCATATAGGAAGAATCGTTGAGGTACTTGTGGAAGACGAAAGAGCTGGCAACGGCCTGCTGACCGGGTTGACCGGCAACTACGTAAGGTGTTTCCTGCCGGGGCCCGATGTCTATCGGGGTCAAATTGTCTTGGGCAAAGCTGTAAGGGAATCCTCCAACGGAGTGTATCTTGAGGACACAAGGTTAAGGTAGGGTGAAGCGGAAATGACGTCTATGAAGCTGGGGCTTTTGTTTGGCGGAAGGTCAGGAGAACATGAGATTTCAGTCATGTCAGGTCGTTCGATTTTCAACGCTGCGGTTCAGGGAGGTTATGAAGTAACCGGCATAGGGATTACCAGGTCAGGCCAGTGGGTTTTTGTGGAGGATATCACCGGGTTCTTTGCATCGGGATTTCCGGAGGTTACGCCCGACTTGGGGCCTCCATGCTGGATTGTGCCGGGTCAAGAGGTTAAGGGACTCTGGATCGATAAAGACAGCCCCGGCGCCCGTCTCGGGCGGACGTTCAGACAGCTTGATGTAGTCTTTCCGGCACTGCACGGTCCGTTCGGTGAGGATGGGTCAGTTCAGGGTCTCCTGGAATTGACGGGTATTCCCTATGTGGGGGCGCCTCCGCTGGCATCGGCGGTTTGTATGGATAAAGATATGACCAAACGTTTGCTGTCTGCCCATGGTGTGCCACATGTACCTGCCCTGGCAGTTGACATGCACGAGTGGAGGACGAACCGGGACAGCCTGCTAGAGAGTCTGCTCCCTGCTGTCTCCTACCCTGCCTTTGTAAAGCCGTCAGGCTCGGGCTCAAGTTTGGGGGTCAGCAAGATAAAGGGGCCCAACGGGTTGCCGGAAGCCTTGGAAGAAGCTTTTCTGTACGATCACAAGGCGCTCATCGAACCTTCCCAGGAAGGTTGTATTGAGGTTGAGTGCAGCGTTCTCGGAAACGATGAGCCTAGAGCTTCAGTTGTTGGGCAGATTCTTCCTGCACGTGAGTTTTACGATTACGAAGCCAAGTATCTGGATCAGGGAACCAGATTGGTCATTCCCGCTCCGCTTGAAAGGGATTTCCAAAGACGCATTGGCGAGATCGCCCTGGCCGGTTTCAAGGCAACCGGGTGTAAGGGCATGGCCAGAGTGGACTTTTTCGTCAACGTCTGCAGGCAAGAAGCTTACATTGGCGAGATTAACACCATACCCGGATTCACGTCGATCAGCATGTATCCCAAGCTCTGGGAAGCGTCAGGGCTTCCTTATCCGGCCCTCATACAAACCCTTGTCCAGCTGGCCATTGAGCGGCACCGGTTGTCACACCGGGAGGTCCGTCGAAAAGGGACGTAGCCTCGACGGCGCACGAGCCCAGATTGACCGCGGCGGTAACCTGATATACAATCCTAATGTTGTTCGGGAGTGGAGAAATGACTTCGGCGGAGGGAGGGAGTTAGGACTTGCCAGAGATACGAGTTGGTAAAGAAGAGTCTTTTGACAGTGCCCTGCGCCGTTTCAAAAGAGAGTGCCAGAGGTCCGGTGTATTGCGGGATGCCCGTAAGCATCAGCATTACGAGAGCCCCAGCGAAAAAAGAAAGAAAAAATCGGAAGCAGCGCGCGCTCGTCGTAAGAAGCGCTACCGCTAATGTAGATATGAAACACGCAAAGAACCTCTGAACGTCTCCCGTCAGAGGTTTTTTGTTTTCAGATTCCTCCCTTCAGATCCCTCCCTTCACTCCGTTCAGGGGCGATCCCATGTTGGCGCCTCCGGTGGTCAGAAAGTGTTTTGCACCTCATACAATTTAGAACTGGGGAGGAGAGGCGCATTGAGCAGGAAATTGAGAAGGGAGTTATCAGAGTTCCTGGAGTTGCCCCTGGATGTGAGCTTAGACTTGCCTAGAGTGGTGATACTGGGAGATCTGGGAGTGCTTATCGAAAACCACAGGGGACTCATGCATTACTCGGGAGACAAGCTAGTTGTAGGAGTGGGGTTGGGGCAAATATCGATTTTGGGCGAGTCTCTGGAGGTAGAGGAGATCAGCCGGGAAGACATGGTCGTACGTGGCGCCATTCGGACCGTTCATGTGGAGGCCTGACCGTGAGGTTCTTCACTCCTAGGCGTATTAAGGACTACATCACAGGTTATGTCCGGGTGAAAATCCAGGGGAAAAATCCGGAACGACTGATTAACCTTTGTCTTTCGGCGAATTTTCCCGTATGGGATGTGACAGTGGAAGGCCAAGAGACGTACTTCTCTACGTCCTTGGCTAAGTACCGGGAGATCCGGCCTCTGGCAAGGAAGGCCAGGTGCATTCCAAAGATCGTCGGGAGGACGGGCCTTCCCTTTTTCGTGGGCAAGATCAGAAAGAGGGTCTGGTTCCTTCTGGCCGCGCTTTTTATGGCCGGGGTCTTAATCTACTTTTCCGGGTCAGTCTGGACCATTGTTGTCAGGGGAAATGAAACACTGAGCCGGGAAAAGCTACTTAACGCCGCTGCCGGTGCAGGGCTTACGCCGGGAGCTCGCAAGTCAAGGGTCTTTGCATCTGAAGTTGAATACCGGCTTCTCACTGAGTATCCCATACTTTCATGGGCGTATGTTCGTTTTCAGGGCACCGTAGCTCTCATAGAGGTGGTGGAAAAAGCAAGGGCTGAGCCTGTTGTTTTAGGCGACATAGTAGCTAGAACTGATGGGCTAATCCAATCGGTATTGGTTCATTCGGGCACTCCTCACGTAACGCCGGGTCAGACTGTCAAGAAGGGAGATGTTCTTATTTCTGGAGACCAAGAGGGTAACCCTGCACGGGGTGCCAGAGGCAGCGTCCTGGCGCAGACCTGGTACGAGGTTTACATCGAAGTCCCCTTGACATGCTTGGTCCCACGGCGGACAGGAGATAAGGTGGAAATTCGCCTTCTCCGGATCAATGGACGGGAGATTCCGCTAATGGGGGTTAAGCGCATATTCGACTGGTATGAAATAGAGGACACTACGGTCACAAGCTTGTCTGTAGGCCAAACAGGCCTGACCATGGTCAACCGCGTGTTTTATGAGGTAAAATGGGAGCAAAGAGAGATATCCTTGGATGAAGCCAAGAATATTGCGGAAAGCAGGGTAAGGGAATCAATGGAAAAACGGTTGCCTTATTCTGTGAAATTGGTAGACTGGAATTGTCAGATTGAGGTGGAGCACAATAGCCTCGTCGTAGTGCGAGGTCACTTCAGCATTATTGAGGACATTGGTGAGATACGGCCTTGGTAGGGCCAAGATGGAGGTCGATTCCCAGACTTGCCAGCACAAGATATTGATCTTGTCTTTGAGATTTCCGACAATGCGGAGATGTTTCGTGTTTTTGGTTCTTACGATGAGAATTTGGCCCTTCTGGAAGATATCCTTTCTGTGAAGCTTGTGGCCCGTGGCAAGACTCTTACAGTGTCCGGCGACGAAGAAGAGCTGCGGCTAGCTAGGAAAGTGATTGGTCATATGATCCAGATGGCAAAGTCGGGACAGAAAGTTACTCCTCATGATGTCCAGACTGCCGTTATGCTTGCCCGGGAAGGAAGCCTTCTGGAGGAGTCTGAAGATCGCATACTGGTCAATTCCAGAGGAAAGCTCATCGGGCCCAGAACTCCGGGGCAAAGGGAGTACGTTAAGGCAATAAGAGAGTGCCCGCTGGTGTTTGGCATAGGTCCTGCGGGTACCGGCAAGACATATATCGCTGTAGCTATGGCTGTGGCAGCTTTTAAGAGACGGCAAGTCGACCGGATTATCCTGACACGACCTGCCGTAGAGGCAGGCGAAAGGTTAGGCTTTTTGCCAGGCGATATTCAGGAAAAGGTGAACCCCTATCTCAGGCCGTTGTACGATGCTCTTTTCGACATAATAGGCATTCAAGCTTTCCAGAAGTACATGGAAAAAGGTTTGATTGAGGTAGCGCCTCTTGCTTATATGCGGGGCCGGACCCTGGAGTCAGCATTTGTCATCCTAGACGAGGCACAGAACACCACACCCGAGCAGATGAAGATGTTTCTGACGCGCATGGGGCTAAGCTCGAGGATGGTGGTGACGGGAGATGTCACTCAGATTGACCTCCCCAAGGGAACCTGCTCAGGACTGGACCAGGTTAGGGTGGTGCTGAATAACGTTCCGGGAGTTGGATTAGTCTACCTTACCGACAAGGATGTAGTCAGGCATGAGCTTGTATCTCGCATCGTACGAGCCTACGATAAGTTCGAGGAGATGCAGCGGAGAGAGGAGAACAACCTGTAGTGGCAGGTAAGGAGCCTGAGAAGAGGAGACTCAGAAAGGATTCGAGGGATGGTTCCGGCACGTCCCAGATTTCTGCCTGGATGCGTGACAATCGCCAGGCTGTGATATGGGGCGCCGTCGCTTTCGCAGTGCTCTTGATAGTGTTTTTCATGTCCCTGCTTCCCCCCCAAATCCGGCTTAAGGCCGGAGAGGTTTCCCCAATACCGGTCAAAGCTACCCATGAAGTCATTGATGATGGCGCTACTGAAAGGTTGAAGCAGGAGCGAGCTAAGAGCGTTCCTGAGTCGTACACAAAGGACCTTACAGTCTTGTCTGAAATGCAGTCTAGGCTTGCCGAGCTCAGAAGCAAGATCACCGAGCTTTCTGCATCTACAACCCTGTCAACTCAGGATATTGTTAAGGAACTCCAACCGTGGCTTTCTGACGGCCTTTCGGGCGCTGACGTAATCGGAGTGGTTGCCACCTCGCCGGTTACCCTGGATTCAGCGTTTTCCACCCTTGATGATGTCCTTGTTGAGGTTCTGTCTGAGGGCCTCAAAGCAGAGAACCTTGACAAAGGCAAGGCAGCCATCAGAATTGCCCTTGAGGGCAACAAAGACATACCGCCCCGGGTTGGAATGTTCTTGTCAGCTTTTGTGGAGACGAACCTTAGACCCAATTTCGTCTTCGATCAGGAGGAGACGGACAGGAAGATCAGAGAAGCTCTTCTTGCGGTGGAACCGGCTAGGGTCAGACGTGGAGAGTACATTATCAGGGAAGGCGACGTCATCACCGGTGAGCAGATTGCGCTGCTTGAGAAACTGGGCATGATGGGTGCCAGGGTGCGATTCTCAGCGGTTCTAGGTTCATTCCTCATGTCTGCCCTTGTATGCGGATTCATAGGCGTCTCGGTTTTTCACTATAGCCCTGCCCTGGTAACTTCAGGGAAGACGGGGCTTTTGAGTTCCACTGTAATACTGAGTATCGTTGCAATCAAAGGGATTTCACAGGTTTCGGGCTTTTTGGCTCCTGTGGCCGCAGGCGTGATGCTTGTATCGACGCTTCTGGATCGACGTCTGGCCGCTGTGTTCAGTGCGTGTCTGACGCTGAGTCTGGGAACCATGACGGGGTTTGATACAAGGTTTCTTGCTCTTTCCCTGGCAGGGGGGCTTACAGCAGCTCTTTCATCGAGACCGGATTGGACCAGGCTGCAGCTTGTCAGGACAGGCTTCATGGTTACTCTGGTTAACGGAGGCGTTTACCTGAGCCTTGGGTTGACCGGAGTGATTCCTTTGAGCGATCTGCTTTCATGGCGTGATACGGTATTTGTGCTCATGAACGGGCCTCTTTCCGCTGTGCTGGCGCTAGGGTCTTTGCCGCTGTTTGAGATATTTTTCGGGATAATCACGCCCGTAAGGCTTGTGGAGCTCTCCAATCCCGAACAGCCCCTTCTTCACAGACTAATGCTTGAGGCACCGGGTACGTACCATCACAGTGTTATGGTGGCAAACCTTGCTGAGGCAGCGGCAACAACCATCGGAGCTGACAGCCTTCTGGCAAGGGTTGGAGCTTACTACCATGATGTGGGGAAACTCAAGCGACCCTATTTTTTCGCCGAGAACCAGATGGTTGGCATGGAGAATCCTCACGACAAGATGACGCCCACCTTATCTTCGACCGTTATAATGTCTCACGTCAAAGATGGTCTGGAACTGGCCGAAGCTCACAAGGTTCCGGAGGTTATCAGGAAGTTCATAGCGGAACACCATGGAACCACGCTGGTATCCTACTTCTATGCCAAGGCATCTGAGAGTCAGGCGAAAAACGGCAGGGGATTGGCAGAGTGGGACTTTCGATATGAAGGTCCGAGACCGACCTCAAAAGAGACTGCCATCGTCATGCTGGCCGACGGGGTTGAAGCAGCTGTCAGAGCTCTATCCAAAGCTACTCCGGCACGCATAGAATCAGTAGTAAGGAAGATCATACAAGACAGGCTGAACGATCACCAGCTGGATCGCTCAGACCTGACTCTGAAAGAGCTTGACATCATGGCTGATACATTTGCCAGGTCCCTTTCGGGGATCTTCCACACTCGCATTGAGTATCCAAGCAAAACAGCTTCAGGTGACGGTGATGAAAGGAGCATGGCCAGGAGTTGAGCGTCCAGGTAGATACCATAGTATGTCCTGATGTACGTGAAGAGCTTCGGCAAGAGCTTGAGAAGCTAGCCACAACATGCGTTGATACGGTGCTGAGGATTGAGGGGCGCCTGTCAGCTAGTACTGAAGTCTCAGTGCTTTTCACAGACGATGCTTTCATAAGAGAGTTGAACGCTCAGTACCGTGAGGTGGATGAGGTCACAGATGTGCTTTCTTTTGCCATGCTGGATTGTGAGAGTGAAGTGGACCTGGTTGAGATTCCAGGGCTTCCCGTTATCCTGGGAGACATAGTGATTTCCCTGGACACGGCTGAGAGACAGGCCCGGGCAGCAGGCAAATCCACTTTGGACGAGATCAGGTTCTTACTGATCCACGGAATGCTGCATCTCTTGGGCTATGACCATGATGAGCCCGAGAAAGAGGCGATTATGTGGAAACGCCAGGAAATGGCATTGGCGGCCCTGGACGAAGACTGAAGCCGTATGATAATGGTAAGTCTAGAACTGTGCGGGACAGTTTTCGAGACGCCTGGTCGGGACTGTCATACGTTTACCATACCCAACGAAACATGCGAATCCACGTGTTCCTGGCAGCTTGCGCAGGCGGGATTTGTCTGATTCTGGGTCTTGGGAGAAGCGAAGTTCTCATGGTTTCTCTAGCTGTTGCTTGTGTGTTGGTAGCAGAGGTGGTCAACACCCTGACGGAGACCTTCACCGACATGATGAGGCCGGATTACAGCATCGTTGCGAAACTGACCAAAGACATAGCAGCTGCAGGAGTCCTTGTGGCTGCTATGTTTTCAGCGCTGATAGGGTTTGTGGCGTTCTACCCCGCATTCCTGACTCTTCCTGAGAGATTGAGTGAGTTCAGAAGCACACGGCTCATTCCTTTCGCTTTCTATGCTCTTCTGGCAGTGGGTCCGTCCTTAGCCGGGCTCCTTGTCTGGAAGGAGAAGTAGATTGCTGTACGGGTCAGAAGGCATAGTTCTGAGGCAGTCTAACCTCGGGGAATATGACAAGATCATCTCCGTGTTTACACAGGATCAGGGGTTAGTGACTGCCGTCGTAAAGGGAACCCGGCGCCCTAAGAGCCGGTTGTCGCCGGTCACCCAACCTTTTACCCGGGCTGTGTTTCAACTTTACAAGGGGCGGTCACTGGACAGAGTAACCCAGGTTATGCTCTTGACTACGCATCCCGGGATAGCTTCAGATTATGTGAAGGCGGTTTACGCCAGTTTCCTGGCTGAGCTTGTTATGGAGATAATGCCGGAACGAGAGGAGTCCCCCGGGCAGTATGCGTTTCTTGCTCTGGTTCTGTCCTGTCTGGAGAAATCCAAAGACCCCTGGGCTGTGGCGAAGTGGGGAGAGCTTGGCCTTCTGGCCAGAGCAGGTTTTGCCGCAACCTTTGATGTTTGCCAGGTCTGCGGGAAATTGCCCGGAGCGTCACCGCGTTTTTCGCCTGGCAGGGGTGGGGCAGTGTGCGAAGCTTGCGCAGAAACTGCGTCCGAAGCAGCCAGTGAGGACTTCAGCGTGTCTCCGGGAGCTTTGAGAACTCTTCAGCTTCTGTCTGAAGCGGCAAGAGGCGCAACTGCCCCTATGGTTACTGCAAGAGGTACAGTCAAAGAAGAGGTAGAGCTCGTCATGAGAGCTTTTACCCGTTACATGATTGGCAGGCGTCTCAAGTCTTCCTCATTGGTAGAGAATATAGAGAAGGATTCAGGTTGATAGGGGTGTTGGCGGAGTGATGGAGGACATAGCTCCCTTGTCCTCGAAACCCCATAGGAGATTAGCCCCTTGCTTTCTTTTGAAAGGTTGACCGGGAAGGAGTTCTGATTGGTGTGGAGGAGCAGTTATGCTTCACTGAAGTAGTGAGCTCGCTTGAGAATTTCTGGGCAGATGAAGGGTGTTACATAGGCCGGCCTTATGATATGGAAAAGGGCGCCGGTACAATGAATCCCCTTACGTTCTTCAAGGTGCTGGGTCCTGAGCCCTGGAGCATGGCCTACATCGAACCGTGCCGCAGACCTCAGGATGCACGTTACGGGGACAATCCCTACCGGATGGGCCACTATTTTCAGTTTCAGGTCATACTCAAACCCCCTCCTGAAATGGTTGTTGAGCTGTACATCAGCTCTTTGGAGGCCCTGGGCATAGAGCGTAAGGATCATGATATCAGATTTGTTGAAGATAACTGGGAGTCTCCGACCCTTGGCGCTTCAGGGTTGGGGTGGGAGGTCTGGCTTGACGGCAATGAGATCACTCAGTTTACCTTTTTTCAGGAAGTAGGAGGAATGGAGGTAAAGCCTATCTCCTGTGAAATCACCTATGGTCTTGAACGCCTGACAGCTTACATACAAGGCCTGGACAATGTTTGGGATATCCGGGTTTCGCCGGGTCTCAGATACAACGACCTTTTCCTGCAGCAGGAGAAAGAAGGCTCGGTTTACGCGTTTGAGGCAGCTGATGTAGGTTTTCTCCTGGCTTCGTTTGACAGCTATGAGAAAGAAGCTAAAAGAATACTAGGGCTTGGCCTGGTAAGCCCTGCATACGACTATGCCCTTAAGTGCTCTCACACGTTCAACTTGCTGGATGCAAGAGGAGCTTTGTCAGTTTCTGAGAGGCAAAATTACATTGCTCGAGTTCGCAGTCTGACCAGAGAATGCGCTGTTAAGTATGTTGCTCCCCGGAGGTAACGGTTCCCATGGCGGATGATCTGCTTTTTGAAATCGGTTCTGATGAAATTCCTGCCCGGTACATGCCTCAGGCCATAAATGACCTTCAAGAGCGTGCTGCTGTCTCTCTCAAAGAGGCCCGATTTGGTTTCGATAGTCTCTCTGTGTTTGGTACACCCAGGCGCCTTGTGCTGTACGTAACAGGGCTTACTGAGGTCAGTCGGGAAGCTGAGTTCAAAGTCAGAGGCCCTTCAGTCAAGGCAGCATACGACAAAGAGGGGACACCTACCAAGGCATTGCTGGGGTTTTCAAGATCCCTGGGCATCAGTCCCGAGGATGTAGTGATCGAGAAGAGCAATGGCGGTGAGTACGTATATGGGTTAAGGAAGGTAAGCGGCCGGTCTGTAGACCATGCCTTGCCGGAGATTCTTCCTGCCCTGGTCTTCGGCATGGAATGCCCTCACCCTTTGCGTTGGGGCGAACAGAACTGGCGTTGGTACAGGGCCATCAGATGGGTTGTATGCTTGTATGGCTCAAAGGTTATTCCTGCTGAAGTGGCAGGGCGATCTGCAGGTAGAACCAGCTTTGGCCACAGAACCCTTCACCCGGAGCCTATAACTATCCCTGCTGCCGGAGACTACTTTTCTCTGATGGAACGATCTGGGGTAATCGTGGACCAGGAAAAGAGGAGGGCCTCCATAGCAGAGGGCGCTTCAGCTTGCGCTGTTACCATGGGAGGCATCTTCCTGGAGGACCATGATCTTATGGAGGAAATCACCTTTCTGGCGGAACATCCTGTCCCGTTCCTTGGCAAGTTTGACACAAAGTATCTTGACCTTCCCAGAGAGGTTCTTGTCACTGTCATGCGATACCATCAGCGGTATTTCCCTGTGGTCAGCAAGTCAGGGGAGATTTTGCCCGGGTTTGTGGGAGTGAGGGATGGCCATGCTTCTCAAGGAATGGATACAGTCAGAAGAGGGAACGAGTGGGTGATTCGTGCGCGCCTTTCGGATGCGGAGTTCTTCTACCGCCAAGATCTGAAGGTCAAGCTTGAAGACAGGCTGGCAGATCTCAAAGGCGTAGGCTTTCTGAAAGGTGCAGGCAGCATGTATGACAAGACAGATCGGGTTTTTGAGATTGGGCAAGACTATGCCGCCAGAACCGACCTTTCAGCTCTTGACCGCGAGATTGTGGCTCAGTCTTCGCGTTTGGCAAAGTGCGATCTGGTAACGCACATGGTAGGGGAATTTGCCGAATTGGAAGGGATTATGGGTGGGCACTATGCAGCCATGCAAGGATTGCCCGAACCGGTGTGCACAGCTATAGGCAAGCATTATCTCCCCAGATCAACGAAAGATCCTCTTCCCGACAAGGGGCCGGGGTCGATTCTGGCTCTGGCTGACAAAATGGACACCCTGGCCACTGCTTTCTCTTTGGGAATCGAGGTATCCGGGTCCCAGGATCCCCTGGGGCTTAGACGAGCGGCCCAGGGAGTGGTGAGTATCCTGATGGGTCACGGGTACGAGATATCCCTGGATGAGCTGGCCGCAAGGCCGCTGGAACTTGCCGGCGCTCATCTGAAGTCACCTTTGCCCATTGCCCGGGAGCGGCTCTCTCAGTTTTTGCTTGGCAGGGTTGAGGTTGCTTTGACCGGGCAATCCTATCCAATTGAGATCGTCAGAGCGGTCCTGGGTGGAGGGGAGAAACGAATTGCCAGGCTAGGAGCTATGGCATATGCACTATCTTGTCTTGTTGGAACCGAGAAACTCGCGTGGGTGGTTACAGGGTGGCGAAGAACGTCAGTGCTTGCAAAGGCAAGTCAAGGGAGAAGCCTTAGGGGGGACCTCCTTTCTGAAGAGCCTGAAATCGCCCTTTACGAGATATTCCAGGCGAAAAAGGAATTTGCCGGAAGAATGTTGGAAGGGGGGCATTACGCAGACTACCTTGATGTGTTGGCGGGTCTCAGGCCTGATATCGACTTGTGTCTGGATAAGGTGTTGATAATGGCCAAGGATCCGGAGATTAGAGCTAACAGGCTTGCTCTTCTGGGAGGAGTCTCTGATCTTTTCACAGCGTTTGCCGACTTTTCTCATGCCTTGCCGCTGGTACCGTAACCGGAGGATCGGTCTGGGCCTTTCAGTGGTTCCGGACCCACTGAATGGGAAGAGCCATGTCTGAGGAATAGCTGAACTGTGTCACCAAAGGACCCAATGTTTTGCGAGGGGTCTTGCGAAGTCCGGCTGGTGCAATACTGTACATCGAGGAGGCGATACTTTGTCATCTAAGCTGGTTTATTGGTTCCGCGAGGGCGGAGAAAGCATGCGGAGTCTCCTTGGCGGAAAGGGTGCGGGTCTGGGCGAGATGACGCACATGGGATTACCGGTTCCGCCCGGGTTCACCATTACCACAGAAGCATGCATCAACTACTACAATCTCGGGGAAAACATGCCGCCGGGACTCAAAGAAGACATAGAAACCTATATGAAGGAACTGGAGAGGGTCACCGGTAAGGATTTCGGAGGAGCAAAAGACCCGCTCCTGGTGTCAGTCAGGTCAGGGGCTCCCATCAGTATGCCAGGTATGATGGACACAGTGCTTAACCTGGGCCTAAACGACCAGAGCGTCATGGGGCTTTGGCAGGCCACAAACGACCTTAGATTTGCGCTGGACTGCCACAGGCGGTTTATGCAGATGTTTGGCAACGTAGTACTGGAGATTCCCCACAGCGAGTTCGAGAAAACCCTCGGCCAGGTGAGGCGCGCTGAAGGAGCGGCCTATGATCACGAGATTTCCCCTGATGGTCTGAAAAAGGTTATCCAGGGGTACCGCAAGCTCGTTAAGGAGCAGGCAGGAGTGGAGTTTCCCGAGGATCCCATGGAGCAGCTGTACATGGCCGTTCTGGCGGTCTTCAGATCATGGAACAACGAACGAGCTATCATCTACCGGAATATCAACAAGATTCCTCATGACCTGGGCACTGCAGTCAACGTGCAGGTCATGGTGTTTGGGAACATGGGACTGGACTCAGGAACAGGAGTCCTCTTCACCCGGAACCCGTCCACCGGTGAAAACCGCCTGTATGGTGAGTATCTCATGAATGCCCAGGGTGAGGATGTAGTTGCAGGTCTGCGAACTCCGGTTCCCATTGGGCAGATGAGAGAAGAACTTCCTGCTGTCTACAAGGAAATCGAGACCATGGCCGCGCTGTTGGAAGATCACTACAAGGACATGCAGGATATCGAGTTTACCATTGAACACGGCAAGCTATACATACTTCAAACTAGGACCGGCAAAAGGACGGCTCAAGCTTCCCTCGAGATAGCCAGGCAGTTGGTACATGAGGACAGGATCTCCAAGAAAGAAGCTGTGAGAAGGGTCAAACCCGAGGAAGTGTCTCGTCTGCTTCACAGGAGTGTGGATCCGGGTGCGACCAATCAGCTTCTGGCAAAGGGGCTGCCTGCATCGCCCGGGGCTGCCGTGGGGACCATTGTCTTCGATTCAGACACTGCCGAAAGGATTGGCCAGGAGCAGAAGGTTATCCTGGTGAGACCCGAGACAAACCCTGATGACATGCCCGGCATAGTCCATTCCCAGGGGATCTTGACTTCCCGTGGTGGTATGACCTGTCACGCAGCTATTGTGGCCAGGGGTATGGGCAAGCCGGCTGTGGTAGGGTGTGAAGGAATGCGTTTGGATATGGATGCCCGCCAGGCCCGTTTCGGATCCCTTCTTCTGAATGAGGGCGACACTGTCTCCATAGACGGTGCTTCAGGCAATGTCTATTTGGGCGAGGTTCCCCTGGTTGAACCTATCCTCGGAGATGCGTTCAAGGAGATTCTGCAATGGGCTGACGAGTTCAGGCGTCTGGGCGTTGAGGCTAACGCTGATACCCCTGATGATGCCCTGAAAGCAAGGGAACTCGGGGCAGAGGGCATCGGCCTTTGCAGGACTGAGCATATGTTCATGGCCGCCGACCGGCTGCCTATTGTGCAGGAGATGATCATGGCTGAGAGCGAGACGGATAGGCGTGCAGCTCTTGACAAGCTTCTGCCAATACAGAGAGAGGACTTTCGTGTTATTCTAAAGGCCATGCGAGGGTATCCCGTAACCATAAGACTGCTGGATCCCCCCCTCCATGAGTTCCTGCCCAAGGTTGAAGACCTTCTTGTTCGGGTCATGGAGATGAGAGGGGCCAACGCGCCTGCCGCAAAGATCAGGGAAGCAGAGATTCTGCTCAGAGAAGCCCGGAATCTCCATGAGCAAAACCCCATGATGGGGCTTCGAGGCTGCAGGCTTGGGCTGCTCTGGCCTGAAGTATATGAGATGCAAGCGCGGGCAATCTTCCAGGCAACGGCTGCTTTGTTCAAAGCAGGGTACACCGATGTCCAGCCTGAAGTCATGGTTCCCCTGGTAGGTCAGGCAAATGAGCTAGAGATCCTCAGGGGTCTTGTAGAGAAAGTAGCTGCTGAAGTCAAGGCCGAGGAAGGCGTGGACTTTCCTGTTGTAATCGGAACCATGATTGAGGTACCCAGGTCGGCCCTGACTGCTGACGAAGTAGCTCATCATGCCCAGTTTTTCTCGTTTGGGACCAACGACCTGACTCAGATGACTTTCGGGTTCAGCCGGGATGACGCCGAGGCTCGGTTCTTACACAGGTACCTTGAGCTTGGGATCCTAAAGGAGAATCCATTTGCCGTTCTGGACAGAACCGGAGTGGGCAAACTGGTGAAGATGGCTGTTGAGCTTGGCCGGTCTACCCGTCCGGACCTTGTGATAGGCGTATGCGGAGAGCACGGCGGCGAACCTACGTCTGTAGAGTTCTTCCACCAGGCAGGACTCAACTACGTGTCTTGTTCGCCTTTCAGAGTGCCTGTCGCAAGGCTATCGGCTGCTCATGCCGCCATCAAGGAGGACCAGGCATAGGAAAGAGGAGCTTTTGCCTCACCTCAGGACACGGAGAATCAGTGCAGGGATCCGGAAAGAGACAGTTCCGAGGTCCCTGCTTTACTTGTTAAGGTCCCTGCTTTGCAGGAGATTTCTTGTCCGGAAGGGAATCGGGTCACCGAAACCGAAATCAGAACGGGTCAGTCACGACCAGGGATTGGTGACGATTCCACGAATGCACATAAGGTGGTAAGTTTGTTTGCTATGTCCAGGACCTATTTTGACCCTGAGCTTATAGAGGAGATACGGGCAAGAGCTGATATAGTAGCTGTTATTTCTGAGCATGTCAGGCTGAAAAAAACCGGCAGAAACTATGTAGGGCTTTGCCCTTTTCACCAGGAGAAGACCCCCTCCTTCAATGTAGACCCCGACAAGCAGTTTTACTATTGCTTTGGGTGCGGCGCCGGAGGCGATGTTTTCGCTTTTCTCATGAAAGGGCAGGGCCTTTCGTTCCCTGAGGCAGTCATAGCTTTGGCCCAGAGAACAGGGGTCAGCCTTCCGCCGCCTAGGATGACCCCTGAGGATGATGCAAGAGCCCGTCAGAGGAAGAAGCTTCTTTCGGTCCTGGAGTTTGCCGGGGAGAAGTACAGGGAGTACCTTTTTTCACGGGCCGGAGCGGATGCGCTTTCGTATTTGGAGGGGCGGGGCCTTTCACGTGAAACCATCGAGAAGTTTCAGTTAGGCGCTTGCCCTGACAGATGGGATTACATTGCTGAGTCTGCAGGCAGAGCCGGCTTTGACCTGTCAGATTTTGAGACGGCCGGACTGCTCGTGAAGCGTGCCGGCGGCAGCTACTACGACAGGTTCAGGCACAGGGTTATGTTTCCTGTCTGGGACGGGCGGGGCACGTTAATTGCGTTTGCCGGGCGAGCTCTTGGCGGTGATCCGGCCAAATATCTGAATGCTCCGGAAACACCCCTTTTCCACAAAGGCAGGGAGCTTTACGCCCTGAACCTGGCAAAACCTTCTATAAGGCTCTCGGGCAGGGTTCTCCTAATGGAAGGGTACATGGATGTTGTCACAGCTTTTCAGCATGGCATAGACTATGCAGTTGCGTGTATGGGTACGGCGCTGACAGATCACCAGGCCAGAACGATCCTTCTCCTTGCCGAACAAGTGGTTTTGGCCTACGACTGGGATGAAGCTGGAAAGAGGGCTGTCAGACGCGCTATTGACATTTTCAGAGAAGCCGGTGGGAAGACCGCTGTCTTGATGTTGGACGGTGCAAAAGACCCTGATGCTTTTCTGAGGGAACGCGGTGCCCGGGAGTTCATTGACAAGATACATAATGCTCATGCTGACATACGCTTCATATACGAAGAGGCCAGAAACCTGGGTGATGTGGCGCGAACTGAGGGCAAACTCGAGGTAGCAGAGGCTATGGTGCCGGTCTTGGCCTCCCTTGAGAGCAACCTTGAGCGAACCGTTTACGTAGAGGAGATAGCAAGGGATCTTGGGATCCGGAAGGAGTCTTTGGACAAGGATGTCGAATTGTATAGAAGGCAGATGTCGCCGGCCCCAAAGTATAAAAAGTCTGAAAACAGGGATACTACTGGTTATGACAACCAGAGAGTGTCTGATAATGTAAGTTCAGGGCAAAAGCAATCGATCAAGGCAGGATCCGGGTACCTGGATGGCGAACTTGGTATATCTCGGAGGAGAGCCGAAGAAGGTATTGTCAGGTGCCTGCTTGAGGAGCCGGGGCTGACCGGATGGGTTGAGGCAAACGTTCGCGGCGGTTTTTTGGATGAGAATTGCGCCCGGGCATTTGGCGCACTCTCAAGTGGTCCGGTGAGCTCGATTAGAGATGAGAAGACGCTTGCATGGTTGGCAGAATTGTGCGTACGCTTTGGCCCTGTGGAAGATGCAAAGAGAATATTGACAGATTGTCTTAGAAGGTTGAGAGAGGTCCGCCTGGCTGAGCTGCGGGACCAGATGGCAATAGCTGAGCGCAGAAACGATGCCCGTGCGTTTGAGCTGCTTGAGGAGTACCAGAAGCTCTTGAAGGAAGTGAAATCCAAGGGGGAAGACGGTGACGGACCTGCCGCCCCAGGTGATTTCCTCAGGAGGGAAGAGGTTTGAAGGAACTGCATGAGGGCATGGATACAATAGGGCAGTTGATAGCGGCTGGAAAGAAGAAGGGCTATTTGACGTACAACGAGATCGCTGACACCCTTCACCATCTTGATCTCAATGCCCAGCAGATCGATGACGTATATAAGACGTGCTACGATTTGGGGATCGAAATCGTAGGAAGCAAGACATCACCTACTGCAGCTTCAGGAGTGCGTACCAGGGGTCGGGTTGTCAGACTGGCCGGCGAGACTGAAGACGATGCTGAAGATGACGCTGAACACGACGCTTCCGGTGATCCCGGAGACGATCGGCACGACCAGCAGCGGGACGATCCTCCTGCAGAAGCTGTATTCGCTGATAAGGATGAGTCTTCCGGGGAAGTCGCCGAAGGCGAGGCCGCTGAAGATGGTTCGGATACAGCTATTGCAGTGCCTCAAAGTGTAGCTTTGGATGATCCGGTCAGAATGTACCTGAAGGAGATCGGCCGGGTTTCGCTTTTGACAGCTGAAGAGGAAGTGGAACTGGCCAAGCGGATGGAGATGGGTGATAAGGAGGCCAAGAGCCGCCTTATCGAGGCAAACCTCAGATTGGTGGTGTCTATCGCCAAGCGCTATGTTGGCCGGGGTATGCAGTTTCTTGATCTGATTCAGGAAGGCAACATGGGTCTCATAAAAGCTGTGGAGAAGTTTGATTACAGAAAAGGGTACAAGCTTTCAACCTACGCAACCTGGTGGATTAGGCAGGCCATTACAAGAGCTATAGCTGACCAGGCCCGGACCATAAGGATTCCTGTACATATGGTGGAAACCATAAACAAGCTTATTCGGACGTCTCGACACCTTGTACAGGAACTGGGCAGAGAGCCTACACCGGAGGAGATTGCCGAGGAGATGGGGATCACCCCTGAAAAAGTTCGGGAGATCCTGAAAATCGCACAGGAACCGGTTTCCCTGGAAACGCCTATTGGCGAGGAGGAAGACAGTCACCTGGGTGATTTCATCGAGGACGAGGACGCTCTGGCTCCCGTGGAAGCAGCTTCTTTTCTGCTCTTGAAGGAGCAGATCGAGGAAGTGCTTGATACACTGAATGACAGAGAACAGAAAGTCTTGAGATTGCGCTTTGGCCTTGATGACGGCAAAGCAAGAACCCTTGAAGAAGTGGGTCGTGAGTTTGGAGTGACACGGGAACGAATTAGGCAGATTGAGGCCAAAGCTCTGAGAAAACTACGACATCCTCAGAGAAGTAAGAGGCTAAAAGACTACTTGATGTAAATGGCAACCGCGAACCGTAATCACATGAGCGAAGCAGAGCATCCAGTCCCCCGGGGAGAGCTCGAGGGACTGGTGCCTTTGTCTTCCATCTTCTCAAGCTTCTTTAAGATAGGAGCTTTTACTTTTGGGGGAGGGTGGGCAATGGTACCCTTAATCCAGAAGGAGTTGGTATCCCACAGGAAGTGGTTGGAAGACGAAGAGTTCTTGGACATGCTTGCAGTTGCCCAGAGCAGTCCCGGCCCCATTGCTATCAACACATCGGTTATCACCGGCTACAAAATGAGGAGATTTCCCGGGGCGGTAGTAGCTATGCTGGGTTCTGCTCTCCCTTCTTTCTTGGTTATCCTCGCGTTGGCCGGATTGCTGCTGAAGTTCAAGACCATGCCATTGATCGAGGCCGCCTTCAAAGGCATGCGGCCTGTCATCTTCGGCCTGCTGGTCAGCGCCATGTGGCAGGCGGGAAAGAGCACCATAAAAAGCAGGGAGGATGTAGTAGCGCTCCTTTTGGCTGCAGTGCTCCTTTTGGGCTTTGGGCTGAACCCCATTTTGGTGGTGTTGGCAGGCGCCGCAGTTGGCATAGCCCGGGGTCTTTGGCGAAGAAGGGGCCAGACAGACTCCAAAGATGCTGCCCGGAGCGATCCAGGAGGGGGTTCATAGGTGATCCTTCGAGAAGTGTTCCTGACTTTCTTCAAGATCGGCGCCTTTAGCTTCGGAGGCGGTTATGCCATGCTTCCCCTAATATCTGCCGAGGTTGTAGATGCGCGAAACTGGCTTTCCATGTCAGAGTTCATCGATGTCATTGCCATTTCCCAGGGCACTCCAGGTCCTATAGCTATTAATGCCGCCACTTACGTTGGTTATAAGGTGGCCGGGCCCCTCGGGTCCCTTGTAGCTACTTCCGGTGTGGTGCTTCCCTCTTTGATAATCATGACCATTCTGGGAAGTCTTTTTCTGAGGTTCAGAAAGCTCACCGCAGCTCAGGACATGTTCAGCGGAATTCGGCCGGTAGTGGTAGCTCTCATAGCCAGAGCTGCTTTTTCGGTGCTTCCTTCATCGGTCACGGGCATACTATCCGGGGTACTGGCAGCAGGAACCGTTGTCGCCATGGTTGTGTTTGAGGCAAACCCAATAGTTCTTCTGGCAGCAGCCGGCGTATTGGGCGTCATCATGTACAGGTAGGTCATGACGACTCATTGGGATAGTTCGGGAATACAGGGTATAATGAGGCCGGACTCGAGAAGTCTGAGCAAAATGGTAGGAACTAGGAGGTACATAGTAAATGGTTAGGGTAGGTATCAACGGCTTTGGGAGCATCGGGAGGCGGTTTCTTAGGGCTTCTGCCGGTCAGAACGAATTCGAGATCGTTGCTGTAAACGACCTCACCGATCCGGGTACATTAGCTCATCTTCTTAAGTATGACACGAACTATGGGACAATGAAGGCAGATGTCCGGCACAGCGGTGAGGCGCTCTTGGTTGACGGTCGCGAGATTCGCGTGCTGTCTGAACGTGATCCGGCAAATCTCCCCTGGAAGGCCCTGGGGGTTGACATTGTGGTTGAGTCTACCGGAAGGTTCACTCAGAAGGAGAAAGCTTACGCTCACATTTCGCCTGCAGGCGCCAAGAAGGTCATAATCTCCGCTCCTGCGAAAAACGAAGACATTACCATTGTTATGGGTGTCAACCACGACAAGTACGACCCGGCGGCCCATAATGTGATTTCTAACGCATCCTGCACTACCAATGCTCTTGCACCGGTGGCCAAAGTGCTTGACGACTCCTTCGGCATACAAGAAGGGCTCATGACGACTATCCACGCTTATACCAACGACCAGGTGACCTTGGACTTCCCTCATAAGGACCTTAGAAGGGGCCGGGCAGCAGCTGTTAACATGATTCCCACCACAACCGGTGCTGCCAGGGCTATTAGCCTGGTGCTCCCGCACCTGCAAGGGAAACTTAACGGTATGGCTTTCAGGGTTCCTGTTCCGGCTGTCTCTGCAGTGGACCTGGTAGTAACGGTCAAGGATGCTGCCAGCGCAGAAGAAGTGAACAAGGCAATGGAGAAGGCATCCAAGGGCGAGCTTGCGGGCATACTTGGCATCTCTTATGAGCCGCTGGTTTCCTCCGACCACAAAGGGATGAAGGAATCTTCAGTAGTGGATGCACTGTCAACTCAGGCAGTGGGTCACCTTGTGAAAGTAATCGCCTGGTACGACAACGAGTGGGGCTACAGTGAGAGGCTTGTTGATCTGGTGAAGTTTGTGGCCGCCAAGGGTCTATGACCTGAAAGGTGGCATATGGGATATGTCTAAGGCTGTTACCAAGGCTTCAGTTAAGGACGCTGTAGTTGAAGGAATGAGGTGTCTTTGCAGGGTGGACTACAATGTCCCCTTGAGAGGAGACACTATCACCGACGATACCAGGATCAAAGCTTCGCTGCCGACCGTAAGATATCTGGTAGAAAACGATGCCAGGGTTATCCTTATGTCCCACCTGGGAAGGCCCGGCGGGACAATCGTTGACGGTCTCAGACTTGATCCCGTGGCGCGCAAGCTGTCAGAGCTCCTTGGCGAGGACGTTCTGAAACTCGATGATTGCACCGGCGCTCAGGTTGAAGCCAGGGTGGCGCGGATGAAGCCGGGCGATGTGGTTCTTCTTGAAAACCTCAGATTTCACCCCGAAGAAGAGAAGAATGACCCTGGTTTTGCACAGGCCCTTGCATCTCTGGGCGATGTCTATGTCAACGATGCTTTCGGCACCGCTCACCGCGCCCATGCGTCAACGGCGGGAGTGGCGGCGTTTCTTCCGGCCTACGCAGGGTTTCTCATGCAAAAAGAGATTGAAGCTTTGACCAAACTCCTTATTGAACCGGCAAGACCCTTCGTGGCCCTAATAGGCGGCGCCAAAGTCTCAGACAAGCTGGGAATTCTGTCTAACCTCCTCGATATAGTGGACAGCCTTCTCATCGGCGGCGGAATGGCCAATACATTCCTGCTGGCTGAAGGCTATGAGGTAGGGAACTCCCTTTGTGAACCGGGGCTTGTAGAAGACGCTCGGGCAGTCATTGACAAAGCTCGCAGACTCGGGAGAGTTTTGCTCTTGCCCGAGGACGTGGTGTTAGCTTCTGAACCAAAGCAAGGGTCTATTATGAGTATTGCCCCGGCACGGCAGATACAGGCCGGCCTTATGGCTTTGGACATTGGCCCGTTGACACGAAAGACCTTCTGCAATGCCCTTTCCGGGGCCGGGACCATTTTTTGGAACGGCCCCATGGGTGTTTTCGAAATGGAAGACTTCAGGGGAGGAACCATGGAGATGGCCGCTGCCGTCGCCGCATGCAAAGGCTTTACAGTTGTCGGCGGCGGTGACTCCCTTGCCGCAGTAGAGATGTCTGGGTTAGCCGGCAAAATAAGTCACCTGTCAACAGGCGGCGGAGCTTCCCTTGAGTTTCTGGAGGGAAAGGATCTCCCCGGAGTCATTGCTCTTAAGGATAAGCGTTGAAAAGGAGAGACCGTGATGCGTACGCCACTTTTGGCCGCAAACTGGAAAATGAACAAGACCATAGAAGAGGCTTTGCAGTTTGTCGGCCCGTTTTTGCAGGCAGCTAACGCTGAAGAAGGCAAGGGCCTATGGCCCGAGATTCTCATATGCCCTCCTTTTACTGCCTTGCCTGCCCTTTCGGCGGCCCTGGCAGAGAGTTCAGTGGGTCTTGGCGGACAGGATGTGTTCTGGGAGAAGCAGGGAGCTTTTACCGGAGAGATCTCTCCGGGGATGCTTAAGGATGCCGGGTGCACCTATGTCATAGTAGGCCATTCAGAGCGCCGGCACCTCCTAGGCGAGACAGATGAGATGGTTGAAGCAAAGGTCAGAGCAGCTTTGAATGAAGGTCTCCGTCCGGTAATCTGCGTAGGTGAGACCCTGGAAGAAAGAGAAAAGGGTGACACTTACGAGGTGTGTCGCAGGATGACCCGGCTGGGTCTGGCCGGAGTCAAGCCTGATGAAGCATCATCTGTGGTCATGGCCTATGAGCCTGTCTGGGCCATAGGGACCGGCAAAGAAGCAAAGCCTGAAGATGCGGGAAAAGTTGTTCGTCACATAAGGGAGACCGTTGACGCAGTTTTGGGGCCCGGAGGGTCAGCTCAAGTGCGAGTTCTCTATGGCGGCAGCGTCAAATCCGCCAACATAAGGCAGTTCATGCTTGACGAAGACATTGACGGTGCTCTTGTAGGAGGAGCCAGCTTGGATCCTGTGGAGTTTGCCCGTATAGCATCTGAGATTCGGAAGGTGAGGCCGCCCCGATGAGCTTTCGGGCCGGAAAAGCGCCCAGGCCGGTCGCCCTGGTCATCCTTGACGGATGGGGGGTATCAAAGACCAGTCCCAGCCCGGTGACGGTGGCAGATGCGCCCGTCTTCCGGGCTCTCTGGGATGCGTGTCCTCATACCCTCCTTGACGCTTCAGGGGAGGCTGTAGGGCTACGGCATGGTCAAATGGGTGACTCCAACGTAGGACACCTGAACATCGGAGCAGGACGTATTGTTTACCAGGACATTGTGAGAATAAGCCGCCACATCAGGGACGGCTCTTTTTTCTCGAACCCAGCCTTTATGGCCGCTGTAGACAATGTCAAACGGCGGTCCTCCACTCTTCATCTGATGGGTCTTGTATCTGACGGAGGCGTCCACAGCGGTCAGGATCATCTGTATGCTCTCATTGATTTGGCAAAGAACAACGGACTCGAGAAAGTAAGGGTCCACGCTTTTCTGGATGGGCGGGACGTTCCGCCGAATTCTGCAGCTCAGTATCTTGCCGGTCTCGAGAACAAGCTTGAGACAGCAGGCGTAGGGCGCATGGCTTCCGTGATGGGCCGTTTCTACGCCATGGACCGGGATAAGCGATGGGAACGGCTGGAGAAAGCTTACAAGCTCTTGATTCGAGGCGAAGGGGATACCTTCACAGGATGGAGACAGGCTTTGGATGCTGCCTACTGCCGGGGTGAAACCGATGAGTTTGTCAGCCCGGCGGCCCTGTCTTGTGACCCTGAAGACTTTATCAATCCAGGTGATTCGGTTATCTTCTTTAATTTTAGGGCAGACAGGGCAAGGGAGATAACCCGTGCCTTTGTGGACGATGACTTCCTGGGTTTTCCCCGCGGTCCGAAAGTCGATGTCTGCTTTTGCGGCATGGTCCGGTACGAGGAAGATCTCCCCGGGAACTACGCATACCTTCCTCTTATCCTGGACAACACCCTCGGAGAAGTGGTTTCTGCAGCAGGGCTTCGCCAGCTCAGGATAGCTGAGACCGAAAAATACGCCCACGTGACTTTCTTTCTTAACGGCAAGAAGGACCGGCCATTTCCAGGCGAAGACCGGATTTTGGTCCCCTCTCCCAAGGAAGTGGCTACCTATGATGAGAAACCGGAAATGAGCGCAGCGGAAGTGACAGATGCTGCCATCGAGAAAATAGCATCAGGAGAGTATGACCTCATGGTCATTAATTACGCCAATCCGGATATGGTCGGGCATACGGGGGTTTTCAAGGCCGGGGTCAAGGCTCTTGAGGCGGTGGACGCATGTCTCGGTCGTTTGGTGAGAGCGTTGCTGAACTCAGGAGGAGCAGCCCTTATGGTTGCCGATCATGGTAACATCGAGGAACTGGTTCAGGAGGCAGGCCCTTTGGCCCAGGGCCACACTTACCATTCGTCTAACCCGGTTCCCTGCATTTTGGTGGAACCCGGGGAGGTGGAGGTAGTCCTGCGCAACGCCCGGGTGTGTTTTAGCCCGGGATTGCCGGGGGCATCCGGGACAACGCTGAAGCCGGGGATTCTGGCAGACGTGGCGCCTACAGTTCTTGACTTAATGGGCCTTGCGAAACCCCCGGAAATGGACAGGGAGACCTTAATAGTACCACCGTTTTCAGGAAGGTGATGAGTATGGCGGAAATAGTTGGTATAAAGGCAAGGCAAATTCTGGATTCCCGGGGTAATCCCACCCTGGAAGTGGACGTTTTGCTGAGCGATGGTTCCTGGGGCAGGGGGATGGTTCCTTCCGGAGCATCTACAGGCACCTATGAAGCCCTTGAACTCAGGGACAAGGAAAAGGCGTACAACGGACGAGGAGTCAGAAAAGCGGCTGCAAATGTCAATGATATTATTGCGCCGGAGCTTGTGGGCCTTGATGCCACTGACCAGCCGCTAGTTGATAAGACCATGATTGGGCTGGATGGCACGGCCAATAAGTCACGATTAGGAGCTAACGCAACCCTGGGAGTGTCCATGGGAGTGGCCGCTGCCGCAGCTCAATCGGCGGGCCTTCCTCTTTACCGCTACATTGGAGGAGCAGGTGCCAGGGTCCTTCCGGTCCCCTTCATGAACGTCCTTAACGGAGGACGCCATGCTGACAATAACGTGGACATACAGGAGTTCATGGTAGCGCCCGCAGGCGCAAAAAGCTTTGAGCACGGTCTTGAGATGGCTGTTGAGGTCTACCATGCTCTCAAGTCTGTTCTCAAGGGCAAAGGCTATTCCACAGCAGTAGGCGACGAAGGCGGGTTCGCGCCTAACCTGACATCAAACGAAGAGGCCCTGGAACTGCTGACGGCCTCCATTAAGAAGGCCGGGTATGTTCCGGGAAAAGACTGTTTCCTGGCTATAGATGCGGCAGCTTCCGAATTCTATCAAGACGGCAGGTACGTGCTTGAGGGAGAGAAGTGGGAAGGCCATGCCGGAGACCTGGTAAAGAAGTACCGGAATTGGGTTGGTTCATACCCTATTATCTCCATAGAGGACGGTCTTGCCGAGGACGACTGGGAAGGCTGGGTGGTCTTAACCAAAATGCTGGGAGACAGAGTTCAGATAATCGGCGACGATCTATTTGTGACCCAGCGGCAGCGAATAGAAAAAGGCATAGCTGCTGAAGCAGGCAACTCGGTTCTGATTAAGTTGAACCAGGTCGGTACGGTCACAGAGACTCTTGAAGCTATAGAAGTTGCACGCAATGCCAGATATCGCTGGATGGTATCCCATCGATCAGGTGAAACCGAAGACGCGTTTATCGCTGATTTTTCGGTTGCCCTGGGCGGAGGCCAGATCAAGTCAGGTGCGCCGTGCCGGAGCGACAGAGTCGCCAAGTACAACCAGCTACTGCGTATAGAAGAGGAACTGGGTAAGTCCTCTGTTTACGGCAAGGTCTGAACGGCTGGATTATCTATGGCCGTGATGCTAGAATTAGTCCGAAGGAGTGACGGTTTTGCTGATAGCCCTTAGAATACTGCACTGGCTGGTAACCCTCGGCCTAATAGTGACAGTCATAATGCAGCCCGGACAGAGTGCCGGATTGGGCATGATTAGCGGCGGGGCTGAGGCCTTGATGGGCCGCAGGAAGAAGGGGCTGGATGAGTTTCTGTCTAAGCTGACAGTGGTCCTGGCCATTGCTTTTGTGGTCACATCTATAGGGCTTACGATGCTGCGTCGCTGAAACCTGAGGGTCAACCTCACACACCATAACCCGGAGACCGTGAATTTTGGGGTCAGGGTTATGTATTTTTGGGGAAAGGGGTCTTCTTAGTTGCTCAGCTTAAAGTGGGCGGCTGTGGCTCCCGTAGCAGGCCTGGCCGCGCTCATATTTACCCTGTTTCTTCGAGCTAAGGTACTGGCAAGTGATCCCGGGACAGAAGAAATGCAAGAGGTTTCTTCTGCCATCCAGCAAGGGGCCATGGCGTTTCTGAGGAGAGAGTATCGCTCTCTGGCCATGTTTGTGGCGTTTGCGGCCATTGTCATTTTCGCAGCGGGGTTCTTGACTCCGCCTGAGGTAATGAGACCTCAGACTGCACTGGCCTTTCTTCTTGGCTCAGCCTGCTCTGCCCTTGCAGGTTACATAGGCATGCGAACAGCTACGGCCGCCAACGTACGAACAACCCACGCAGCTACTAAGGGTACCGGGTCTGCGCTCAGCGTGGCTTTTTCCGGCGGGGCTGTGATGGGAACCACCGTGGTTGGCCTGGGGCTTCTAGGCCTGGGCATCGTGTTCTGGCTTTTTGGAGACGTCAACGATCCTGCTTCTTTTGGCGTGGTAAACGGCTTTGCCTTCGGCGCTAGTTCCATTGCTTTGTTTGCAAGGGTTGGCGGCGGTATCTACACCAAAGCTGCTGACATAGGCGCAGACATTGTAGGTAAGGTGGAGGCCGGCATCCCTGAAGATGACCCGAGAAACCCTGCGGTTATTGCTGATAACGTAGGGGACAACGTGGGTGATGTGGCCGGCATGGGGGCAGACCTGTTCGAATCATATGTAGGCTCCATAGTTGCTGCGATGGCCATCGGAGTCATGATGAAGGATGAGCGGCTTGCCACTGCGGCCATATTGCTGCCGCTGATGGTGGCCGCATCAGGCATCGTATCGTCGTTGCTGGCGATCCTGTTTGTCAGGCATTCCAAGGGCGACCCTGCGCGGGTTCTCAGGACAGGCTCTATTGTAGCCAATGGGCTTACCCTTGTTGCCGCTTACTTGGTTATCCGGTTCACAACGGGCGCCTCTACTCTGTTCTTGCCCGTTTTGGCCGGGGTTGTTGCAGGAGTAATAATAGGGCTCCTCTCTGAGGTCTATACATCCTCGGATTACTCATCGGTTCAGAGAATAGCTGAAGCTTCGCGAAGCGGACCTGCAACCAACGTAATTGAGGGTCTGGCAGTGGGGATGAGATCTACGACCATTCCTATTATAATCGTAGCCCTGGCCATTTTGGTGGCCTTTAGGTTCGGCGAAACAAGCGGGTTTGGGGGTCTCTATGGAATTGCTCTTGCTGCTGTGGGTATGTTGTCGAGCACAGGGATGACTGTCTCAGTTGACGCCTATGGACCTATAGCTGACAACGCAGGCGGCATAGCGGAGATGACAGGTCAGGATGCAAGCGTCAGAGAGATAACCGATAAATTGGACTCGCTGGGCAATACCACTGCGGCCCTGGGCAAGGGGCTCGCCATTGGATCAGCTGCCCTCACGGCCCTTGCGCTTTTCTCTGCATATTCACAGGCTGCCGGGATTGCTGCCATCGATCTTATGGAACCTCAGGTCATAGCAGGTGTTCTGATCGGAGGCATGCTCCCGTTTCTGTTCTCAGCTTTGACAATGGAAGCGGTGGGCAAGACCGCCAATGACATGGTCAAAGAGGTCAGGCGCCAGTTCAAGGACATTCCAGGACTGATGGAAGGAAAGACTTTGCCCGATTACGCCAACTGCGTCGACATAGCTACAAAGGGCGCCTTGCGTCAGATGACTGTACCTGGGATCTTAGCTGTTGCAGCACCCCTTCTGATAGGTTTTGCGCTGGGTAAGGAGGCGCTTGCGGGGCTTTTGGCCGGGAGTTTGGTATGCGGAGTGCTCATGGCCATTATGCTGTCTAATGCCGGCGGTGCCTGGGATAATGCCAAGAAATACATTGAGGCAGGGAACCTTGGCGGGAAAGGCACTGAAATTCACGCAGCGGCAGTAATAGGAGATACAGTAGGCGACCCGTGCAAAGACACTTCGGGTCCTTCCATCAACATTCTGATAAAGCTTATGAGCATCGTTGCACTGGTGTTTGCATCCCTCTTCAGATGAGTTCTTTCTCCCTAAGAAAGGAAAGTGGTGAGAAGTTGACGCGCGATGAGCTTGTCCTGGAAGTCCAAAAGAAGGTCAAGAACAGGAATCTGTTCAAGCACATTTTGGCGGTGGAGGCCGTCATGCGCAGTCTCGCCCGGCACCTGGGCGAGGATGAAGAGCGATGGGGCGCAGCCGGGTTGCTGCATGACATCGACTATGAAGATACCAAGGATGATCCTGAGACTCATAGTCTGTTATCAGGCGATATCGCCCGGGAAATGGGGTTTGACTCTGAGATAGTAGATGCGGTCAAAGCTCATAATGAAGTGCATGGCCTTCCCAGAGACAGCCTTATGGCCAAGGGGCTATATTGTTCGGACCCTTTGACAGGTCTGATTGTGGCTTCTGCGCTCGTTTCCCCTGGCAAGAAGCTGTCGGCCATAGACGTTGACTTCGTCATGAACAGGATGGGGGAGAAGGCCTTCGCCCGGGGCGCCAATCGTGAGATCATAGGAGCATGCAGTGAGCTCGGCCTTGAGGTTAGGGAGTTCGCTACCCTTGGGTTGGAAGCTATGAAAGGCATAAGCACTGAGTTAGGACTTTAAGGTGGTCACGCAAGTATGAACCGGGGAGATACCAGGGTTGTCGTTCAGAACCGGAAGGCCAGGCATGACTATATCGTAGAGGAGCGATTTGAAGCGGGTATCGCTCTTATCGGTTCTGAAGTCAAGTCTTTGAGGATGGGAAGAGCAAGCCTTGCCGACAGTTACGCTGAGGTTTCCGGCGGCGAGGTCATACTCCGCAATGCCCACATTGACCAGTATGATCCGGCTTCCCGGTTCAACCACGATCCCAGAAGGCCCAGGCGACTTCTCCTCCACAAGAGGGAGATCAGGAGGCTGGGAGCTAAGGTCAAGGAAAAGGGCTATACTATGGTCCCGCTGTCTGTTTATTTCAGAGACGGGCTGGCAAAGGTCGATCTTGCCTTGGTTCGCGGGCGAAAATCCTATGACAAGCGAGAGCTTCTCAGGGAAAAGGACCAAAGAAAAGACGCAGATAGATCCTTGCGCGAGCGTGAGCGTAGGTTGTAAGCCCCGGGAGTTCATGCTAGTATATTACATACAGTAACATATGGGGGCGAATTAGGTTCGACGTAGGTAGTTGGGTTTGAGCAGCGAGCATGGGTGCCGCGCCCAATAAGGCGGCAAAAACACAAAAGCCAATAATAGAGCATACGCTCTGGCTGCTTAAGTAGCAGCCACGGTGCCGTGGGGACTTCTCTCCTACCCTCGAGTCGCCGTCACTAGGAGAGATACCTGCTAGGGGATGTCTGGGACTTTGCAGGGAAAGTGATTCCGGGCTGGCGGAACCAGGAGCTTGCTCCGGGGCGCATGGGTCCGCAAGATAAAATCCGGAGCTACGCTCGTAGAGACTGAAACTTGGTTACTTGCGGACGAGGGTGCAATTCCCTCCGCCTCCACCAGAGTTCCACCTATTTCTTGTCTGTCGTATGGTTTTCCTTCGTAATAGCAAGTAACGTCAGCACCGCTGGTACAGTATTTCTTCTGCGTGGGATTTCTTGACTCAGGCTGCAGATGCGAGATATCCTTGAAGAGTGCGGGCTTGCTCGGACAGTAACGCCGGGAGGTGCATTCAATGGCTGAGGAGTTCGACAGCTCTGTAGTGAAGATCGAACGCTTGCTTAGGCATGTTGCTTTCATCATTAAGAGACGAGGCCGGGACATATTAGGAGATTTTGGGATTACCAGTCCCCAGTTTAGCGCACTGCTTGCCCTTCACGAACACAAGGACATGACAATGGGAGAACTATGCGACAGACTCTATCTGGCATGTTCTACCGCTACTGATCTTATTGACCGCATGGAGAAGAACGGTCTGCTGGAGAGAAATCGTGATCCCCAGGACCGCCGGGTGATACGCCTCACCATAACCGGAAAGGGCGAATCCGTTATCTCGGAGGTTATGGACGCCAGGCGTCGTTATGTTGCCTCAATTCTCCAGCATCTTTCCCCGGAAGAACAGGAGCGCCTTGCTCAGTCTCTGGAAAGGCTCCACTCTCTTATGTTCCATGCGAAGGTGAACTCGTGACGGATACTCTCCAGGTTAACGGGAAGGGTGGGGGCGGCGATGGCCATTGAGTACCTGATAATCTTCTTAGCTCGTATATGCGATGTCAGCCTGGCTACAGTAAGAATGATCCTTGTGGTGCGGGGTAAGCGGTATCCTGCGGCATTCATTGGGTTTGCGGAAGCCTCCATATACGTTACTGCTTTGAGCCGCATTATCAAGAACATGGACGACCCGTTCAAGATCGTTGCTTACGGGTTAGGATTTGCTTCAGGCACTATTCTGGGCAGTTTGATTGAGGAGAAACTGGCCATAGGTCACGTCTCACTTCAGGTAATACCGAAAGAAGATGGCGCTGAGGAGCTTCTGCAGGCCCTTAGAACGTCAGGGTATGGAGTGACGGTCCTGGACGGGCATGGCATGACAGGAAGCAAGATGGTCATGCTTGTTTCTGCCGACCGAAAGGGCCTGAAAAGGCTTATGTCCCTCATAGAAGAGTTTTCGCCGGGGAGCTTTGTTACGGTCCTGGAGACAAAGACTATCCGCGGTGGGGTCATACCCTATCGCAAGATGAAATGATACGGGAGAAGTGACACCGGCGAAAGGAGTGTAGATAATGCGCTGTGACGGCCGAGGGCCCGAGGACTTGCGACCTACAAGAGTGATACCCAATTACCTCAAGTTTCCTGCCGGTTCCTGTCTTGTTGAAGTTGGGGACACAAAGCTAATATGTACGGCAATGATCGATGACAGGGTACCGCCTTTTCTGAAGGGTTCATCGTCTGGATGGATTACAGCCGAGTACTCAATGCTGCCAGGAGCTACTCCGACACGAACCCCCAGAGAGGTTTCTCGAGGAAAACCCGGCGGACGCACTGTGGAAATTCAGCGTCTGATCGGGAGAAGCCTAAGGGCTGCTGTTGATCTGACACGTATAGGCGAAAAGACCATATGGATTGATTGCGACGTTATTCAGGCTGATGGGGGCACCCGGACAGCTGCCATAACAGGCGGCTATGTTGCCCTTGTCCTTGCATTGTCGAGCCTGGCGAGGGAACTGAAATGGGATGCGCTTCCCATTATGGACTATGTGGCAGCTGTGAGCGTCGGCTTGGTTCAGGGCCGGCCTGTACTGGATCTGTGCTATGCAGAGGATTCAGGGGCAGAAGTTGACATGAACGTGGTCATGACAGGAAGCGGTGAGTTTGTAGAAATCCAGGGAACCGCCGAAGGTTCTCCCTTCAGTCATAGCAGGCTAGATGAGTTTCTGTCTCTGGCCGAACACGGAATAAGGTCGCTCATGGAGATTCAGAAAGAAGCCCTGGGGGATATAGCTAATGACATTAAGGCTTGTTCTTGCCACCGGCAACCCCGGCAAGATCAGGGAGTTTAGGAGGCTTTTCCACAAGCTTCATCCAGAAGCGTCCTGGGAGCTTCCAGATGCGCGTCAGGAAGGGCTGAATGATGCAGATGAAACAGGTCTGACATTTGTCGAGAATGCCCGGATTAAGGCCTTGGCAGCAGCAAAGCAGTGCGGCAAGGTCTGTTTGGGCGAAGATTCCGGCCTTGAAGTGGATTTCCTTTCAGGAGCGCCCGGGATAAAGTCTCACCGCTTTTCATCCTCAGGACTGGATCAGGACAACAACGAGCTTCTGCTGAGAAAACTTGAGGGTGTCCGCCCGGAACAGAGGACTGCCCGGTATAGGTGTGCAGTAGCGGTGGCGGGACCGCAAGGGATTCTGCTCGAGGCAGAAGGCACCGTGGAAGGAGCAATACTCCACATTTCCCGGGGTGCCGGGGGGTTTGGCTATGACCCGTTGTTCTGGTGTCCGGAGCTCGGCAAAACCCTTGCTCAGGCCTCTGATGAAGAGAAGGATAGAGTCAGTCACCGAAGACGCGCCCTCGAAGGCATAGTCCTCTCGTTGGTAGACCTGCTTTGTGAGCCCGCTGCGTCTGCAGCGGAAAAATTGGTCTTCATTGAGAGGGAATGAGTTGATCATAGGAGTCCTCGGAGATACCCACGGAGACCTCAGGCCTGTTCAGAAATGCTTGAACATGATGAAAGACGTTGACCTCATCTTGCATACAGGAGACTTTTACGAAGATGCGCAGAAGATCCGGGCTGTTACAGGGATTAGAGTGATAGGCGTTGTAGGCAACTGTGACTATATGGTGAAAGGCCCAACTGAGGAGATGTTTGCTGCCGGTACCAGGAGGGTATACTTGACCCATGGCCATCTCTACCGGGTGAAACATGATATGGGCTTGCTGGCCCAAAGGGCGAAGGTTCTGGGAGCTGATGTGGTTGTCTTCGGTCACACTCATTGCCCGTTAGTTGTGCAAAAGGACGGGATGCTTTTCGTGAATCCCGGCAGTCCGAGCAGGCCCGTAGGTACATCGGAGCCTAGATGCGCTGTGCTGGACTTCTCAAGAGCATCGGTCAAGGCAAGGTTGCTTCAAGTTGTGTAGGGCGGCCGGTATTGGCCGCCCTCCCGGAGTATCACGTACCTATACCCAGCACCACATTCCGAACACAAGCAGGATAAGAATCAGGAAGATTATGAACGCCCAGTTTCCGCCGCCGCCGCAACCAGGACCGCCGACTCCTGCCATTCGGAACCCTCCTCTCACAGCATTTCCGGTAACATGTTATGTCAACGGTTCCTAAGAGGTTACAGGCGTTGGTCTAGACCTGCTCCATAAGCCCGAGACAGCACGAGTTTCTTGAGGCAGTCGCTGATCTAGCGCGCGAGGCCGGCCCAGTGCACTATGTTCAAGTTGCCCAACGCTTATCGGTTTCCAAGTGGACAGCTTATGACATGATGCAGCGGCTGGTCAAAGACGGCTTTGTTAGGGCCTCCTATGCCGTCGGCACTCCCGGTGTCCGGGGCCGTTCGCAGGTGCTTTTCGAGCCAACCGGCTCAGGGCTCAACCTTCTTACCGGCCTTCTTGCCGGTGTTCTTTTGGTCAAGGACGTCTTTCAGAAAGCGCCTGAGTTAGAGCACATGGTAGCACGGTTTTCGCAACAGGTGTCGCTCCTGGGGGACAGTTCCAGAGAAGATCTCATGGATTTCGCAAGGTTAGTCGTAGGAAACCCCGGACGGGCATAGTCATATGGGAGGTAGTGTGTTCTGCTTTGCGTTGCTCGATTGACCATAGTTGGTTGCGACGGGAATTGGGCAGTATATTAGCAACTGGTATTGGGGAGGAACGCGACATGTCCTTTGAGACAGCCAAGGCGGTGTTAGGAGAAGCTGTTTTGAGGCAGGGACTGAGGTATCTTGAGGCCGATCCCGAGAAGAACCTCCTGAACATGCTCAAATGGGGAGAACTCATAGCCAGAGATGAACGGCACAAGCAGTATGCCAGGAGCTGGGCCAGGTCTTTCGCAGACAAAGATAATAACTGGCGAGAGCTGGTCATGCGCCTTATCAAAGGGACATCTCCGAAAGTCCTGGAGAAGCTGGTCATTAACTACTTCGTGAACGCCTGCATTGTGCATTCGGTCAAGAGACAGGAATCACGTGAGAAACACGGAATTCACCTTCCATGGGCCATGCTCATAGATCCTACAGGCAAATGCAATCTCAGATGCAAAGGGTGCTGGGCCGGACAATACGATACATGGCGAGACATGGATTACGAGACGCTGAACCGTGTCATTGGGGAAGCTGAGGATCTGGGTATGCATCTTATCGTGGTGTCAGGCGGCGAGCCTACGGTGAGGATGGACCATCTAATGTCTCTTGCCAGGAACTATGATCAGAGCGTGTTCCATGTTTTCACCAATGGAACCCTGATAGACAAGAGCGTAGCCGCGAAGTTTGCGGACCTGGGCAATGTCACTTTTGCCATAAGTCTGGAGGGGTTTGAAGATGAAACTGATGCAAGACGGGGAAAGGGCACCTTCAAAAAGATTATGGCAGCCATGGATAATCTGAGGGAGGCAGGCGTCGTATTCGGGTTTTCGGCCACTTACACCAGGTTGAACACTGAGACTGTGGGAAGCGATGAGTTCATAGATCTGATGGTTGATAAGGGCTGTGCTCTAGGCTGGCTGTTCACCTACGTTCCTGTTGGCGGTGAGGCCGATCTGGAGTACATGGCGACTCCGGAGCAAAGGAAGTTAATGCACTATCAGGTAGAGAAGTGGCGCAGAGAGAAACCGATTTTCGTGGCGGACTTCTGGAACGATGGTGTAGCGGTAGGGGGATGCATAGCCGGCGGAAGGAGCTACTTTCACATCAACGCCATGGGAGATGTGGAGCCATGCGCTTTTGTACACTATGCCAACGTCAATATCAAAGACACTACCCTGGTGGAGGCGCTGAGATCTCCGCTGTTCAGAGCGTATCAGGAGAACCAGCCGTTTAGCGGGAATCACATGAGGCCCTGTCCCATAATAGATAACCCGTGGATGTTAGAAAAGATGGTATCGGAATCAGGAGCATACTCTACTCAAAAAGACGGCATTACCGCCACACAGCTGTGCAGGCCGTTGTACGGATACGCCGCCGCATGGGGTAAGGTTGCAGACGAGATCATGTCCGGCGCAGGGCAGGAAGCTGTTGGGGAGAGGCATTTCCGAGGGCACTACGTCGCAGCAGAGGATGGTAAAGATGGGGCTTGTTACTCTGAACGAGGTTCTTCCTGAAGCGTACCGGTCCGGGTATGCAGTAGGCGCCTTCAACGCGCTGAATATTGAGTTTGGACAAGGCATTATCGAAGGCGCCTTACTGGAACGGTCGCCTGTTATCATCCAGGTCAGCGGGAGCGCCATTGAGCACTCAGGCCTGGAGGTCATGGCCGCGGCCATCAGGGCAATGGGGCAAGATAGGGAGGTCCCTGTGGTTCTTCACCTTGACCATGCCCGTGATCCGGGCCTTGTGGAGCGTGCAATCAACGCAGGGTTCACTTCGGTGATGTTTGATGGTTCGGAGCTTCCGTTTGAAGACAATGTACGCTTGACCAAACAGGTTGTTGAGATGGCGCACAGCTTGGGCCTTTCAGCAGAAGGCGAGTTAGGGCTCGTGCCTTCGGCCAGAGACCGGAAATGGTCCATGGAGGATCTTAGGGAATACATGACCGATCCTGCTGAGGCCAGGGCATTTGTGGAAGAGACAGGTGTTGATGCATTGGCCGTATCAGTCGGGAGCGTACATAAGATGCTTCGGAGGGAAGCCGGCATCCATGCCGGACGGGTGGCCGAAATACGAAGGGTCGTGAAGATTCCGCTTGTGCTCCACGGCTCTTCGGGGGTCAAGGATGACAGCCTGGCAGATGCTGTAAGAAGCGGCATAGCTAAGGTTAACATTGCTACGGCCCTTTCAGAAGAGTTTTTGGGCGCAATTCGCAGTGAGTTAGGCTCTCTTTCCATGGCCGGCACAACCGGCGCCGCAAGGCTTTTGTCCGCAGGCCGCCAGGCCATCGGCAAGCTCGTTGCTGAGAAGATTCGCCTTCTGGGAAGCTCCGGCACGGCATAGAAGAAAAGCAGAACCCGGCCTTTCAGAGCAAACCGGGTTCCGTATTTCACTGTCTGCTGTTAGGAATCTGGTTGGGTGTCTCCTTGTATGTTGACATAGTCTGTGAAGATCAGGTAGAAGATCAGGCCTGGAATATAGGCGTTCCGGTTTCGCTTGATGTGTCTGAGCCCTTGCTCAAGAGCGTTGCCAATGGTTTCTATTAAGTCCTCCGGCGGACCCTTGGGCATGATGTTTATGGATGCAATGGCTTTGGAGTCTCTCAGATTGATACGCAAGGGTTTTCGCTTGTCGCGAAAAAGACTCTTTCGCTTGCGCCTCCCTATTCCGGTCTGCAGTCTTTTCTTGAATCTGGTCGCAAGGCTTCCCAGGCGGTTCCGCGGTAAGGTCTTGACCTCAGGCTCTGCGTCATGTGCCTGCACTTGCCTTGTTTCCTCCTGACTGCAGCAGATAGGAACGATCCTTCCTTCGGGTGAAAGGAGTATACCCGGAGCGGGTGAATCCTCATCGATGCAGGCCAGGAAGTACTGCGGGCAGTTCTCAGGGTCCGGAGCATGCTCTTTCCATGCCAAAGACATGACGCTTGCCCATTTTTCTACCAGTTCCCTGATAGGCGGCGGCACAATAACTGATCGGAAAGCTCTTGAAAGGGCCAGAACCTCACTTCCCGGTCTGGGCCAATCAGCCCTTTCTGATTGACTGTGATCAGAACGAGACTCCGGTCCCATGGTGAGAAAGAGGTCCTGAGAACTGCCTGGATATATGATTGTTGAGTCGCCGGACAGGGCTTGCGCAGGGAGACCCCCGGCATGAAACAGAACGGAATCACTGCACAGGTTGAACGTTCTCAGGAGGACCTTCGTAGGTTCCTCAGGGCTGCGGCGGGCCAGTCTGATATACGTTTCGTACCCGGGGGCGATGTCATACCCAAAGGCATGCCTCAGGTGAGGCGGTATTTGGGCAGGCAAGAGCGTATCGGGGAAAGAGCGGCCATTGACCAGTTTGAAGCTTGTGCCCTCAGGGGACTCTCTTCCTCTTATGCTGGAGAACAGGAGAAACCGGTCGCTGTCGCAGTATGTGCGAACATCGTCGAAGGCGAAGTTTCTGTTGCTTGCATCTGCCGGTATCTGTGTCTGAGCTTCACCATTGTGGTACCACAGACCGGTTCTCGGGCACTTGACAACGCCTGCCCGGGCCAGGCCTCTGTAAGAAGGGTACACCACTAGTGCGCCGTAGGTCAGCCACTGGACGTCTTCTCCGGCAGTATCAACGAAGTCGTGCTGCCACAAGGGAAGCGTACTCAGGCAGTATACGAAAGTCCCCGGGCGATTGGGTCTGAGCTTGTACAGGCGAGTGTTTTCCCTTCCCCGAAGACGCAAAGGGGCGATCTTTATGTTGCCCGGGTTTACGTACAGGTCCAGGGATTCTTCACTATGGATTTCGGGGTTTTGGCGAAGATCGGTGACGGTTATGATCAGTTCGTCGCCTGCCTCCAAATCTATTCTGGGTGCGGGCACGCATGGCGCTGAGACATCATGCGAATGAGCAGGAAGTTCGGGGTCTGCAGCGCCCCGGCCCCT
>JAPXLN010000007.1:0-86131 GCA_033809515.1 Bacillota bacterium
TCTGATAGTCGAGCTGTATTCTAAGTAGCTCGCCCCGAAAAGCCTTGAACTGAAGGGGGCTCATAAAGAGTGTTTAATGACATCGAGCCAAGAGTGCAATGCGAAGAGATCTCACCGGATAAGAGGTACGGAAGGTTTGTGGTTGAGCCTTTGGAGGAGGGCTATGGAGTGACCATAGGCAACTCGCTCCGGAGGGTGCTGTTGTCATCGTTGTCAGGCGCTGCAGTGACCCGGCTAAGCATCGAAGGGGTTCTTCATGAGTTTTCGACAATCCCTGCAGTCAGGGAGGATGTCACCGACATAATCCTGAACGTTAAGTCGTTGGTGGTTAAGAGTCATAGCCCTGGTCCGAAGATCGCCAGAATCGAAGTAGAAGGACCGGCAGTGGTCACATCTAGTGACATTATTGTTGACCCCGACGTTGATGTCATAAACCCGGACCTTCACATAGCTGAACTGGGTGAGGGCGGTCGTCTGTACATGGAATTGACTATCGAAGAAGGCAGGGGTTATGTAAGGGCCGAGGGAAACAAGGCGGCAAACCAGCCTATAGGTGTCATAGCTATAGACTCAAGGTTTACTCCTGTAACGAAAGTAAACTACCGGGTGGAGGACACCAGAGTAGGGCAAAGGACAGACTACGACAAGCTTGTAATGGAGATCTGGACTGATGGGAGCATTCGACCGGAAGAAGCTCTTGAGAGGTCTGCTGCCATTTTGATTGAACACTTCGACATGTTCAAGAACCTTGCAGCCATGTTAGTGGAAGATGATGAGCCCGAAGAGTCCGGCGAGAAGTCTGAACTTGACAAAGTGCTGGAGACACCTGTTGAGGAACTCGAACTCTCTATGAGGTCATTTAACTGTTTGAAGAGAGCGGGAATCAACACTGTGGGTGAGCTGATCCAGAAGACCGAACAAGAGATCTCCAAAGTACGAAACATGGGCAAGAAGTCCCTGGAGGAAGTAAGAAACAAGCTGGCTGAGATGGGACTGGCTTTTCGCCCGGACGAAGAGTAAGGAGGAAGGGGATTTGGCTTACTCACGATTTGACAGGCCGTCAGCGCAGCGAAAAGCTCTTTTGCGCGGACTGGTGACGTCGCTCTTAGAGCATGAGCGGATTGAGACTACTTTGACCAAAGCTAAGGAAACTCAATCTATTGCAGAGAAGATGATAAGCCTGGCTAAAGAGGACAACCTTGCTGCACGACGCAGGGCCCTTGCGTACCTAACCAGTGAGGACGTTGTCAAGAAGCTGTTCGACACCCTCGGCCCGCGATACGCTCACCGGAATGGTGGGTATACCCGGATACTGGAGACTTATCAAAGGCGCGGCGACGGGGCCCCTATGGCAATACTTGAGCTCGTTAAGCCCGGGCAGTAGAGAAGGTTGCAAATGGGTGAGGAGAAGAGGAGTATCCGGACGGACGACCTCCATTATCGGTATGAAACCGACGAGGACCAGGGGATAGTTGCCCTTAACGGGGTAGACATAGAGGTTACTCAAGGCGAATTCGTGGCCATAATCGGCCCCAACGGGTCCGGTAAGTCTACACTGGCCAAGCACTTCAACGCCTTGCTACTGCCGTCGTCCGGTGATGTGGTGGTTTTGGGTATGAACACCAAAGATGCCTCGCATACCTGGGAGATCAGGAAGAGTGCAGGCATGGTATTTCAGAACCCTGATAACCAAATAGTCGCAACCATTGTGGAAGAGGACGTAGCTTTCGGTCCTGAGAACCTTGGGGTAAAGCCCTCTGAGATTAGAAACAGGGTCACCGAGTCTCTGGAGAAAGTGGGAATGCTGCCGTTTCGGCGGCATGCCCCTCATCTTCTCTCAGGCGGGCAGAAGCAGAGGGTGGCCATAGCAGGGATTCTCGCCATGAGTCCCAGATGTATCATACTGGACGAGCCTACTGCAATGCTGGACCCAAGGGGGCGCCAGGATGTAATGGAAGCGGTAGACGAGCTCAATAAGAAATATGGCATCACTATTGTCCACATTACCCACTACATGGATGAGGCGCTCTATGCTGACAGGGTATTAGTTATGGATGAAGGTAAGGTGGTCATGGAAGGACCGCCAGGCAAAGTGTTTGAGGAAAGAGACAAGCTCCGGGCTCTCGGGCTGGACGTGCCTCCTCTTGGCAGTCTTATTGAGCTTCTAGCCAGGTCAGGGCTGAATGTCAGGCCCGACGCCTTAAGAGCAGAGAAACTGGTGGATGAGCTATGCCGGTTGAAGTCAGGGAACTAACCCATACGTACAATAAGGGGACTCCCCAGGAGATGACCGCACTTGCGGGGGTTTCTGTGAAGATCCCCGATGGGCAATTTGTTGGGCTTATCGGACCTACCGGGTCTGGCAAATCTACGCTTATTCAGCACTTTAACGGGCTCCTTAAGCCCACGTCCGGGAAGGTTCTCGTCGATGACAAGGATATATGGGGGAAGGAAGTAAGCCTTAAGCAGCTGAGACAGAAGGTAGGGTTGGTCTTTCAGTATCCTGAGCAACAGGTGTTTGAAGAGACCGTAGCTGAAGATATTGCCTTTGGACCAAGGAATCTGGGGCTTTCTGAGAAGGAAGTCAGGGAAAGAGTTGAGTCCGCCAGACAGATGGTAGGACTCACTAAGGAGCTCCTTTCTCGTTCTCCTTTTGAGCTTTCCGGCGGGCAGCTTCGCAGGGTAGCTATAGCCGGAGTCGTGGCCATGAACCCGCAGCTTCTGATCCTTGACGAGCCTGCTGCGGGCTTGGACCCCAGGGGTCGAGATGAGATACTGGGAAACGTTCAGAGACTGCACAGCACGGGTATGACCGTTATCCTGGTGTCTCACAACATGGAGGACGTATCAAGGCTCTGTGAGCGCATTCTGATATTAGAGAAAGGCAGACTGGTGGCAGACGGATCGCCCCGGGAAGTGTTCACACAGGTGGGTCTTCTGACGCAAGTGGGTCTGCATCCACCGGAAGTTGTCCTTCTCATGCAGGGACTGAAGAGGAGAGGGTGGAACGTGCGCCAGGATGTTCTCAGTGCCCGCGAAGCTTACGAAGAGATAATGCGAGAGCTCAAAAGTGGCGAGGTGAGTAAGGCTCTATGATATCCAGCGGTGCCCTTTTGGGGCAGTACTATCCGGCCGACTCACCGGTCCATGCTATGGACCCAAGAGCGAAGATCGCTATTTCCATAGCTTTCATGGTTATCTTGTTTGTGGGCAATAACTTCCAGGCCTTTTTGGTCATGGGATTGTTTGCGCTGGCTGCGGCAGCTCTGTCCAGAGTTCCCTGGAGGCTGCTTGTAAGGGGGCTCAAGCCCATTGTGTTCATAATGGTCTTCACCATGGGTTTTCACCTTTTCCTTACGCCGGGGCCAATCCTTTTCAAGCTTGGTCCACTGACTGCTACCTGGGCCGGCCTTATTCAGGGTCTTTTTATAGGCGTACGTCTGATTATCCTGATAGTGTTCACTTCGCTCTTGACTCTCACAACGTCTCCCATAGAGCTTACTGACGGCCTGGAGGATCTTCTGAATCCATTCGCCAGGTTCGGTATTCCAGCTCATGAACTGGCCATGATGATGACCATCGCTCTCCGTTTTATCCCGACTCTTCTTGAGGAGGCAGAACGGATTATGAAGGCGCAGATGGCAAGAGGCGCCGACTTCGAGTCCGGTAACGTTGTGAAGCGGGCAAAGAGTTTGGTGCCTCTCCTGGTTCCCCTTTTCGTGAGCGCGTTTAGGCGGGCAGATGATCTGGCCATGGCCATGGAGGCCAGGTGTTACCGGGGAGGCGAGGGACGAACCCGCATGCGTGAACTGCACATGGCTTTCAGGGATTATGCAGCACTGGCATTGGTGGGGATCGTCTGCGTGTTAGTGCTCTACGCCAGGGCCATGTTCGGCCCTGTGATTTCCCGTCCCTTGTAGCATGGGGAGTGTCTTGCAGTGAGACGTATCAAGGCCAGGATTCAGTATGACGGAACGGCGTATTCAGGGTTTCAGCGCCAGAAGAACGCTGTCAGCGTACAGGAGACTCTTGAGAAGTGTATAGCATCGTGTCTTGGACACGAAGTGAAGGTGAAAGCTTCGGGAAGAACCGATGCAAACGTTCATGCACGGGGTCAGGTGATATCGTTTACCACCACGGCACCGGTTCCGGCTGACAAGCTCCCTGAAGCTCTAGCCGGGGTGCTCCCTGAGGACATAGTGATGGACTGTGCTCAAGAGGTCCCGCTGGGTTTTGACCCTGTAAGAGATGCTGTTGAAAGAACCTATTGTTACAGGGTATGGCGTGGGGCGCGGCCGGATTTCATGTTGTCGCGGTATTCGTACCACTACGGAGGCAAACTGGATCTTGAGGTTATGCAGAAAGAATCTGAGGCAATAACCGGCAGACATGATTTTGCAGGTTTCAGGGCCAAAGGTTCCCAGGCCGGAAGCACTGTCAGGGAGATCTACAGGGCTGAGTGGATCCGGAAGGATTACATGGGACAGTCAGGACTCCTATGGGAGTTCTGGATTTCAGGAGACGGATTCCTTTACAAAATGGTGAGGCTTTTGGTAGGCACCATGGTTGACACCGGCAGAGGACGCTTTTCGCCAGGCAGGACGTCCCTGGTATTGGAGAGTTTAGGCAGAGTGAGGGCGGGAACTTGCCTTCCCGGAAAGGGACTGTGTCTTGAGGGAGTTCGCTTCTCTTGACCCTGCAGGTTCCCGAGATTAGAATGAATCTTGTTTATCGGGTGCATCAAGGAGGTTTTTACATTGGGTGAGACTTATATGGCCAAACCCGGGGAGATCGACAGGAAGTGGTGGATCATCGATGCCACAGACCAGCCTCTGGGCAGGCTTGCATCCCGGGTTGCTTTCATACTGCGGGGGAAGCATAAACCTACTTTTACGCCGTCAGTTGATATGGGAGACAGCGTTATTATAGTGAACGCGTCGAAGGTGAAGCTTACCGGGAAAAAGGCAGAGCAGAAGATTTACTTCAGTCACTCAGGATATCCTGGAGGGGACAGGTACATTCCGTTTAAGGACATGATCAGGAGGAAACCTGAGAGAGTGGTTGAAGTTGCCGTAAAGGGAATGCTTCCCAAGAACCGGCTTGGAAGGCAAATAGCTAAGCGGCTGTTTGTTTACAGGGGAGCTGCTCATCCTCATCAGGCCCAGAAGCCTTTGATGTGGCAAGGAGGGGAGTAATGGTGGGAGATACTGTGATAGCCACGGGTCGCCGCAAGACATCGGTAGCAAGAGTGAGAATCAAGACAGGAACAGGTAAGGTCACAATTAACGGTAAGGATCTCAACGGCTACTTTGGGAATCCCAGCCTCGAACAGGAGGTTATGGCGCCTTTCCGTCTTACGGGCACTGAGGGAAGGTTTGATCTGATGGTCAACGTAAAAGGCGGGGGTCTCAGCGGGCAAGCAGGAGCATGCAGGCACGGTCTGGCCAGGGCTCTTCTGGAAGTTGATGAAGAGTACAGGCCTCTGCTGAAGAGAGCCGGGTACCTTACAAGGGATCCACGCATGAAAGAAAGAAAGAAATACGGGCTTAAGAAAGCAAGGAAGGCACCTCAGTTCTCCAAGCGCTAATCCGGAAACATGGCATGTGAATCCGGCATACAGCTTTGCTTTCGAGTATATCCTTCCTGTGATAGGGAAGGAAAACGGGGGGCTGGGCATGGGAGTGAGGAGGGGCAGGCGAAGGCGCCGGCCCCTTTTGGTGCTTACAACCAGGCGCGTACTGTTCGGCCTGGCCATTGTTTTCTGCTGTTCGGTTGTCTGGGGAACCCTTGGTAAGACTGCAGATCCGTTAGGCGTTCTCAGGCGAAACTTGCCAGGGGGGCCTCTGTCGGGCCAGGTTATCTACATAGACCCGGGTCATGGCGGAATTGATCCGGGAGCTTGCGGCAAGAAGCACCTGGAAAAGGATATCGTGCTCAATGTAGCCTTGTATCTTGGCGTACGCTTGGAGCGAAGCGGTGCCAAGGTGGTCTATTCCCGCACGGGAGACTACGATCTTACCACAGATGAAGTAGGGGATTCCCAGGCGCGAGTGGAACTCATTGAATCATCAGGGGCAACGATTGTACTGTCTATACACTGCAATGCTTTCACAGATTCCCGCGAGCGAGGAGCTCAGACCTTCTACAATCCCAAAAAGAACAGTCAGTCGCAGGTTTTGGCTTCTCTCATTCAGGAAGCTATGGTGGAAGATACGTCAACTCACCGCGAGGTATCGTCTAAGCTGAATCACTTCATACTGAATCATTCGGAGGTCCCGGCAGCCACGATTGAGCTGGGCTTTCTGTCAAATCCGGAGGAGGAGGAGCTTCTGGGTTTCCCCTCATACCAGCAGAAACTTGCCGAATGCATACGAAAGGCAGTCATCTCTTTTGTGGAAGGCCCCAAATAAGGTCAGCATCCGGGCAATCTATGGATGACGTTAAGCTACTCTGAAAAGGGCCACGGCAGAAGGAGTTTCGCCTTCTATGCAGTAGTGTATAATCGCCGGCCCCAATGTTCTGTTCCTTAGTGAGGGGATGATGCTATGAAATTGCCTGCGCTTCTGATTTACGAAGACAAGATCCTTAATAACGCAGAAGTTGTGTCTTCCCTTTTGAGACAACAGGGGCTCACCATGGTCGGAGTAGCCAAAGGGTTACTAGCTCATCCGGCGGTAGTTAGGGCGATGATAAAGGGAGGAGCCAGAGCGATCGGAGATTCCCGGATTGAGAACCTAAAGAGATTGAGAGAAAACGGGTATCAAGGTGAAACGGTTTTGCTTAGGGCGCCTTCCCTCTCGCGGGTAAGTGAGGTTGTGTGCTATGCGGATACCAGCCTTAACTCAGACCCTGTGACCGTAAGAGCTCTGGGGAAAGCTGCTTTTTGCATTGGAAAAGTCCATAAGGTCATCTTAATGGTAGACCTGGGAGATTTGCGAGAGGGAGTCCTTGCCGGGGATGCAGAGGAGGCCGCCCGGCAGATGACCGGGATCCCGGGGATATACCTGGAGGGAATCGGTACCAACATGTCCTGCTACGGTGGGGTAATGCCCACGAGGGATAAAATGGAAGAGTTGCTTAGGGTTAGGGCGAGAATCGAAGGCAGTCTGGGGATTTCTCTGGTGACCGTGTCCGGTGGAAACTCTGCCAACATAGGCTCTGTTTTGGCAGGCGAAATGCCTCCGGGCATAACCGAACTCAGAATAGGCGAAGGTGTAATTCTGGGCAGGGAAGCTATTCAGAGGCTTCCCATTCCCGGCTGTTGCCAGGACGCTCTGGTAATCAGGGCGGAGGTAATTGAGGTTCTGGAAAAACCCAGTAAGCCCTGGGGCAGGATAGGGCAGGATGCCTTTGGGAAGATCCCGGTCTTTGACGATTGCGGGATTCGAAGGAGAGCTATTCTTGCTCTCGGACGACAGGATGTGGATCCGGAAGGCATTCGGCCTGTTGATAAGGGTGTTCGAGTCATAGGAGCTTCGTCAGATCATCTTATATGTGATGTAGAAGATGCCGAGAGGAGTCTGACTGTAGGCAGTAACCTGGATTTTCTGCCGAATTACAGCGCTCTTCTTCTGGCATCAACTTCGCCGTTTGTTGAGAAGGTGGTGCAGTAACGTGTTAAGAGGAGTGGTGCTGGGTGGTCTGGCTCCACACCCGCCAGTAATAGTTCCGGAAGTGGGCAAGGGCGATGAGTCTCAGGCGATTGCCACTGTCAGAGGCATGGAGACGCTAGCCAAGGAGTTTGCCGGCGCATCTTGTGAGACCCTTGTGATTATCACCCCTCATGGCCCTGTTTTTTCAGATGCCTTTTCACTCAGGGCTGACAAAGACCTTCAGGGTGATCTGAGGGAATTTGGAGCACGCCGGGTAAGCATAAGTACGTCTAATGATCTGGAATTGGCACAGGCCATACTGGACCGGGCCAAGCGGGAAGGCATTAGGACGATCTGGTTGGACAAGGCTAACCGAACGCGTTACAGGATCAATCCTGAACTGGATCATGGCACCGTAGTCCCCCTCTCGTTTCTGAGCAAGGCCGGATTTGATGGTCGGCTGGTCGTTGTCAACATAGGTTTTCTTCCGTACGGGGATGCCTACAGGTTTGGCAAGTGTATCAGGGAAGGGGCCTTGAGATTAGGTCGGAGAGTTGGAGTCCTTGCGTCAGGCGATCTTTCTCACAGGCTGACAGTTGATGCTCCGTCAGGCTTTCATCCCCGTGGGAAAGATTTCGACAGCATGCTTGTGGAAGCGCTGAGATCGTTCGACGTGGAGGCGCTTCTTTCCGTGGATCCAGAGCTTGTTGACGATGCCGGTCAATGTGGTTTGAGTCCTGTTGTCACGTTGCTGGGCGCCCTGGATGGCACCTCTGTGAAAAGCAAGGTCTTGTCTTATGAGGGTCCTTTTGGCGTCGGGTATTGCACTGCGCTGCTTTACCCGGGCCGGGATGAACCGTACCCTGTTAGGCTGGCCCGGGAGACAGTGGAGCATTACGTAGATACCGGACAAATAACTCCTCCCACGGAAGTCCCTCCGGAGTTTGAAAGATCCGGTGGGGCATTTGTATCAATATACAAGGAAGGTCAGCTGAGGGGGTGCATTGGCACCCTAGAACCGGCACAAAGGAATCTGGCCTGGGAGATCGCACTCAATGCCATAAGCTCGGCGACAGACGACCCTAGATTTGACCCTATATCCGCCCCTGAACTGGAGTTGCTTGAGTATTCGGTGGATGTTTTGTCGGAGCTGGAGCCGGTAGACCATGTATCCGATCTGGATCCCAGGAAGTACGGAGTCGTATGTCAGAAGGGGCGAAGGCGGGGACTTCTGCTGCCGGACCTTCCCGGCATAGAGTCGGTGGAAGATCAGATCGACATTGCCAGGAAGAAAGCGGGCATCCGGTCGTGGGAGACTGACGTGAGGTTGTTCAGGTTTACGGTGGAACGCTATCGTTGAGGGGGACACAATGAAACAAGCTTCTTACTGGGAACCGGTTGGACAGGGAAAAGTTAAGTGCAAGCTGTGTCCTCACGGGTGTATAATTATGCCTGGCAAGAAGGGTATATGCAGAGCCAGGGAAAACCGGGAAGGTCAGCTCTACCCGGCGGCATACGGTCAGGTTTCGTCTTTGGGGTTGGATCCTGTTGAGAAGAAGCCTCTGTTCCATTTTGAGCCGGGGAGCATTCTTCTGTCTGTAGGCACTTTCGGGTGCAACCTTGCGTGCCGGTTCTGTCAGAACTGGCAGATTTCACAAGGCGAGGCTCATCTGACGTCTATGACGCCTCGTCAGTTGGTTGACCTGGCTAAGGAGAAACAAGATGAGTTGGGCAGGGTTACGGGCATAGCTTACACTTACAATGAACCGACCGTATGGTGGGAATTTGTTGTCGAGACTGCCGAGTTGGCAAGAGAGGCCGGCCTCAAGAACGTCCTGGTGACTAACGGGTATATTTCCCAGGAAGCTCTCAGGGAGGGTCTTCCCCTTATTGATGCTATGAACATTGACGTCAAATCGTGGGACGAAAGTTTCTATAGGAAGGTGGCAGGGGGGCACCTGGAGCCTGTTCGCAGAACCGTAGAAACAGCCTTTGATCACGCCTGGATCGAAGTGACTTACCTTGTCGTACCCGGGCTAAACGACAGTGAAGAGGAGATCGAGGCCCTGTCTTGCTGGCTGAGGGATATGAGTCCGGCTATCCCCCTTCATCTTTCAAGGTATTTTCCTGCGTTCCGTATGGACCGGCCTCCGACGCCCTTGGCTACCCTTGAGAGGCTCCGGCTTGTAGCTCGCAGGCATCTTCATTATGTGTACATAGGGAATGCATGGAAGAAGGGCTATGCGGATACTGTCTGTCCTGAGTGTAAGGAGGTGCTTATTCAAAGAGGCGCACTTGAGATCGAGTCGTCCAGTCTTGTTGAGGGCGCCTGCCCCAGGTGTAAGCGGGCCCTGGAGCTTGGGGGCCGGGTATGGGTTTGACGGCAAAAGAAGAATTCGAAGAGATTATTGAACCCAGTACCGGGAAGGAGACGTTCACAAATGGCAAAGACCAGAGTGCTCATAATGGGTGCAGCGGGAAGGGATTTCCACAACTTTAACGTTGTTTACAGGGATAACCCGGCTTTTGAAGTGGTGGCGTTTACCGCTACCCAGATTCCTGACATAGAAGGCAGGGTGTACCCGCCAAAGCTGGCCGGCTCACTGTACCCTGAGGGAATACCGATATTCGCCGAAGCTGATCTTGTTAACCTCATAAAGGAGAAGAAAGTGGACCAGGTTATATTCGCCTACAGCGACATTAACTATGTGGACCTGGGCCACAAAGCTTCAACAGTAGTTGCAGCCGGAGCGGACTTCGTTCTGCTGGGGTACAATTCAACCATCCTGAAGTCGTCTAAGCCGGTCATTTCTGTCTGCGCTGTTCGCACAGGTGTGGGCAAGAGCCAGACAACAAGGTCTGTGGCTGAGATCTTGAAGGCAGCGGGCAAGAAAGTGGCGGCAATTCGCCATCCTATGCCATACGGTAACCTTGAAGAACAGATTTGGCAGAGGTTCGCAGACTACTCAGACCTGGATGCCCACAAATGTACCATCGAAGAGAGAGAAGAGTATGAGCCTCATATTGACAGAGGTATCATTGTCTACGCAGGTGTGGACTACGGCGAGATATTGAAGCGCGCCGAGAAGGAAGCTGACGTTGTGCTTTGGGACGGCGGGAACAACGACCTTCCGTTCTATCATTCGGATTGCCACATTGTGCTCGTAGATCCTCACAGGCCCGGCCACGAAATGCTTTATCATCCGGGCGAGGCGAATCTGAGGATGGCCGACATAGTCGTCATCAACAAGATAGATACAGCTAATCGTGACGACATTGAGGCAGTTAGGGATAATGTAAGAAAAGCGTGTCCAAACGCCATTGTGGTCGACGCGTGTTCGCCTGTTTTCCTCGACGAAGGGGCTCAGTTGACAGGCAAGAAAGTGCTGGTAGTTGAAGATGGACCCACCTTGACCCACGGCGAAATGGGTTACGGTGCCGGGGTACTGGCGGCAAGAAAATGGGGAGCGTCTGAGCTTGTTGATCCGAGACCCTATGCCACAGGGAGCATTGCCAAGACATTTGAGCGCTACCCCCACATAGGACCGGTTCTTCCGGCCATGGGATACTCTGACAGACAGATCCGGGAACTGGAGGAGACAATCGCCAGGGTTCCTTGCGATATGGTAGTAGTCGGGACTCCTATTGACCTGCGGCGGGTGCTCAAGATAGAGCAGACCGCCGTCCGGGTGGGGTACGAGCTTCAGGTAATCGGAGAGCCTAGCCTTGAAGAAGCTATAAAGGCTGTAGGCGGCATCATATAGCTCTGCTTAAGGGCACAATCCAGGGAAGCGGCTCACCGGAAGGCGGGCCGCTTCGCCCTTCTCTGTGCTCTCTCTGCGAATAGCCCGGCGCGACCAGCGTAAGACTACTCGATGGCAGGCAGATCAGCCTGCCGAAACAAAAAGAGGGGGCACCTGAACACATGGACAATGCCCAGACCCTTTACATAGTCACTTTCGCGGTCTATTTGATTTTCTTCCTTCTCTTCGCCAGATTCTTTGTCTGGAAGAGTTACAGCGACAAGAAGTATTGGAACAGAAGGCTCTGCCTGCAAAGCTCAACCCTTAGAGAAACTGCGTCAAGGTTGGGCAAGAACCTTCCCTTCATAAGTATTCTGGTTCCTGCAAGAAACGAATCCTTGGTGATTGAGAACACTATCAGCCACCTTTTGTCTCTGAATTATCCGAAGGACTCCTTTGAGGTACTGGTGGTTACAGACGAGAAAGAAACAATTGCCTCACAGCAAGAACGGGAGGCGATTGCCGGCGTGGCAAGCATAGTTATGGCCGGCCGAGGGGATCTCAGCTGCCTTGAACCGGAGCAAGAGCGAATGGCACGTTCAGTCATAGTATCATGCTTATCAGACTTTGCCCTTCGTGAGTATCTTTCCAAAGGCTTTCGCAAGGACTACCTTATCGGTGTGCCTGAACTCTGCTCTCTGCCTGCCCTGGAGAGACGCCTTGCAGTTAGAGACATATCCCTGGCAATAATAGGTTCCCGGGGGGCGCCGTCTGCAAAGGCGCTCAGGGGCATTGTCAGGAGAACCTGTCCGTGGTTATCGCCGGTTGACATGGAAAGGGTTTATCCGGCTTGTCTGGCAGTTGCAGTTCCGGTTATTGCAGTCTACGCTAATCTGTGTGAGAATTCGAGCCCAAGGGTCCTCAGGAAAACCATTGAGCACGTGGCCCTTGCAAATCACGATCTTACCAAGGATATTATCGGTCGCATGACTGGTTTTGTAGCCGGGAAGGTTGTTTCTTCTGTCCAAGAAGCGCATGTGGCAGGACAACTGGAAAAGGACATCCGCCGAGCTCTTGAGGAGATGTACCCGACTACACAGGAAGTTGTAGATTACGCGAGCTCAAGGAGAAGCCAGGACTTGCCGGCTCTTAAGCACATAGTGGTTCCCTTTGACTTTGATGGAAAACTGGGCGGCAAGAGGACCGGAGTGAGTGTTCAGTCAACTAAGGGGAGGGCTCTCAATTGGGGGCTGAAGTTCCTCGATTCACGGGCGGAAGTATGCGGGTTCTATGACGCGGAAAGCCGTCCTCATAGGGATGTTCTCCTGTATGCAGGTTACCGCCGGTTGATGGATCCGGTCAACTCAAGGGTGCTTCAAGGCCCGGTGTTTCAGGTTCGCAACTTCTATCAGATGACCCCTTTCTGCAGGATCGCATCGTTGTACCAGGCCATTGCCCATGATTGGTACCTTCCGTGGTTGTTTCAGAGTCTTCCGTTTGTGGGAGGCACCAACGTCTTTGTGGAGCGAAACCTTCTCTATGAAGTAGGCGGATGGGATTGCCGGGTTCTTACCGAGGATCTGGAATTCGGCACCCGGGCATACCTGATGCAAGGGGCCTGGCCTGAGTACTTGCCGTATTCGTCTTCTGAGCAAACACCCCCCAGTTTCGGAGCTTTCTTCCGTCAGCGTCTGCGATGGGGTACAGGACACTTGCAGGTCGTGGACAAGGTTGGCTGCTCCAACATTGGAGAGCCGGAGAAGACCCGCTTGCTCAAGCGCAGGTTGATTATTAAGGGGCAGGTGGAGTGGGTGGGGTATCAGATCGCCACTCTTGTGCCGCCCTGTGCCATGCTGCTGCATTACAATAACTCCATCGACCCTACAGTGATCCCGCCTGCCGGGCGCTGGATGCTTAGCGGGTTTTCCGTAGTCTACCTTGGTTTTACTTTGTACGCGTTCCGCCGGTACAGCCCCTACCTTGACAACTCGGCAAGGCCGGAAGGAAAGGGGGCACGGCTGTTGGTATATCTCGGTCTGCTGATTTTGCCTCTGGCAGCGTTCATATTTCCTTTTCCCTATACTACAGCTCTAGTTTTGAAGATCATGGGCAAAGAACCGAAGACCTGGGTCAAGACACCAAGGACTGAGGAGACTCGTACGGCAAGTTAGGCCACCGGCTGAGTGCAGTTACGGAACGAGAAGAGACCTGTCGCAGTTTTGCTGTTACCGCCATTTGGGGATTTCTGGACTTGTCCTGTGCTGTCAGGTAAAATACTTCTGGTTGCATTCGTAGATGGGGAGGCTTGTATTAGGTGAACTGGCAGATAGTCATGTCTACGTTCGTAGCAGTGTTTCTTGCAGAACTTGGAGACAAGACGCAGTTGTCCACCATGATGCTGGCTTCCTCGAAGAAGGCGCCATGGAGCGTATTTCTGGGGTCTGCCTCAGCTCTTGTTCTCTCTTCGCTTATCGGAGTATTGGTAGGTGATACCCTTTACCGGATTGTCCCTGCAGGCGTTGTGAAAATCGCGGCCGGGACAGGGTTTGTGGTAATAGGTGCCCTGATACTGTTAGGTCGCCTGTGATATAATGGACTCTGTAAGTGCGCCCGTAGCTCAAATGGATAGAGCGTTGGCCTCCGGAGCCAAAGGCTGCGCGTTCGATTCGCGCCGGGCGCACCATCTGCATCCAAAGGTCAAACCAATATTGTCAGCATGTGCAACCCAAAAGCGGCAGTGAAAAACGAGCTCGATCTGGCATTATCACTCGATCTGGCATTAACGATGGAGGACAAACATGAAAGCTCAAATCGGAATGGTTCATACCCCTACAAGGCTAGCGGTTTTTGTAGACGGGTGGAACTTCAAGTATGCCACTTATGATTCATTCGGCATTAACGTGGATTTTGTGCGCCTTCTAAACCTTCTTAGCAAAGACAGCATCCTGATACGGGCATATTACTATACCGGCGAGTGGACCACAGACAGCATCGAGCAGTTTGTTAAGCTGTCGTCGCCGTCTGACCCTGAGGCTGTCAGAGAGGAACTGGACGGCCAGCGAAGACGGTCTCAGTCATTTCTACGCTTTCTGAACCGCAACGGTTACATGGTCGTTCGTAAGCCGCTAAAGGTCTTTGCCGGCGGGGCCATAAAAGCTGACCTCGACCTGGAACTGGCCATTGACATGCTGTCGCTTGTGGACAGGTGCGACAAATATGTTCTGTGTTCAGGCGACGGTGATTTTGTTCCCCTTGTTCGAGCTGTTGCTCAACGGGGCGTAAGGATCCAGGTGTTGTCTACGCAGCACTCTGACGCTTACGCCCGCTGTAACTTCAAGGCAGCCGACGAGCTGGTGGACGCAGCCGATGAGTTTCTGGAGCTTTACGACTTGCTTCCGCACATAACCCGGATAGGTCAGAAGTAGGTCTTGGCCCCGGCCAGGTTGCCGCCTAGAATCTGATCGCGCACTATGTCGGACACGTGAACAGGAAAAACAGGCTCTGTGGCTCCGGATATTATCTCGAACAGTCTGAAACCAAGCTCGGGCCGGAGATAAGTGAGCTCAACACTGCATCCTGTTTTCTTCCGGTCGCCGTTGCCGTCGCCTTCAACCAGGGACACGCGGATGAGATGCTCTGAGCCTTGAACTCCCACATGCTCTCGGAGTTCGTATGTAACAGTGAACTCCCTGCCTTCATTTTCGTACTTTCTGGAGCTTTTTTTGATAAGATTGCTTTCGGCCATGCAAAGATCCCTCTCTTTTTGTGACAGTGCAAAAGCACCTTTCTTAGAGGACCCTGTGGATACCCTTGTGGACAACATGGAATCGTTCGACCGATGACGACAGGATAGGCTTACTGGTAAAGCTCATGTTTCCGGGAGTTTTTAACAGGAGGCAGTTAGATCCTGGTGTAGGACAGAAACCTGTAGTCGAACCAAGTAGATTAACCATGTAAAAATCCAGGCGGTATTGACTGCCAAAGCGTTTTCATGGAAGACTACCTTATCGGAGGCGCTCTCTGCAGTCTAGCCTGTAAGGATGAGGACAGAAGGAGGTATGTCCATCGTGAGAAAAGCACGGTTACTCCTGGCTGTTGTATGGGTAGCTATGGTTTTGGCATTGACCGGTTGTGGGCCGAGGGTTTATAACAACGGAACCTATAAGGGCGTATCCCAAGCCGATGACCATGGGTATGCCATAGCTGAGGTGGTTGTCGAAAAGGATCGGATCGTATCAGCCAAGCTCACAGAGATAACAGAGCTGGGAGTTCCCAAAGATTACGCTGCTTACCCCTACGCACCTGCCCGGGAAGCTAACGCGGAGATGTCCAAACGGTTCGCCGGCAGGAAGGATGCCAACGCCGACACCTATGCCGGCGCAACTTCTTCATCAAGCAAGTATAAGGAAGCTGTGGCGTTCGCCCTTGAAAAGGCCAGGAAATCCCCTGAGATAAAGACTGCGTACTTCGAGGGCACTTTCTTTGGAAAGTCAAAAGAAGGGCCACAGGGGTACGGAATAGCCTGGGTTGCCATCAAGGCAGACAAGATTGTGCAAGTCCGTCTCGAGGATGTGACAAGCCAGGGGGAACTGAAAGACTGGCTGACCTATGAGTATGCAAAGGCCCTCGAGGCCAAGCATGAGATGGAGAAACGCTTCACGGAGAGAAACAGCGCTATGGTTGACGCTTACACCGGTGCAACCCGGAGCTCGACCTCATGGATAGAAGCTGTGGCAGATGCCCTTGCCAACGCAAAGATAAGATAACTTGGGTGTGTTATAATCCTACTTGGAATTCCAGGGAAAGGCGGTAGAGGATATGCCCAAGGTTGTCGTTGATAAGGATCTTTGCATTGGTTGTGGTTTGTGCGCAGATGCTTGCCCCAAAGTGTTCGAACTTCAGGATGATGGAAAGGCGGGCGTGATTAGCCAGGAAGCGGCCAAGGCTGAGCTCGATTGCGCCAAGGATGCTGCCGCTAGCTGCCCTACGGAAGCTATCAAAGTGGAAGAGTAGGAGTGCCGGGCACGCCGGTCTTCAACTCAGAAAACGTCATGTATGCCGTGCCAGGTTAACGGAATAAACGTCCTAGACCTGGCATTTGGCGCTAAGGAGGAATGAACAGTGAGCGAGGCTGACAGAATTCACAGTGAGGCCGTAGTCATCGATGGGCATTGCGATACGCTTCTGAGTGTCACAGGACGCCAGGTTTACCCGGGTTCGAGAACGCGGGATTTCTTCGTTAGAAACGATACAGGTCATATAGACCTTCCACGGCTGAAGGAAGGCGGTATGACATGCCAGGTTATGGCGGTTTACATAGAGCCTCAACACAAGCCGGCTCGATCTGCCAAGAGGGCAATGGAGATTCTGGACGGGTTCTATGGCCTGCTTGAGGAGTCCGGCGATTTCAGAATCGCCACAACTGCCGCTGACATTGAGAAAGCTAAAGAGGAGGGAGCTGTTTCTGCCCTCTTGAGCATTGAAGGCGGTGAAGCGCTTGAGGGCAGTCTGTCTCTCTTGAGAGGTTTCTACCGGCTGGGGATACGGGCCATTGGGTTGACCTGGAACCAGCGAAACGATATTGCTGACGGTGTTGGGGAAAAGTCAGCTAAGTCAGGCCTTACTGACTTTGGGGTGTCCCTGGTCAAGGAAATGGAGCGCCTTGGGATGCTGGTTGACGTATCCCACCTTGCAGACTCAAGTTTCTGGGCAGTAGATGCTGTTGCTGAGCGTCCTTACATCGCCTCCCATTCTAACGCCAGGGCCCTTTGCCAGAGCCGGAGGAACCTCACGGATGAGCAGCTGGAAGCCCTGGCCAAAAAAGGCGGTGTAGTGGGCATGAACTTCCTGCCTGGCTTTGTGGACAATGACCCCAATCAGTGTTCTCTGGCGCGTATGTGTGACCACATCGATCACATAAGGAGAGTCGCAGGAATTGATCACGTAGGGCTGGGATCCGACTTTGACGGTTACGGGGTAGCTCCTGGGGCGCCTGTAGTCATGAAGGATGTCAGCGAAATGCCTCTTCTTACGGCAGAGCTTTTATCCAGAGGGTACACGGAAGAGGAAATCAAGAAGGTACTAGGGGGCAACTGGCTCAGGGTCTACAGGGAGGTCCTGGGTTAATTTCCTTACGCTGAAGCATCCCCGGCTGGGCTACCATGACCGGGGGTGCTTTTTGCTTCCAGAAAACGCCTTTGCCAAATAGGGGCCGCAAAGCGATTATTGTTATAAAGCGCGTTTGATTGACAGGTTTGGGAAACCGGAAGGCAGGGTTGTCATGTCATTTCCGCCAAGAGCTCTCAGAAGAAAGCCCGGGCGGTCCCCTGGTTGGGTTCTGCCGGTTCTCGTGTTTGTCCTATCCGGACTCTCTCTGGCTATCTTCTGGCCTTCCTTTCAGGAACTCCCTGTTCCTCCTGAGTCCCGCCCGTATTTGGTGTACAGAGGAGACAGGCATGACTTTCCGGTTGTTGTGGAAAGGGGCGAAGCCTACGTGCCTTTCTCGTTCATTAAGGAAGTAATAGACCCGAATGCTTTTTACGACAAAGATGGCGTAGTTGTAGTGACCACCGCGAACCAGGTCGTTAAGATGAAAACAGGCTCTCTCACCGGGTATGTCAACCGCCATCCTGTTGAACTTAAGTTTCCTGTTGTTTTGGAGGGCAAGGAGCCGTACATACCCGGGAGCACATTGGAGATTCTGTATCCTGTCTCAGTTTCACTGAAAGAAGAAGCAGGTGTCTTTCGTGTCAGACAGCTGGATGAGGACAGGGTAGTAGCTCCGGTGGTATCCCGGGCTTTTGTTAGAGTGCGCTCAACTATGCTTTCTGAGAGAGCTGGAAGGGTAGAAGCAGGAGACGAGGTGGAGATATTTGAGACAGCCGGCCGGTGGGCCAGGATTGAGACATGGTCGGGAGTTGCCGGGTGGCTGCCGGTCTCATGTCTGGGAGAAAAGGAGACCAGAAGGGCAGAGGGAAGACCGTCAGGGGAGTACGTACCTACACCCTTTGACGGCAGAAAAGTAGTCTTAGTTTGGGAACAGGTGGAACGGCGAACTCCGGACCCTTCGGGCATAGGGCCCATGGAAGGTCTCAATGTGGTGTCGCCTACCTGGTTCCGGTTGGGGGAAAAGCCGGGAGAGGTGGAGAACTACGCTGACAGCCGTTACGTGGCCTGGGCTCATTCACAGGGGTATCAAGTATGGGCCTTGTTCTCAAACTCATTTGAGCTTGAAAGGACTCGGGCAGTTCTCAGGAGTTCAGATTTTCGGGACAAGGTCATTTCTCAGATCTTGATCTACGCAGAAGTCTACTCTCTTGACGGAATAAACATTGACTTTGAGAATGTGTACAAAGACGACGCCCCCTATCTTACGCAGTTTGTCAGGGAGCTTACCCCTCTCTTGCACGAACAAGGTCTTACAGTATCAATGGACGTGACTGTTAAGTCCCAGAGTCCTACATGGTCTTTGTGCTACGAAAGAAAGCGCCTTTCGGAGGTTCTGGACTACATTATGTTGATGGCCTACGATCAGTACGGAGCCACGTCAAAAGTAGCAGGTCCTGTGTCGGCCATTCCCTGGACTGAATGGACTATCGAAAAGACCCTCGAAGAGGTCCCCAAAGAAAAACTGGTGCTGGGAATCCCATTTTACACCCGGCTCTGGAAGGAAACCAAGGAAGGCGCCAGCGTTACCGTGAGCCAGAAAGCCATGGGAATGGAAAGTGCCGAGCAATGGTTTCTTTCAGAGAAAGTCACTCCCGTCCTTCAAACCGAGACAGGTCTTAGGTATGCAGAGAAGACTTCCGGCTCGGTGACCTATAGGATGTGGCTCGAGGATGAGGACTCAGTAAGGAGAAGGCTTGACCTGGCCAGAGCCTATGACCTTGCAGGTGTTGCCGCCTGGAGGCGCGGGTTTGAGCGGAAAAGCGTTTGGAACGTCATTAGCGATTACCCCAAATGATCCCTTGACAGAAGAGGGTTTTTATGGCTCTGCGTAGAACCGCCTCCAAGGACTATGCTGTGGTTCGGGTCTAATGCCCTCGAGCTAGGCGCACCGTAGTTAGGCTGCAACAGCCTCGACAAGTTTGGCAATCATGGTAAAATTGACTAAACAGCTTTGATTTTGGCGAAGAAGGAGGTGAAAATATGACCATTCGAAAACATCGTGGATTTCTTAGAAACGTAAGCTTGGCGCTATTGCTCGCTGTTTTACTTATGCTCAACCCGTTTGGATCCCAGCTAAGCGCACAAGCGCAAGGCTCCGTCGAAGTGGTTGATCCTGCACAGGCAATAAAGGAAGGTACCCAAGTTAAGATTCCCCTGACGATACAACCGATAACTGCTTTTGAACGCGGTACCATCCAGGCCGTCCTGTACTTTGTGAAACTCGACGGCACCATTGAAGAACGAACAAAGACTTTTGAGTTCGTTTATGCGGACGTGTATATGACTCCTTACGTCTATAACGTTGTTTACACGTTGCCTGTGGGTTTTGGGGAGTACGGAGTCGCGCTCCAGAGCGGAAAAGCGACAGCTGTCGGGACTGCAGTTTACCTTGCGGCCTACATAAAGGAAACTCCCGCGGAGCCGTCAGAACCACCGGTAACGCCTGTGATTCCGGGGCCGGCACCTGTAACCGGGACTGAGACAGGGTGGCAGTCATATGACTTTGAGAATGACAGGGCCAACTGCTATGTGGTCCCTGATAAGGTTCAAGCTGCATATGAAGCGGCGCCTGAAAGCGGCGCAGTCATCATGAGATTGTTGCCCGTGCCCGGGACGACCGTCTTCCCCAGCAAGGCGGTTGCCAACATACCCCTGGCTGTGTTAGAAATGGGAGGGTTTGCACCGGTACCGTCCGTTCTGGAATTGGGGTCTTGTGATCTGTTAGTTTCACCTCAGGTTATGAGCGCTCTGGCTGCTCGGGTAACAGCGGATGCCGGTCCTCTGGGCACCCTCCAAATTCGCGTACATGCTTCTATGGACCAGGAGGCCATGGACCTGCTGGGTTCCATGCCCGAAGAGGATCTTCAGCGTATGACGCTGGCGTCGGATGTTATATCCGTGAGCTTCGTTGCCGTGGATCCAGCCGGTAAGGAGTCTTCCATAAGGGTGGATGAGGCTGCTTTGTTTTTGCGTTTTGATCCGGACAAGGTTGGAAACCCGGAGCATGTGAACCTGTACAAGCTCGGTTCCGTTATCTTTGTCAGTGGCAAGGTAGTGGGAGACAAGGTGGTCGCCACTATTCCTGAGTTTGTGAGCGGGAGGTTCATAGCTCTTGAGCACTCCAGGGCTTTTGACGACGTCGTCGAGGGTTACTGGGGCAAGAAAGACATAGAACTCATGGCGTCCAAGTACGTGATCAAGGGCATGACAAAGACGTCCTTTGAGCCGGAGACTCCGATTACGCGTGCAGAGTTTGTGACTATGGTGGTTAGGAGCCTGGGGTTGGGTGAACAGAAGCCCGAGAAGCCCACGTTCAGCGATGTGCGTGTCTCCGATTGGCACTATGGCTACGTTGAAGCTGCGTACAAAGCAGGGCTTGCCAAGGGTGACGAAGGCAAGGGCGGACGGTTTAGGCCTGACGATACCATATCGCGGGAGGAAATGGCTGCTCTTATGATAAGGGCTATGCAGGTCTTCGGTAAGGCTGCAAGGGAACTCAGCCAAGAGGAGGTTGCCCGGATTCTGGAGAGTTTCGATGACGGCGCTGATATCAGCCAATGGGCAAGACATGAGGCTGCTCAGGCTGTCAGTCAGGAGCTGATCAAAGGCCGTGGCGCAGGAACCTTCGCGCCCCGGGCTACCGGAAAAAGAGCTGAGGCCGCCACTTTGATGAGCCGTTGGATGAAGCATGTTGGAATTCTGTAGGTAGAATGACTTTCGGGGGGGATGTTGCTCATCCCTCCCGAATGGTTGGTGCTCACAGGCAGCATTGCCTTAATCGGGCCATAACTAAGGTCCAAATGAACCTGGAGGTTATGGATTGGTTGACTTGGCATCTTCCGGGAAGTCTCGGTCTGGCAGACAGTCATGTGCAGCCATTTTTCCTAATTTCAGACTCAGACACGTTATCTATCCCGGACTGATACTCCTGGTGTTTCTCGCCCCGTTGTTGCGAGGGCTCTTTTTTCAGACGGACGCTCTTCCTTACCAGATAGCTGCAGGCCTAGCTCTCTTTGTCGGCGCTTGTGACGTGTTAATGCAAGGGGAGTTGGCCATTGAAGGAGCTCTGCCACATGGGTTCCTGTGGATGGTTGCTGCTTACGGTATATCCTGTTTTGGGGCTGCGTCTGTTTCCGGCGCCATAAGGGGTTTTCTGCGACAGATTCTCTATTTCGCCATCTTTTGGTTGTCGTGGTATGTTTCCCGCAGCAAGAGGGTACGGAAGGCAGTGCTGGTCACAGTAGTCCTCAGCGGTTCAGTCGTTGCGGCTATTGGGATTATTGCCGCCACCGGCATTCAGGTCTTCCCGGGGGCAGTGCTCGGCGGCAGAATCATGTCTACGCTCCAGTATCCTAATGCCCTGGCAGCTTACATGATGCTCACATCGGTATTAGGGCTTACTCTACTTGTCCTTGAGGAAAGACCGCTGCTGAGGGTATCATATGCAGTATCAGTGTTCGGACAGCTTCTGGTGTTTCTGGCGTCGTATTCCCGGGGAGGGTGGGTGATTTATCCCCTGGCCCTTTGTGCCATGATGGTTGGATTGCCCCGGGAGCACAAACTGAAATTCCTTTTTTCTGTGTGTACCGCATTGACTTCCGTACTCCTGATCGTAGGGCAGTTCTCATTAGCTGCAGGCGGAGACGAATGGCGCACCGCACTGAAATGGGTTGTACTCGGCGCAGTCATATCTTTAGCAGCAGAAATAGCTTATTGCATGTACAAGAAGGTCTACCGGAGCGTGATATCGACGTCAGTCCGTAAGGCGCTGACATGGGCGGTGCTTAGCTACGGAATCATCACGTTCTTAACCTACTCCGCAATACTCATCTCCCAATATGGGACAAAGGTGGCCGACTTGCTGCCTCCTGCAGTCATCCGGCGATTCTCCACTATTAGCTTTGAGGACAGGAGTTTCCTGGCTCGCACCCTTGCTACGCGCGATGCTTTGGCCGTTTTTACCAGGCGTCCGCTTTTCGGAGGCGGCGCCGGTGCTTGGAACGCCTGGTACCATCAGTTTCAGTCGGTCCTGTACTGGACGACGGAGGTTCACAATCATTTTGCCCAAGTGCTTGTTGAGACCGGCCTTTTTGGCTTCTGCGGTTACATGTATCTGTGGGGCGCTTTGGTGTACCGGGTCTTTCGCTTCTTGCGCAAGGAGACCTCCTGCGCTGAAAAAGCTCTGGCGTGGGGCCTCTTGGTATCCTGTGTGACCATGGGAGCTCACAGCTCAGTGGACTTCGAGCTTTCGCTGCCCGGTATTGCCTGCCAGTTATGGGCGGTTTTTGGCGTAACGTGGGCCACCGTGGGCGGGGACCGGACTAAGGCTTCCTCGGGCAAAGGCATATCCGGAATGCGGAGGCGTTTTGGCGTTGCATCTGCATGTTTGGTCGCAGGTCTTGCGCTTTGTCTTATCATCCCTTCGTACAGTTTGCACAAAGCAGCCTGGTATGGCAGACTTGGTGCAATGGCCCTTGTGCGTGATGACTACTATCTTGCCACTGAGCTCTATGGCAGAGCCAGAAAGTATGACAGATTTACTTCTACTTACGCCTTTGATATGGGACAGGCATACGCAGCTCAGGCAGTCCTTGGCGGGGGTCCGGGTCTCAAGGAGAAGGCCTTGTCCCAACTGGAAATAGCTCGTTCGCTGGGTCCCTGCAACATAACCCAAGGCATTAGGGAAGTTGAGGTTCTTATAGCTCTCGGAGAAGCTCGAAGAGCCTGGGAAGCTTCTTGCAGCCTTGTACGGCTGTTACCGCTGGACATAGGAACTTGGGAGACGTTAGCCCGGACCGGTGTGGTCTACAGCTTATCGAGTATGAAGAAAGGGACTGCAGAGGGTAACGAGGAAGTAGACCTCGACAATGTCGTGGCGTGTCTTGTCGAAATGACAAAGATTCCGGAAGAACTGTCGAAAATCAAAGACAGGGTCAGCGGCGTAGATAATCACAGGTGGGGCCCTGAGCGCCTTGACCTTACCCCGGGGCTGAAGAAATACATAGGGCAAGCTCACTATCTGCTGGGCGAGCTCGACAAGGCAGTTTTCCATCTAACCGAGGCAGCTAACGACCGGTTTCACCGTGACGAAAGTTCGGCTTGGCTGCTGGCGTCCCAGATACTGACAGGGGAGAAACAGCCTGCCCCGGCCCTTGACGAGCAGGTTCAGCGAATTCTTACATATTACAAGCTTGTCGACAGATGATCTCGGCCTAAGAGTGCGTTCGGCAAGCTAACCAGTGGAGGGTCGAGGAATTGGAGCCTGAAGATATCGATCTCAGACACTATTTGGAGATACTCTGGAAGTGGAAATGGGTAATTGCGCTGCTTACAGGGATTGCCCTGCTTACCAGCGCTGTCTTTAGCTTCTTCGTAATGCCGGCTGTCTACGAGACTAAGGTCACTCTGATGGTGAGCAACGCAGCCCAGAACCAGCAGTCCATCCGCCCTTCGGATACGTCTGTGGTGGACACCGTTTCGCGAATCCCGTCTATGACGTTGAACACATACTTGAGCCAGATTACCAGCCCTTACTTTCTCCGAAGGGTCATAGACAAAATGGGCCTGAAAGATATGACTCCAGCGGCTCTTGCCGCACAGGTTAATCCGCAGGCCATAAAAGACACCAATCTCATAGAGGTTCGTCTGGAGAACACCGATAGGGTTTTGTCAGCTTCCATTGCCAATACCATCGCATCTGAATTTGTCCAGTTTGTCTCAGAGACCAACCAAGAACGAATGACCAAATCCCTTGCTTTTCTTTCCGAGCAAAGAGACCTCCTTAAGGAAGAACAAGCTGTGGCCTATGAGACCCTGGCTGCCGTACAGGCCAGGCCTAACAGCGTGACGGTCCTTACCCGGGAGATAGCTGCTTACAGCCAGTCCCTTGCCAGGTTCAGAGAGCAGCTGGTCAGTGAGCAAGTAGAGCGAAGCACCCTTGAAGCAGCTCTTGTGCAGATTGAGAAGACTCTGGCTGCGATTCCGCCGGTGCTGCCTGCAGCTCCCGGTGAGCATGCATCTTCCGTTTCCAATCCTGAATACGAGGAAATGCTCAAACGGAAACAGGAGAAAGATCTCCTGGCGGCCCAGTCGGTTGCCCGGATTGAGGGCCTCAAGAAGGAGGTTTCTGCGCTGGAGAGTTCCTTGTCAGGTATGGAAGCACAACTCAATGAGGTCAGGAACGAGGAAGAGCGGGCCCGGTCTCACCTTTCGAGGATTGAAACTACCTTGAGTCTCCTTGACACAAAAATGGTGGAGGCTCAAATGGCGCAGTCTTTGAATCTCGGAGAAACGACCATAGCTGTAGTTTCACCTGCATTGGAGCCTTCATCTCCCATAAAGCCGCGCAGAATGCTGAACATGGCCGTTGCGGCTGTCCTTGGAGGATTCCTGTCGGTGCTCTTGGTCTTCATCCTTGAGTACCTGGACAATACCATAAAGACACGTGAAGACGTGGCTCGGCACCTTAACCTGGGTACCCTGGGGGCCATACCGGTCTTCGACGATACGGACAGGTAAGCAACAGGTACAGCACGGGAACGGACAGACCGGAGGTGTTCAATGTGTCTAAATACGCTAATCCTAAGTCAGCAGTCGCTGAAGCGTTTCGGACTGTACGTACCAGTCTGAACTACGCTGCGGATAGGAGAACAACCAGAGTCTTGCTGGTGACCAGTCCTGGTCCTGATGATGGCAAGACCCTGGTCGCCGTCAATATTGCAGCTTCCTATGCACAGTCCGGAGAGAGTGTTCTTCTGGTGGACGGTGATCTTAGAAAACCCGCATGTCACCGGGAGCTTGCTCTGAGCAACCGGTCAGGGTTGACCAATGTTCTGGTGGATTCGGTAGCTCTTTCCGACGTAGTCCAGGATACTTCCGAACAAGGGTTGCATGTGCTCACCAGCGGTCCTACTCCGCCTAACCCGGCTGAGCTGCTGGACTCAGCGGCAATGGGCAGGTTGCTGGACACAGCTCGGAAAGAATACGACCATGTGGTGGTAGACTCCCCTCCAACTCTGGTTGTAGCTGATGCGTCCATCCTTGCCTCTAAGGTAGACGGGATTATCCTGGTCTTGGTCTCGGGAGCAACCCGCATAGACATGGCGCAGGAAACAAAGAACACGCTGGAGAGCGCAAGAGGCAGGATTCTGGGTGTAGTTCTGAACAAGGTCAAGTATGAAAGCAGGTCTTACAGGTACCGTTACTATCATTACGGCGAATCCGGCGAAACTGAGTGATTGCACGAAAGAGTCTGATAGGGTACAGTGACATCCACTGTCATATACTTCCGTTCCTAGACGATGGCGCCAGGTCCTGGGAGGAGGCAGTTGAGATGGCCAGGATCTCCAAGGAAAGCGGGGCCGAACGCATATTTGCAACCCCGCACTACATTGGAGAGACCTGCATGCCTGATGCCGCAAAGATCCGTCAAACGGTAGCAGAGTTTCGCCGGCACCTTCAGGCAGCAAAAGTGGATCTGGAGATCCTTCCCGGTTGCGAAGTCCATATCTCTCCGTCTCTTGCCGGGGATTTTGCAGCCGGCAGGATCCAGTCGTTGGGGATGAGTCGCTTTGTCCTGGTTGAACTGCCGTTTTTGGGGCTTCCTGAGGGCACAGTGGACATTCTTTTTGAGCTAAGGCTTGAGGGCGCCGGCGTGATCATCGCTCACCCTGAAAGGAATGCAGATCTCCGGCGAGACTTGAGGTTGTGCCTGGAGCTTGCGGAATCAGGAATCTATCTCCAGCTGAACTTAGGAAGTCTTCTTGGGGTCTACGGCAGGGATGCGCGTTTATTCGCCGAGAAGATGGTTCGCTATGACCTGGTTCACTTTATCGGAACAGATGGACACAGGGGTGCACCTGGTTCTGCTCGAGGGTGTGACGCACGTCAGGGGCTGACCAGGTTGGTGAAGTTGTCGGGGAAAAAGAGCAGGATTTTACAGACCATTGAGGAACGAGTGGATTCTTTGATTATAGAAGGTTCGGCTTAACGTCTTCCTGCGCCGTTACGATTATTAACGGCGAGGGGGGATTGTCTTGGAGTCAGGCGACAGAGTTTCTGCAGGTGGCAGGCAGCCCGGAAGAGAAAGACAAATAGTTGTGTTCTCGCTCAACAGTGAAGACTACGGAGTTGACATAGAGAAGATCAGGGAAATCATCCCTATGCAGACCATAGTTTCGGTCCCCCGCGCTCCTCAGTTTGTTGAGGGTATCATCAATCTACGCGGCAGAGTCATCCCTGTTCTTGACCTCCGGAGGCATTTCGGGTTTGAGAAAAAGCCTCCAGGGCCTGCGCAGCGCATTGTCATTGTCGAGGCTGACCAGGAATGCACGGGTGTAGTGGTGGATTCCGTCTCTTCGGTCATTCAGGTACCCCGGGAAGCTATCGAAGATCCGTCTGAGGTCATCATTGGTTCTGATGTTGGGTACATCCAGGGAGTCGCTAAGGTTGACAATGACCTTATTGTGCTTCTTGACTTAGCTGCAATAATAACAGAGGCCCAGAAGAAAACCCTCAAAGAAGCAGACGTTGCATCTGCCGTGGTACGGTGAGAGGTCATGGACTACACTGCCTGCTCCGGTCTTGATCCGGACGATCTGAAGGTTTTCCTTGTTGAGGTCAGTGAACTCCTTGATTGTGTAGAGGAGAATCTGGTGGCCCTGGAAAGGTCGCCTGCAGATGATGCTCTGATAAGTGAGCTCTTCAGAGCTATGCACACAATCAAAGGCAATGCAGCTACTCTCGGGCTTGAGGACGCCGTGAAAGTAACTCATATGATGGAAAGCGTTCTAGACGAAATCAGATCCGGAGCTCGTAAAGTTACGCCAGAGATAGTAGATACCATGTTTGCTGCCTTGGATTGGTTAGGGGAGTGGAAAAACGCCCTTGCATCAGGTGGCCATGGGCCGTTCGTCTCAGGGCATGCTGTACACCAGCTCCAAAATGCGAGCCAGGCTGAAGAAGGCAGCCTTCCCGACTTCCTGAGTCAGGCCATAAGCCCGTCGCAGGGCGACGGCATTAGCATGCATGTTATGACCGTGAGGTTTCGGTCCGATGCTCCGCTCTTGTCTGCCAGGTGCTTCCAGGCAATTGCCCTGATAGGAGAGGTAGTTGATGTCTTGGGTTCAGCTCCCTCGGTTGACGAAATCGAATTTGGCCGGGTTCATGATACGCTGGAAATCTACGTCAATGCAGGTGAGGATCTCGTCGAAGCAGCTGAAGTAGCCAGAACCGTTCAGGACGTGACCGGAGTTTCCATTGAGAGGTACTTGCCAATGGCCTGCGACTCAGGAAAGAGAAGTCGCTCTGCTTTGGGCAGGACCGTCCGGGTGGATGTGAGCCTTCTGGACTTTCTAATGGACATGGTGGGTGAGCTTGTCATAGATAGGACGCGGTTGACCCAAATAGCTTCCGGGCTTCTCGCGAATGGAGATACATTAGGTCTCGGCAGCGAGATACGCTCTCTTGCAGCGCATCTTCAGAGGACATCTGCGGAATTGCAGGAAGGGATAATGCAGGCAAGGCTCTTGCCCCTCAGAAGCATTTTCTCGAAGTTTCCCAGGATGATGAGGGACCTGGCTCAAAAATGCGGCAAGGAGATCCGCTTCGAAGTGACCGGAGAGACTACGGAGCTGGACAGAACTGTACTAGAGGCCATAGATGACCCGCTTATTCACATTCTCAGAAATGCCGTTGACCATGGCATTGAACACCCTGATGAGCGGGTGGCTAAAGGCAAGGCCAGGTCCGGGAAGGTGATTCTCTCGGCCTGGCACGAGGAAAACCAGGCAGTCATCATGGTTTCTGATGACGGTGCAGGGCTTGACCCCGAAAGACTCAGGCGGGCCGCAGTTGCCAGAGGTTTTCTTACCGGGGAGGCTGCCTCCAATCTCTCTCACCAGGAGGTTCTGAACTTGCTGTTTGCTCCGGGGTTCTCAACGGCTCCGGCAGCTTCGGATGTATCAGGCAGGGGTGTAGGTTTGGACGTGGTTCGTGCCAACCTGGAAAGCGTCAATGGCAAGATTGAGATTTCAGGGAAGCCGGGCCTGGGCACTGAAGTGAAACTAAGACTACCGTTGACCCTTGCGATCATGCGGGCCCTTTTTGTTCGCTGCAGCCAATCGGTGTACGCTGTGCCTACTTCATCAGTGGAGGAAGTGTTCTCCCTGAGGGATTTTGCCGTGCACACCATCAAAGGCAAGCCGGCAGTGAATTTTAGGGGTCGGGTTATACCTCTTATCTCCCTGGAAGGCGCCTTGTACGGGTCAATTCGGGACATGTCTGAGCACAGGTATGCTCTTCTTACAACCACCGCTAACCGATCTTTGGCCATAGGGGTTGATGAATTGGTAGGCGAAGAAGAGATCGTTGTAAAAAGCATGGGAAGTCTGTTGTCTAGGATCAAGGGAGTCTCCGGAGCGACCATACTTGCTCAAGGAGATCCTGCAGTTATCCTTGACGTGCAAAGGCTCATCTAAGCAACCGGCACACCTGAAGCACAGGAGACAAAGCACGTCAAGCATACGAGGAGTGGTAGCATTGCCCAAAGTGTTGGTCGTGGATGATGCCCTATTCATGCGGACCAAGTCGTCCAGGCTTCTCAATGAGGCAGGCTATGAAGTAGTGGAAGCCTCAAACGGGGCTGAGGCGGTTGATAAGTACTCCCTCGAAGAACCTGATGTAGTTCTCATGGACGTCACCATGCCCCTTATGAGCGGCATAGAAGCTCTTAAGGCCATTAAGGGGCTGGATCCGGACGCCCGAGTCATCATGGTTACAGCTTTGGGGCAAAGAAACATGGTCCTCGAGTCTATAAGAGCAGGTGCCCGGGATTTCGTAGTAAAGCCCTATCAGCCTGAGCAGCTTTTGGAAGCGGTCAAAAAGCAATGCAGGGCATAGCGTCAGAATCCACAGGAAAGGTCGCCCCGGTTCAGGTTCTCATAGCTGATGATTCGGCGCTCATGAGACATATGCTCAGAAAGGTCCTGACCGGTCACCCACTCATAAGAGTCATAGGCGAAGCTCGGGATGGTCGTGAAGCTGTGGAGAAGGCAGTCAGACTAAAGCCTGACGTACTGGTGTTGGACATTGAAATGCCTGAGCTTGATGGGATTTCGGCCCTCAGACAGATCATGGCAGAAAGTCCGCTGCCCGTGATCATGTTTTCCTGCCGGACCAAGAGAGGAGAAGGCGTTACCATGGAAGCTCTTAGCCTTGGGGCTGTGGATTTCGTGCCCAAGCCTGAACTGAGAGTTAATGTGGACTCAGTTGCGGGCGAGCTGTGCAACAGGATAATGACGGCCGCCAAGGCCAGGCCGCGCCCTGCAGGGAGCAGCCGGGCCGCCGTGCACGCCAAGGGCCAGGTCTCAGCCAGGGGGTTAAATGCCACGACCCTTGCAGTCATCGGGTCGTCAGCCGGCGGACCCCAAGCCCTGGAGAACATACTTCCTGCTCTTCCCGGCGATTTCACAGGCTCGGTGTTGGTGTGCCAGCATATGCCTTCTGGGTTTACAGCTTCCTTGGCTCGCAGGCTTGATTCCTTGTGTGTACTGGACGTGCGCGAAGCTCGTCACGGTGACAGGATTCTTCAGGGTACGGTCCTCATCGCCCCGGGAGGTTATCATCTGCGCATAAGAGGTGACCGCCGTGGGAACGGAGGTCACGTGGTAGGTCTTGACCCCGCGGACCCGGTGCACGGTGTCAGACCATCAGTGGATGTAACTCTGACTGAAGCGGGGCCTCTTTTTCGAGAGAAGCTCCTCGTCGTCATACTAACCGGCATGGGCATTGACGGCGTCCGGGGGGCCTGGGAGGCACGTAGCCATGGAGCCACTGTGCTGTGCCAGGACCGTGATACTTCGGTGGTATGGGGAATGCCCGGGGCGTGCGTGGAAGCAGGAGTATATGATCGGATCTTGCCCCTGGAATCCATTAGCAGGTTCATGGAGGGCTTCTCAGCCTCTTTGACAGAAGGGGGGCAGCTTACGTGAAGCTGCAAACACCGGCCAGGGATGACATAAGGACCTACGGGCCTAGCTACGTCTATTTCTGCAGGAAAGTCAAGAACGTGTTGGGCATTGACCTTGCCGGCTATAAAGGACAGCAGATGCATCGAAGGCTGGATAGCTTGCGGATCAAACTGGAAATGAGCGACTTCTACGCCCTTGCCAGGGCTTTGGAGAAAGACCGGGCTATTGCCTCGGAGGTGCTTGGTTTTGTCACAATCAATGTATCTGAGTTCTTCCGGAACCCTAGGCAGTGGGCGACTCTGCGAGAGAGAGTCCTTCCTGAAGTCTGCGTAAAACCCTACGGGGCTCTGAGGGCGTGGAGCGCAGGGTCTTCTGCAGGGCAAGAAGCATACTCGTTGGCCATATGTCTAGACCTGATGCTTCCGGGGCGTTTCAGCGTCCTTGCTACTGATATTGACCTGGTCTGTCTGGCTAGGGGCAAAGAGGGCCTGTACAGCAGACAGGAGGTCGACGGCGTTCCCGGGGGTGTTCTGTCTGAGTACTTCTCCCAGGAGGGACAGTCCTATCGGGTTAAGGATCGCCTGAGACGAAATGTGATGTTTGGTAAGCACGACCTTCTTGGTTATAACTATCCGTCCGGGTTTCACCTGATCTTGTGTAGGAATGTTCTAATATACTTTACAGGGGCGAGCAGGCACACTGTGGTCGAGAACCTGGTGGGCGCCATGAATAAAGGTGGGGTTCTGTTTACCGGCTCCACTGAAGCTCTGTTCGGACCCCAAGACTACGGACTTACGCAGATCTATCCTTTTTTCTACCGGAAAACCATGCAGTGACTTTGAAGAAACACCAGAACAATAAAGGGCGTGAGATCATGTTCAAGGCAAGTCTGGTCAACCCCTTTCTGGAATCAGCCTACGCCTTTGTTCAAAACGAGCTTAGCATTGAGGTCAACCGGGGTCAGCTCAGATTGGAGCAGTTCAAAGCTACTTCAGGAGAGATCAACGTAGCTGTAGGCGTAACCGGAGACGCTGAAGGCATTGTTATCTACAGCATGTCGGAGAAGACTGCCAAAGGAGTAGCCGCGGAGATGATAGGTTCTCCGGTTCCTGTCTTCGACTCTCTGGCGGAGTCTGCCATAGGAGAGATGGGTAACATCATCACCGGTCAGGCAGCATCAGGCCTAGAGCGCCAAGGGTATAGGTGCAGGTTAGCTCCTCCGACTATAATAACGGGAAGGGGAGTCATGATATCCACCCTCGATATTCAGAGGCTGGTAATTCCCCTGGAGCTTCCCCTGGGCCATGTGGAGATCTCTGTAGCTCTCAGGTACTATCCCAGAAGGTGAGGGATAATGGGAGAATCTGCGTAGAACAAAAGGAGGTGAAACCTCGTCTAAAGTCGAAACAAGGCATGTTGCAGACCCAGGCGAATGCAGTGGGCCGCCGAAGATAGGAGAGCCATATGATGCCGGAGACTTCAGGGAACGGTAGCACCCAGCCAAGCTTAGGCCGCGCTGAAAAGAGGGTGCAAAGAAGAAAGAGAGAAGCTATGATTGCTGGTGCATGTACTGTGTTCCTGGTAGCAGTTTCTGTGGTTGTAGCTACATTCTACGGGCTCATCCCAATCAATAACGGTGGATCCCATGGGCGTGACCCCGGGCTTGGGTCGTTGGTTCCCGAGGAAGACCCATGCGTTACGGCAATGGCTCCCCTTGAGCGCGCCCTACAGGTAAGGGGGGTTTACCTTACCATGGATACTGCCGGGACGCCTTCGAGAATGGGTTCCATTATACGGTTTGTCCGAAATAGTCCTGGGCTTAACGGCCTGGTTATAGACCTTAAGGATAATTCAGGAAAGGTGCCGTGCAAACCGCCTGATAACATAATCTCTCCGGCTGCCGGATATGGGCACTTTCCCGGCATAGTGTCAGCCTTGAAGCAGGAAGGATACTTCACCATAGCCCGGATAGTTGCGTTCCAGGATCCGTATATGGCGCAAGCTGTTCCTGAGCAGGCCATAAGGCGTTCTGATGGAAGTCTGTGGAGAGACCGTGACGGCAGGCTGTGGCTTAATCCTTACGACAAAAGAAACTGGGAATACATGAAGGGTCTAGCTCTGTGGGCTTTGGATATGGGTTTTGATGAAATTCAGTTGGACTATGTCCGGTTTCCTGACAGCGCTCGAAACCTGGAGACATCGGGAGTGATCATGCCCGGATGGGATGACTTTGAAAGCCGCGGAGAAGCTATAGTGGCCTTTTTGGAGTACATGGGGCAAGCTGTGGAAGGTAAGGCATACTTGAGCGCTGACATATTCGGTTTTACTACCATTGCCACAGATGACATGGGGATTGGGCAGAAGCTGGAGGACGTAGCTTCTGCTGTGGATTTCATCTGTCCAATGGTGTATCCTTCACACTACTACAACGCCGGCATATACGGCTTTGAGGTTCCTGAGGCCCATCCCTATGAAGTCGTTCGCATGGCAATGGAAGAAGCTAAAGAGCGCACTTCAGGCCTGAAGGCACAGATCCGGCCCTGGTTGCAGGATTTCTCCTATCGCATCAAATACGGTCCGGACGAGGTTCAGGGCCAGATTCAAGCTACCTTTGAAAGCGGCCTGAATACCTTTATCCTGTGGAATCCCGCCAATGTCTACACCAAAGGGGTTACCTACGCGCCACCCCAGTGACAGCTCAGTACCTGATAGGTGTATAGTTGGGTGCCTCCTTGGTGATGTACACATCATGAGGATGGCTTTCTCTCAGGCCTGATCCACTGATCTTGATAAGGCGTGCCTTGTTATGAAACTCCCTAATCGTGGAAGCTCCGCAGTACCCCATGCCGGCGCGAAGGCCCCCAACGAGCTGGTAGATGGTCTCTGAGACAGGTCCCTTGTAAGGCACTCTCCCTTCAATCCCTTCGGGGACCAGTTTGGACGAAGGTTCCTGAAAGTACCTGTCAGCTGCGCCCTCTTTCATGGCGCCCAGAGAGCCCATACCTCTGTAGACCTTGAAGCTGCGCCCCTGCCATATCTCCATGTCACCAGGACTCTCATCGGTCCCGGCAAAGAGGCTTCCCAGCATTACGGCGTCAGCTCCTGCAGCGATAGCTTTGACCACATCTCCTGAGTACTTTATGCCTCCATCGGCAATGACCGGGATTCCGTGCTTCTTAGCAACTACTGCAGCGTCGAAAATGGCTGTTATCTGAGGAACGCCGGCCCCTGTGACCACTCTGGTGGTGCATATAGATCCGGGGCCAACACCTACCTTGATGCAGTCTGCACCTCTGTTAATAAGGTCTTCGGCCGCCTTGCCCGTAGCTATGTTTCCGGCTACTATGATCCTCTCAGGAAATGCGTTCTTGACGGCTGCCACCATATCCATGACGCCTTTGGAATGACCGTGTGCGCTGTCAATGACGATGACGTCGCATCCTGCCTGGACCAGGGCTCTTGCTCTATCCATGGCCCCGGGGCCAACGCCGATGCATGCGCCGGCCAGCAGTCTGCCCTTTGAGTCCTTTGCTGCCTGTGGGTGCATGCGCGTCTTCTCAATATCCTTCAAAGTGATCAGGCCCTTTAGATGAAAGGCCTCATCTACCAGCGGAAGTTTTTCTATCTTGTACTTGCCCATTATCTTCTTAGCTTCGCCAAGGGATGTTCCCACAGGCGCTGTGATCAGGCCTTCTTTGGTCATAACCGCTGAAATGGGCTTAGTGTGATCTTCTTCAAACCGGATGTCACGGTTAGTGATTATGCCCACAAGCCGGTTGTTCTCCACTGCGGGTATGCCGGAAATGTGGTATTTAGCCATAACATCCAGTGCATCCTGTACCAGTTTATCCGGCGACAGAAACACAGGATCTGAGATAATGCCGTGTTCAGAACGCTTGACCCTATCGACCTCCTGTGCTTGCTTGTCTATGGACATGTTACGGTGGATTACCCCCAGACCGCCTTCTCTCGCAATAGCTATTGCCATTCTACCTTCAGTAACCGTATCCATGGCCGCGCTGAGAAGAGGTATGCTCAAACTGATTTCAGGTGAAAGGGTTGTTGACACGTTTACGTCTCTGGGAAGCACTTCGGAGTAGTCGGGCACGAGAAGCACATCATCAAAAGAAAGGCCTTCTTCAAGGAACTTGTCTTCCTTTCTCATAGTGAAAGACCCCCATAGATGCTTTTTTGTGAGTTTACCACCGCTTTAATTGACTGGCAACATCGAAATTGTTGGTGGATTTACCTTCAGGGGTATTGCAGGTAGAATTTCGGCAGAGAAGGTAGGTGAATGGAGCGTGTTAGGAGTCAGAGCTGTGTACCGTAAGATCAAGAAGTCTTGTCTTGACCGTAAGGTTCATCCTGTCAGGCGGATTGATAAGGTGGCGCCTCCGCCGGGAAAGAGGGTGGTGGCAATAACCTTTGATGACGGTCCCTGCGCAGGACCCGCACATCCGTCTCAAGAGCAGGTGACTACCATGATTCTCCATGCTTTGAGAGAGTTTGGAGCCAGAGGCACCTTTGACGTTATAGGTACAACGGCCCTTAAGTACCCTGATGAACGGGGAAAGGCAGGGGGTCCTTACTGGAATGGAGTGTATTTCGACCACTACCCGGCATTTGGCGAAGACTCTCTGGCAGGTGTTGTTAACCAGAGGGATCTGGCCAAGAAGATGGTAGACCAGGGCCACGAGCTCTCTAACCATGGGTTTACTCACATGGCTTTTGGACCGTGCCGGTATCCCTACGCACGTAGGCGGTACCTTCCCGGGTTTCAGGCGGTTCTTGCGGATCTTGCTGCCCTCCACGACACTGTTCGGGATGTAACCGGTTTCTCTATGAGGCTAGCCAGGCCACCCCATTACATAGACAGAATACAAGGTGGATTTGATGCATACGATGCCTACCGGGTTATGGACTACCTCTATTTGGGAGCTGGGTTTGATGGCGGAGGCTGGAAACCTTCTACCGGTGATTTTGACCGTGATGTAGAGGAAATGGTAGCTCCCCTTAGGTCTGCTCTTGAGAAGGATCCTGACGCACTCAACGGGTCTATCATCTTCCACAAGGATGGCTATAACATGTCCAAAGAGGCGCCGGCCCCTTTTGGGCTCAGACTCCAGCTGGGAGTTCTCAAGAGGTACGACTACCAGGTTGTCACGGTTTCTGAGCTGTTGCAGTTGTCTGAGTTCACCGACATAGGTCCGGACCATCCTTGTTACCTTGCGGCCTCAGCTATGTCGAGGGCCGGGTTCCCTGTGGCTTTTGCAGGCAACTGCGTGAAGCCTGACGATCCGGTTACTCTGAAGGACTTTGCAGTGCTCTGTATTCCGCGCACAGGATTTCCCGCAGGATGGGAAACCATGCCTCATCTTGTTTTGACTGAGGGAGGGCACGCAAGGGCTGCTGTTTCGGGCAAGCTGCAGCCAGAGCACGTGCAGCGTGCCTGTATACGGTTTCTTCAGACAGCGCCCATTGGCGAGGAAGAGCGGATAAGAAGAACCTCTCTCATTTTGCAGCTCAGGGATTTGACTGCATCCGGGCCCATCACCCGGGGTAGGGCAATATCCTTTCTTAGTGCGACGTTTCTGGGGATCTGACATTCATTCCAAACCGGAAAGGAGTAGGGAGGCATGCTGAGGACCCAGGCTGTTTCCGAATTGCGGGAAATGACGGCGTAACTGACGTAGGCAATGTTACCTGGATTACCCCATGCATTCAGATAGGTTTTGCCATAACTGAAGCCAGAGGGCATTCCAGAGAAATGGCTCTTTCAACCGTTACGCCAAGAGGGATTCAGGGAGCTTTGACTGCTGCCAAGGTCCTAGCTCTTTGTGGGGCAGAACTGATTTGCGATCCCGGCATATTGCTGGAATGCAAAGAGCGCTTGCTAAAGAAGGGTCTGCAGGAGAACCCCGGATGACGACGAATATGATGAGGATAGTTTGTATGTCGAAAGATTGTGTTGTTTGGGGGGTTCATGTTGGACAGTCCTATCCTACGAACCGTTAACTTAAGGAAGTCTTTTTTCCTGGGCCGTACTATATACGCTGTTAATGACGTCAACCTTGCGGTCGATAAGGGCGAATTTGTGGTTTTGATGGGCCCTTCAGGAAGCGGCAAGAGCACCCTGCTTTCGCTTTTGGGCGGACTGGACAGACCCGACAGCGGCGATGTCATCCTGGACGGACAAAGGTACGGAACTCTGTCTGAAAGCGGACTTGCCAGGATTCGCCGGCACAGAGTCGGGTTTGTCTTTCAGTTTTTCAACCTTATTGCTCACCTTACTGCCCTGGAAAACGTCATGCTTCCCATGCGTTTTGGCAAGCAGGGCAAAAGGGCCATGGAAGAGCGGGCCAGCTACCTTCTTGAGTCAGTGGGCCTGGCTGATAGGATGAACCATAAACCTTTGGAGCTCTCGGGCGGGGAGCAACAGAGGGTAGCCATTGCCCGGGCTCTAGCCAACGACCCGAGTGTAGTACTTGCCGACGAACCTACAGGCAACCTGGATTCCGCTACGTCTCAGGAGATCGGTGACATATTTCGCCGGCTTAATGAGGAAAACGGCCAGACCTTCATAGTAGTATCCCATGATCCCCTAATCAAGACATGGTCCCATCGAGTCGTGGAGATGCTTGACGGTGAGATTGTGAGTTCCGCATTGGGTGGCAGAACCAGAAGCACCAGATTGCCTGCTGGATAGTGGAGGTGGAGTGATTGCCCAAGGATGTTTTGCACGTGGATTTGGGTAGCGTAGTATCCAGAGCGAGCCTTCTGGAGGTTGTTTCAGATCGTCCGGTACTCAAGGAATCGGGGATCTGTCTGGTCCCCCAAGACCGGCAGGATGGGGAGTCTTTGAGACTGGAGACAATCCTTGGCGGAATCGAGGACAGGCTGAAAGCTCAGGGGAAGGCGTTTTCACCCGACAAGGTATTGGTGACTTTGAGCGCCCGGGGTGAGCCCCGAGCTGTCTGCGCCGGGGTTGTCAGGGGAATATCGGGTGAGTCGGCCAAACGCGCAGCTCTGTGTGCAGGAGCTACTGTGACCGATGTTCTTGCAGTCGATGACGGGAGGCACGATTCTGAAAGAGTATCGGATCTGCGCCGCCAGGACGTGACAATGGCCCTTTTTGCAGGTGGAGTTGATGAGAACATCCTGGGGTCAGGAAGGCATCAGCTGTTCAGCATGGCAAGGATTCTAGCTCAGGGACTCCCCAGAAGGCGGGGCGGTTCTCGCAAGATTCCCCTGGTATATGCAGCTTCCCTGGAGGGGCGTGAGGAAGTTCAGAGAATTCTCGGGGAAGAAACAGATATTTTCTGGGCCGATAACGTAAGAGCTACGTTGGAAGAAGAGCGTCTTGACTCAGCCAGACAAGCTATGGTTGATATTTTCGCCGACCATGTGAGGCATGCTCCCGAATTTGGGGAGCTGGGCAAGCTTGGTTCGCCGGCGGTTCTTCCCAGCGGTCATGCCCTTGGTTGTGCCCTTGAAGCTATGTATGAAAACTGCGGCCAGAACCTTCTGGGTTTCTCGCTGGACGGTGACGTTGTACAGGTATTCTCGAACATAGACGGAGTATTCACCCGTACAGTGACGGGCATCGATAAGGTGGACCCCCGCAAGGCAGTAAGATGGCTTCCAGGAAGCAGCCTTGTGCCTCATGCTTCCGACGCAGTCAGCAATTTCAAACTCCGCCCATGGATGGTGCCGTCTTCCTGGGATGAGCTTGCTCTGTTCCTTGCCCTTTGGAAAGAAGCTATCAGAGAAGCTGTAGAGGAGCATAAGAAAAGCGCCGTGGAGCTTCGAGGTATCCCCAGGAAGAGGGAGATCTCTGAGGCGTTCCAGGTAAAGGTGTCAGGAGGTGACACCCTCATCAAGGCCCAGAGAATTAGAGCAGTGGTCCTCTCAGGCTACGTTTCAGACATGCTTTCAGACAGCGCTCTTCTCTCGGTTGCCCTGGATGGTGTTCCCCTCAGCGGGTTTACCAGGTATTACAGGGATGCAGGAAACCTTCTGACATTTGCAGGATCTGTAAGCGGCCAGGAGTTTGTTGACCTGGAGACCTGTATGCGTCCTCTTGCTTTTGTGGCCAGTCCGGGCCCTCATGAGCAAAAGGTAAGAAGCAAGTGGGCTATTCTTCGAAAAGGCACCGAGACTGAAACTCTGCCTGTGAAGCCTGGCGAGATCGTACAGGCTTCCCTGGATGATTTCGGGGAAGCAAGCATCGTTTTGCAGCCGTCTCGAGGCGAGGATCTTGGTGAGGGAGAAGGCAGGCACGTAGAGACCCGGGTGGAACCCGGGTTTCCCGGATTGTACCTGGATTGCAGGCCCCGCCCGGCCGTCAGCGCAGCAGAGAAGGCCGGTATGGGCGCCGTACAGAAATGGTACAGGAATCTTGGGGTATTTCCAGAGAGAATCCTCTCTGACTGGTCGAGGGGGGAAGACCGGTGAGTCTGAGTTTACTTTGGGATCCAAAGGTAAGAAGAGGCCTTCGCTTTACCCGGTTGAGACCGTTCCTGGCCACAGGTGAGCTGAGCGTCTCTCCCGGCCAGGAGGTTTCCTGGGATACTGCTTTGGGGTCTTTCTCACCCAGTCAAAGGCTGAGGAGTGTTAGAGTAGAAGCTTCTGATGAGTCAATCACTGCTACTGTCCTTGTGGAAGAAGGCAAACAGGTCAAGCGCGGTGAGGTTCTTGCCTACTACTCCTACCTTTTCGGACTGGGGTACACTGAGTACATCTCGCCCTGCGATGGGGAGGTAGTAAGCGTCAGCCAGCGGTTAGGCCTTATCTCCATAAAGGAGGCTCCTGTGTCCCTGATTAGCCATCTCCCGGGCCGGGTTAAGACGGCCGAGGAAGCCTGGGGGGCCTGGGTGGAGTCAGAGGGCGACTTGCTGGAAGGGGCGGTAGGCGCCGGGCACGGCAGGTCCGGCATTCTGAACATCAAAGTTCAAGAACCCGGCAAGTCATTGCCAGGGTCCGCCATCAAGCCTGAGGATGCAGGAACAGTCGTGGTAACCGGTGGCGCAGCCACTCAGGACCTACTGGAAGCTTGTCTTCGCTACAGGGTGGCGGGGCTCATTGCGGGGGGAGTGAGTTACCGGGTCTTTCAATGGTACAGTGAGCTTGTAGAAACCCTTGACTGGGATGAATTTCTGGCTAGGTACTGGGCCAGGGATGCAAAAAGACCTGATACAGCTCCTTCTCCTATTGAGATCGTCCCTACCCTGGTTGTTACGGAAGGGTACGGTGAAGTGCCCATAGGCCAGGATGCTTTTGGGATGCTATCTGAGCATGCAAACCGTTCCGTTTTTGTGGACGGTGCCGGAAAACCTGGCAGATCCGGGTACGGTACGCCGAGACCCTGTGTCTTCATTCCGGTGGAGGGGAAGACTGAGGACTCAGAAAGGGCAGCTATTCCAAGATCCCTAGCAGTTGACTGGGTGCAGGGCCAACCCAGAATTCCCGGAAGGGTTGCTCCCGGTGAGGCGGTTACCGTAATCGACATGTCCGGAAAAAGACAACCAGGTGTTCTGGTTGAATCTACTCCCCGGGAGATGGTCTTGGACAATGGAGTAGAGGCCTATTGCGTTAGAGTGCAAATGCCCGGCGGAGCTTTAAGGACTGTTCCTGTCTTCAACCTGATTTTGGAGTAGTGTTAATGTACAGTGGCCCAGTGAGAGTCATGACGCGCCGGGAGGTCTGGTTGGGCAGGAGCGGTTTGGTCACATGAGGTCCAGCGACATATTTCGACTTAACGTGAAGGAACTTATGGCCAGTCAAGGTCTCAAAGTCAAGGACCTGGCTGATATGGTAGGCCTGAGTGCCTCATATTTGTCCTTGATTCTGTCAGGGGACCGGGGCAATCTAAGTGACCTTCATAAGGATGCCGTGGCCCTTGCCCTGGGCACCACCGTATCGAGACTATATGCGCCTCCGGATGATGCGTTGTTTGGCACGGCGGAGAGACCTGCTGACTATGGAAGACCTGCCCGGTTTGAAGAGAAGTCTCCGGGAGACGCCCTGTCTGAGACGGCCAGGTTCGATGGGAGAACGGTTGCCGCGACTCCCCTGCAAGGACGACCCAGAGATATCCGGGCCTTGGAGGATTTCCTCAACGTCCTGAACATCAGAGATCCTTACCTGCTCAAGGCGATTTACCGGGAACTCAATTATCTGTCGGACAGGGAGGTGGCAAAGCTAGGGCAGGTACTTCTCAATGCCCTGGTCTCTTGGCAAGAGCAAGCAGGTGAAAGACAGCTCAAAGACGAGGGAAGAGGGGAAGGACCTCCGCCGAAGCTTCTGCCCCCGGAACCGGATCACCGCATAGTCCTCGGCCTTGTAGCTTTTCTTGTTCCCATACTGGGTCAGGTCTCGCCGGAGCTCTTGGAGGCTGCAACTTCCTGGTCACGTTCTCACGTCTATCAGGTTCTCGGAGGTTTGTTTTCTCTGGGACTTTTGCAGCCGGTGGAAACATCAGCAGGCATGCTGCTTGATTTGCCGGACCGGAGCCGAACTCAAATGCTTAGAAACCTTATCTCAGGAGACCTGAGGAAAAACGCCGGCTTAGCTGTGGCGCGATCTTTGGCGCGAGCTTTCGAGGGCGGTACCCCCGGCCCCACCGAAGGACAGATCGGGGAGCTGTACCTTGAAGGCGGGGACCTCAATGCGGCAAGGCAGTGGTTAGGACGGGCGGCTGAATCGGCGTTTTCTGACCGTGCGTGGCATTTGACCAGGGGTTACCTGAGGCTTGTATTGTCTCTGGATACGGTTCTGAAAAGCGCTCCTGACAAGCGAACCATGGCGAACCAGATGATGGTCACAACCTGTCTGAACCTGGGGGATCTCGATCTTGCCCTGGCCTATCAGAAAGCAAATATCGTATATTGGGAGAACGCTGATAATCGCGCTGACCTTGTTAGAGGATTGTCCATGCTAAGTCTGATTCTGGCCAGGAAGGGTCAGTGGGCCGCGGCTCTTGAGGAACTTGAGCGCGCCTTGAAGTTATCACAGGCAGGTTCCTCGCAAGAGGCGCGTCTAATGCTCAGTATTGCCGGCATCCACCTGCAAACCGGATGGCTTCAACATGCCAAAGAAGAGTTTGACAGGGTGTTGGATTTTTCGGCCAGCTCCCAGGACTCGGGTATGATGGCGCAGGCATTGCTGGGTCTGGGGAGGGTTTATCTGGCCAGAGGTGATGCAGCCAGAGCTCGGACGTTCTTTAACAGAGGTCTGGCGTTGACGGAAAAAAGAGAGCTCGTGATAGAGGCCCAGACCAGGCTTGAACTGGGCAAAGTACACTTTCTGAACGGACAGCACGGCCAATCGCGGTTTGAGCTGGAGAAGGCCCGCGGAGTACTGGAGAAAATCGGCGACTCAGCGCTGGAGCACATGGTCAACGTTTGGCTTGCTAGGTGCCTGGCACGGTCAGACGTAAGAGCTGAGTGTGAAAAAGCACGATATTTGGCTGAAACTGCTTACGCCTATTTTGAGACGGTCCTTGACAAAGAAGGGACGGTGTTCTCCCTTCTGGCTCGTGCTGAGGTTGAGTCTGCGTTAGGGTCACACAGTGAAACTTTTGCCCTATTTGGCGATGCCGTCAGAGTGGCAAGGGAATCAGGCAACCCGGCCCTGGAAAGTCACGCTGCAGGAGCGTTTGCTCTGTGGCTCCAGCGAGAAGGGGATGAGCTAGCTCCTGTCATGTTTGAGAGAAGCCGCTGGATTCAGGCGAAACTCCATTAGAAGCTGTGCAACACTCTTCTTGTTTCCGCAAGTTGTTAGACAATTTACCTCCGGTCGTCAAGGGCGGTACAGCCTTTACGCTGGGAACCCCTAAGGGACTTGCTGCATGCGAAAGCAAACTGAGAGATGCGATTTTGCAGGGGACCTTTCGACCGGGTCGTGACATTGCTGTCAGAAAGCAAAATCAGGCAAGGGAAAGGCTCGTTGGTCATATGGTGTTGATGGGAGCAAGGAAATGCAGGAGTTAGGGCATAGGACAAAGAAACTTGTGAACTTGAGGGGGTGACCTGGAGTGGACTTCATTCGTTTGGCCGTAAGAGAAATCAAAAGAAACTCAACCAGGACACTGATGGCATCTATGTCTATGGCCCTTGCAGCTATGATTTTGGTGCTGTCCAGGGTCATTCCCCAGGGGCATCCTGCCGGAACACTCCAGCCCGAGAGGAGCTTTGTCGGAGGCGATATTCTGATTTTCACGGCCCAGGCGCCTCTGGATGTCGCCTCAAGCGATGGTCTCATCTGGCGATGGTGGACCGGCAGCGACTGGCAATCTCACGCCCTTTACTTTTTTCCGCACCTAGAGAATTCAGGATACCTGACGCCGGAAGGCCATCCGGGATGGCGCGCTCTGCTCTCCGGTGAACTGGTTGAGAGGGTCAAGAGTCTCCCTAATGTGGAGGCCGTTGAAGTCTACCGGAGCTTTCCATGTATCGTGCATGTAGACGGCCAGGAGATTCCTGCTTTTCTGAGGGGAAGAGTTCCGGGCGAAGAGGGATATCCGTTGGACGCAATTCTTGCCGGTGGACGTGCTCTTAACGCTCAGGATAAGGAAGGATTCGAGGCGCTTGTTCCTGCCCAGGGTCCTCTGAAGACAACAATTGAGGCAGGCAACACGTTCAGACTGGAATGCCCTGCTCTCAGGGTACGACCTCTTGCAGACTCCTATGGTTCAACCGGGTATGATGTAGATGTTTTTTGGGACTTGCCTTCTTTTGTTCAGCTTACAGCAGTAGGAAGCTACCAGGTGCCCGTAGGTGAAGAAGACGTTGATGTGCAGTCCGGTTCAGAAGGTGGAGCTCACCGTGTGACCAGCACTGTGTTCTGGCAGCGTCCGGAGATAATTGTGGATGACGTCACCTTCGCAGATATCCTTGGCAGCTCTTTGGCAGCTGCCGATTCCGAGTTTACGGAGCTTCCGGCGTATCAGATTGCCGTAAAGGTAAGTCAGATGTCTTTGGTGAAGCGAACGGTGGCCCAGATAAGAGACGTCCTTGGAGCTGGTTTTGCAGTCTACTCCATGCCGGACCTTGTAGCCTTACGAGCCAGGAGCTCGGATCTTGCGCTTGTTTCCAGGGATTTTCGGGACGTATTGGTGGTGCTAACCTTTGGACTTTCGGCCACCATCGTTTCGGGTACCGTCTATATTCTTCTCACTCAGCAGAGAAGGAAGATTGGACTTCTGAGGGTAATCGGCGCAACCCGAAAAAACGTTCTATCATACGCACTGTGGATAGTTGGATATGTAGTGCTGACAGGTTCTGCCATAGGATTCGGGGCAGGTAAGCTAATGTCACTGCTGGCATTGATCAGTTCTGACGCCACGTTCTCGCAATGGCTTGCACAAGCTTTTCGCGACTTCCTGGATACTTTCGGCCTGGCTGTATCTCTGGCAGCGTTGTTCGGAACCATCACAGGGGTGTGGGCGTCAAGGATTCCCTGCGCGGAGGTGTTGAAACGTGAATGACTGGACGGGACCTATTGTGAAATGCGCCGAGCTGACCAGGTTCTACCCGGTGGGTGAAGGGTTTTTCGCTCTAAAGAACGTTCATCTTGAGATAAGCCAGGGGGAGTTTGTAGTCATCATGGGCCCTTCTGGCTCAGGGAAAAGCACGCTGCTGAACATACTCGGAGGGATAGACCGGCCTACTCACGGTGAAGTCATTCTCCAGGGCCGAAAATACTCCCGGATGTCCGAAGACGATCTTGCCATGATGAGGCGTCGTGAGATCGGTATGGTATTTCAGTTTTTCAACCTACTGCCTGAGCTAAATGCACGGGAGAACGTAGGTCTTCCTATGAGACTTGCAGGCTATGGAGGCAGGGAGATAGAGGACCGTGTCTCCTACCTGTTGGAAGCTGTGAAACTTACTGACAGAGAAGGACACTTTCCGTCGGAGCTGTCAGGCGGGGAACAGCAAAGGGTGGCAATAGCAAGAGCTCTTGCCTGCAGACCTGCGGTCATCCTTGCCGATGAGCCCACAGGCAACCTGGATACCGCTAACGGAAGAGAGATTATGGAGCTATTCTCAGCTTTTAACAAGGCGGAAGGTCAGACTTTCGTAGTCGTTACCCATGAACCTGCTTTCAGGGAATACGCCGACACGGTGATTGGCCTGGTAGACGGCGAAGTCAAAGAGAGGGAATCAAGCTATGAAGGCAAGGGACGGTAACAGCAAAGGCAACCCGGGCCTCTTGAAGGTCTTCATAGGAATGGTTTTCCGCGGAATGCGGCAAAGACCCCTGGTAGCTCTATTCATCAGCCTCTCGGTTGCTCTTACGGTGGCGGTTTCAATCGTGGCTACTTCAGCGGTCAACATAGGAGCTCATAACCTGGGAAAAAGGGCTCTTGACCCGGGGTTCCCGTTCCATGGGTTGGTTGTTTTTTGGAATAGCCATGATCTTGACTCTTTCCAGGCAAAAAAAGACATTTGGAAGGAATCTGTGACCGTGTATGAGTTCCCCGTGGTCAAGGGCCAATCACAGTGCGGGGCATTGGTTATAGCCGGCATTGACGGCAGTTTGCCCGAAGGTGTTATCCGGCTGGAAGGGGAAGTTGCATGGCCTGGCCATGTCATTGAGGTTCGCCTGAAGGGGCCGGGAGCCAAACCCCTTATATGCACCTGGAAGGTGGCTGCCGTGGATTTAGGCCAGGGCAGGCCCGGCCATGAGATGCCTGCGGATGGGACCGGGGACATGGTCATTTCCCAAATAGGCATTCCCGGGTGGGGGGTAGTTAACCCGGAGAGTCTCAGGCATTTTTGCGAGGATGGGACTGAACTTGCAGCAGGAGCCGGCATGGGAGTCTTGTTTGCGGGTGCAATCAGCCCTACGGAAGCAGGGACCGGGAAGCTTTTGAGGGATATCGAGTATCTGAGATATGAGTTTCCCGGTTGTACTGTGATTACAGGAGACAGCGGCAGGAGGATGCTGGAGAAAGCCGCCAGAACAGCTCTTGCGCCATGGCAGGTTTGTTCGTTTCTGGTTCTTCTGGCAGCGTCTGTAGGCGTGTCGTGTGTTCTTACGGCTTCTTTTTTGGGGAGAAAGAGGGCTCTCGGTATCTTGAAAGTCCTCGGTGCCACGCACCGGGATTACACGCACTTGATGCTGGTTGAAGGCATGTGTTTGGGCGGTCCCGGTATTCTGTTGGGTTTTCCTCTTGGTTTTTGGGCCTCTCACCTGGGATTTGGCAGAGTCATGGCAGGTACCGGGGGGCTTTTGGTTGCTGCTGTGGTCGGCCTTCTGACTGTGTTGTTAGGTGTGTACCTTCCGCTGAGACTTGTGCGTAACGCTACATGCGACCAGCTTTTGAACAATAAGCCTGTCTACGCCATGTCCAATCCATCATGCGCTCAGTGCGGTCTTTGCGGCGGATTCTAAAGGAGGGAGTGCCTTGATAAAGCGCATTCTTGCTGCTGATGTGGGCAGCACCACAACGAAGACGGTTTTGTTTCAACACGATGGCAGGCAATGGGTCTTTACGGCCAAGACGACGGCGCCGACTACGGTGGAGGCCCCTGACCTGGATGTCATGATCGGTCTGCGTAAGGCGCTGTCGAGGCTTGAGGACAGGTCTGGGGTTAAGCTCTTGGACGGTGCCAGGCTTGTGACACCCGCCCGGGAGGATGAGGGAGTCGACGTGTTTGTGGCTACGTCCAGCGCAGGCGGGGGCCTTCAGATGCTTGTGACCGGCCTCATGAAGAACATCACAGCTGAATCGGCACACCGGGCTGCTTTGGGCGCCGGAGCTATCGTAGGCGATGTGATAGCCTTGGACGATTCGCGTACGGTCATCGAACGGCTTGAAGCTATTCGGAAGTTCCGCCCTGACATGATCCTGGTTACAGGCGGCACAGACGGCGGAAACATCTCAGAGGTGGCCGAGATCGCTGAGTATGTTTCCATGGCAAATCCTGAACCGAGATTCGGGAAGGATTTTAAGCTTCCGGTTATCTTCGCAGGAAACGTAGAGGCAAGAGACCTGATCAATGAAGCGTTTCACGACATAATTGACCTTACCTTTGCCGACAATATCAGGCCAGTGCTGGAACGGGAGGTTCTTGATCCTGCCAGGGGAGAGATTCACAGGTTGTTCCTGGAGCATGTGATGATGCACGCTCCTGGCTATACGACACTGAAGTCCTGGACGGAAGGAAAGATAAAACCTACCCCCATAGCGGTTGGGGATTTGCTGTCATGCCTGGCCGAGGACCGTTCCCACAACGTTCTTGGCGTTGACGTTGGCGGCGCAACCACAGACGTATTCTCGGTAATAGAAGGGACGTTCTACCGCACTGTTTCTGCCAACCTTGGCATGTCATACAGCATGGCAAATGTTATGGGCGAAGCCCGGCCCGAAGCGGTGCTGCGTTGGGTGCCGTGGGATGTCAGCGAGGACGCCATAAGAAACTGGAATTTCAACAAGATGATACGGCCTACAACTCTCCCTCAGACTATTGAAGAGCTAGTACTGGAGCAGGCGGTTGCCCGCGAAGCCCTTAGGCTTTCACTTGACCATCACCGTTCTCTGGTAAGGGGCCTCAAAGGGATAAGGCCCAAGAGAGAGTATTTTGATATCTTTGACCAAAAAGGAACAGGGGAGACTCTGGTCAATTTGCTGGATACAGGCACCATTGTAGGTTCAGGAGGAGCACTCTCCTACGCCCCAAGGAAGAACCAGGCAGCTATGATTCTTATGGACGCATTTTTGCCCGAAGGCGTTACGGATCTATACGTTGATAACCAGTTTATGCTTCCCCACCTTGGAGCTTTGCTCGAGTTCCACCGGGATGCAGCGTGGGAGCTTATGACGAGCCAAGCTCTTCTTCCGCTGGGCACTTGTATTGCCCCTGTGGGCGGGCTTCCTTCCAAAGGAACGCCACTAGCCCGGGTTCATGTAGGGGATGACGTTTACCAGGTAATAGCAGGCGACATCCATGTTATTCAGGTGAAAGGCGAAAATACAGAAATCACTGTAGTGCCCAGGAAAGATATGGATGTGGGCATGGGCCGCGGGGAGCCGGTTGAGTTCTTGGCCAGGTGCGCTCACGCAGGTCTGTTTCTTGACGGAAGAGGACGTCCATTGAGACTGCCCAGGGATAGCGCGGGCCACAGGGCAGCTCTTCGGGAATGGTACCGCGCTATGAGTTTGTATCCTGAGGAAGTGCTCAGTCTGGGTCAATGGGAAGGAAGGTGAACTTGAGATGGCCATTTCATCCGGACTAAAGATAGTTGAGTCAACTCGTCTCAGAAGGGTTTGCCGGCTGGTTGTGCCAGGAGAGGTTCTTGTGGCAAAAGGGGACTTGGTTGAACCTGATACGGTAGTCGCCAGGGCAGAGTTCATGCAGGGCACCCCCTATGTGGTGGACCTTAACGCAGAGCTGAAGCAAGTTGTCACTCCCGAGTTTGTTGACTCTGTATTGTTAAAGAAGGTCGGAGACAAAGTCGAGGCCAAAGAGGTGATTGCCAAGCACCAGAAGCGTTTTTGGTCAGAGATCACTGAGGCCAGGTCGCCTTGTACAGGAACTATAGAGTATATCTCAAGGATTCAGGGACGGGTGATCATCAGGGAAGATCCCAGATCTGCCAAGCCCATGTCTATTGTGGCTGCAGCGAGCAAGCTTGGGGTTTGGCCTCGTCTCTTGCGAATGTACACTGAAGTCAAAGAAGGCGACCAGGTGTTCGAAGGTCAAGTCATCGCTGCTGCGCCCGGTGTGGGCACAGTAGACTATGTCTATGCTCCTATGGCAGGAGTGGTAGAACGCATCTGCACCCAGACAGGAACAGTGACTATCGTCAGGCCCATAAAGCCTACGCAGGTTGTAGCTCACATTCATGGGCGTGTAGAGGAGATCATTCCGGATGCAGGGTGCATAGTCGGAGCTACAGGCTCGTATATGGAAGGCGTGTTCGGCATAGGCGGAGAAAGACACGGCGTCCTGGTAACATCCTCAGACGGCCCGGGCAGCATTTTAGACGAAGCCGGGGTTCCCGAGAACACAGAGGGAAAGATCCTGGTTGCCGGCTCTCTTGTTTCACTGGGTGCCATTCAGAAGGCACGGCAGCGAGGTGCCACAGGCATAGTCACCGGAGGGGTCAACAATCTCGATCTGGTTCAGATCTTGGGCAAGGAAATCTCTGTAGGCATGACCGGACTGGAGGACGGCGTAGATTTCACTGTTGTGGTTATGGAAGGCTTTGGGGAGATGCCCATGAACGAGAGGGCATGGAGCATACTAGCTTGTGCTGCCGGGCGCCTGGCCTTTGTAGATGGCACGACCCAGATTCGCGCAGGGGTCATCCGACCGGAGATAATGATAAGTGAGGGCGCAGAGCTTCTGACTGAGGCAGAGCTTCCTGCTACCGGCGAGGAACGTCTCTTCACTTCCGTGTCTTTGCAAGTTGGCCAAAGGGTCAGGTGTGTCAGAGCTCCTTACTTTGGTCAATGGGGTGTTGTACATGAGATTCCCCCTGAGCTTCAGGCAGTGGAAAATGAGGGCCTGATGGAAGTGGCCAGGGTGCATCTTGACGATGGTCGTCTTGTGACGGTTGCAGAAGCTAATCTTGAGGTGTTTGAGTAGTGGGCTGAGTGCTCTGGAAAAGGGCGGACGGGCCCCGGTTTGCGGGGGAGAATGCTATGCGCAGGTGGAGGAAACCTCCCATTTGGGAAACTGAAGAATGGGAAAAGATGACCTGGGAAGAGAAGATGGATCTTTGGAAGCGGCACCGGAAGCACAATCTCGTCCTTGGATTCATATTCATCACGGTTTTCATGGGAAGTCTTTCCTGGTTTCTTTTCAAAGACTCTTTGAGTCAATCAAGGGCACGATTCCTGATTCCCATAATCATGATAGTCCTGGGGACTTGTCTGTATCTTGGTCAGAACCTGATGGACTAACCCTGTGGTTGATTACGATTAGGCAATCCTGCCCGGATTCACATAGCAAAGAGGCGGTAGAGCTATACTCCTGCCGCCTCCTTGCATTGCCGACCGGTGTATCTTGTGTTACGCCATATCAGGCGATTCAGGGATGATCAACGCAGCCACAAAGTAGAGTATTACTCCCGGCACAAAGCCTGTTACTGCTGTAATCAAGGCGAAGCCAAGCCTTACCAGGGTCTCGTCCACAGAAAAAAACTCTGCCAGACCTCCACAAACACCTGAGATCATCCGTTTTGCCCTTGAGCGATACAGTTTCTTCTCCATCAAATTCTCCCCCTGCGCAGCCTCTTCATCTATGGTTCCACCGTCAAAACCATATTACGCATATTCCTTCTTCGTGTAACAGACTCCCTTACGGAAGTTTAATTGTATGACAATTTGGCATGTGTCAAAATCCTTATTGCACAACAGCCCCCTTAATGATAAGTTGAACTACAGGTAGACCGACTTGGGCCCGGCCCAAGGTCGTCGCCTGAAAAGAGGTGCCAAGATGGACAGGTCAAGAGAGAAAATCAGCGTCTTAATAAGCCAGCAGGAGCTGCAAAAAAGAGTTAAGGAATTGGCCGATGAGATTTCTGCGGACTACGCCGGCCGTGACCTTCTGCTCATTGGAGTCCTGAAGGGGAGTTTTGTGTTTCTTGCCGATCTTATGCGTAACATGGATCATCACATCACCGTAGATTTCATGGGAACATCAAGCTACGGCGATTCAACTAAGTCGTCAGGCGAGGTCAGAATCACCAAAGACCTTGAAAAGAGCGTGGCCGGACGTCACGTTCTCCTGGTTGAAGACATAGTGGACTCGGGTCTTACGTTACGCTACCTTCTGGATACATTGCGCACAAGACAACCTGCGAGCCTCAAAGTGTGTGCGCTGCTGGATAAGCCGGCCCGGCGCTCTGTTCGAGTAAGCCTTGATTACTACGGGTTCATAATCCCCAATGCCTTTGTGGTAGGCTATGGTCTTGATTATGACGAGCGATTTCGGGGACTTCCATACGTTGGGGTGCTGGAAGAGTTTTAGCAGGAGCGGAGGTGGAGGCGGTGACAGATGGCATGGAGCTAGAAGCTCCCCTGAAAAAGGACTCAAGTCCCAGGATCGGCGTGGTCCTCGGGAGCTTATCTGATCTTGACAAGGTCAAGGGTCTTTGGCAGGTTCTGGAGAGGTTTGCCGTTCCGTATGAAGTGACTGTAATCTCCGCCCACAGGACCCCTGATATTCTGAGGGAATACTGTGAGAGCGCGCCTTCTCGCGGAGTTCAGCTGATAGTTGGGTGCGCCGGCCTTTCTGCTGCTTTGCCGGGCGTAATAGCTTCATTGACTGATATTCCGGTTATCGGACTTCCGGTTGCATCGGGTCCTCTTAACGGGATTGATGCTCTTCTCTCTATAGCTCAGATGCCTCCAGGCGTGCCGGTGGCAACCACCGGGATTAACGGAGCAGCAAACGCAGGGCTTTTGGCCATGCGCATTCTGGCCGTGTCAGACCCGGATCTGAGGAGGCAGTTAGCTTCATACAGAGAGCACATGGCCGGTGAGACCGTAAAACAGGCAGATTCGTTGCTCGAGCGCGGACTCCCAGGGTGGGAACGGGGAAGATAGTTTCTGAGAACTCTTGGAGATGATGCTGTGAAAGGACAGGAGTTTGGAGAAAAGTGCGGCGTGTTTGCAGTGATTGGGCACAATCACGCTGCAGAGCTGTGCCACTATGGTCTTTACGCTCTCCAGCACCGGGGACAGGAGTCGTCGGGGATAGCGGTTGTAAGAGGCAACCGGATTCAGACATATAAGGGAATGGGTCTTGTGGCGGAAGTGTTTTCGCCTGAAAAGATCCATGAGTTGAAGGGCGAGATTGCACTGGGTCACGTCCGGTATTCAACTGCAGGCGAGAGTTCCATAGAAAACGCCCAGCCTTTGACCGTGAAGACCAGACACGGTTTTCTTTCGGTTGCCCATAACGGAAACCTTACCAATGCACGAGAGCTTCGCGCCCGGCTCGAGGAGCGCGGTTCCATATTTCAGACAACGCTCGATACGGAAGTAATCCCTCATCTTCTTGCAGGGTCTTCTGCAGACAGCGTTGATCAAGCTTTCGTTGAAACCCTTGACCAAGTACAAGGAGCATATTCACTTGCAGTGATGACGCCCGGCGGCGTCCTGGCGGCAAAGGATCCCTATGGGTTCAGGCCATTATGCCTTGGCAAGATGGAAGGGGCATGGATTGTATCTTCTGAGACATGCGGACTTGACTCGATAGGCGCAACCTTTGTTCGGGAGCTAGATCCAGGCGAAATCATCTGGATCCCCTGGCCAGGCGCTGAGGGGTCTGTAACGGGCAATGACGTATATGCAGCTGCCAGGGCCGGCTCAGCCTTAAGAGTCGTCAGGAAAGGCAGCTATGACAGGCAGGCACTGTGTGTTTTCGAGTTTATCTATTTCGCCAGGCCCGACTCAGATATTTACGGGCTCAACGTACATGCTGTCAGAAAAGCTCTAGGAAGAAAATTGGCCAGGAAAGCTCCATGCGATGCAGATCTCGTGACAGGGGTGCCAGATTCTTCCCTCTCTGCAGCCAGCGGCTTTGCAGAGGAGTCGGGCATTCCCTATGAAATGGGCCTGGTCAAGAACCGGTATATAGGTCGCACTTTCATTTCGCCGGATCAGTCAACCCGTGAGTTCGGTGTAAAGGTCAAGCTGAACCCTTTGCGAAGCCTTGTAGAGGGCAAGCGCGTAGTGCTGGTGGACGATTCCATAGTTCGCGGTACCACCTCTAGGTACATGGTAGGTCTTATGCGATCCGCAGGAGCCCGGGAGGTTCACGTAAGGATATCGTCGCCTCCTTACAGATTTCCGTGCTACTACGGCATAGACGCGTCCAAGGGACGGGAATTAGCTGCTTCAGCCATGAGTACAGAGGAGATCCGGCGCGCCATAGACGCTGACAGTCTCGTCTACCTGGATATACAGGATGTCAAAGACGTGCTTGGAACGAAGGTAAGTGGCCTGTGCTTTTCCTGCTTCAGCGGCACATACCCCGTTGACGCAGGTTCCTGCGGCATTCCGGAAGAATAGCTGGTGTTTTGAGGGAGGGCAGGCGAATTTTGAGCGAGTACAAGAAGGCAGGCGTAGACATTGACGGTGCCCTTGATTCTGTTGAGAAGGTAAAGCGCATTGCAGCTTCAACCTATGGGCCCGGAGTGCTTTCCGGGGTCGGGGGTTTTTCCGGCCTTTTTCATCCCGGGGTCTTTTCTTTTGAAGATATGGTTCTTGCAGCCGGAGCCGACGGCGTAGGCACCAAGGTCAAAATATCTCAGGCCATGGGCAAGCACGACACAGTGGGCATAGACCTGGTGGCCATGAACGTTGACGACGTAGTTACTTCGGGGGCAAGGCCTCTGTTTTTCCTGGATTACATTGCAGTAGGCAAGTTAGACAAAGGCGTAATAGAAGACCTTGTCAGCGGGGTGGCGGAAGGCTGTAAAATGGCAGGATGCGCCCTCTTAGGGGGCGAAACTGCCCAGATGTCGGATATCTACGCCGAAGGGGAATACGATTTGGCCGGCTTCTGCGTGGGGGCGGTGGAAAAGACCGGGATAATCGACGGAAGCAGGATAAACGCCGGGGACATCCTGGTCGGATTAGCTTCGTCAGGGCTTCACTCTAACGGATATTCCCTGGCGAGAAAGGTTCTGCTTGCAGACGCAGGCTTTGGCCTGGACCAATACATGCCGGACCTTGGCAGGACCCTTGGGGAAGAGCTCCTTGAGCCTACACGGATATATGCTAAGAGTATGGTTGAGCTCATTGATCTAGTCGACGTGAAGGGCATAGCTCATGTAACCGGCGGGGGTCTCCTTGGGAACCTCTCCCGTATCCTTCCCCGGGGGCTGAAGGCTGTCTTGTCTTTGGACTGGCCTGTTCCCCCTGTGTTTGAGATTATCCGCAAGGCCGGGCGCATTTCTCGTCAGGAGATGCTCCGGGTGTTTAACATGGGCATAGGGATGGCCTTTGTCTTGGACCCGGATTTGGTGGGCCGCGCCATTGAGGTTCTGATGAACATGGGGATTGACCCCTACATAGCAGGCGAGGTTGTAAGAGATGACTGAGGGAAAATTGCCTCTAGGGGTATTGGTATCGGGCAGGGGGACCAATCTTCAGGCCATACTGGATGGATGCCTGACCGGGGTCATTCCTGCTGACGTCAAGGTTGTCATCTCTAACAGAAGGAACGCTCTTGCATTGAAGCGCGCAACGTCTCGAGGGGTTCCAGTGGCCTACATAGGGCACAGGGAGTTCGGTCCGGGGCCTGAGGGGCGGGCCCGCTATGAAGAACGCCTGATTGAGGTCTTAAAGGGATATGGGGTCAACCTGGTGGTTCTGGCAGGGTATGATCGTCTTGTGGGACCCGGAATTCTGCAGGCGTTTCCTGGCCGGGTCATTAACATACATCCGGCGCTTCTTCCTTCTTTTCCCGGCCTTGAGGCCCAGAAGCAAGCGCTGGAGCACGGGGTCAAAGTTGCCGGGGCGACTGTGTTCTTTGTGGACCCAACCGTAGACGGCGGCCCGATTATCATCCAGGAAGCGGTGGCCGTTGAGGAAGACGACACTGTAGAGACTTTGTCAAACAGGATACTTGAGGCAGAGCACCGCATCCTTCCTGAAGCTATTGGGTTGATAGCCCAGGGGCGCACCCGGATAGAAGGGCGCAGAGTCCGGATACTCGAAAAGAGGTCATCTACATGAAGAAAAGAGCTTTGGTCAGCGTATCTGACAAGACCAACCTTTCGGAATTTGCCCGGGAGCTGGCGAAGGTGGGCTGGGAGCTGGTTTCCACAGGGGGTACGGCCCGGTTCTTGAGAGAAAGCGGGGTAGACGTGGTTGATGTCAGCAGGGTTACCGGATTTCCGGAGATCCTGAGTGGACGAGTCAAGACCCTGCATCCGTCTGTTCACGGGGGCATCCTGGCCCGGCGGGATGATCCCGGGCATATGGAGGAGCTTTCCTCTTGCGGCATCAACCCTTTCGACATGGTAGTATGCAATCTCTACCCTTTTGTGGAGGCGGCGTTGAACCCTGAAGCTGGCTTGGATGAGATCATAGAGCAGATAGACATTGGCGGGCCTACCCTTCTTCGGGCGGCTGCCAAGAACTTCGCCTGGGTAGTGCCTGTTTCCAATCCAAGGAGGTACCCTGCTGTCATTGAGCAGCTGAAAACTACAGGGGATGTAGACCGGGTTACCCGGCGTGACCTTGCAGTTGAGACCTTCTACCACACTGCTTCTTATGACGCGGCCATCGCTTCTTACCTTGGTACGTCTTTCAAGGGATGGCCCCTGGACTTTCCCCAGGAGCTCACTTTTGGATATCTCAAGGTTCTCAATTTGAGGTACGGCGAGAACCCTCACCAGAAGGCAGCGTTTTACGAGCCGGTCATTGACCGGGACGTTACTTCCCTGAGAAACGCCCAGATTCAGGGAAAGGATCTTTCCTATAACAACATTAACGATGCTCAAGGCGCCTTTAAAGCAGTATGGGATTTGCCCCAACCGGCCTGTGTTATTGTAAAACACGCAGCTCCCTGTGGCAGCGCCCTGGGTGCGTCGGCCCGGGAAGCTTTTGAGAAAGCATTTCAGGGTGACCCGGTTTCTGCCTTCGGAGGCGTTGTGGCGTTCAATTGCCCGGTTGATCGGGAATGCGCCGTAGCTATGAAGAAGGTATTCCTTGAGGTCGTGCTAGCTCCCTCATATGCACAAGAGGCTCTTGATGTTCTCAAAGCTAAGAAGGATCTGAGAGTGCTCAAGGTTTCGCCTTGCAGGACCCGCGAACCCTATACCGTCAAACCTGCCCTGGGCGGTCTCTTGGTCCAGGAAGAAGATGCGCTCTTGCCTGAACAAGAGAATTGGCAGGTGGTCTCTGAAAGGGCGCCGTCGGAACAGGAAATGGAAGACCTTAAGTTTGCCATGGCTGTCTGCAAGCATGTTAGGTCTAACGCGGTAGTTATGGCAAAAGACGGCGCGACAGTTGGCATAGGCGGTGGACAGCCTAATAGGGTAGACTGTGTCAGAGTAGCGGCGGCCAGGGGAAAAGAGAAAACGGCAGGTTCCTGTATGGCCTCTGACGCATTTTTCCCGTTTCCCGACGCTGTAGAGGAAGCTGCCAGGGCCGGCATAACCGCTATTGCCCATCCAGGCGGTTCCATAAGGGACAAGGAATCCCTGGAAGCAGCTAACGCTCACGGCATGGCAATGATAATTACAGGAAGCAGGCACTTCTTGCACTAGAGGGGTGTAATCTTGAGGATTCTGGTGATAGGGTCGGGTGGAAGAGAGCATGCCCTGGCATGGGCGCTAAGCAGAAGCCCTTCCGCAGAAGAGGTTTTCGTAGCTCCGGGAAACCCGGGGACCCGTGCAATATCATCCAATGTGCCTTTGGATTGGTCTGAGGCTGAAGGCGTGGTGCAGTTTTGTCTTAAGGAACGAGTGGATCTGGTAGCAGTGGGGCCTGAAAACCCTTTGGCTCAGGGAATAGGCGATGTATTGCGTAGGCACGGTATTGCAACCTTCGGCCCCGGGAAACATGGGGCAATGCTTGAGTCCAGTAAGAGCTATGCAAAGCGTTTTATGAAGAAGCATGGTATTCCCCATCCCCGGTTTGAGGTGTTTGACCACGCTGACAGCGCTTTGGAGTTTGTTCGGGAAAGCCGGGGACCTTGGGTTATCAAAGCAGATGGGCTGGCAATGGGAAAAGGTGTTAGCATCCTTGAGGACCGCGACCAGGCCCTTAAAATGATTCCTTGCATTATGGACGGTCAGGTTTACGGTGAGGCCGGAAAGAAGATCGTAATCGAGGAGTATCTTGAGGGCCGGGAAGTGAGCGCAATGGCTCTCACTGACGGCAAGACCCTCTTAATGCTTCCTCTGGCAGTTGACCACAAAAGGGTTGGCGATGGCGACTCCGGTCCCATGACCGGGGGGATGGGTGCTTTCTCTCCTGTGCCTTTTGTCAGTCCGGAGACGGAGCAGAGAATAGCTCGGGATATTCTTGAAGCTACGTTGAAAGGCTTGATACGGGAGGAGATTGACTTCAGGGGCCTGATCTATGCAGGGCTTATGCTTACTGACGATGGTCCCAAAGTGTTGGAGTACAATGTCAGGTTCGGCGATCCGGAGACTCAGTGTGTTCTTCCTCGTCTGAAAGGAGATCTGGCCAGCGTTCTCATGGATTGTGCCAGAGGGGACCTGGGGATTCGCCGTGAATCACCTATGGAGATCAGCTCCGGGGCATGCGTTACGGTTGTGCTAGCTTCCGGTGGCTATCCGGGCGAGTACAAAAAGGGCCTGGAGATCCGGGGTCTCGACCGGGGTCTTGATAGGTCTGACCATGCATTTGAGAAAGATGACGTATGTGTGTTTCACGCAGGCACCACAGAGGGTATGGCATCTGATGGTTCTGAGGGAGATCATCCTCTTTCCACAAACGGGGGCAGAGTTCTTGCTGTCAGCGCCGTGGCAGACACTCTCGGCCAAGCCCGGGAAAAGGCGTACAGAGCCGCAAGAGGCATTACCTTCGAGGGCGTTTACTACCGCACTGACATAGCAGCCGGGGTGTGAACGAACATGGAGTTCCGTGAAAGTGGACCGAAGCGGCAGGTAGATGCTTCAAGACTGTTGCCGAGGATAGCTCTTGTGGCCGCAGTCTATGTTCTTTTGACCGTGTTGCCCCCGTTCAACGCTCTTAGCTATGGTCCCCTGCAAGTACGGGTGGCAGAAGCCCTGTCGGTGCTCCCCTTTGTTTTTCCTTGGGCCGTCTGGGCCCTCTACTTAGGCTGTATCCTGGCGAACCTGGGGAGCCCCTTTTTTGTGTGGGACGTCACTTTGGGAGCCCTTGGTACGCTGGCTGCCGCTTTGCTGACCCGTAAGGTCAAGGCCAAGGCCCTGGCACCTTTGCCTCCAGTGATAGTCAACGCCCTGGTTGTTCCTACCTATATGGCGCCTCTTAGCGGTCTTCCTTACTGGTCAGCTGCGCTGTATGTGGCAGCGGGTGAGGTTGTTGCTTGTTACGGGTTGGGTTACCCTCTTCTGGTATGGCTTCTGAGGAACGAAGGCATCAGAAGCCTTTTGCAGGGCTCACCGAACGATTGAGTCTACGCCGTTTCCGGCTCCCTCTATGGTGATTGTCATACGGTTAGGGATGCAGACAATGGTCTGGCCGGGTTTGGAGATCCAGCCTGTTCTTATGCATATGCGCTCCGGGCAGAAACCGGGCTCTTGAGGCGAAATCCTCACCTTTCCGGCCCCGTACTCAATGATGGCATGCCCGCCTGGAAGCCCTACTGTCCTGGCCGATATGTATGGTTCGTCTAGGGCTAACCGGGCCGATTCAGTCCCGTCTACTTTTACTACGGCTACGGTATTGCCTGTTGACAGTGGCATGTTCAGGAAGGTTGCCCACATACAGACGGCAAGGGTCAAACAGGCGATTATGATGGTAATGTCGCCTCTTTTCGTAGCAATCCCTCCTTCAGATATTATATCAGGGTCGGCTATGTCGGACCTCCTCGAAAACTCGTCAAATGTGTGAGTTTGTGTCGGATTTTGGTTGACAAAAGTGTCTGTTATATATAAAATATATTTTTACCTCAAAACAGCCTCAGAAAGAAGGAATTCTTCAGAAGACAGAGAATATACATCCACCGAAGGCACGGACCTTACAACCGGCAACAGAACTTGATCCCTATTTCTATCGCACATCTAATGCACTAATCCATCTCTTTAGCAATGCGGCTGGGGTACCGGCCTATCTCCTGCAAGGAAGGGGGTGAAGAAGCATGTTGAACCTGTTATATCTGGCGGCAGCGGCGCCCAAGCCTCCTAAGTGGGGGTTTCTCATTCCCGTTGACAACAACGGTTTTGCTCTGCTGTGGTCGATAGTTCAGGGGATCCTGGTGTACTACCTTATTAACCAGGCCAGAGCCGGTAAGCCCGTTCTGGAGATCAGAAAGATCACAGGAATGGATGCTTTTGACGAAGCAATCGGCCGGGCCACTGAAATGGGCAGGCCTGTCCATATCTGTGACTACTCTGAAGGCCTGGGAGACTACGATACGTTTGCCTACTGGTCGTTCCTGGCTCACGTGGCCAAACTGTGCGCTTCGTATGACACCAGGATTATTGTTAGCGACTCAAGCTATCTTTGCAACGCGGTCCACCATGAAATCGTGAAGCAGGCGTATCTTGAGGCCGGACGTCCGGACGCTTACAACCCGGATGATGTGAGATACATTTCGGGCACTCAGTTCGCGTGGACCATGGGTGTGGCGGGGATGATAGGCCGCGATAAGCCGGCAGCCCAGTTCCTTGTCGGCTACTTCTATGCCGAGTCTCTTATTCTGGCAGAGGCGGGCAACCTTGTAGGAGCAATCCAGATTGCCGCCACTTCCAGCACCGCCCAGCTACCGTTCTTCGTGGCTGCGTGCGATTATACCATGATTGGTGAGGAGCTCTATGCCGGCGCGGCATATCTCTCCAAGGAGCCTGTTATCACCGGTTCCGTTATTACACAGGACATAGGGCGCTTTGTTGTCTACGCCTTCGTGATCATCGGTGCGATTCTGGAGACTGTGGCGCCTAAGGCCAACTTTATTAAGACCATGCTTAAATTCTAGTGCCGTTCCGGCCCTGTTTTCGAGAAGACCGGGGATAGCACTCAGGAAGGAGGTGTATTGGATTGCGTAGAGAAGTCCCGTATGTCATCATGGTGATTTTCGCGGTGTTTCGGGCTATTTGCGAGACAGTGCACCAGGTGGACTTGTTCAATATGCCGGGCACGAACATCAACATTCGGACCGCCACCAGTTATGCCTTGAGTTTCATGGGCGTGGCGGGCATGTTCCTGGGCGTGCTTAACGTCACCAGGGTTCAAGTCAACGCCATAAAGCGAAGGCGCGAAAACTGGGTATTCAACGTTTGGCTCTTGATCTGCCTGTACCTGTATGGAGCATACGGCCTCTGGAAGAGTAACACCGATGAAACGTACCGCTGGATATACAACTGCGTGTTTACTCCCCTTGATGCGAGCATGTTCTCGATCCTGGCATTCTTCATAGCTTCCGCAGCCTACAGGGCTTTCAGGGTTAGGAATCTGGAATCCATTCTTCTTATGGCTGTAGGCCTCATTGTCATGCTCGCCAACGTTCCCATAGGCGACATGATCTGGGGTCCTGACGCCTGGCTCGGAGGCCTTATGGGAGTCAAGAGCTGGATATTAAAGGTGCCTAACGCTGCTGCGGTGAGAGGCATTCAATTGGGCATATTCTTGGGCGCTATGGCGACTAACTGGAGGGTGTTCCTGGGCATTGAAAGGCGACACCTGGGCGTAGAGTAAGATTTCGCTGCTCTGAAGAAACTTTGAGGATTTCTCCGAAGGGAGGGAAAACGCGTGAAATTTCTGGAGCGATTTGACCAGATAAACCCGAGAATTGTCTACCTCTTGATGGCGCTTGCTCTTGTCTTGCCTGTGCTGAAGCCAATCGGCATGCCCATTGAGGTTGATAACGAGTTGACCCGACCGGTATACGATTGGATTGAGAGCCTTAGTCCCGACGATATCGTGTTCTTTGATGCATCCTACGGCGGAGGGTCTGACGCTGAGCTTTCCCCCCAGCTTGAAGCGTGGCTCTATCACTGTTTCATGAAAGACGTCAAGGTTATAGGGGTGGCTCAGTGGGAGACAGGCGCTCAGCTGTCCAGCAACGTGTGCCAAAAGGTTGCCGCCAGGGCAACGGCTGCCGGGTACAATGCTGAGTATGGCACCGACTGGTTCTTCGTAGGCTGGCGGAACATGGTATGGAGAGGCATGATCGACGATTTCTGGCTGACAGTAGGTAACCAGGATTTCTGGGGAAACCACCTGTCTACGCTGCCGTTGGCAGCACGGGTACCCAAGTGGGACACGGAGCACACTAAGGGCCTGATTATCTTCAGCGCAGGGAGCCCGGGAATCCCCACTTACACCACGTATTGGCCGGATCACGACATCTACGTTGGTGATGTTGCCGTGCAGGTTGCCGGAACGTCTAACTATCTGCGGTCCGGACAGGTCAAAGGGATCATCCCCGGCCTTCGCGGAGCGGCAGAGTATGAGAAGCTCACAGGACAACCGGGGCTTGGCACCAAACTTATGGACGCTCAGTCCGTCGGGCATGTGATTATCATATTGCTGGTTATCCTTGGGAACATCTCGTTCTTTATGAAACAGAGTCAGAAGAAGGCTGCGGCCTGAATGACCGGTAAAGAGAAAGGAGGTGAAAATCCGTGGAATTAACGAGACCGCAGATCTGGATCGCAGCATTTCTGACGCTGGGAGTCTACTCGTACCTGGTAAAAGAAAACCCCTGGTACCGGTTAGCGGAGCACACTTTCGTGGCTTTTTCGGTAGCTCACAGTGTGACTATGAGCTACCACCAGACGTTCAAAGTGTATAAGCAGGCGTATATAGTGGAAAACGGATGGTGGTGGTTCTGGCTGTTCTTTGCAGTGGGCCTTCTGTATTACACCCGGTACGGGCCTGCCAAGTACCAGTGGCTCTCACGCTATCCCATATCAATCTCCATTGGGTGGGGACTCGGCTCCTCTCTTGCCAGGGCAGCAAGGCCTTACCTGGTACAGATAGTGGATACTATGAGGCCGTGGGATAGCATCGAGAACTTCCTCTTCTTCATTATGTTTGTGGCAGTGTTAATGTACTTTTTCTTTACCATCGGCAGCAAGACGAAGGTTGTTCCTCTGGGCGGGAGAATCGGCAGGTGGATCATGATGGTAGGTTTCGGAGCCAGCTTCGGAAATACCATCGGAGGACGAATTTCCTTGTTCCTGGCCAGGCTACAGTTCCTTCTTGTTGACTGGATGAAACTTAAGATCTAGAGTGTTCGCGAAGTTTAGCACATTCAAGAGCCCGGCACCTTCCAGCCGGGCTCCCTTGTTATCTATATGATTCCGGTAAGGATCAGGGTGGACCACGGTTCAAATCTCCCAAGGGCTTTCATGTTTCCCATCTCAACCCAAGCACCCATCATCTTGTCGGTTTCTCTTACGGCCAGCAAAGGTGAAGGAAGGTGAACCACTGATACGATGCCCAGGTGCACCTTGCCCACCGGGTTCTGATCGTCGTTGAGGAAGCCCAGTATAGCTATGGTAGGGTTGCCTGCAACAGAGACTTCCTCGCGGATCTCCCGGGCGGTGTTCATGCCTGCTATGGATTTTATGTCGGAAATACGTCTTCTGCCTGGCCATTGGATCTCCGGTACAGGGTTCATGTGTCCTCCTACCCCAATAGACAGGAGTCCCCGGAGCCTTGCTTCGCTTTGAGCATTGAGCCGTTTCATGACGAAGATTCGCTTGTCGGAAAGGAAGATTGTATAAGAAACTAGCTGTTTGAGCGAAGGGTCATCCTCTACCCGGGATCTGGGCCTGAACGCTGATTTTCGGGCGAGAACCCTCCACATCTCAGGGGAATCTTTTCTGAGACCGCGCCATTGGCCTGCTGCCTCATAGAGGTCACGGGTAGGCACACAGAGCACCGGTTCATCAGGTTCATTGGGAAATAAGACGCCTTTGGACACTTCCTGGTCAAACTCCCCTCTTGTCTATGACGTATTTAACAAGGTTCATATTGTTCAAAAGGAGCCGGTCACCGTGAGCAACCGTTAAGGTATAGTGCCCCAGGAGTTCCATAAGATCAACAAACGGCTCCGCGATCTCCCAGGGAATCCTCCATGCTGCGTAAAAGACGCATGTCAGGTGACGGGGGTCCGCAAAGGTCACGATTTGGCATAGGGCCTCTGTCTTGCCGGTCCTTACCAGGCCGACTTTGATATTGGTATCACCTGCATAGATGTCAGGCCCTGAAGGAAAAGGCTTAACTCCGTTTTGTACAGACATAAGCAGCCGGGCTGTGTTCTCAGCTTCACGGACTGAAGAGTAAGAAATAGCTACTACGGGTTCAGGCGAGTCTTCAGGGTTGAAGCTTACGCATCCGACTGTGATCTGCGGTTTGTTCATGCTCGAGCAGCTGGATCGTGTTTCTTTCATCCACGCAAGCCTCCTGTTTCTCCTGATCCCGTGGGCCGAGATGCTCAGCCTTTCGAATACTATCATATCTTATCCGTCATCATAATAGGCTTTCTTTGAGACGAGGTGGTAGCCATGCCTTGGAGAGAATCATATAGGACCCGGGATGGCCGGGCAAGAAGCGCAAAAGAAGCGCAAGGGCTGCCCGGATGGGTTATTCAGCTGGTGGCCTCCTTGTTCATACTCGCTTTAGTCCTTGGCGCTGCAAGGAGCCCGACCGGGCCCGCCTCAAGCGTAGTTGAGTTTGCCAGGGGCGTGGTGGGAGAGGATCTTTCATATGAAGAGGTCACACTGTGGGCGGGCGGTGCCGCTACGGCCGTGGGAAGGTTTTTCAACCTGGACCTGCGGGGTTTCTGGTCAGAAGCGGTTACAGGAAGACCTGCGGAGCCTTCCTGGCCTGTGTTAGGTCAAATCACCTCGACTTTCGGGTGGCGCTCCAGTCCTGATTCCGCAGGCATGTCTCTTCATCAGGGAATCGACATACAGGTGCTTTCAGGAACCAAAGTGACAGCCATTCTGCCCGGAGCCGTATCGTTGGTACGCGAGTCCCCGGCCTACGGTTTAGTAGTTGAGGTCAACCATGGAAACGGATTGGTTTCCCGGTATGCACGTCTGAACTCGGCTTCGGTTACAGAAGGAAACCGGGTGAAAAAAGGTGAAGAGCTGGGCGTTGTAGGCAAAGGGGGCGACAGTACACTATTACATCTCCATTTTGAGGTCGCAAAAGATGGTTTGGAGATCGATCCGTTAACGGTACTTCCGTCGGTTTCCAAGGGGCCCTAGCCAATCTATGGCGGCCATGTCCATACCCCTGTTCAAGCTGGGCCAAGCTGAGGTCCGTGTCCATGTGACTTTCCTTGCTGCAGGGATCATACTGGCGTCATCCGGGTTTGCTCTTCACCTGGCCATATTTGCGGGCAGTCTGATCTTCCACGAAATGGGCCACCTGGCCGGAGCTTTGTGGATGGGGGCCGAGATCACCAAAATCGAGGTTTGGCCTTTTGGGGCTGTAGCAAGGCTGGAACAGTCCTGGCAGCTGTCACCGGTTTCAGAGACGCTTGTAGCGCTTATGGGACCCTTGAATAGCGGGATTCTGGGCTCGCTGGCATCCCTGGCAGGCCAGGGTCTTGTCCGATTACACGGCAATGGAGTGAGTTTTCCTCTCCTCAACGCCTTGATAGGTTTCAACATGGGCCTTTTTGTCCTCAACCTTATTCCATGTCTTCCTCTGGATGGGGGCAGAGTCCTGCGATCACAGTTGGCGTTGAAGTTGGGTTATAGAGAAGCTACCTGCAAGGTAGCGTCTCTGGGTATGTGGGTTGGCATCTTTGTGACCGTGCTTGGCTTTGCAGGAATGGGTTACGGAGTTCCATGGTATCCGGCACTCATACTTGGCCCTCTTATTGTCTGGAGCGCCGCAGAGGAAAGAATGTTCGCGGCAGCCGGCAATATTCTCGAGATACTGGCCCGAAGCGACCGGTTGAAACAGAGAAAGGTCATGCCTGTAGAAGAGATGCTTGTCTCTGCGGATGCAAGGGTAGGCCAAGTGGTGGCAGCTTTTCGGCCTTCACGGTATCATATGATACTGGTGGCAGGTAAGAACATGAAAGTACTCGGAAGATTGCCCGAGACCAAGGTTCTCGAAGCTTACTACAGGGGCCATACTAATCTCCGCATGAAGGACTTTTGCGATTCATTTCTCTGATTGTATGCACCGGGTTATAATGTAAGATAAGGGAATGATGCAGGCGTTTCATAGCCCGGCACTTTGGAGGAAAGGTTTAATGAGGTGTTAGAAGGAAAACACACGGTTTTAGCGTGGGATGATCTTAAGAGAGAGCTCGGTAAGGTCGAAAAACCTGCAAGGTATTCCGGCGGAGAGATAAACGCTTTCAGAAAGAAGGCTCCGCCGGTAGATGTCCATTTCGCGCTCGCGTTTCCTGACGTATATGAAGTCGGCATGAGCCATCTTGGTTCGCATATACTCTACTCAGTCTTGAATTCACGGGAGGATGTTTCGTGCGAAAGGACCTACGCTCCCTGGCCTGACATGGAGGGTTTACTAAGAGCCAAGGGATGGTCTTTGTTTACCCTTGAAAGCCGCCTTCCCCTTAATGCCTTTGATATCATTGGGTTTTCGCTTCAGTACGAACTAACTTACACAAACGTTCTGGCTATGTTGGACCTAGGACGAGTGCCCCTGAAGTCCTGCGACCGGAAGGAGAATCATCCTCTGGTCATAGCGGGAGGACCTTGTGCCCTCTCGGGGGAGCCCCTTGCTGAATTCATTGATGCTTTCGTCCTCGGTGACGGTGAGGAAGTTGTTCTCGAGGTTGTAGACGCCTATAAGTCCTGGAGACGTTCAGGTGCAGGCAGAGACAGGCTGCTTCTGAATCTCTCCTCGGTACGCGGTGTCTATGTTCCGTCTCTTTACGAGCCAAAGTATGAACAAGGAGGAGTCGGTCCTCTCAAGGAGACTGCGCCTGTAATCAGCGACGGACAAGCTCCTGCACCTGTAATCAAAAGGCGGGTTGTGAAGGACTTGGATAGGGCCTCTTATGTTGAGAATCCCCTTATTCCCCTGATTCCTCCCATACATGACAGGGCCGTAGTAGAGATCTTTCGTGGTTGTACTCAGGGCTGCAGGTTCTGCCAGGCAGGGATGATCTACAGGCCCGTAAGGGAACGGCCCCCTGGAGAGATCTGCAGCATGGCCCGGGATCTTCTTGGGCGTTCAGGGTACGGCGAGGTATCTTTGGTTTCTCTTTCATCTGCTGATTACAGCCGCATCGAAGAGCTTCTTGCGTCCCTTCTCAAGGATAACCCATGCGGTGCCAGGGTCTCTCTGCCTTCGTTAAGGGTGGACTCGTTTTCTGTGGGGCTGGCTCAAATGCTGGGTTCGTCAACCAAGAGTGGTCTGACCCTGGCTCCGGAGGCCGGTTCTCAGCGGTTGAGAGACATTATCAACAAGAAGGTCACCCAAAAGGACGTGTTGGATGCAGCTTCCGCAGCTTTTGAGGCCGGATACTCCCACATAAAGCTCTATTTTATGATAGGGCTTCCCGGGGAGACAGACGAAGACGTAGAGGCCATTGGGCACCTGGCATCTTTGGTAAGAAAGACCGGACGGGACCTGGGTAAGAAGCCTACGGTGGTTGTCTCGGTATCCGGTTTTGTGCCTAAGGCTCACACTCCGTTTCAGTGGGAGGCATGTCTGTCTCAGGAGGAGCTCGAAAGACGCCAGCAGATTCTCAAGAGGACCTTGCGAGGCCCGGGCCTGGTGTTCCGTTACCATGATGCAGGCCTTACCTGGCTTGAGGCAGTGTTTGCCCGGGGTGACAGGAGGCTTGGCCAAGGGCTGGAAATTGCCTTTCGCAGCGGCAGAAGGTTTGATGCATGGCCCGAACATTTCGACCGGGCAGTGTGGGAGGGGATCTTCCGGCAGGCAGGCATAGATCCGGGTTTTTACGCTTTGAGGGAACGGGATAGCGATGAGGTGTTTCCCTGGGATCACCTTCAGTCTGGACTGAACAAGGCTTTCCTCTGGCAGGAGCGACAAAAAGCGCGCAGGGGAGAACGGACTGAGGACTGCCGGCGGCATCCTTGCGAGGGGTGCGGGGTATGTGCAGGCCTTGAGGTACAGCCGTCCATAGTGCCGGAGGCTGTTGCAGATGTCGTATCTCTGTCAACATGCATAGGATCCGGCAGTTTGCAACAGGACATACCCGAGGCTGAATCTTCGAAGATCCGGGTTATCTACAGAAAGGGCGACACGGTCAGATTCCTGAGTCACCTGGACGTAGCCAGAGTCATCCATATGTCTTTGAAGAGATCTTCCTGGCCCGTGCAGATGTCCAGGGGATTTTCGCCCAAGCCCAGGGTCTCTTTTTACTCACCGCTTCCAGTGGGAACAGCCGGACAGGAGGAGTACTTCGATGCTCTTCTGTCAGGGCGCCCTCTTCTCCCTGACCTTGTTCGTTCCTTGACCAAGGCAATGCCCGAAGGGTTTTCGGTTTCCGGAGCTTATGAGGTTCCTGTCAAAGCACCCTCATTGGATCAGACGATTAGAGGGTCTGTGTACTCCATTGAGCTCAGGGATGTTGACAAGACGCAGGTTGCAGAAGCTGTGCGCGCTTTCACGGAGGACGACAGCGTGTTGTTTGACGTGGACAGACAGAGTGGAACCAGGACTTTGGATCTGCGCAAGTTTGTCAGGGGTATCGGGGAACCGCAGAGTGTGTCCGGGAAGTCAGACTTTGTGACTATAGATATGGTTATTCAGCACTATGACGGGAGAACCGTCAGGCCCGAATGGGTTTTAGCTGCCTTGACCCGGTACGGGTTATCATTGGATCCCAAGGAAGCTATTATTGACAGAAGGAAGATATTGTTTGACTGAGAAAACAACCGGTAAAGGAACCGGCACAGCAACTGACAGGGTGACTGAAGGCTTAGAGAAGCCAAAGGCAAGAAGGTCATCAAAGAAACGATCTAGGAGAAGACACGGGAAGCAGACGACCCTTTCCAAACAAGCGAACTCAGGAGATGAAAGACCTCCCATGAACAGGGAGATCCTTGTTAATGCCACCAAGGATGAAACGAGAGTAGCTGTTGTGGAAGACGGTTCTGTAGTGGAGTTCTACACCGAGCGTCCCAGCAGCCAGAAGATTGCCGGCAGCATTTTCCTGGGGAAGGTTGTGAACGTCCTTCCAGGAATGCAGGCGGCTTTCATTGACGTGGGAGAGGAAAAGAACGCCTTTCTTTACGTTGATGATGCTCTTGCTCCTCCCAACCTTGAAGAGACAGAAAGCCTTTTGGTACCTAGAAAGAAAAGAAAGAAAGCAATAGCGGAACTGGTCAGGCCAGGGCAGGAGATCCTCGTTCAGGTCGTCAAAGAAGCGATTGGCACAAAAGGCGCCAGGGTCACAAGGCACGTGACTCTTCCCGGCAGGTACCTTGTATTGATGCCTACGGTAGATTATGTGGGCGTTTCAAGGCGTATTATCGCGGGTGAAGAGAGGCTTCGTCTGCGGAAGATAGCTCGATCAATCAAACCGGATAACGTAGGGCTTATCATACGGACGGTGGCAGAGCACAAGTCAGAGGACGAGATAAGAAACGACCTGGAGTTCCTGCTAAAGATCTGGAGCAATGTTCAGAAGAAGGCAGCGTCAGCAAAAGCTCCGGCGGCAGTTCACCGGGATCTGGGCCTGGTGTTCCGGGTGGTAAGGGACGAGCTGAACCAGGACACGTCCCGGATGATTGTTGACGATGTCTCCACCTACGGCAAGATCCTGGATCTTCTGGACGCCGTATCGCCGGAGATGAAAGACAGGGTTATATATTACCGTGATAAGGAGACCCCGCTGTTCGATATGTATGGGGTTGAGGTCGCCATTGACAAAGCTCTGCAGCGACAGGTGTGGCTTCGTTCGGGAGGTTACCTTGTTATTGATAGGACAGAGGCACTCACTGCTATCGATATCAACACCGGAAGGTATGTGGGAGGAAAGAACCTCGCTGAGACGGTATTCAAGACAAACATGGAAGCTTGCGAGGAGATTGCCAGGCAGCTCCGGCTTCGCGACCTGGGTGGCATAATAGTCGTAGATTTCATTGACATGGAAAACCCCGACCATCGCGCAAAGCTTGTACAAGAACTTGAGGATAGGTTGCGCAATGACCACACGAAAACTGTAGTTATTGGCCTTACGGGGCTGGGATTGATTGAGCTGACGAGGAAGAAAGTCCGTCAGAGTATAGGCGATGTCATGACCCGGCCGTGTCCCTATTGTGGTGGAAGGGGAAATGTGCTGTCTGAGGAGAGCATGGCCGGGAAGGTAAGGCGTGAGATTAGGCGCATCCTGAGGAACTCCCAAAGCGAAGCTATTCTTGTAGAGGTCCATCCGGGTGTTGCTTCATACCTGATAGGGCCCGGCGGAGTCAACCTGCGAGTATTAGAGAAAGAGACGGGCAAGAGCGTCTTCGTAAAGGGTTCCGAAGCTTTGCACCATGAAAGCATGAACGTGAAAGCTGTCGGAACCAAAGAGGACATTGCTATGAAGGCCCTTCCTGTTCAGCCAGGCGACCATATTGAGGTTACCGTCGATGAAGCTCACACACAGTATCCCAAGGACGGAATAGCGCGGATTGAAGGATACGTCATTAACATTGAAGACGGGGGCTCATTTGTAGGGCAGCGGGTTCTCGTTCAGATCACATCCTGTTTTCGGACCTACTCCAAAGCTAAGGTGATCCGGAGCGATCCGGAGAACCTGGGTGTTTCTTGACATGTTTTCGGCAGCCGTGCTAGACTGTAGCGGTATGTGCAGCAGCAAAGAAAGTGGGGGTTTCCGAGTTGTACGCAATAATCGAAACAGGCGGTAAGCAGTACAGGGTAGCCCCTGGACAGACTATCAGGATAGAGAAGATCCATGGAGAGCGTGGGGACAGCTGCGTGTTCTCCAAGGTCCTGGCGGTCTGTGACGACGATCTCACACAGGTGGGAAACCCTTACGTCGAGGGATTCAAAGTCAAAGGGACTATTGCTCGCCAGGGGAAGGCCCGAAAAATCCTGGTGTTTAAGTACAGGTCAAAAACCAATTACAGGCGTCGTTACGGCCACAGGCAGCATTTCACTGAGATTAGCATTGACTCCATAGAGAAAGATGCTGAAGGCCAGGTTACTGCGTAACTGTATTGCCGCGCCCTCTGATGGGCCGGAGAAGGCTTGCAAGGAGCTTCTGGTTACAGGTTACGAGATCTGGGGGCACGCAGGGTTTGATGAATACGGCAGGGATGTGGTGTGTGCGGGCGTTTCTGCCATCGCCCAAGCTGCTCTTTTGGGGCTGCGTGATTCGCTGGGCGAGAGGGTGACCTTTGAGAAACGAAGCGGGTACTTGAGGGTCTGTGTTTCCCGGGAATACGCCGAAAAGCCTGGCCCCAGGGCAGTTTTCAGAGCCCTTGAGTTGGGGCTGGAATCTATTGCTCAGTCGTACCCGGGGGCGTTGGTGCTAGAGGAGTCCCGATGATTCTATAGGTGCAAGGTGGCTCCAACCGGAGTTCCTGTCACCAGGGAAGGAGGGGAGCGGTATGATGCTCATGGATTTGCAGCTTTTCGCACAAAAAAAGGGTATGGGAAGCTCAAGAAACGGTCGTGACTCCCGCTCCAAGAGACTTGGAGTAAAGAGCCACGACGGGCAGTTTGTGACTGCAGGGAGTATAATTGTTCGCCAGCGCGGCACCAAGGTCCACCCTGGTGAGAACGTTGGACTGGGGCGGGACCATACGGTATTCTCTAAAGTCGATGGTTTCGTATCTTTTGAGCGCAGAGGGAAAAGCGGCAAGGTAGTCTCGGTTGTGGCAGATATGCCCGAGCTCGTTGCCGGTGCAGCTGCCGGCGACGAAGACTGACCCTGTTAGTTTGGGGATGTTTTCCGGCGAAGCAGCGGTTGGGTTTGTTGAGGAGGTGCCGGAAAAGGTGCCTCAGCAGATAAGCAGGGAAGGATAATGGCGGCGGAGAGATCCGCCGCTTTCTGTGCTAGCGGCAGCTCCAAGCGAGTCCTGCAACATCATAGGCGATAGATGGGAGGGGCGTGAAGGCTATGAGCGCCCGGTTTATTGACAGGGTCAGAATCAGGGTAAAAGCAGGGGACGGGGGTCGGGGGTGCGTTGCATTTCGCCGGGAAAAGTTCGTGCCCAAAGGCGGACCAAGCGGTGGAGACGGAGGCCGTGGAGGAAGTGTGATCTTCCGGGTAGACACCGGCACCACCACTCTTTACGACTTCAGATACCGGCCTCATCTGAAAGCTCAGAACGGGCGTCCCGGCATGGGGGATAAGAGGGCGGGAAGAGCAGGCCAGGATCTGGTGGTCAAGGTTCCTCCAGGCACAGTAGTGCGCCATGCCGAAACAGGTGAGATAATGGCTGACCTTACATTTGACATGCCTGAAGCTGTTGTAGCTCAGGGCGGACAAGGCGGCCGCGGAAACGCTCGTTTTGCGTCCTCGACCAACAGAGCCCCTAGAAGATATGAAGAAGGCACACCAGGAGAAGAGTTTGTGCTGGAGCTTGAGCTCAAGTCCATTGCTGACGTAGGGCTGGTGGGATTCCCCAACGCCGGCAAGTCTACTCTCTTGCGGGCGGTTTCAAATGCAGAACCAGAAGTGGCACCCTATCCTTTCACAACTCTTACGCCCCACCTTGGGGTGGTTGATATTGGCGAGACCCGGTTTGTGGTAGCAGATATTCCCGGCTTGATTGAAGGGGCCAGCGAGGGAAAAGGTCTGGGGCATGAATTCTTAAGACACATCGAGCGGACGTCAATTCTATTATATGTAGTAGATGCCCAGGGCTTTGATGGAGATCCCGCGGAGGACTTCGCGGCGCTCCGAAGGGAAGTGTTTGCTTACAGTCAGGGGATGAAACAGAAGCGAAGCCTTTTGGCGCTGAACAAGATCGATCTTCTTGAGCAGGAAGACATAGACTGTATAGCCCACGCTCTGGCCGAGGTTGCCGGAATTCCGGTCTATCCCATATCGGCCCGGAAGAGCGCAGGCATCTCTGAACTCCTGGAAGGAGTTCTGGGCGTTCTGACGGAAGCTCAGCCATCAAGGTGATGAACGGTAAGGTGATGTACTACGGGGAAAAAGAAGGATTTCCGGAATTTGTAGAGAATGACGAATAGTGTTCAGTTTGGTTTGAGGTTGAAGTGTCGCTTGCGGTTCTCGTATCTTGGAGGCATTTTTGGTGACTGCCATTGGAATCATGGGCGGTACCTTTGATCCTGTTCATTTTGGGCATCTCAGGGCTGCTGAAGAAGTGCGACAGGGATTTGGACTTGAGAGGGTTATCTTCGTCCCCTCGGGTAGACCTCCCCATAAGCCCGCCGAAGAATTGACTTCTCCGGATCATCGCTATTTGATGACTCTTCTGGCAACCGCCGACCACCCCTATTTTGAGGTCTCTCGTCTTGAGATAGACAGGGAGGGACCATCATATACCCGGGATTCCCTCAGGGAATTCAGAAGAACACTGGGAAGCTCCGCATCGCTGTACTTCATAACAGGTCTTGATGCCATACTTTCAATTCACTCCTGGAATGGCTATGAGGACCTTTTTGAGCTTGCCGACTTCATCGCTGTCAGCCGCCCGGGCTACAATGTGCGGGCTCTTCAGGCTATGCAAAGGACCCTGGGCGAGAAGTGCTTTTCTAAGATACACCAGTTTCCTGTGACTCTTATGGCCATTTCCTCACGGGATATCAGGCGCAGGGTACAGGAGGGTCGGTCTATTCGGTATCTAGTACCTGAGACTGTAATGAGATACATCGAAAAAGAGCGGCTTTACCTGCCTCGCTACGGTGAGGTGAAGAGGGTTCCCGGCAAGGGGCTGGGGGACCGTCTGAAATAGGGCGGTTACGGATCAGGCCGGCGCACAGGGTTCGCACGGCTTAGGGTAAGCAATTTTGAGCTACTTGCTAGACCGGGGGATAACGTGGCGAAGGGAGGTGGGCTGAGTGAAAACCTTGTATGTGGGAAATCTTCCGTGGAACACTACGGATGAGGAACTGTCGGAGGCCTTTAGCCAGTTTGTAACAGTCCGTGGTTGCCGGATTATTACTGACCGGGCAACCGGAAGGTCTCGGGGATTTGGATTTGTGGAAGTGGATGAAGCTGATGTAGAGAAGGCCATTGAGGCAGCTAACGGTCTTATGATTGGCGGCCGCCAGATAATAGTCAACGAAGCTCGTCCAAGGCAGCCGAAGTACTAAGAACAGATTGTCATTTCATAATGGAGTTGCCTCCTTATCTCTTGTTTCATAATGATCTACGAGGGATCGGGAGGCACTTTGTTTGTTACGGACATGCCCTGGAACTCCTAGGAGGAAGAGACCGTCTAACTGACAGTGGACGGACATGCTCAGTTCTTAGATGATTTAGGGAGGTATTGCATCCGGGTGGGCGAGAAACTGCTGAATGTAGCCAGAGACTATGCCGGCAGGAGGTTGTCTCCGGATCGGTTTCAGCACAGTCTCGGAACGGAAAAGTGTGCCGTTGATCTTGCGGCTCGCTTTGGCGCTGACCCTGAAAAAGCAGCACTTGCAGGTATACTTCATGATATTGCCAGGGAGATTCCGGATGCTGAGCTTGTGCGCTTAGCCGCTAAGCACTGTATAATACTAAGACAAGAAGACAAAAAGAACCCAATTCTCCTGCATGGTCGGTTGGCCGCTGCTTTGGTCCGGCAGGAGCTCGGGATTACGGATCCGTGTGTTCTCGATGCCATTGCTTATCACATAAGCGGGCGAAGAGGTTGGACAAAGATTGAGCAGGTACTGTATCTGGCAGACAAGATCGAGCCTACCAGGGATTACCCCGGGGTGGAGTCTCTGAGAAAGCTGGTTGCCGCAGGCGATTTTGACCGTGCCCTATATATGAGTCTTAGAAATGGCCTTGAGTATGCTCGTGAGCAATCGCGGGCACTGGATCCGGATATGGTGGTGGTGTTCAATGAAGTCTCGCAGGTCCTCGAGAAGGCAAAGCGAACACGAAATCGATGATACCAGGGTGTTCCGGAAGTCGGATGTGAGGAAGCCAAGAGCGCGATGGCAGAGGACTCTTGGAGTCGTCCTGGCAGCGTTACTACTTTTCGGTGCCGGGGCACTGGTGGGCTTCCTCAGATCCATTTCACAACCGCCTCATGGACTGATTCCGGAGGAAATGCTTGAAACATATCAAGGCCGTATCAACATCCTTGTCCTTGGGATTGACGGAGGGGTCAATGGCCGGCTGAACAAGCCAAACGTAAACACAGGAAGATCCGATGTTCTCATGCTTGTCAGCATCGATGAGGTTTCAAAGGAAGCCGGCGTGTTATGGGTACCAAGGGATACTCGGATTTATATCCCCGGCTCTATCAATGACTATGACAAGGCCGGCCACGCACATGCTTACGGAGGGCCTGAATTGTCCGTCAAAGCTGTGCAAGAGTTCCTGAAAGTAGATATCCACCATTATGTCAGGGTAGACTTCGAAGCTTTCAAGAAAGCTGTGGATGTTCTAGGCGGCGTTGACATTGACGTTCCGCCGGGCATGGATTACGAAGATCCAGACCAGGACTTGTTCATACATCTAAAGCCAGGCAAGCAACGGCTTTATGGGGACGAGGCCCTTCAGTTTGTTCGCTTTAGAGAGCCCACAAACGCAGACATTGGGAGGATCGAAGCTCAGAAGAGGTTTATCAAGGCCCTAATTGACAAAGCGTTTAGCATGTCTTCTGTTCTCAAGATTCCTGATTTGGTGAAAGAGATTACGCCTTACTTCAGGACAGACCTGTCAGAAGCGGATGTCTTGTACCTGGCCAATATAGCTAGAAGCATCAAGCCTGATAGTGTCGGCATGGGGGTGGTTCCTGGCATACCCAAAGACCTTTCCGATGGCGACCGGGTGGTAAGCTACTGGGTGGCAGACGGTTCTGCAACCACGAAGATGGTAGATGAGTTGATAAAGGGATTAAGCAGGGAAAAGAACGCAACTGTCAAAGTAGCTATACAGAACGGGTGCGGAATTCAGGGAGCTGCCGACGCTTTGGCAACGATCTTGCAGGATCAGGGGTTTACCGTGGTTTCAGTAGGGAATGCTGATCGTTATGACTATGCGCAGACACAGGTGTTTGCCGGCGCTGATGCAAAAGAAGGGCAGATTCTGGTGTTTAACAGCCTAAAAAGGTTCTATCCGGGAGCTAAGGCATTCAGGTCTGACAAGATTCCTGAAGGGGCAGATGTTCTTGTGATTGTGGGGAAGGATTATAGGGTGTCCGGAAGCTAGATATGAACGCTGAGGGTGAGATTGCTCTACGCCGGAGATGATTGGGGGCCAAAGGACATAACAAGCGAGATTAGCGGTTACGAAGCATCAAAGAAGCTCAGTCTTGCCATAGGGTCACATCTTTACCAGGGAAAAGGCACCGGTATCGAGATACTTGATGTGCAGGGGTTGACGCTCCTTGCGGACTATTTTGTGATAGCTACGGGCATGAACCAGAGACATGTCCGGGCTCTGGCCGACATGCTCGTCAGGGATTTGCAGAAGCCTATCCACGTTGAGGGCTACGAGGCCGCCAAGTGGATACTCCTGGATTACGGTGATGTAATAGTTCACGTTTTCCGTGAGGCTGAGCGGGCCTTCTATGGGCTTGAGCGTCTATGGGGAGATGCCCCCAGACTTGAACCGGAGCAGCCCGCACATCCAAAGTGAATTTGACTTTACCTATGTGTTAGTCGTATAATCTCTTCTGGCAGGTCTCCTGTGCGAGCATTCACAGGAAGCTTATAGGATCTGCACACGGTGGGGCCGTAGCTCAGTTGGGAGAGCGCCTGAATGGCATTCAGGAGGTCGTGGGTTCGATTCCCTTCGGCTCCACCAGCGTAACCCCCCAAAACAACTTAAGGTTCAGAGTTTTGACCGCCTTTTTTGACCGCCTCTACATTTGCTTTGTTGTCTAGGTGGGCGTTAACCAGAGCGTCTATGGTCTGTGCTGCTTGGTTATCCATGCCGGCTATAACGTGTGAATATGTGTCCAGAGTGATAGATACGCGGGAGTGCCCGAGTCTCCCTGCAGAGGCACAGGTTGCCGGGCGGGGAAGGAACATTACCTGCCACAATGAAGCGCATGGGTGTCACTCTGACCTTTCGCGGGGAATGTGCTTCAAACCATCGGGCTGGGTCGGGGATTGAGGGGTCTTATATGGGTCTGCTCCAAAGCCCTGAGCACTACGAGATCATGATCAACCCGAACGCCAAGTATGTAGGCATCGGCATAGGCGTTGATGATGAGCACGACTCTCTCTATTACTTGTACATCGTCTTCGGATCGTAACACACCCGGCCCGCCGGAAGCCATGATTCCGGCAAAGTGGTGTTTTGCAGGCGTTCTGCCGGGAATTCGACCTCGTAGAATCGCTTCTAAGGCCCTCCAAATCGCTGATGTGACTCATTGGTCACGCCAATTCTGCACTGGCTCTCAGCGGTGGTGGGTAGTGCTTGAAGGTAATATTAGTGATTACTTATTGGTAATACAACAGTACGAAGAAGGATGGCCTGCTAGCGTGCGTTTAAGTGATTAGGCACTGCACGGATCGACCAACTCGGGCATACAGTTAAGTCTAAATACTGCAGAAATTCATACTTGTGGGCCTAAGCTGGAAGGAATTCCTGGCAATCTCCAGAATTGCATGCTGTGGGGGGGGAGGGAGGTAGCGAATAGGCAGGGTGAAACTGGAGAGCGAGAGGGGGCATTGGGTTTCGTATGTACATGAAGCGGTGTCTGGTGACAGTTCTGGGGGCTTTCGATTGTCTGAGGATATTCTTTAGGGAGGACTGGTAATGAAAAGAGACAGGGAGTTCATAGTGGTAGCGCGACTTCTTGTCATCGTCTTTTTACGCTGAGCATACTTCCAATACCCTCAACTAAGGCAGCGCAGGCGGAGAGTTGTCACTGTACGACGCACGCCGAACCCACTAACCACGTCGAACTTCCGAAAGGGTCGGTAGCCTGGGTGTACAAGGACTGTGAGAAATGGCTATCGTCGGCTAAGATAGGCAAGGATCTTGGCAAGCCGCTATGGCTTCGACAAGTGGATAACCCAATGCCTTTGGTGTTCACATCGGTCTCAGCCTATGAGGACTGGGTTTCCTCGCTAGATCCTGAATTTGCCGCGGCAGTAGATAGAAATTCAGTACGACTCAAAGGCGTTGATATGCCTAGCTCCCTTCTCGTAGAGACATCGCAAGGTAGTACCTTGTCTTTGACGGTATCTGGTGACGGTGAATACGTTGTCGTCCCCATGAGCCTTACGTGGTGCGCTATATGCGGTTGGGTACTGACTACGGTTGTAGCTTGGGCATTCTCTAGGTTTGTGCTTGATCCCACATTCGACGCCCTGACGATCTGGTTCAGAGGGATGGTGGCAGACACTAAGGGCCATGATCTTGGCAATGTCTGGTCCGAAGAAGAAACGCGATGTCCATACCTCCCATGGTGCCTCGGGACATGGCAGAGAGTAGTTCACGACTATGATGGGCAAGCAGTGGATTGTGAATGTGAGTGTGGAGCGTTCTGGACCGTATATAACTCAATGTACTGACAACTGTGACTCAGGGCACTGGGTGCTGGGACCCAGTGCCCAAGTAAGAAAGGAGGCGGGCAAGGTGCATCCTGCAATCAGTGTGATCGGAGAAACCATCCTAGTGTCGCTTACCTCAAGTTTCATGTCGGCAGTCATAATGCTATCATTGGGCGGATCAAACGTGCCTCTAGCCGTCAACTGCTCGGAACTATTCTTGACGATTGTGTGTTCAGCTTATGTCGTCTGGGTGTACAAAAGAGATTCACTCGGTAGTATTTGGTGGTGGGGGAAACCCTCTGTGGTAGCAACGATAGGTACAATTTGTGTGATAGGAGCGGGTATGGCCGGTCGCGGAAGCAATCTGAAAAGCATTTTCCCCGCGGTGCAGATGGTTTTCCGTCCACAGGAGTCGGTTCGTTTAGCCTTGTGCGTTTTCGCGCCTCTCAGGGAAGAGGTTTTCTACCGCGGTTGTCTGCTCAGGAGGCTGGCTCCGATTGTTGGCACATGGCCAGCGATCGCTATTTCCTCGGTGATATTTGGCCTGGTCCACCCCAACCCCCTAGGCGCAATGGCTATAGGGGCAGCGTATGGTTGGTTATACTCTCCCGGGGGAGCTGGAAACCTCTATGCACCGATGCTCTTTCATGCTTTAGTCAACCTGACCGCAGGGGTGCCGTCTTACTTCCGGTAACCTCGTTAGGTGCTATTCTGACCGATGTTCTTCGATATGCCCCCTGGCCGCGTAAGCGTAAGGTCTGGCAAACACGATGACGAAGCCTGAGCAGGCATTTACCAGCTAACTCGCAATACAACCCGATTTTTCACCATCGTTGAGCAGGCACGATGCTGCTACAAGAATCTAGAGCATTCCCAGTTGCCTGGTCTAACCGCAAGGTCATGTTGCCTTGTTTGCAGCGATTTCTGCTCGTCTGAGCCGCTCCTGGCACATTTTCTGAGGCGGTCAGGAAGGAAACTGGGCAAGGTGAGGAGAATGAGACTCTTAAGCAGGGGAAGCAATGCAAGACTTTGACCGCCTTTTAGACCGCCTCTGACCTCAAAAAGTGCATCCCCTCTTAGCTGGGCTTTCATGGAAAGGGCGATGTACCTGGGGAAAGACCCGGCAGGGGTAGGGCTATGAAGGCTTAGAACTGAATGGCATTCAGGAGGTCGTGGGTTCGATTCCCTTCCGGTCCACCAGTTCATTTCCGCAAGTATCGTCTTAGCAGGCCCGTTAGGTAGTCTCTCTTCCGCGGGTTCCACGGGATGACATACATCCGTCCGGGGAACCAACCGCTTTGTGTCCGTGGAATCCGCGGTGTACGTGGCCTCCGTGACCAGTCTGTGACCACGCTGAGGTCAACGCTGCTTCACCCTAGAATTACCTTTTTGGCGGTCTCGCAGGCAATCTCCACACAAATCTGCTTAAGGGGTTCAGCCAGGCTCTTGGCGGCCTTGTGCAAGGAATCCTTAATCCGTGTAGCCCCAACTTGTGTTCTGGGAGTATCGGTGACAGTTTGCTGAATGCTGTTCTTGATGCGCAGTGCATCGGCTTGGCTAAGGTCCCTGTTCAGGTCAACCAGTTCCTTGGTGCCTCAGTTTTGAGCGTTGGCCAAGGATAGGGCTGCCCGCACTTGTGGCAGAATGCTGGCGTGGTGAAAAGCCTTATCACCACGGGCGGCCTGCAGTCTCCCCTGATTGGCTCTCCCCATGAAGGGCACTCCGAGATGGTCCTGGTACCACAGCTGGTGCAGCAGTCGCTGGCAACCCCCGGAGTCGACTCGATCCCGCTGGATATGACATGCCCGTTCAAGCAGATAAGGGCTGTTTCGTGGTCGCCCATTCAAGCACCTCAAACACGCGCAGTTACGCACGTTCTGTCCTAGAAACCGCTTTTGCGCCGGTTGCACTCCAGACAAAGCATTTGGCAGTTCTCAAAATTCGTCTTTCCACCCCTAGACCAGGGTGTTATATGGTCGCCTGCCATTTCTTCCAGGCTGAAATGCCCCCCGCATTTTGGGCAGACACCACCCTGGTGCTCATATGCGGCCCTCTTTTGGCTATCTGTGAAGACTCGGATGTTCAGGTGTTTTTCATTGCGGGTCAAAACATAAGTGTAGATGCCCTTTTTATTGGTCACGTCATCGTCCGCCATAAGGTTCACAATCTCTTCTTCCAGTTTCGCTGTATCAACGAGAACGCCCTTGAATCTGTCATAAAGGCCTCCCCAGTCGGTACCTTTCATCTCCCTGCGGTAGGTGGTGAAAGTCAGTTTGGCCCATTCCACGACACTGCGGAAATATGTCCATAGTTCATTTGCGTTTGGGTCGTGCTGGTGTATGGACATGTATTTCTCTGCTTCCCCATCTGCTATCCAGTCGATGGCGGTCTCTAGCAGTTCCTGGCGAAGTGGCGAGCCAGGGACGTAGTCTTTGGAGAGTAGATATGCCGCACAGTTGCTTTTACTGAACTTGAGTTTAGCGTCAGAGAGCCAAGGGCCAGTGTATACGGCGTTACGCAGTTCTTGCTCTGTGAGCTTCATGCCCGCAATGTTGACAATTCTAAACCAGTCGAGTTTCTCTTTGTCATTGGCTTCACAGAAGTAGATCATGAGTTCGTAGTTGAGAATATCATCTTGTTCCGTGTTCGTAAGGTTGTGGAACGCTCGGTTTTCAACCGAGAAATCCCCATTCACGTACTGACAAAAGCTAATCGTGCGCTGCTGACCGTCCAGAACCTCGAAACCGCCGTCCTCGTTCTTGACCCAGTACATCACGTTCAGGGGAAGTCCCTTCCTGATGGTGTCTATTACAGCGTTGCGCCTTTTTTCATCGTATATGAACTCCCTCTGGTATTTCGGCCTTATGTTCAGCCTTCCATCATAGCCTGTCACGCCTTCCTCGGCATTGTCGGCATACCCATATGAAACATCGCCTACAGTGAGTCGCCGAAGATCCACTTTCATGATGGCGCCCCCCTTCGTTTGATCACAATCCTGTCATATAAGCATCGGTAAGTTCCGTCACCCCGGGGGAGGTAGAAGCGGATACCTCCTGCGACGTAGGTTCCCTTAGGAGCCAATTCAGACATTGGCCTTCCAAGAAACCGACTTGATCCGATGATCTCAAACTGGTCTGGGTTATGCCTATCCAAGAAAGTAATGGGCACTCCCATAGGGTCGTAGTAATCGTCGGGGATGTCAGCGGTTTTTGAGACCTCAATGGCGTTGTAGTTCGAATAGCGGGGGTATTCTTCTGGTGAGTATCGCTTGTATAAGGTGATATCCTCATGCCGCTCTTTAAAGTCAAGATTGGTGAACCATCGGACCCCCTTTACCCTTATGTACTTGTGGCCTTTGTCGTCAACCCTATGCTCGGCGGTGAGCGCAGTCGACTGCCTCACCTCTCCGGATGGATGCCCACCTTGGGGCCTGGCAAAGTGGACTTAAGATGCCGCCACGTCTGCAAGGGCCACCGAGGGCCCGGCCCTTGCAACTAGGTCAGCATCCACAAAATGCGCCCTGCCGTCCTTAACCGCGCGCAGGCTCCCCCAGGCCGGGTTAGCCAGGAGTCCTTGCGCCTGTTCCTCGGGGACTGTGACCACAATGGCATCGGGGTCTTTGTCAATCAGCGCTTCCGTACTCACCTGCAAATACTGGAGAGTCTCGCCCTCCATCGCGTTCCTCCCGCCGGCGATAGTCGCGACATCGGAGAGGAATGAACTGGGGCCCACCGTCCAAAGGTCCTGCTCTATAGCGATGAAGACTGTTGGCAACTCCGCCACTCCTGCATAGAAGGCTTCAGCAGCGTCGAGGTCCGCAGGGATGCCAAGACGTTCGATGTCCGCGAGTTGACTCGGCGGCATGCCCTTGCTCCCTGCTAGGACAACTAGGTCGGGCTTGAGTGACACCAGCTCTTAGTAGACGTAGAATGAACCCGTTACACCGCTAAGTAAGGCAAGGACAAGAAGACCCCAGGTTACCGTTATTATGTTCAAGTCGTGTTCTACGTTCTTAGATTCTCCCTTCATAACCCCAAAGAGTCGATGGAGCCCAACGCCAAACAACGGAATGGAAAACGGAGTTATTAGATTTGCCGCCCAAAAGAAGATCGGAAGCAGTATTGTTTTAAGCCCCATTCTGTTCACTCCTTGATCATATCCTGACGCCTAACGCACGATTGCGCTCTTATTATCGTAAGCACTACTAGTCTTCCGCTACCAGGTGAACTCGTAGAGATCGGCCTCACCTTCGCTCCAATCATAGGCATATGACGGGTTTATGCTAAGTGATGGTTCGCCACTCGCAGAGATTGAACCATCAAGCGACATGTTCTGATGGAAGTACCTTCCTAGTACTGCAATCTGGCCCCCACCGCTACCCGTTGGACACTGGACGGTTGTCGTCAACCACCCGGAATGACTAGCTATGGGGTCACCATAGTACGATGATAGGATGTCAAAGACGTAGGCTTTGCTGGTTACAGACGGCGACGTAACGTCGGTTCCGGTAAACTCATAGACATCCTCGACGCCCTCAGCGATGTATTTCCAACTACTGGTTCCGGGTACACTTGCCCAATCGTAACTCCAAGCGATCGCTACCTTGTCGTGCAGAGTCCAAAACGGAGCTTCGAGCCAAGCCCAGCTGTAGGTGAGCCTAAACCGTGTATATCCAACCGGGGCATTAGCGACCCGAGAGTACATGTACCACTCATGGTAGTTTGAGATGCCCAGGGGGACCGTGATCGGCTCGCCCCGGTCATCACCGTTCGTGAAAAACGGGTTTCCTTCTTCAAATCGGACAAACACGCACTTCTCGTCATAGAGTTGAAGTTTGAGGTCACGATCGAGTCTGTCTATGACGTAGTCTGGATATCCGGCAGAACACAGGTAGGCGTCAAGCATGTCCTCAGATGGGCCACCAGACGAACCATGAGCCGCTCCGGCGCATGGAACCAAAGCAAACATAAACACCAGAAACACACCAAGCACTTTTCTCAACTGATGAACACTCCTTTTGAGATGCGGTCGGTTCTACGCTAAGCGCAAGCTGCTGCTCAGTTCACCTCCGATGCTGTTCGGCGCTGTAGGATCGAATACCGCAAGTCCATATCATCTCCTCCCATGGCATATACTGCCATATTTCTGTAGACGCAGACTGTTGACTATGGTTCCCTCACTCACTAGAAATGCGCTTCAAAAATACCTGCTAAGGAGGATAGATCACCGAATTCCCAGGGGGTTCCTGGTAATCAGCGAGGTGGTCGGACCCGCTTTGGCTAAGATGAGCCCGTTTTCCTCGCCCTTTCCGGTTGCCTACGTTAGATAACCGACAGTGCGGCCTTGGGCACGAGTTCCCTTGGTCGGAGCAGCACCTTTATGTCATGCAGGACCGCCGCCATCATCATCTGAAAGCGCGTCTTCGCCGCGCCTATGTATCTACCTGACCGGCCACCGTGCCTCTGCATGTGGCAGATTGTCCTCTCCACGCTACACCTTTTCCTATACAACTCCTTGAAATCGTCCGTATCCGCCCGTTTCCTGGCCTCCTGCAACAGACCCTCATATCTGTTGAGCCTGACCCGCCTTCCATCCTTGTTAGGGGTGCGCTTGTCCTTCATTGGGCACCGCCCACACTCTTCCGCCGGGAACCGGAACACCGGTATCCTGTTACCTCTCCCGTCATTCCCTTTGTCCGTGTGCCTCGTCACCACTCCCGCCGGACATCTGGCGTAGCCTTCCTCCACGTTTATGTCGAAGTCTCTCTTCGATATCTTCCCCTCCGGGTTCGGCGCCGGAGGCACCGGAGCGATCAGGTCAATACCTCTCTCCGTTACCTGGGCGCGAGTCTCCCCGCCACCGTACGCCGTGTCACCGGTGATACTCTGGACCTTCAACCCTCCCGCGGCCAGGTGCACCTTGTACCCGTTCACCTTCTTGGACTCACTCTTCCTTCCGTGCCGCATCTCGGGGTCCACCACCGACAGCACCCTGTCCTTGGCCACGCCTTCCCTTATCCGGATACCCCTTTCGTCTTCCTCGATGTCCTGCTCCGTCACTACATCCAGCAACTCTGTCGCTTCCCTGAGTTCCTCCGGCGCCCCGGTAGCCCTCTCCACTGCCTCAACGAGGCTTCTCCCGTCCTTCACCAATGACTCGACCAAGCGCGCCCTCTCCGCCGGGTCACGCCAGTCGATCGCCGGCTTCTTCTTGGCCTCGTAATCATTTCTTTGGAGATTCACCCCCAGGTCAACCCCGTGGAACTCCGCCGTCTTCAGCACCCTCAGCGCCGCCCGTCGTATCAACGTAACCGTGTCCTGCCTCGCGCAAGCTCCATTCGCCAGGAACGAGTCCACCACCAAAGCGGCGTTCTCCGAAATCACTCCTTCAGCCCTGCCTAACCCCACCACTTTCGCCAAGAGTTCTTCCGCTTTCCCCGACGAGAACAACTTCTGCCGGTGCCTGCATAGCGTGGCCGCGTCGATGCCCGCTTCGCCCCTGCGCATCCCCAGCGCCAGTTTCACACGGTCGTCGAACGCGCTCTCCTCTTCAAGTTCCCTGAACTTCCACCAGAAACTCCGCGGAGGGATGCGCTCGCGCCACCCCGTCGAGTCCTCAAAGTCCAACTGAGAGTCGCTCTTTCCCAGCACACGAGTCCCTCCTTTGAAAGAAGCCTGCCACATGACCATTGTAGCTCGCGATCCTGCTTCCTCCAGGAGGGCTCCCACAGGCTTCCCAACTGGAAAAACGCCTGGGAAACCCTTACCGACTTGGGTTTTCAGGCACATTCCTAGCTCCGAAGGATTTTGCACCCCGCCCCAACAAACGCAGCAAGACTCCACAAGAAACAGAGCGTCGTCAGAGCGGTAGGGTGGCCTTCCTATTGTGCTTGCGAAATACTCGAAAAAGAGCTGTTGTGCGTTTGCGTGTTTGAAGGGCACTTTCCGGCGTAGTAGGGTTGACTCGGATGGTAGATGCGTGGGGTTGAGAACAGCCAACGCATACGGGGGTAAATGAGGCCAAAGGCCACAGTTACCCCACAAGAAGAAAGGGGAAATGCAAGATGAGCAGGGATTACGCATCCAAAAAGACGGTTACAGGGAAGTGTCAAGGGTTGGCACCCCTCGGAGTGCCCCGGGCTCAAGGTCCGCCATAAAGAGGCTCGCGGCCGGGTTAAAAGAACCGGTCAGGGTAAGGACCAAGAAGCGGAGGTTTTGGGCGGACAGAACCTGGAAAGGGTCAGTAAGCAGGGTTCGAGGCAAAGATGGGCGGAACTGATAGGCGACTAAGATAGAGCGGGGTTCTGAAACCCGGCCAAATTCATGGGACCCCGGGGCCCGTGCGGAATTACTAAGTTCAAGACGATCTGGCCTCCCCAAGAAGTCAAGGTTTAATCCCAAAAGTACGCCACTTTGGTATCACTTTGCCCCCCAAAAAGGCGGGCAACGGAACGACCAAAAAGTCAGGGGCCCCACCGTCCCGGCCTAACGCTAAGGCACGACGAAGACCGGTGGGGAGGGCAAGGGAGGCTGGAGAGAAATGAGCAAAGAAGGAAGCCTGCAATACCAAATCCTCAAGCGACTGGACTCGCTGGAGGCCTACGGCACCTCAAGGCGGGAGGCCCGGTTTGAAGCCGCCTCCGCCCAAGGGATCTCATACAGGGACGCAAAGTCGCCCTTTATCCACAGCACTTCCACAAAACAGGCCTACAAGAAGTGGTGCCTGGCTGGCGCGGACTGGATCAAGCAAGAATTCGGAGTGAAGAACCTTAAGGACATAAGGCATGAGCAGGTCAAAGGCTATCTTGAGATGCGCCAGGGAAAGGGCGATTCCGCTTGGACTCTGAAGCTAATCGGCGCGGCCTTCGGCAAGCTGCTGGGTACCTCGGCAAAAACATTCGGCTTCACATTCCCGGCCTGCAAAACAGAGGATATCAAGAGAGGTAGAACGGAAACCCCGGGAAACACTCGTTACGGCAACGTACACCCCGGCCTCAAAGGCTTCATCCGAGCCACCGGATTGCGCAGATGCGAGATGCAGAATCTGCGCGGAGACCACTTCCACGAAAGGCAAGACGGCAAAGGATTTGTTTTGTTTTTACAGGGCAAACACGGGAAATGGCGCGTGGTCGAACCAATTGAGGCCGCCTGGGCCAAAAGTGCCGTCGAGAAGATGTACCAGCGGTGCAAAGAAGCCGGGCTGGACAAAAAAGTCTGGCCCAAAGTAGACCGCAGTTACAACGAGCACGGGGAAAGGGCCTGGTACGCGTACCACCGTTATCTGGAAATCGCCAAACCCGAATCCAGGCCCCGTCAGCTTCAGATTCACCGCAGGAACGGTGAGGTCCTGGACAAGGTCTCTCTCTACCAGGTCTCATCTTGGCTTGGCCACGGGCGCTACGACGTCGTTCTTCGCAATTATTGGTACCGGCATTGACCCGGCTTAGGCGGCGCGCCTACAGCCCGTTTGAGGCCCTGATCTTGAGGGCCGCTTCCCGGGGAAGGCCCCTCAAAGTCCAAGGCATCCTAGAGGCCCACAAGTGGCGCCCAAGAAAATACTGCAAAAAGCTACACTTTTGGCGCGGGCCCTCTTGACCACCGATTTCAGCTGGTACGCTGTGCAAGAGGTGGTTTGAATGTTGGAGAAACACGAGGCCGCTTTTCCCGACGATCTGCCGGCCTACTTGACCGTAAAGGAAGTGGCTACGTTGCTTCGCATAGGCAAAAGTCTGGCCTACGACCTGGTGTCCCGTGGTCACATCAAAGCCTTGCGGCTTGGGCGCGTCGTACGGGTGCCATTGGCGAGCTTTATGGAGTGGGTTCAATCAAATCAAAGATAGGCTCCCACAAGGGTCAACGCCGGGGGTATAATCCTTTCGGTTCCCCGGGTGGGAAGGAGGTTGTTGGAGATGCCCGGGAGTATCACAAAGCGCGGTAAGAACTCATACCGCATTCGACTGGACGCTCCGCCCGACGCTTCGGGTTCCCGCCGGCAGGTGTCAGAGACAGTGCATGGTACCAAGAAGGACGCGGAAAGGCGCTTGGCAGAGCTGGTGGTTGAGATCGGCGACGGTAAGTGTGTTGCCCGTAAGGATGTCACAGTGGCGGAGGCTGTCGAGGTGTGGCTTAAGAAGTACAAGTACGGCCACGCGGACAGCACTTACTGCACAGCCGAGGGTCTTTTACGGCTGCACGTGGTTGAGGGGCTCGGCAAGATGCCTGTTTCGGGTCTCACGCCTAGTCACGTTGACTCCGTCATGATTCGGATGCTGGACGATGGGCTACGGCCAAGGACCGTTCGTTATCTGCACTGGCTACTAAAGAGCGTGCTTGACGGGTGTTTGAACAGAAATGAAATCAGCCACAACTCTGCAGCCAAAGTGAAGCCGCCGCGAGATTTGCCGAAGGAAGTGCCTGCTTTGACGGACACGCAAGTGCAGGCATTTTT
>JAPXLN010000008.1:0-74837 GCA_033809515.1 Bacillota bacterium
TCCACCAGGGAACCAAGAGGACTGCCTTGTTGCACGTATCCGCCGTAGCGCCGCACGAAACTGCCCCATGCCTTCTCCCGGCAGATGACCTCCAGGTTATAGGAACGGGCCCGCTTGACCAATATGGTATTTTCCGACGGCCCCATGTCGACAAAATGGGTCTGCATGCCTGCCTTTTGAAGAAGGTCGAAAAAGTAAACCGTGAGCCTGAAGGAGGCTTCTCCCTTGCCTCTTACCTCACCGATAACCTCGTTAGCTCCTGAGTCAATCTTCCCTTGTGCCCCTGTTACAGTGTCCTTGAAATGCAGCAATACATTGCCGTCGTCACAAAGAAAGACATCCTTGGTTTTCCCACTGAGTAGCTTTTTCACAAACCGTTCCCCCAATCAACACAGGTGATTCTATTACATTATCTGCACCGGGAGAGTCTATGCCAAGTTCAACCGACCCTGCCACTGCTGTCGTGCTGAAAGCTCAACCTCCCGGGTACAGAGGGGAACTGGAGGCACGAATCCGCTCCCATGGGTTCGGTTCTCTATGAGAGCATATGGCTGGCCCGCATTGACCAGGCTTCTAAGGGCGCTGTGACCCCGGTTCGCCTGGCCGACATTCCCAAGGACGACCAGGGCGAGCCTCGCTACGCTGCTCTTGCTGCATTCGACCCTGACGCTGCAGGCGTCTACTACAACGTTTACCGCCAGGGCATCTGGTATTGCAGCCAGAAGGCTGACCCCGTCAAGTTGTCTGATGGCAGGTGGACCCGCTGGGAGGGATCCCCGCCCCAGATGTTCGGAGGTTCGCTGGTTGCCCTGGTCGACCGCGAACCGGGAAAGGAATTCCTGCTGTTTGACAAGGGTGAGGCCACTCAGCTCGGGGAGTCTGACGGTTCCTGGGTCTGGTTGGCGGCGTGCTCTGAAAGCAAGATAGTCCTGTTCGTCGGCAATGTGCCGGCAGAAGACGACTCGGCGCCTTTCCCGCCGGCTTATCCCAAGAGCGGCAAACTGATGGTGTACGACATGCTCAAACCGCAATAATCCGACGCCACCGGCACCGGGAGAGATCTCCCGGTGCCGGCTTCCGGTGCTGCAGTCTCCCCGTGCGAGATCCTTTCATTCGGCAACCTCGCCACCTTCCGTGCCACCTTCCGCGACTCCTTCCGCGGACTCTGGCAAAATCCGCAGTTCAATGTACAATGGGATGGATAGCATGGGCGCACATGCAACCGCGTTCTGCATTGGCACGGGTCGTTCAACATAACAGGAGAGATGCGGTCATGACCGGGACCTTCATAAACGTTGTCGCAGTCATAGCAGGGAGCCTGGCAGGGACGCTCCTGGGAGATCGCCTCCCCGAACGGATGAGGCAAACAGTCATGGACGGACTGGGGCTTGCCACCATGATGATGGGCATCAAGATGGCCTACGGAACGACCAACATTCTGTACGTTATTGGCAGCGTGCTGCTGGGAGGGCTCGCCGGGGAAGCTATGGACCTGGACAGTCGCCTGAACAGGCTCGGCCGCAAGGTCCAGGACTTCGTGTTCAGCCTGGTGAACCGCCGTAAGAGAAGGCATACGCCGGAGCTGGCTGCCAGTTCTACCGTGCTTGCCGACTCTGAACCGGCTGATACAACCTTCGCCCGGGGAATGGTTGCCGCAACCCTTCTCTTCTGCGTGGGACCCATGGCAATTCTGGGGTCAATCCAGGACGGGCTCACAGGCGACTACAGCACCCTTGCAGTCAAATCAACCCTGGACGCCTTCGCATCCCTGGCTTTTTCGTCGACTATGGGCATAGGCGTAGCTTTTTCAACGCTTCCTCTACTGCTTTACCAGGGATGTCTTACCCTGGGCGCCCGGTTCTTTCAAGGAATATTGACCGAGGCCATGATACAAGAACTAACAGCAACAGGCGGAATCCTGATTTTCGCCATTGGCCTCGGCCTTCTCGAAATCAAACAGGTCAGGGTAGCTAACCTCTTGCCGGCTATCTTCATCTCGCCGGTTATCTACTACATCATCTCAATTATGTGACCTCACGCCGCCCTGCACGCCCCAGTGTTTGTGCTTCACCGTTGGTCTTGGTTCATGGTTGAACCTAACCAAGCTCGTCAGCTATGACGCTGATAGCCACCTCTATGGCACGCGCAATAACCTCTTCAGGCATGCCTGCAGCGCCGCGTTTGCGAGCTGCCTGCTCAAGCAGGTAGGGCACGTGGATGAACCCAACCTTAATGGGAAGATTGTTTGCGGCCACAAAGTGACTGGTTGCATAGAACAGATGGTTGCAGACGTATGTACCTGCAGAATAGGACAAAACAGCAGGTATCCCCGCTTCTCTGATCGCCTGGACCATCTTGCGCGTAGGAATGGTTGCCCAGTAAGCGGCAGGGCCATCATCAGCAATAGGCCTGTCGCCGGCTGTGTTTCCTTCGTTGTCGCCCCCGCTTGAATCATCAATGTTAGCTGCCAAACGCTCCACCCTAATAACAGCGGTTCCTCCGGCCTGCCCCAGGCACAGCACAGCCTGCGGACGGACTTCCCGGATGGCCTCACTGACCACCTGGCCGGACTTGCCGAATACAGTGGGAACCTCCCGGGAAACAACCTCCACTCCGTTGATTACGCGGCCATGGAGTCTCATTGCCACCTGGTATGCAGGGTTGACGCTCTCCCCGCCAAAGGGGTCGAACCCTGTAAGTAGGACTTTTGCCACTTCTGACTCCACCTTTCCTGAACTCGTACATTGTGCACATCGTGCATCTGCACAGCGTTGGCGATGCTCAAATCCTCCCCGCCTGCGAGTACATCCCATGTCGTCTCTGGCCTTCGAGGATCGGCAACACCTACAGCCTGCCAGTGCCTAGAGTACCACTAGTTGCTTCGGCTGTCTTGCTTATCTGTTTCACTCATGCCCCAAGAAGAGGAACGACTGCGACTCAGCTTCTCATACATCCGGAGTCCGCCCCAAACAGCGATGACGCTTCCAAGTGCGATAGTTCCGAGCCTACCCCCAATTCCCACAAGACCTGAAGCGCCGCATACGAACACCAGCCCGGACAGCAGGCCCACCACTGCCATCAGCCATTCGTTGGGAATCCGTGCCCGGGATGACATACCTGCATAAGAGCCGCAAGCACAGGCAACAGCCAGGGTAGCGCCGATGCCAGGATACAGGGCAGGCAGCAGAAGCCCTCCGGTTATGCTGACCATGCCACTTCCCATGACTGGGCCATGCTTGAGCCTGGTGTTGAGGATGTAGGACGCTTCAGCCGATATGAGCGTCACAAGCACAATGTACTTGCCTGTTGACCAGCCAGGCACGCTGGCCGACGGAAGATTGCTTCCGATAAGAAGAGCAGCAACGGTGCATCCCGTAGCAGCTATGGCGCCCAGCTTACCGCCAAAACCGTTCATAACATCCTTTGCAAGGACGTACAGCAGACCCGCCAGGACAGCTGCCAGTAAAAAGTACACAACTCCGGGCAAAACCGATGGAGAAGCCATACCAACGAAACCCCCGCATGTAATGGGTGCGGAAAAGGTAGGCAGAATCAAAGCAGCAAGGACAGAAACCAGGCCCGCTGCCATCACCGCACCCAGGCCAACCCGGATATTAAGGTAGTAGCTAGCCAGGGCGCCTCCCACAACCGACAGGAAAAGCTTGGTATCAGCAGCGCCAAGCGATACTTGCACCGCGTCCCGGGCGGCGGGCCACTCGGTAAAATATCCTGTCAGAAGCCCTATAAGCGCAAGCGCCACCGGCACAATCGCCGCCGGAACGCAGGAAACAGCCTGCGCGAAACCTGTCAGGTACAGGTAAAGGCTTATCGCCACAAGAATCAGGAACCCCGCAATGGATCTCTTCATTGTCAATGTCTCCTCCCCACTCTGCTCATGCCGCTCTGCTCACGCTCCCGCCGGTGCCAGTCTCTCCGGACAAGAATATACCGCCAACCTGCGGTTCCTGACAAATCCTATCACAGTTACCCCGCCCGTTCAGCCGGGCAACCATGATGCTCTACGGGAGGCATGAAATCAGCTCCAGGCATTCCTTGAGGACCGGGTCGTAACCCGGATCGAGACTCTCAAACTCCCGGCCCGGCGACCCGGTAACCCATTTGATGAATGAGTCCGACAGGTCTACCACCACGTCGGGAATTGTGTGGCTTTCCTCGTTGGCGCTCCAATCGGGATTCAGCCCCATGCCCGAAGGAAACAAGACCACCATACCGCTGTTGGGCAGCACAATAGGGATAGCGCTGGTAAGCCCAAGTCCGTCTCCGCCGGTGGGAGTGCCTACCAACGTAGCCCACCCGGTCGTCTTGCAGAACAGAGAAAGCCATTCGGCCGCCGAGTACACCCGGTGATCTACTAAGAGAAAGATCTTGCCTGCATAATTCACAGAAGACGAGCTGGGCTTTATGGTCTCAGTGATCACCACAGGCCCTTGAAAGTCCGGGGTGAGCAGTTCAGGGGGAAGGCAGGCCTTTTCCTCGGGCGCGAGCCCGTGTAGAAAGCTGTCTTTGTTCACAGGGCGAAAATCCCCGGCAAAATTGGGGATATGGTCGCCTGTACGCAAAGCCACAGCATACGAGTAGGTTACAGGCTGTGAGACAAGGTAGCTGACCATAGTCGTCCAAAAGCTCTTGGCTCCGCCCCGATTTCCGCGAACGTCTATTATGAGGGCGCGAGTGTCCTTAACCGAGCGAAAGAAGGAAAGCAACCTGCGCATGTCTGATGAATCTGTAGGACCCATGCTCTTAATATGAACGTATCCTACCTTTCCGTCTTCCAGGAAAGCGGTGTATCCCATAACCTTGCTGCCTGCGAAATCCTCTCCCATGTATCTATACCTGGGGGGAAACCAGTTGGATTGAGGGATCCACCTTTCCTCCAAAACAGGAACCTCCGCCTCTATCTCCAGGCCGTCCGGGGTCTTGAGGGTGATAAGCCAGCCGAGGGGGGAAGCGGGAAACTCAAGGGTTTGCAGGAAAACCCGGCGATTCACCGGGTCGTAAAACAAGCTTGCAGATCCTCTCAGAGCCGCCACAAACTCGTGAACGGGCGTGCCGTTTATGCCGGTTACCAGGCAGCCGGGCTCGAAACCTAAGTCATGACCATCTTTGATTTCCGTCACAACGTAATCCCCGTCAAAATAGATAGCCTGGAAAGGAACTCGAGATAGGTAGCTTGAGCCCTGTCGGGCAAGCTTATACCAGTGGTTCGCCACGTTCCGGGAGACATAGCGCCAAAGGTACATGGAGATTGGCTTTTCAGCCCTTCTCCAGGCCTCAATGGTTGCGCCGCTTGCTACGCGCGTGTGAGCGTTGTTGACCAGAGCCACTATCCTGTCTATGACCGCTGCAAACTCCCGGTTGTCAGCAGTCTCTCTGACCTCTTCCTCAAATTCGTCCTCATGGGCAAGCCAATCAAACCCTTCGGCTCTGGCTTTGAGGGCCAAATAGGGGTGGTTCTCCTGGAACATGGAAAACAGGTACCGGAAGTCTTCGACCTTCTGGTCGGCCGTAAGCTCGGCCGTGGTTCCCCTGCCCCCTGCCAAACGCAAAGCAGCGGTCAGGCAGATCCCGGCAATCAGCAACAGACAGATCCTCGTCACCCTCCGGGACCGCCGTGAGCACTGACGAGAATGGGGTCTCATTGGAACTGACCTATGGTCAACGCGCCAAGAATTCTTGTCATTTTCCCAGGGTCTGAAGGTGAGTCATAGGTCCATAGAGCTCGACTAACCGCGAGAACTCGTCTGCATCGTAGAAACTGCACCTTCCCTCGCCGAAGGCCTTGGCGACTTCAATCACAAAGCGCACTGCGCTATCTAGATCGGGAATGTGGCTGGCTCCCGTGGCACAGCCGGGCACAGGGGTCTCAGTGGTAATGGCCACCCCCACAACCGGCGCGGAAGTCTCCGTAGCCGGCTGCATTATGCTGTTGAGATGGTAGACACCGTTTCCATAGGGAGTGATGTCCTGCATGGTTACGGGGAAGGTCACCGGAAGTCTGCCGCTGGTCACTGCCATAATGCTCAGCAGGTCCTCGCTTACGCGCAGAATGTATCCTTCCTTAACCGTAGGGGATATGGCAAAGCCCTTGTGGTTGATAACGCGGTTTCCCTTGGTGGTATCTATTGAGAGAATGGCATCCGTTTCAGGGTCGACTTCATGCGCGTTCATGGTTGCCATGTCCACCGGCGAACCCATAAAAGGCACCGGGTCATGGGGTACCACAGGCGCAACGGGACAGATATGGGTTGTCAGTACGACGTCGCCGGCAAGAAGGTCGCCTTTTTGCGCCATTGAAGCCAGCTTTATGGCAGCGGCGACGGCCACTGCAGCTCCGTCACCGTCAGACACGAACCCTGTAATCCCGGGGCGCGCTCCCACACCTCCCAGACGACCGATAATCCCAAGAGTGGGGGCGTTTCCGCCGCGCCTTTTCCCTGATTTCCCGGAAATAACCACCTTGATGAACTCTGTATGGCCTCTGTCACCCTGTACCCGGACAGAACTGACCTCTTTGACCCCAAAAGTCTCGCGCAAAAATCGGGCCACAAGGTCGCCGCTTATGCCAGGGTCATCAAGAAGGGACACGGCCTCCAGCGTAGCTCCAAAACTCACTCTTTATCACCTTCTCAACTACATTGTAAAGGCTTTTGTCTTTGACGCCTTGCCCCAGGATCAATGAGTCCATGGGAACGACCACAACTGCCACCTGGTGACCGGGGGCCACCTCTGCAGAAGACAAGGGCAGCCCTGTGGACATGTCGAAGGTGGTGATGAGATCGGGAAACGTGGCCAGGCGGGCCCCGGAACCTTTGTTTCCTCGCCTCTCAAGGAGCATGTACTCATTCCAAAAGGTGCGCCTCCGCCTCCTCCGCCGTAGAAACTGCCGCCTGCTATGGCAAACTCAAGCAGCTCCCGGTTCAGAGTCGGCCCGCTCAAGGCTCTGCCTCCCCTTTTGTTACGGCCTGTCCTACGCCATGTGGGGAACGTACGCTGGGCCGCGCCCTCGCCCGTACCCACGCCCATGTCCAAACCCGTGGACCTGTAGCCTCACAATGCCGTTCCAAACCTGCTATTTAGGCAAAGCTGTCAAACGCCCAACCTCAATGACTTCCACCGGCATCTGACTGGAAGCAAACTTGGCTGCGGGACAGCTAACGCCTAAGTCCGGATCAGCCACCTTGTCCGAAGCACTCTCGCACGCTTTCCCATGGACCTTCTCTGTTACGAGAATCGTCAGCACAGGTACGGGTCCTGATGCATCTTCTCCCGGGACTCCCGAAGCTTTCTGCCCGACACCTACCCCTACTACATTACATCCGCTGCAGCACTGTGTTCCAGAAGTCCTGGCCCCCCTTCCATTTATTAACATGCTTCCCCCTCCCTCCCCGCACGGCGTCTGTATCCTGGCATCTGCCCCCTTCGACTGTAGGATCACCAGCTCTATGTGAGCTCAGCTCCCACGAAATCTTATGTTGCCTTCTACTAATAGGTGAAAAAGAACTTCACTTTGCCGCCCAGTCACCAAGGAGCGCGCTAAGCAGCATTACTCCGTAACCGGTGGCGCCTTTGGGTGTGATAGCTGTTCCGTTTTCTTGGCGGGACATGCCGGCCATGTCAACGTGAGCCCACGCCAAGCCCGGCCGGACAAACCGTTTCAGAAAGCACCCTGCAGTAATGGCGCCAGCGCCTCGCCCACCCGTATTCTTAAGGTCAGCAACCTGGCTCTTTATCTGTTCATCATACTCTTCGAAAAGCGGAAGAGGCCAAACTCGTTCGCCTGACCGCTCTCCAGCCTTCCGGAGAGATTCCACCAAGGAAGGATCGCCCATGACCCCGGCCGCCTGGTCTCCGAGAGCTACCTGGCAAGCGCCTGTAAGGGTGGCAATGTCAACGATGGCCTGGGGCTTGTAGTCTCCGGCAGACGTAAGGGCATCAGCCAGGCAAAGCCTTCCCTCGGCGTCTGTGCTTACGATCTCCACTGTGAGGCCCATTAGGGACTTTACTACATCTCCCGGCCTTGAAGCTCCTCCTCCGGGCATGTTCTCAACAGCAGGAATGAGTCCCACAACACGCAAGGGCAGCCCCAGAAGAGCAGCGGCCCTAAGAGCTCCCATCACGGCAGCTCCTCCTGCCATGTCACCTTTCATGGCCTCCATGCCTTCGCGGGCCTTAAGGGATATACCGCCGCTGTCAAAGGTTACAGCCTTGCCCACCAAGACAATAGGGGCGTCGCCGGACCCTGCGCCGCTATGCTCAATGATGATAAACCGGGGCGGGCGGTGACTGCCCCGGGCCACGCTGAGATACGCATTCATGCCTCTCTGGGCGATCTCGCCTTCTTCGAGCACGGTTGTTTTCAACCCGGTAATGCCGGCCATGTTTGTGGCGATCTCAGCCAGCTTTACAGGGGTCAACACGTTGGCCGGGAGATTCCCCAGGTCTCGTGCAAAACACGTAGACTCTGCCATGACCTGGCCCCTGCGGGCGCCAACTCCTGCCGCCCCGATCTTCGAAGCGTCGCTGTCTACCAGAACAAGCCTGCCAGGATCCGGACGCTCCGGCTTTTCTGTCTTGAGTTCCCGGAACCGGTAAAGCCCCAAAATTGTGCCTTCAACAACAGCTTGAGATGCCTGCTCCACATGGAGGCCACCAATACCTGCTCCGTGAACGATTGTGTAAATGTTAGCTGCTCCCAGATCTCGCGCCTTCTTGGCCGCCTCAGCTGATGAGTGGCGCACCTTGCCCTGGGAAAACTCACTGGCCTGCCCGAGGCCGACCAGGATGACCCGCCTGGCCGGAATTTGGCCATCCGGGTAGACGACAGCGACTTCACCGGCCTTTCCCCGGAAATCGCCCTGTGCAATAAGACGTCTTATCTTGCCTTGAAGCGCAGCATCAACAGCGCCTGTAGCTCCTCCGGGGTTTTTGACCCCTTCAAACAGATTGACCACTATAGCGTCGGCCCTCTGATCTTGGATGGCGCCTACCACGGTTTCAATCTGCATATGATCCCCTCCGGCTTTCAGCTTCGTCATCTTCCTACAGAATCCTTGTTCCAAATCCTGCCCGGTCTGCGCTGTTGTCGAACACTTCCTCTATATGCACAACGTATGCAGGCCTTGCCGCCCACCGGCTCTTGTCCGGTTTGTGGTACACATCATGCTGGGCATTGATGAAGGTCTTATAGGGGCCTTCCTGTATAATCTCGATTTTCCCGCGCACCTCAAAACTGATTCTCGGGGGCTGGAAAAACACCAACGTCACGTCGTCATTGGCCTGGTAATTGGCCCAGCTGTGCTTAAAAGCCATCTCCAGGGATCCCATTACTGAAAAGTCCAATCGTTCCCTGGCTTCGGGAGACCAGACGTGCTTTACCAGGAGCTTCAGCCCTTCCTCGGAATATCCCTCTCGCCAATCTGCATCAATGTGTTTGAGGTATGCCTCCAGAGTCTCCTCTAGATATTCTTTCTTGGGCAAAAACCCAACGCCTTTTACCGAACCGTTAAGCCCGGCAGGTCCGTTAGATATAAAGGTAGGATTGTGCCGGGTGAACCCCAGAAACAAAGATTCCGGACGCACCGGTTCACCTGATGCCATATTCCGTACCATCTCAGCCCTTTCCTCATAGACCCATTTAAAGAACTTCTCAGGCAAGACGAGTTGGCTCACTTGGTTTTCCTCCTTTTTGTGTAGACGGGGTTACCCCAGCTTTAGCGTCTGAAGTAAAAACATTCCACACGTTACCCGAAATTCCTCTTCCCACGGTAAACACCCTGCATGACCCAGGAGATACTCTTCCGGCCACTTCGAGAAGCACTCTTGTACGTTCTGTGACTTGCGTTCACTTGCGGCATAGAATCTGATCTGGCATACGAGGAAGGATTTCTCTAGAGTATGTCGAATGTCCTTAAGAATGTTGTCACCTGGAAAATTGCAGAGATTGGATGGGCTATGTTACTGAGTCATGAGTATACTTAAGCGTTTTTTTATAGCGGGCCGCCCGCACATGTCCAAACTTATTCTGGCCATCGTGTTCATGTTCGTTCTTACAGGTCTGGGAATGGTCAGACCGTACCTTGCCAAACTCCTCATAGATGACGCTATCATAGGCGGCAGATATGAACTAGTACCGCGCCTTGCCTTGGCCACGCTGGGAATTGCGGTTTTGCGCGGGCTATTTTCCTTTGTTCAGTACTATCTCAAGGAAGGTTTCGGCCAGGCCACTGTCTATGACATTCGAAACGCGTTGTACAGCAAACTTCAGTCCCTGCCCTGGAGCTTCTACGATGAAGCACAGACAGGACAGCTCATGTCAAGGGTAACAGGTGACGTAGAAGGCATTCGAGTGTTCCTTTCACGAGGGATTGTAAGCTATTGCGACTTCATCTTCATCGTAATCGATGCCCTCTTTATTTTGTTCTATACCAACTGGAAACTCACTATCGTTGCCTTGGCTTTTCTTCCCTTCCTGGGCCATGCGGTGCTCAAGTTTGACAAGAAGGTGAGACCTGCATACTCTGCTACACGCGAGGAAATGGCCAAGCTTACGTCTTTTTTGCAGGAGAACATAACCGGCGTGAGGGTGGTCAAAGCTTTCGCCCAGGAGCCTGGTGAGATCCAAAGCTTTGCCCAGCGAAACGATGGCGTAAGGCAAAGAAGGCTCTATTCATCGCGAATCTGGGCCGAATCGTTTCCCTACATGGATCTGTTGAGCAACATAAGCGGCGTTCTTGTACTGTGGTACGGCGGCTATCTGGTATCTAAAGGAGAACTGACTGTAGGCTCCCTTGTAGCCTTTAACTCCTACGTTTGGACCCTCATTTGGCCCGTAAGGGATCTTGGATGGTTGACAAACCTTCTCGAACAAGCTCTTGCCGCAGGCGAGAGAGTTTACGAGCTCCTTGACTGGGGATCTCGGATATCCAACCCTCCCGACGCAGTGGTCCTCGAGGACATTAAGGGCCACGTTGAATTCCAGGATGTGGGTTTTGCGTATCCCGGGCGCCCAAGCGTTCTTGCGGGAATAAACGTGTCAGCTCCTCCTAACACCATTGTGGGCATACTTGGAGCTACAGGGTCGGGTAAGAGCTCCCTTGTCAACCTTATCGGCAGGTTTTACGATACAACCCAAGGTCAAGTGCTTGTTGATGGGTATAACGTGAAATCCCTGGACCTTGAATCCCTCAGGGCAGGGGTGGGCTATGTGCCTCAAGAAACTTTCCTGTTCTCTGCTTCCATAAGGGAGAATATCGCGTATGCCCGGCCTGACGCCTCCCTTGAGGAGATCGAAAAAGCAGCCCGGGCAGCATCAGCTCATGACTTCATCGTTGATTTGCCTGAGGGCTACGACACAATCGTGGGAGAACGGGGCGTTGGGCTTTCAGGCGGTCAAAAGCAAAGGGTAGCTATAGCCAGAGCGTTCCTTAAGAACCCGAGAGTCCTCGTACTGGACGACGCTACGGCAAGCGTGGATATGGAAACCGAACGTCATATTCAGGAGGCCCTTTCAGAGCTTATGCAGGGGCGTACCACTTTTATCATCGCCCACAGGATCTCATCAATTATGCATGCTGATGAGATCATTGTACTGGATAAAGGCAAGATCGTGGAAAGAGGAACTCACGACCAGCTCCTCAAGCACGGAAACATATATCCGGAGATCTACAAGAATCAGTTCAAGGATAAAGACGGACTGGCAGAACTGGTGGTCCGGGAACAAGGTCAAGCAAAAAGTGAGTTGACAAGCAGAGCTCAGGTTTAGTCAGGTTTAAATCGGAATCATTGGGCGTCTGAGCATTGAGCTGAGGTGAACAGTTTTGAGTTTCCAGGAAGAAGAAACGTACCAAAAACCTTTTGATGCTGAACAAGCTAAGCGCCTGCTAGCTTACATGAAGCCCTACAAGCATATGATCGTGAAGGCTCTCTTGCTAATGATCTTTGGCTCTGCCCTAAGCCTTGCGGGTCCGTATGTAACCAAAATAATCCTGGACGACTGTGTCGTTCGCAAGGACCTAAAGACCCTGTCTATTATGTGCCTGGCTTACCTGGGCATTCACTTTGCCACATTCGTAACCGCCAGAATGCGGATACTTACCACTTCGCGGCTGGGTCAGGACGTCCTTTTTGACATGCGCCAGGACTTGTTCAACCATATCCAGTCACTGTCGCTCCGGTTTTTTGACTCAAGGCCGGCAGGAAAGATCATGGTCAGAGTGACTAACGATGTAGATTCCCTGAACGACCTTCTTTCCAGCGGTGTCATTAACCTCATTACAGATGTCTTCACTCTTGTCGGTATAATGGCCATCATGCTTTCATGGCACCTGAAGCTTGCGCTTTTGTCCTTTGCAACCATTCCCTTTTTGCTCATCCTGTCAACACGGCTCAGGACGCTCATAAGGCTCACATGGCGCGAGGTACGAAAGCGAATAGCCAACATCAACGCCAACCTTCAGGAAACCATCTCCGGCGTTCGTGTGGTACAATCCTTCACCCGCGAAGAAGTAAACATGCAGGAATTTGCGCGGATCAACGCTGACAATCGCGATACGTGGATGAAAGCTGTAATGGTAAACGGCTTCTTCGGACCCCTTGTGGAGATCACCGCAGCCGCAGGTACGGCAGCTATCTACTGGTATGGCTCAAGAATGCTAATGTCCGGCGAGATAAGCATCGGCACTCTGGTTGCCTTCACAAGCTACCTTGGGAGATTCTGGGGACCCATTTCCAGTCTGTCAAGCTTCTATAACAGCTTGCTGGTTGCCATGGCATCAGCCGAAAGGGTATTTGAATTTCTCGATACAGAACCGGAGATAAGCGACCTTCCGGAAGCTGAGGATTGCAGGCCCTTTGCGGGATTGGTGGAATTCGACAATGTAACCTTCGGTTACGTGCCAGACCGTCCAGTCCTTCACCAGGTAAGCTTTCAGTCCCAGCCTGGCCAATCCATTGCCCTGGTCGGACCGACAGGCGCAGGTAAATCCTCTATTGTCAACCTTGTTTCCAGGTTCTATGACCCTCAAGAAGGCAGAATCATGGTAGACGGCCGGGATATCAGAGATTTTACTGTGGCTTCAGTCCGCAGCCAAATCAGCGTGGTTCTTCAGGACAACTTTCTTTTTTCCGGAACCATCAGGGACAACATCAAGTATGGGCGCAAAGATGCAACTGACGCCGAAGTGATTGCAGCAGCCAAGGCCGTTCATGTCCATGACTTTGTAAAAGACTTTCCGGAAGGCTACGATACTGAATGCCAGGAACGCGGAAGCCGGCTCTCTATCGGTCAGCGCCAGCTCGTAGCTTTTGCCAGGGCCCTTTTGGCTAATCCCAGGATACTCATTCTCGACGAAGCTACGGCCAGCATAGATACGCAAACGGAACTCCTTGTGCAAGACGCCCTTCGAACCCTGTTGCATGGCAGGACATCTTTTGTCATCGCCCACCGTCTCTCGACAATCCGCGAGGCCGACCAAATCCTGGTCATCGACCAGGGCACAATAGTCGAACAGGGCACCCACTATGAGCTCCTTGCCAGTAAAGGGGTGTATTTCAGTTTGCTCCTGGCTCAGTTCGGCCTTGATGCCGTGGCAGCAGACGATTGACCTGGTTGACTCACTGACTCCGTTTTCTGCGGAAGATTCGCCGGAGCGTGGCGTCTCCCCACAGTTCCCTAATAACCGCCAGAGCTTTGCCGACAACTTCGATAACGTTGTCATCTCCGCTCCAGTTATCCATAACAACCTCTCCAGGGACAGACCTAAAAACACTGTCCAACACATAGACAGCGCCGAACAAGTCGTCAAGCTGCCCAATGACCGGGATGAAGTCAGGTATAATGTCCAGCGGCGAAACAAGATACACAGCAAAAAGAGCGAGCTTGGCCTTAGGGGCCGGCGGAACTCTTGGGTCCCTGGCAAGCCTGAGGATGAGAACCACAAAGTCGGGCAGGAGCAAAAGGTACTCTGAAGCTTTTTGGTGTTTCTCGGGGATGCGGGCAGACAGGGCCTTGGTCACTTGCGCCCTTATGCGATCATAGGTCCTTTGCTCATCTACGAAGAGATGCTCTCTGCGCTTTTCAACCGAATCATATTCATCCAAGTTGCTTTCCTCCTGGCATCCGGATAGCCAAGTACCGGCCTACGACAGAAAAGCTACCCGGCGTAGATAGTTGGCAAAAGTGATCTTCCGGTACCTGGCCAGATCCCGTTCAAGATTAGCGAGATACCCCTGGTGTACATACACGGCATCTGTCTGAGTTCGCAGGCTGAGTTCCAGCTTGCTTCTTTCCTCGGCGAATCTAACCTGGTTCTCCTGCAGCTTCTGGAGAAGGGCGTCCTGGCGAGCTTCATAGCCGGCTTTGAACTGAGCTCTCCTCTTGAAGCACTCGTCTATTATCTCCTTTTGACGCCGTGCAAGACGGTCTCTTCTCCGGCGACAGCGCTGCCTAAATGCTACTGTGCGAATGAGCAGAAGCACAGAGGGCGACTGCGCAGACAATTTCCTCAGCCCTTCTGCTTCAGTTTTGTCAATCTCTTCTTTCTCTCTATCCAGACCATCTTGAGCTTTCTGACGCCAGTTGTCCAGTTCGAGGCCTTCTTTCTGCTCTTCCTTTGCCATCAGGTTCAACCTGGCCGCTGTCTCTTCTATGCTCTTGTGCTCTTTAGTGTCCACATCCTGTTTGGTGCGTTCCAAAGTCTCAATGGTTTTGCTCAAGTTCGCAACCTGCTTCCTGCTGTCGCGTATAGCAGACTCCAGTACAGTCTTTTTGCGGTATTCAGGACTGGCCCGGTAGCGAACGCCACACACATAGACCAATGCCGCAAGGCCTGTTCCCACACCCCACCAGACGACGGTGAAACCGGCATGTCCTGCCAGAGCCATCCGGAACATTGCAGTCACCATGGCAATGTAGACGCCCACGGATACTCGTTCGACCTTGAGCGGTCCCGTTAACTCTACGGGTTGACTTTGTACGTGGTCAAAGAGCCAGGCAGGGAGTCCCCCCTGTCTTGGCGCCCCGGCGAGACCTGCCCCCGGGTCTCCTCCGTGACCTGCTCCGGGACGCATGCCGGGAACCGCCCCTGAATCCTGCTGCACTGCTGAAACAGGGAGTTCTTCAACTACCGCATTGCCCGGCAAAACAGCCCCGGACAGTGCCTTCCCCTGTGAGGCTGTGGCAGCTACACCGTCACCGGACGCCACAGCATCCGGTATGGACGGAACTACAATGAGACTCCCGGGCCCGCTAGGACGGTCAACCGCGGGGATGACAGTGGGATCCGGCGCACTCAGAACCACCCTGAGGGCAGCAGCCATAGAACGCAATTCTTCGCTGCCTGAACGTTCCATAGCTCGCAAAACAGGCGAGAAGTCGGGATTCTTAAAGTCCTGGCTGGCAAAAAGCAGACGCTCATCGCCGGATCCTGACACAGACCAGAGATCAGGCCGAATGCTGAGGGCCATGATGGAGACGTAGATGACCCAGCTTGAAAATGCATCTAGATAGAGGCCAAAATGGGCATCTGACCTTTTGGGGTGCTGGTAGTTGGGGTGCCCCAGCTCATGGCTTGGCATTCCGGCCAGGCTGGGAACGTACATTCCGTCATAGTCCACAAGCCGGAGGCCCCCGTTTACCACCAGGATATTTCCGTGCTGCAGGTCGCCGTGGGCAATCCGGCAACCCCGGAGCTTGGCCACCATCTGTGCAAACTCTCCTGCAAGATCCTGCAAAGCTTTGGCATCCCCCAGATTTTTCTCAACGTAGACGTTCAGAGGGTCGCCTTCAACCCACTCCATCTTAAGAACCGGGTACCATTGCCCCTTAATCCAGATTCCATCTCGCAGATAGTGAAACTCAGCCGTATACGGAAGACGAGCTTGCTTAAGGTGTTTCCCTATTAAGGCATAGCGCTGCTCCGTGTCTTCGTGATATCGCAGAAAACACCTAACGGCCCACTTGTGATTGCCGCACTTCATCTGGTATACGCTGGCAAAACCGCCGGTTATGGGTTTGGGGAGCCCCAGGGCATCTGCAATAGGAGTACCCGACCTGAGTTCCCGGTCTGAGAACGCGGTCTTGGGGTTCTGCACCGCTTCCTGATAGTCGCTCATGCTCGGCCATAGGACTCTCATACTATCCAGTTACCTCTATGCGGATAAATGTGATGTCGTCATTCCTAAGCTTCTTGCTCCTTCGCAAATCTTCGACCAGCTCTTCAAACGTGAACTCCCGAGGGTTCTCCAGGGCGTCCAAAATCTCCCACGGAGTCTCCCCTCTCTCTGCGCAAGCTAGAAACCAGGCCGACAGGGCATCGGTCATTAGATAGAACCGGTCACCCACAGCCAGCTGTCCTGCCACCGCAGCAAACGAGGTCTGCTTGGGCCCGGGCCTGCTGCAGATAAGAGGAGGGCTCGAACCGAACTCAGAAGACTTCTCTACGGGAAAGACCTTAACCAGTTGGCAGCCTCTTACCTGGAATAGGCAGCTGTCCCCTGCTGCCACGGCAGTCCAGAATCCCGGGGAACGCCTTGCCTCGTTATCTCCTGCAAAGGCCAGTTCCAGCCCTAGCAGAGTCGCATAAGCTCCTGCCCTGAGGCCTGGCTCTTCATACCACTGGACAGGTTTCCCACGGTTTTCGCGTGCCCGAAGGTACTGGTCCCTCCACAACTGCCAGGAACAATATGCTCTGTTCAAAGCTAACCCTACAGAAACTTCCGGGAAACCCTCTTGATCCTGAACCACCGGATGCCATCCAAGGCGGCAAAACACCTTGACGAGCACACGGGCCCAGGGTCCGCTTAGCATTGATTCACTTGCCCCGTCTGCAACGGCAAACCGGGCTACGCAATTGGGCCCGGCAATCCCGTCCACGGCAGACCTGTGCCCGGCAGACTCAGACCCTGCAGGCCCGGGCCAGGTATCATTGTACCCGGCAAGCCCGGGCCCGCCGGGAGTTTGCACGCAGAAGGCGTCCTCATACTCAGAAGGCGAATTGCCCTTTTTGGGCGTCCAGTACGTTCGCACTGAAATGTCCACAGGTTCTTCACTCCGCATCCGAAAAGGAAACCCGCTAACGAAGATTGCTGGGCCTGGTGCCGATATCCAGGAACCGGATAACCGATACGATGTCGGCATTGAACACAAAGCCTCGGGTGTTTTCGGAGACCTTAAACCCTTCCTCCATAGCAATTCCCCGCATGTAGTCCGGGAGCCTGCTGGACATCCTGAACAGCAGACGGGCGTACTCATCAGGCAGACCTTCTTCACTGTCGGGGAACTCAACAGGGGTTGCTTTCTGCGACGACAGGTGAAGGTTGAAAAGAAGCACATCTCCATCGCTGCTCTTTAGCGAAGCAAGGTCTTGAGCCGGGCCGCTTGGGTCTCCGTCGGTGGCTTCGCCGTCAGTTATGTTGATGACAATAGGCGGGAAGCAGTGGGGGTGCTCTGCCAACCAATTCTCAAGGGTGCTTTTTGCGCGCTTGAGGGCCTGACACATAGGCGTGCCCCCGTTTGCCACCGGATCAAACCAGACCGGGAACTTCACTGTCTCGTCCACAAGACCGCCTGCTCCATCCTCGGTCTTTCGGGTCCGCTCCTCAACCCGGGCAGGCGTAGAGGCTACTTCGCTTATGGGAACCAGGTCGCGCCCGGAAAGCTCTCCTGCAAAAGCTGACCCTGCCCTGTGACCGTATCCGATGACGCCTACGTAGTAGTAGTCCCGCACACCTTCGGCCTTGGCACACTTGATAACCAGGTTCTGCAGAAGTCTGTTCACGGCATCGGCGACTCCGTCTGCCTTTCGCTTGCCTGACTCCGCGCCAAACGGGTCCCTCATGGAACCTGACTGGTCGATGAGGAACAAGAAACACGACGGGTTGCTTCTGCTGATCTCAGCTATGTACTGCACGGTCTCATCCTCCCTTGAACTATTGAGATATTTCGAGATATTGATGCATACGGAACAACCTCAAACCTAACTAGCGCTGCCCCAGCAGGACTAGTACTGCCCCAGCAAGCCGTCTGCCTTAGCCTTGTTCTCGGCCAGGGTAAAAAGGCCTATACCTGCCGCCAGGTACAGAGCTGTAACAACCCCCAGCACAGCCAGTTCGCTGCCGGGAATCTGCCATAACCGGGATCCGCGTATAAGTACTTTCTGCAGCACGTTCTGGCCCATGGTAAGCGGAAGGTACTTAGCCCACGGGAACCGGTCCCATGATAACATGAAAAAACCGACGATCGCGAACTGCACTATCTGAAAGAAAGACTGGATACGTTTGTAGATGAGGGCCAGCCCCCCAAGGGCAAACCCCATCCCCGCCGCCTGAAGGTAGATGCAAAGACCTACAGGCAGCATGCTGACTATGTCCAGATGAATGGCCTGACCCGTAGAAAAAGACATCAAGACTACCATTATGGTTAGAAGCACTATGTTGACAGCGAACTGAAATGACTGCGTGAAGGCTGCTATCCAGCGGTAGCCTACAGGCGCCAGGTAGAGCTGCTCAAGGGTGCCCGTTTGCGATTCGTTGGTTATGCCCCACGCCAGGTCGGAATATCCCATGATCGCCAGCATCCAGGTGACGTACCCGGTAAACAGACCTTCAAGGGTGTCTCCAAGATCCAGGACGCTGCCTCCAAGGCTTTTGACCCCAAAAAACATGAGGGCGAACACAATATACAGCGTAACAAGGCTCGACACCGTGTTGAACGCGTAGCGGGTCATGAGTCTGAAATTCTGCTTCCACACGGTTCTCGCGACTACTGCCCACATGCTGCGTTCCCCCTTCGAACGATCTCCACAAATGCCTTTTCCAGGTCAAATGCCTCCTGGGTGATAGCTTCCAGCCCGGCGCCTGCATCTTTGAGAAGGTCCATGAGCTCGTACAGCTGGGCCGGTTGGCTCAACACCACTGAAATCTCAATAGTCTCCGGGGTTTCGGTCACGGCCGCATCTGGGAACATGGCAAATACTCCTGCAACTGCCGCCGACGCCGCCCCCGTTCTCTCCCGTGCTATGGTCACCTTGTACTTCCTTGTAGAAAACAGCGACAAAAGACTGCTGATGTGGTCATCAGCGACAATGGCGCCTTGTGACATGATAATGGCACGGTCACACACGTCTTCGATTACCCGCATGTCGTGACTTGACATAACAATCGTCCGCTTCTCCTCTGACGCGAGTCTCTTCAGACCGTCGCGCAGCTCATAGGAAGACTCTACATCCAGTCCCAGAGTAGGCTCATCCAGAAACACAACAGGCGTTCTTTTTGCCAACGCACAAGCTACGGCAACTTTTTGCTTGTACCCGCTGGACAGGTTCCGCACTTCCGTGTTCCGCTTCTCAGCCAATTTCAGAATGTCAAACAGATACTCAAAATACTCCCTGCCTGCCTCTTCTGAGACACCGTGAGTCCCCGCAAAGAAGGTCACGTTTTCCCAGGCAGTGAGCCGCCAGTACGTGTTACGCGCCCCCTCAAGCACCGCAGCCATATGCCTTGCTGCTTCCCGCGGACGCTTTCCGCAGTCAACTCCCCCAACGCTGACTTTGCCCTGATCAGGCCTAACAAGTCCCAGTATAGATTTGATGATGGTGGTCTTCCCTGCACCATTCGGACCCAACAATCCGACAATCTCGCCCTCCTGCACCGCAAAGGAAACCCCCTTCACGGCCTCCACTGCAGATTTTTTGCTTCGGAACGTTTTCCGCAGATCCTGAACAACCAGCAAGCAGACTCCCCCCTACCCTCCGCCTTTTTTCCATGCCATAGCCACCAGTTTCCCTCGCACCTTACCCCAAGCCTCACCACGATCCTGCCAGGTTTCATATCACGATTTAGATTACGCTAGACTTCATCCGCTGGTCTGAGAATGCTTTTGTAACGGTTGGCAATACTTTAATTATATGATTAACTTCTTTAATGTCCATATCAATTACTTTCAATTTCCCGTAAACCGGGCAACACGCCCGCCCCTGACCAAATCCGGTCCGGGGTGCCGGCAATTCAGTTGCACGCATCTGCACAACTTTTTCAGAAAGATGCGCTTGGGGGAACAACTTGCTCGGAAAGATGTGCGCCTGGGCACAACTGGGGTGGCTTCGGCGTTGTCTGAGGGCTTCAGAGGCAAAGTTGCTCACGCGGCGTCTGAATAGCTTTTCTGCTATTGGCAAAACTTACCCGGTAGTGAGTTGGTTTTGCTGGAGAACTTTGATCTGTGCAAGGAGGTCCGGCCTTGGATACTGAGACAGCGACTATGCTAGGTGAAATACTCCTAGAGGGTTTCATGCACTCTGTAAAGATGCTGCCCGTACTGTTTCCCACTTTCCTGCTGGTGGAGATCATCTCCCACCGGGCAAAGGCAGCATGGCTAACCAAAGCCATCGGTCACCCAACCGTGGGGCCGTTGCTTGCCGCAGGACTGGGCCTGCTCCCGCAATGCGGTTTCTCAGTAGCCGCAACCACTCTGTATCTGGACGGGCTGATTCCCACCGGGTCGCTCATTTCAGCGTACATCGCCACTTCAGATGAAGCTCTGCCAATCCTGCTATCTGACGCGTCCACACTCCCATGGGTAATGCCCTTGCTCCTTACCAAACTGGTTTGGGGAGCGGCCGTGGGAGTATCACTTAACCTGGCAATGAACCAGCGGTCTCGCGACAAGACTGCCGCAAGCGGCGTGGCGCCGCTGGCAGAAGACTGCGGCACCCATGCGCACAGAGGGTGCGTGGGACACTCTGCCAACTGGAAGGAACTTCTCTTACACTCACTGTCACGGACTACCAGGATCGGTGCAACGGTGTTTGTCCTCTCCACGCTTCTTCACACAGCCGGTGAGTTTCTGACTCCAGGGTTAACCCGTGCCCTTGCGGCGCAGGGACCTTGGCAAAGCGGCCTTGCATCAATCATAGGGCTTTTCCCCTCATGCGCCACCTCCGTAGCTCTTGCTGAAGGCTTTCGCACAGGCTACGTCTCCTTCTCAGCAATGGTCAGCGGACTGGTGGCTAACGCAGGAATAGGGCTTCTTGTTCTCGTCAAAGAAAGCAAAGACCTACGGAAAAACATATCTGTCATCATGACTCTGGTCATGGCCGCCTTCACCGCGGGGCTCCTTGCTGCGTTGTTGGTTCCCTAGTAGAGACCTCAGGCTTTGGCTGACCCAGGTACGGCATGGATCTGGCGCCTTCGTACACGCCTCTATGGAAGGTCATTGAAAAGAAGTAGGTAGACCCCCGGAGCGATCAAGGATCTGAGACACCCAAAGGCGAACATATTTCCACGTGGACTGGACGCAACCGTGTGGCTGAACCGGTGGATGAACCGGGCTATGAACCGAACACCAAACGGAAAGGTGGAATCTGTGTGGCTGTGTACGACAAGGCCTATGAACTGGCCAAAGAACTCAAGGGAAGCGATGAGTACAAAGAGTACCAGAAAGCTAAGGCGGGGGTAACCTCCAATGAGGCAGCTTTGCCAATCCTTCGCGACTACAGAAAGGCTGAGATTGCCATTCAGACAGCGATTCTTAGCGGCAAGGAACCTGACAGCAGGCTCCTGGAGGAGATGAACCGCCTTCGCGGGGTAGTCGACATGCACGGCCCTATTACGCGCTTTCTTGAAGCAGAAAGACGGATCCTCGTAATGATGGCTGACATACAGAAAATCCTGGTAGACGCACTGAACCTCCTGGAAATCTAGAGCTTCGCGGCTGTGTACGCATGTACAGCCCGGTCAGGGACATGTATAGTCATACTTATCGCAATATGCATACTATTTCGTATCGAAGAAGGAATATGAGCATGCCATAGCGAACCTCAACTTGACTCTTGCAGGGGCCGTAACGGCCTGAGCCTGTTGGGGGGGAACAAAGAGTGGGGTTTGAAGTGCCGCAGGCAGTCCAGAGTTCCTTCGACGGGTTTTCTGTGGTCAACGAAAAGGGCGTCATCGTGTTCACAAATCCGGCATGTGAAAACCTCTACGAACGCCCTATCAGCCACCTAGTTGGCCAGGACGTTGAGGAACTGTCCCGGAGCGGGCTGTACTACCCCTGCGTTGCTGTTGAGGCCATGTCCGCCAGCAGACCCATTACGAAACTCCAGCGTAACGCTACCGGCCGCACTTTGCTTGTGACGGCCACTCCCATCGTGAACGCAAAAGGCCGGCTCACCGGCAGCGTCCTGAACCAGCGTGATTGCAGCGTTTTAGTCAGCGCCAAGCTTGACGGCCAAGGGGCGCTTGCCCATGAGACCGAATTCGTGTCCCACAGTCCGGCAATGCAGAGCCTAATGACAATGCTAAGCCGCATCGCGCCAACGGATGCAACGGTCCTTCTGACAGGAGAGACAGGTACCGGCAAGACTGCCCTGTGCCAGCTGATCCACCGCATGTCTCCCAGGCAACAGGGGCCTTTTGTGGTCGTAAACTGCGCTGCCATACCCGGGACGCTCGTTGAATCTCAGCTGTTCGGTTACAGCGAAGGATCATTTACGGGGGCATCCAGAGGCGGAAGGCAAGGAGTGCTTCAGTCTGCCCGGGGAGGCACCGTGGTTCTTGATGAAGTGGCTGAACTGCCGGTAGAGCTTCAGGCTAAGCTCCTTCAGATCCTCGACAGCGGAGTGGCATTGCCTGTAGGGGGCGAACGACCGGTCCGGTTTAATGTGCGGTTCCTGGCAACCACAAATCGAGACCTGAAAAGGGCCCTCGCTTCAGGTGATCTCCGCCCCGACCTGTACTACAGGTTACACACGTTTAGCATACACGTTCCGCCTCTCAAGGACAGAATTGAAGACATCCCCGAACTGGCCTACCAGATTGTAGAGAGCATCAATGCCAAGTATGTGTTCAGCAAGTTTTTGACTGAAAGAGCTGTGGCCCAGCTCCTTATGTATAACTGGCCAGGGAACGTACGGGAGCTTCAGAACGTCCTGCTGCGGGCAGCCATCTTCACAGACTCGCAAGCCATAGACGCCTCCTCCCTGGTCTTATCGTCCGGAACCGGACCTTACGGGCACCTCCAGCCTCAAATGGAACTCCGGATGCCCCAGGCAGAACCTACACCCCAGATCAATGACGACTGGTCCACCCAAATGGAAGACACCGAAAGACGGGTCCTCCTTACAGCCGGAGGCAGGTTCAGCTCCATCCCCGAGATGGCCAAGGGTCTCGGCCTCACTGAGCCCACCCTAAGACGCAAGATACGCAGGCTTTTCGGTTCATGGAAGGAACTCAAAGATCTCGCCTCCAAGAGCAGGCCGTTGGAGGAGACACCTTTCCCCGATCAGAAATGATCACGGCTGGTCCCAAACCTGATCATTTTCGACTGCTTTCACGGTATAGTTACCTGTAGTCCGGCAAGCCAAATACACCTACAGCAGGCTTTTCCCCCTTCTGATTTCCGGTGGCACGATAGGTGCTTATCTCTTATTGATAGAAGCGACTTTTTCGGTGCAAGGTACCCGGATTTCAGAAGGGGGGGGATTCCATGGCCGGGATCTTGACTCTAAGCATAGGTTCGACTTCCACGAAACTGGCGGTGTTCCAGGATACTACGCCGGTAATATCAGCCACAGTTCGTCACGGGGCACATGAGCTGTCCGGCTTCAAGAAGGTCACTCACCAGCTGGACATGCGGCACAGCAGTGTCATGGAAGCTCTGGCAAAACACGGCGTTAACCTGTCTGACCTGGACGCCGTGTCCGCAGGCGGAGGTCCCATAAAGCCCATGCCCGGAGGCGTATACCGGATAAACGAAAAGCTCGTGGAGGATATCATGTCAGATAACGTGTACCTTCAGCACCCTTCGCATTTGGGCCCGTTGGTTGCCTGGAGAATCTCAAAGGCGGCAAACATCCCGGGGTTCATGGTAGACCCTGTGACCACCGATGAGTTCCTGCCAGCTGCAAGGGTCTCGGGGTTTGCCCAAATCCCCAGAAGAAGTCAGGCCCACGCTCTGAACTGCAAAGCGGTTACACGGCGCCTATCCAAAGAACTCGGGAAACCGTACACAGACATACGGACCGTAGTTGCGCACATAGGAGGCGGAACCACAGTCTGCGCCCTAAGCAACGGACAGATCATAGATGCCGCAACGTCAAGACAAGACGGGCCCTTTTCTGCTGAAGCTGCCGGAGCTCTCCCTATGCCGGAGGCGGTAGACTTCATTTTGTCTTCAGGAAAGACCGCACATGAGCTGAAGAGCCTCTGGCTGGGAAGAGGCGGCCTCGTCTCTCACCTGGGTACAAACAGCATCCAGGATGTAGAAAGCATGATGGCCCAGGGAGACGAAAGAGCCGGACTGGTTCTTGAAGCTATGGCCCATTCCGTATCCAAAGCTATTGGCGCCATGGCCGCAGTGCTAGGTATAGCCCCTGACGCTATCATCCTTACCGGAGGAGGAGCGTTTTCAGCCAACCTGGTCCGGTGGATAAAGGAACGGGTGGAGTTTTTCTCCCCTGTCTATGTTGTTCCCGGCGAAGATGAGCCTTTGGCGCTGGCCGAAGCAGCCGTCGAAGCGGTCAAGGGTGAGGAGTTTGTCAAAGAGTACAGGTAGATACCAAGCGCATAGAGCGCAGACAGGGGGACTGAAATGGACGCCGTCAGGAACTTCAATCAGCTCAAAGAGAGGGCAAGGTCCCTGGGACCCAAGCGGGTGGCGGTAATCCTGGCAGATGACGCCGGTTTGCTCCTTGCGCTGGCAGCAGGGGTAGATGAAGGCATGACCTGCCCGCCGGTCCTGGTGGGATCTACAAGAGGGACCCGTGAACTCATAGAGGAGCTTGCCCTGGATGAGTCCATGTTTACGTTCCTTGAGGCAAGCACAGCCGGCCAGGCTGCCGCAAAAGCCGTGGCTCTTGCAAGAGACGGCCAGGTAGACCTTTTGATGAAAGGCAAGGTCAGCACCGGGGACTTCCTTCGCGCAGTTCTGGACAAGGAAATGGGACTTGTAAAAGGAGGCCTCCTGGTAAGCGTGGCCATCTTTGAGTGCCCCAGCCTGGACAGGCTTCTGATACTGTGCGACGGAGGAGTAAACATTGCCCCCGACTTGAAGCAGAAAGTGCACATCACCATGGAAGCTGTGAGAACTGCCCGGATGCTGGGAATTGATCCGCCTCATGTAGCTGTCCTCGCCGCCACCGAACTGGTCAATCCCGGCATGAGCGCTACAACCGACGCCGCCTGTCTGTCGAAGATGGCTGAACGGGGGCAGATTCCAGGCGCAATCGTTGACGGACCCCTGGCGCTGGATAACGCCCTGTCCCTTGAGGCAGCCAGGCAAAAAGGGATATCCAGCCCTGTGGCAGGAAAAGCCGACATAGTCATCGTCCCCAACATAGAAAGCGGAAACCTGCTGGGTAAAGCTATCGTTTACTGCGGCAGCGGAAAGATGGCCGGAGTAGTCATGGGAGCCGCCTGCCCGCTCATCTTGCCCTCACGGGCAGATACCCACGAAAGCAAACTGGCATCTTTGGCTCTTGGCGTATGCGTGGCCCAATGAAAGACAAAACGGAAAGAGGTGAGCAAGAAGAATGAAACTGGGCGTACTGGTGAAGCAGGTCCCGGCAACCCATCATGTAAAGATCGATGAGGCCACAGGCACCATGGTGCGGGATGCCATGGAATCGGAGCTAAATCCCCTGGATACCTACGCTGTAGAAGAAGCTGTCCGCATCAAAGAGACTCTGCGAGAGGCAGACAACTCAACTGAAATCACAGTGCTGTCTATGGGACCGCCCCAGGCCGTAGAGGCCATCCGTGAAGCTATATCCATGGGATGCGACAAGGGTTACTTGCTTTCTGACAGAAGGTTTGCAGGCGCAGATACCTGGGCAACAGCCCATACGCTTACACTTGCCATACAGCACCTGGGTGGATTTGACCTGATACTTGCAGGCGAACGGGCAACCGACGGCGAGACCGGGCAGGTGGGCCCAAGCATAGCAGCCCAACTGGGCATACCTGTTCTGACCTACGTAAAGAAGATCGAAAAGCTGAACTCCAGGACAGTGCAGGTTCACAGGTCAGTAGAGGGGGGTACCGAAGTATTGGAAAGCTCGCTTCCTGCCCTCATTACGGTGGTCAAGGAGATCAATGAGCCCAGGATCCCGAACTTTAAGGGCAAGATGAGAGCAAGGAAAACCGAAATTCCCACACTCTCAGCTGCAGACCTGAACGCTGACCCGAAGGAAACCGGGCTTACCGGGTCTCCAACAAGAGTAGTCAAGGTGTTCAGCCCCAAACTTTCCCGGACCTGCGAAATCATAGACGGCACCGATCCATCGAAAGCAGCCGAGAGTCTCATTGACTTTCTTGTAGGCAAGGGCTTCCTTCAGGAGACATTGCATGAGGCAACGTGAGGAGGGTTGACATGACAAATGCACCTGAATTCGCCGGCGTTTGGACCCTGGCAGAGGCCCGGGACGAAAAGATCAGTTCCGTGTCATTTGAGGTGCTGGCCTGGGGCAAAGACCTGGCGGACAAGTTGGGAGTAAAGCTTGCCAGTGTCATACTTGGCCACAATCTCAAAGACAAGCTTGAGGAACTGGCATACCATGGAGCGGACTTAATATATGCGGTAGACCATCCCAACTTAGAGCATTTCGCGCCGGATTCCTACTCCAGAGTTCTGGTGAACCTGGTAAGCGAGTTCAGCCCCGAGATTTTCATAGCGTCTGCCACCACATACGGACGAACCATAATGCCTGTTCTGGCAGCAACCGTGCACACCGGGCTGACCGCAGACTGCACAGGCCTGGATATCGAGGCCGAGACCCGCCTGCTCATACAGACCCGTCCCGCAATCGGCGGAAACGTCATGGCCACCATCAAGACACCCAACCACCGCCCGCAAATGGCCACTGTCCGACCGAAATCACGGCGACCCCTGCCGAGGGATGAGTCCAGAAGGGCAGACATCATATGGCGGGATTACCCCGAAGAGGACACACGCTCCAAGGTACGTTTCATCGAGTTCATAGCAGATGAGACCCTGGAGATGCCGTTGCAGGAAGCAGACATAGTCGTAGCAGGTGGAAAGGGGATGAGAGACGGAAGAAACTTCCGGCACATTTACGAGCTGGCCCAGTGCCTTAACGGCGCCGCTGGCGCATCGAGATCCGCTGTAGACATCGGTTGGATAACGTATCCGCACCAGATCGGCCTGTCAGGCAAGACGGTCAATCCCCGGCTTTACGTGGGCATTGGAATATCCGGCGCAGTGCAGCACCTGGCAGGCATGTCATCGGCAGACACCATCATCGCCATCAACACCGACCCCGACGCAAGCATCTTCCGGGTCGCCGATATCGGCGCAGTGGGAGATGCGCTTCAGATCGTCCCGGAACTAATACGTAAGATCCGCCTTCGCTCAGCAAGCAGCGAAGGCAGTCTTGCCGCAGAAGGAGGCAATCACAGTGACGTACTCTAAGGTAACTCCTGAACTGGTCCGGGAACTGGCCCGGATCTGCGGAGAGAGAAACGTAGTCTTCGAAGACACCGACGCCCTGGAAAACTACGCATCAGACGAAGCCGGAAGGTACTACTCACACATGCCCGATGTAGTGGTGAAACCTTCTTCCACTGATGAGATCTCCGGCATTATGAAGGTCGCCCACCGGGAGAAGATCCCCGTCACGGTCAGAGGGGCAGGCAGCGGCCTTGCAGGGGGAGCAATACCCATTCACGGAGGCATTGTGCTCTCTACTGAGCGGTTTGACCGGGTTCTGGAGATCGACAAAGAGAACCTTGCCGCAGTTGTTGAACCAGGGGTAATAACCAATAACCTGTGCAAGATGCTTGAACAAGAAGGGCTTTATTATGCTGGATACCCTATGAGCGTTGAAACCAGCACCATAGGAGGCAATGTGGCCTGCAACGCAGGTGGAGGCACGGTCATCAGGTACGGAAACACGGGCCACCACGTTCTAGGGCTTGAGGTGGTGCTTGCCAACGGAGAAGTGTTGACGCTCGGCGGCAAAAGGAAAAAAGACACCAACGGCTACAACCTGGTACAGTTGATGGTCGGATCCGAAGGCACCCTGGCCATTATCACCAAGATCACACTTGCCCTCCTACCGCAACCAGGCGTTAGAGTCAGCCTGCTGGCGGCCTTTCCGGACATTGCCACAGCCATAGGCGCCGTACCTTCTATCATAACGGCGTCAAAGTCCATGCCCATCTCCCTTGAGCTGATGGACAAGATTACCGTAGAGCTGATCTCCAAGTACCTGAACGACACGCTTCCAGCTCAGGATGTAGCTAACGCCTACTTGATAACCCAGGTAGAAGGAAGAACCACTGAAGACGCTGAGGGTCTGTATGAGCTGGTGGCCGAGGCATGCCTGGAGGCAGACGCCCTGGACGTGTTCGTTATGGACAGCCGGGCCAAGAACGAGCGGATATGGAAGTTCAGAATGAACACTCTGGAAGCCTACAAGTCCCATGATCCATACGTAGGCGGCGAAGAGGTGGTTGTGCCCACATCCGAAATACCGCGCATTACCGAGAAGATCCTTCAAGTGGCCGGGAAGTACAATGCCATGATCGCCGTAGCCGGCCACGTAGGCGACGGCAATTTGCACATGGGCGTTTTCAAGCCCGGTCATGTAAGCGTGGACGATTGGCCTGCGCTTATGGACCGGATCATGGTTGAGATCTACGAAGAAGCAAAGGAAGTGGGCGGAGCTGTAAGCGGCGAGCACGGAGTCGGATTTGTCAAACTGCCGTTCCAGCGAGTCCTCAAGAGCCCGGCTGAGTTCAAACTGATGAGAGGCATCAAGGAAGCGTTCGACCCTCATTTCATCCTTAACCCGGGGAAAGTGTTTTGCGACGTCTAGGATCCTTGCGACCGTTAACCTGAATCAAAGGAGGCAGCGATGCAATGCCGGACAAGAAAAAAGCTTTGATTCCAGCTTACCTGAGTGTCGCTTTCGTATGGTTCGCAACCCACGCAGGAGGTGGCTTTTGCACCGGACGACAGGAAGTTGAATACTACGTCCAGTACGGCAAATTTGGGCTGGCAATGCCCTTCGTCGCTATCGGAATATGTGCATTCATCTTTGGTATATGCTGGGAAATCGCCCGTCTCTACAAGGTCTACAATTACAGAGCTCTTGCCGACGAAGTATACAGGCCATACCACCAGCTCTTCTCCAACGTGTTTGAACTGGCCTACGCGCTGGTGGTGGTCATGGCGACCTCAGCAGGGATTGCGGCCTGCGGCCACCTGCTTGAACAGCTCTTGAGCATACACTACCTTCTCGGAATCGTGCTAAGCGGAGCAGTCATTCTCCTTGTGGTGCAGTATGGGGCACCGATGCTCAGACGCGCAGGCACAATCATGTCAATCGCTATCATTGCTATGCTCCTCGTCATCATCGGCCTGCTTCTGGGCCCAACGGCAGCTGAGCGAAGCCAGACCCTGGCCACAGTCAACAACCCCGGGTGGGCATGGAAAGGCTTCTTGTACGCCATGTTTCAGATGGTTGCCATTGGCGCCTATGTAGGTGTATCAGATGTCTTGGAAACCAGAAAAGACGTTTGGAAGGCGGCTCTATGGGGATTCATTGTCAATGCAGTCGTACTGTGGCTCATTGTTTTCGTCCTTATGGGGATGCGCTCCGACGTACTCAAAGAGCCGCTCCCGCTTCTTTACGGAATTAAGAAGCTGGGAACCGGATTCTCCTGGCTGGTCACCCTATACTCCCTCCAACTCTATCTCGGAAACCTCTCTACAGCTGTGAGTTTCGTCTTTGGTACGGTAAACCGGCTGGAGTCAACGCGCCTCAAAGACACTGCCCTCTTTAAGAACGTAATACTGGGCCGCTGGATCTCAGGTGCCGCTATCCTTGCTGTTTGCGTCTTCATAGCTAACTACGGCCTCATCGCCATAGTGGCCAAAGGATACTCTTTCCTTGGATACGTAGCCATAGTAGCGGTAGCTGTGCCGGTAGTTCTTATAGGACTTCCTAAGGTGCTGGAAAAAAAGGCGTAGCAGGCGTGTGATCATAGAATAGGCACTTGAGCAGCCTTGAGTAGTCTTGAGCCTGCTTAAGCAGGCTTGAGCAGGATAGCCGTGTGAATCAGAGTGTCAATGTGCAGAATGCCGGTCTACCGGACTCGCAGGCCAACGGGCCGGCCCATCCGGTAGACCGATCTTACAGGGGAGGAACCAGAATTGAGTGAACGATCGGTTCTACTGTCGGGAAACGAAGCCGTAGCCCGGGGGGCATATGAGGCCGGAGCCCGACTGATAGCCGGATATCCCGGCACTCCCAGCACCGAGATTATCCAATCTGCCATCAACTACCCGGAACTGTATTGCGAATGGTCGTCTAACGAAAAAGTGGCTATGGAAGTGGCTATTGGAGCCGCTCTGGGCGGTGCATGGGCCATGGCATCCATGAAACACGTAGGGCTCAACGTGGCCTCAGACCCGCTGATGACCGTTTCTTACATGGACATACCGGGAGCGCTGGTGGTGGTATCGGCAGATGACCCCGGAATGTGGAGCAGCCAAAATGAGCAAGATAACCGCACCTTCGCCAGATTTGCCAGGATACCGGTATTTGAGCCTTCAGACAGCCAGGAGGCTAAGGACATGACCATGGCAGCCTTCGAGCTAAGCCATGAGTTCGGTGTACCCGTACTCATACGGATCACTACGAGGCTGGCTCACACCAGATGTCCCGTGGTCCCCGGCCAACGCCGGCAGGTACAGCAAGGTCCCAGGCAGGGAGAACGGATCAAACTCAACCCACAACAAACAGTCATGATCCCTGCCCATGCCAGGGCGCGCCACCCTGTAGTGGAGGAACGACTCCTTCGTCTTGCCTCTGTAAGCCAGTCACATCCTACCAACTACGTAGAAAACGCAGGCGCTCCCGGCCCTGCGTTTGTTGCATCAGGCATACCCTATCAGTACGTCAAGGAAGCGTTTCCCGGCGCCCCGGTTCTGAAACTTGGAATGAGCTATCCCCTTCCGCAGGGGCTAATCGAGGACTTCTGCAATGCTCACCATGACGTGATCGTTGTCGAAGAATTGGACCCTCTGGTAGAAACCGAAATTCTCGCTCTAGGATATCAGGTACGCGGCAAGGTCCAAAGCAAAGCCGGAAGCGAGGTCCGCAGGGAGATACAGGACGGGTTTCGCAACGAGGCTCAGGGCGAATTCCACGACAAAAAGCTCCTGCCAATAACCGGGGAGTACGATTCAGACATACTGACCGCATTCGTTACAGATAGGGACCTGCCTGGTCCGAGCCCCGAAAGCGGGCTTCCGCCAAGGCCTCCCCAGCTCTGCCCCGGCTGCCCCCATAGAGGGGTATTCCACGTCCTGGCCGGACTGAAATCGCTGGTCTTCGGCGACATCGGCTGCTATACCCTGGGCGTCATGAAACCTCTGGAAGCCTTACACTCATGCACCTGCATGGGCGCGAGCATCGGTCACGCACACGGATTTGAGAAGGCCCTTGGAAAAGAAGCTGCAAAGAACACGGTAGCAGTAATCGGAGACTCAACGTTCTTCCATTCAGGCATCCCTTCGTTGCTTAACGCATCCTATAACTCTGGCTCGGTCAAGCTTGTAATCCTTGACAACAGGACGACAGCTATGACCGGTCACCAGGGCAACCCCGGAAGCGGCCTCAGCGCCCGGCTGCAGCCTGCCCCCGAAGTGGATCTGGTTGCACTGGTGGAAGCACTGGGAATCAGCAATGTAAGCGTGGTGGACCCGTATGATCTCAAGGCCACCAGGGCCGCAATAGGTAAGGCCATGAGCTGCGACGGACCTGCCGTAGTCATAGCTCGCCGGGAATGTGCGCTTCTAAAGACCGCTCGGAGAAACCCGCCGGTTACCGCAGACACCGATCTGTGCCGCAAGTGCGGGCTCTGCTTCAAACTGGGATGCCCTGCCATATACAAGGTTGACGGCAAAGCCCGGGTAGACCCGGCACTGTGCAACGGGTGTTCCATGTGTGTCCAGGTATGCCCGTTTGACGCGCTTAAGGAGGCAAGAGACCATGCTTAAGGACATTGTCCTTGTAGGCGTAGGCGGCCAGGGCACAATTCTTGCATCAAACCTTCTGGCCCGCGCCGCGCTTTCCGTGGGACTCACTGTCAAACAGTCGGAGATTCACGGAATGGCTCAACGAGGCGGCTCTGTAGTTAGTTTCGTTCGCTTTGGGAGCCGGCCCGGCGAAAGTGTGCCATCGCCATTGGTCAATCCGGGGCAAGCAGACTCGGTGCTGGCCTTTGAAAAACTGGAAGCTCTCAGGTTTGCCCATTATCTGAAGCCCGGAGGTCTCCTGGTCTACAGTTTGCAGGAGTTAGTTCCGACAACCGTTTCATCGCTTGGAGTTCCCTACCCTCAAGACCTGGATGACCGGATACGCGCAAGAGATGCAGTTCTCGTTCCCGTGGATGTTGAAGCTATTGTGGCTAGATGCAGTAATCCGCGCGTAGGCAACGTAGCCCTGGTGGGAGCTCTGTCCGCTTACCTTGACTTCCCGGAGGAAGTATGGGAAAACGCCGTCCGCAACACGGTACCCAGAGCTCTTGAGGCTAATCTGCTTGCTCTGAAATTAGGTCGCGCTTCGCCGGTTGCCGCAGAATAGCCGGGATATTCGGCACGTTAGGTACCGGACCTAACCTGGCCTGCTTCATGTCGGGTCAGGTCCGGTACCTCCACCTGCATTCTGACGGAGTCAACCCGGTTCTCTGTCTGAAAGTAGTTGAGAAATGGCAGGGGTTGCCAAAACCGCACACAGATCCGACTTTTTTGACAGGCAGCTCGCTTTCAGCGAGCAGAACCCGGGCTTTGTCGATCCTTAGATCCACAAGGTACTGCCACGGGGTCTTGCCTGTCTCTGCCCTGAATACCCTGATGAAGTAATAGGGACTCAGGTTGGCGATGTTGGCCAGGGACTTCAGAGAGCAATCGTCTGCGTAGTGTCTTTCCATGAAATCTATAACCCGGGCTATTGCATCACTGGAACCACGTCCCTCACCGATTGCGCCGTTAACTGCATATTCTGTATTCGGCTTCATCCCGAATCCCGCCCTTTCACTCCAACCGCATCCCGCATTCTCCGCAGAACCTCGATTCAGGAGCGTTTCGCGCCCCACACCTGGGACACTTGGCGAGATCCAGTGGCTGTCCGCAGTTGACGCAGAACTTGCCCTCACCTGCTGGCTTGCCGCACCTGGGACACATGGTCTGCCTGGCCTTGATCTCACCGGTGAATACTTGAGTGCTCTCGGCCTTCTCCTGAATGTTGTCGACCATTCTTGCAGCCCTGGCAGCAGCAACTTCCACGGCCTCTCTGGGAGCGCACTCAGTGCACAGCCCAGATTGTTCGTTCCAATCGTTGTCGCACACCCATCTAGTGCACTTAGGGCAGCGATGGAAACGTCGCTTAGCTTCATTTTGCGCCAGTTCAAACGCTGCCTCGTGTTCCTTGTGCCACTCCGGACTCATACCGTCGAAACGCTCGCCTATGATGTCAGCGCCACGCTCCAACCCGTAACCAACGTTCCATTTCCCTACCAGGGAACCGGCAACGCTGGCTGCCCTTCCGATATTCCTGAAAAGACTGGCCTTCTTGTAGGTCTTGGACTCTACAAACGACGTCTTGTAACCCTCATTGCATATTTCGCAGTAGAAAGTGAACTGAAATCCTGCTTCAGTGCTGTTGTCAGCGAAATTGGCGGTAAACGGCTTAAGAGACATCTATATCCCTCCTCGCGTTTGGTAACTTAACGAACCTTTCCCAACGGGCTGCCGCACTTGACGCATTTCGGCCCCAATGGAGGCTGTAGGCTTCCACACTTGCTGCAGACCACAACCAATCTTGCTTCACAATGATCGCAGTAGTCTCCGAAAAAGGTCTCTTTCCCGCATTGCGGACACTTGACCTTCAGCTCGAGACCGCAGTAACTGCAGGCAATCCAACTCTTTTTGATGGGGCTTCGGCACCTGGGACACCGCAGTGGCCCCGACGGATTGTGCTTCCCGCAAACGGGACACACGTTTGAATCGGGCGGTACCAGGTTATTGCAGTACCTGCATGGATGCATGTATCCTGACATGAGCTATTCACCCACTTCCTCTGCAAGTAGTTGAAGAACGCCTCGCTTCCACTGCTCCTGGCTGGCATGGGATACCCGTCCAATGAAGGCCTCACGAAGAACTCGAAGCGACGGTAAAAGCTCCACTGAAGACCTATAACGAGCGTATTGCGGTTTCTGCAGGTTGCTTTCAGCAAGATAGATTGGTTCGCGGCGGAAGTTGATATCGAGCATGCAGCGGTTAATCAGCCTCAAGGATTTATCCAGGTCTTCGCCGCCTCTTTGTGTCCTGAAAAGGTACGTGGCTCGTCCTTTGCCTTCAGTTGCAGTGGCTTCCATTGCCATGGCCTCTGCAAAGGTATCCCCCGACCTGGAACATATGGGGGCCAGAAACCACAGGTAGTCCTCCTCCAGCCCCGAAATGAGGGCGCGCTTAAACCCGATTGATAACCTGTCGCTCCCGGAAAGGTCACGAAGAAACCGGTATTCCTCTCCTGCGCCGGCCTGATCCAACCGGTTCTCAAGCTCTTCCCATAGCTCCGGGGACACAGCCTCCAGATCGCACCTCCGGGCCGCCCGCCCCTCTTTCATTAGTCTTGCCGCCGCATGCACGCCGGAAGGGCCCAAAGACGGCACCAATTCCCGGCAAAGGGCCTGAGCTCTGCCTGTAAGGTCGTTCATACACCCGGCAAGGGTCCTCTTTAGCAGGTCTAGGTGGGAACCCATCTGAGTAAACCGAAACGCGTCGCCTAGCTCAGTCGTGATCTCCAAAGCCCAGTCTGCTTCCTGTACGGTATCGATGTCACCGTACGGAATTCTGACCGGGCGACCTCGTTGAGGGATGAAGACCAGAGCTGTCTGGTACAGCCTTACTTCGCTCTCGTAACCTTTTGCAGGAACACGACCTGTGACCACGAGAGCTTCAAGGCCTGCCTGGATCAACGTCTCCTCCATGAGCATATCCTTGAGTTTCAGCTCGTTGTGAAATCGTCTTATGGTGCGCAGAAAGTCCTCAAACCGGTAACCCAAGTGGAAAAGAACCATGGTATCCCCTGAATAGAGGGGCAGTACGACCTTGTAGTCATCCTCAACCACGTCTTTGATATCCCTCAAAGAAAAGGTCGTTGCTGCCCCGTCTGCAGGCAAGAGGGCGAATTCCTCTTCAGACACCATAGCTGCCGCCTCTCCCCCTGCGATCTCAACGCCGCCTGGAAGCCGAAAGGAATAGCTCAACGACCATCTGACAGCAGAGTCGCCGCCTGTATCTGCTCGCAACGTCCCCACACCCCCAAGAGCCCGGTGGCCAATGCTGATCTTGTCTCTGTGGTCTGCTTACCCAACCACTATTCACATACCACTATTCACATATCACGTTGCTGAAGCATGGGCTTTCAGGAAATTGCGGGAGTTTCGCGATATTGCTAAACCGGTCGGGAGTATTTCGCAGACCCGTAAGATTGACTAACCTTAACAAGCGTAAAGAGATCTCCTAAGGGGAGCTATGCCCCTCACTGACGAGAGACTATAGCCGTCTGGGCGCTCTTGGTCTTACATTTGCTTCGTCCTATGGTAGGCTTTGGTGACAGATGCAATGGCTTGAGGTCGTGTACAAGAGTCCGATTTCTCCAGCTAACAACATATCACGCATGCCAAACTCTGTCGCACGTTTCAGGTATAATTCATAGCCGGCTGCTTTGGAATCAAGGAAAGCAGCCGGTATCTAGAACGCGCACATGCACGCAGTGCAACCCACGGTTAACACTGCTGGAGGGCGATCTCGTCTACTGTGGCTGGACGATGACGTTCACTCTCTCCTGGCTGTCACCGGCTCTTGGGAAACCAGCCTGATGATCTCGTAGAGAGCTCCCAACCCAACCAAGGCATAGACTACCCTGGTCCACATGGTCTCCTCACCGAAAATGGCGGTGACCAGATTGAACCTGGACACTGCTATTAAGCCCCAGTTCAGACCACCTATAATGACCAAGACCCGCGAAATCCAATCGATGACCGACATCCATTGCACCTGCTTTCCATTGATATGGTATCTCTTGCCTAGCAGGTAGTATGCTTTCCAGGAAGGAAAATCATGCAGGACAGCAACGCGTGCAAGGGCCGACTGCCGGGTTTTGGCGGCGATCTGCGACCAGCGAAACCCAAGTTGGCGTTAGCTCGACATACAAGAGGTGGAGAACATGGCCGTTTGACGTTGAGGCCGTGGAAAACGTACCTACAATATGCCAGTACCCCTTCTCGTATGTGGTTACGCCCTCAAAATCCTGGCCCGCTGACTCTATTGTGGATTCGAGGTCAGCTGCCATCCTTCTGTCTGTGTTTCATCTCATGAACCCCGAGTTTTTGTTTGGCGTTTCAACCCATAGACATGACCAGGAGCCCAATCACCATTGCTCCACTGCCTATGATTTTCAGTAGGCTGCGCTCTTCAGACAAGATGCGTGTTCCCATAATAGTGCCAATCAGAATGCTTATCTCTCTGGCAGGGGCGATGTAACTCACGGGACTAACTACCATGGCGGTGAGCACCAAGGTGTATGTAAGTGGGCAAAGCATGCCGATGCCCATAGCGTTCCTCCAATTCACCTTCCACTGTTCTGCGATTTCTCCCCGGTGCTTCGCAGCGTATGGTGTGAGCATAATGAAACGAGCCAGGTTCGTGCCCCATTCCATGAGAAGAGGGGGCACCATGGCCCGGCTCACAGCGATCTTGTCGCATATGGTATACGAAGCTATCGAAACGCCACAAAGCAGTGCATAAACAACGCTTGACTTTGAATCGGACTCTGTGAGGCTGACAGGATTGCCGGCCAATGCAATGATGCCGAACGCCATGACCGCAATGCCGAGAATGCCCGGCCACGTAGGACGTTCGCCCAGAAAAGCTATGCCTGCGAGAACAGCAAGCAGCGGCCCTGTACCTCGTGAGACAGGGTACACTATGGACATATCGCCCTTTTCGTACCCTTTGCTCAGAAAACTGAAGTAGAACGATTGCAGAATGGCAGATAACACAACGAATCCTACCTGGAGCCATCCAATGTTGGGTTTCTGCACACAAAGGATCCATGCAGCGGCAGGCACCCAGATAGCTATGGACAAACCTGTGAAAAGCCAAATGAATGGAGTACCTCCGGAAGCTTTCTTGGCCAGAAGGTTCCATGTTGCATGTGCAAACGCTGCGATGAGGATTAACCCTAGTGCAACCGGTGTCATGGCTACTCCAAATCAACTTCCGTTCTTGTCCGGTTGCCGCTGCCTGTACCGGACACTTCTTCCGGTCCCCGGGCAGATTGCCGGACAGTTCTTCCGGTTAATGGGTAGGCTTCGTGTTGAAGCTGGTCGGGGCGACTGGATTTGAACCAGCGACCTCATGGTCCCGAACCATGCGCGCTGCCAAGCTGCGCTACGCCCCGACACGTGACCCATTATACCACTGGGCAGCAACTTCCAGCAATGCTACCTTCTCTCCTTCTCTCCTTCTCTCCTTCTCTCCTTCTCTCCTTCTCTCCTTCTCTCCTTCTCTCCTTCTCCCCTTCTCCCCTTCCCAAACACACAGCCCCGGCGCTAAGCCGGAGCCGGCGTTGAAGGAGGTGCGCTGTTGATCAAGACAGACAAGCGTCCCGGCCTGATTGAAAGAAACGCCTAGAAGCACCAGCCTCCGCAGAGAATGAGGATAAGAATTATAAAGATTATGAAGCAGCAGCTGTTACCGCCGCCCAAGCCACCTCTGCCTGCCATGGTCATCCCTCCCTAAGAGCATCTGCTCCACATTATGTCTACCGGGTTCCACCTGTTACAAACAGGAGCGAAACCTGTGACGACGGCTGGCGCTTGCTACAGAACAACTGCTACCTTCATAGCCTCTCCTGTCTTTATCATCTCAAAGCCCGATTGAATGTCATCCAGACTCACAGTGTGGGTAATCAGGGCAGGGGTATTCATCTTGCCCTCTGACAAGAGCTCCAGGGCAAGATCCCACTGACGTTTCACCGAGCTTCTGGCGCCAACCACGCGAAGCTCATGGTAATGTATGAGATTGGTGTTCAGAGTTGCCGTAGGAGCGTTTTCAGGCAGACCGGCAAAGAACAGCACCTGTCCTGCCCTGGACGCCATCTCCAGGGCTTGAACCTGGGCTTGTGACGAAACACAGGCCACTATCACAACGTCAGCGCCCTGGCCGCCGGTGATCTCCATAACCGCCTGGACCGGGTCAACCCTGACCCCGTTTACATAATGATCAGCCCCAAACTGCCTGGCCATGTCCAGGCGCCGGTCTAGGACATCTACCACTATGATCTGGCCGGCCCCTCTCATCTTTGATATGGTCAAATGCATGCATCCGATTGGACCCGCCCCGATAATGGCGACCCTCGATCCGAGGCCGACATCGAGCTTCTCGTGACCGTTCAGAACGCAGGCCAGGGGTTCGACTAAAGTGGCGTGGACAGAGGAGACACCGTCAGGAATCCTGATGACAAAACCACCGTCAAGGGTCTCTTTGCCTATAGGGCGAAGCTCTGCGAAACCGCCTTGCCTTAGACCCCCGATCCTGCCCCTTTGAAGACACAGGTTCGGGCTCCCCGCCAGGCAGTAGCGACAGACCCCGCAGGTAGCAGGGCAATCAGTAACCCTCTGGCCCACTTCAAATCCACTGACGCCCTCCCCTACCTGGATTACAGTGGCTACCGTTTCGTGGCCCAGAATCTCGCCTGCTTGCTTGGACCCGTACTCAAACTTACGCAGATCGCTGCCGCATATGGCTGACGCTTCAACCCTGGTAAGCAGCCCTCCCGGCGGGCAGACAGGGTCGGGCACCGTCCGCACGACTATGTGCTTGGGTCCTTCAAAAAACGCTGCTTTCATAATGATGCCTCCTGATGCCTCCCGGCTTTCCGGCTTTCCAGCTCTCGGGCTTTCCAGCTCTCGGGCTCTCCGGCTTTTCCGGCTCTATCCCTGAACTTCGATTACTCGGGCATGCTTCCCTCTGTCTCATGCTTCCCAAAGATGCCGTTTTGCAGATGCCTTCCCATGTGTTGCTCCCCATAGAGATTCTCCGCAGACGACTGTCCCGAATTTCACCGCATACAGGATCCTGACAGAAACACGTCAAACTATAAGGTGCATGCATCCGGGGAAGCGGAGGCACGGCCAGAGGAGGCTCATCTCATGCTCAATCAAGAAAACCCCCACCATGGAGGCACAGACCACGGGGGCCAAACCAGGTACTCCAGACAGATCCTCATGCCCGAAATAGGAGAAAAGGGACAAAAGGCCCTGGCCCAAAAGAAAGTCCTGGTAGTAGGGGCCGGAGGCCTGGGCACGCCATGCGCGGCTTACCTGAGCGGAATGGGCGTAGGACACATAACCATAATGGACCACGACTCAATCTCCCTGTCAAACCTGCCCCGCCAGTTCATGTATGATCCGTCCGACATGGGCAAGATGAAAGCTGCGATTCTGGCCCAGAAACTCCACAAAGCCAATCCGGACATAATCATAGAACCTCTCACAATAGCCGCAAACCCCGACAGCATCCAGAAGGCTGCCGCCGGCTGCAACGTTGTGGTATCATGCGTAGACAACCCCCAAACCCGATACGCCATTAACCAGGCCTGCGTACAGGCGCAAATCCCCATGGTAGAAGGCGGCGTCAGCGGATTTCAGGGCATGGCCACCGTCATTTGGCCAGGAAAAGGCCCCTGTTACGAATGCCTCTTCCCGGCACGAAAGATCCGGCCCGAAACCTGCCTCCAGCCTACAGGCATAGCTGCCCCTGTACCCGGAGTCATCGGCTCAATTCAAGCCATCGAAGTCCTCAAGATCCTCTTGGGCCAAGGGCAACCCCTGACCGGACAGCTCCTCATAGCAGACTTTCTCTCAGGCAACCTCAGCGTAATACGGGCAGACAGAAAACCCGATTGCAGAATATGCAGTCACTTGCCTATTCACGACCCCTCCGCCTGATCGATATACAAGGCTGAGGGGGTAGTCTTTCATGCGCTCAAGCGAGCTCATTTTGATATTAGAGGTAGCCTTGCCCGCGTTCGGTATACTTGTCTCCCTGACTCTCGCCAGGCCAAGCCCTATTTGCATCGTGAACATGCTTCTTTCCGGATGCTTTGGCGCAGGTCTGGTCCACTATGCTTCTCAAAGAAAACTTCAAGATGCCCTGGCCAGGGCAGGCAGGGAAAAGGGACGCTCAAGTCCTGCAGAAGAAGGCTCTTCCATTCTCGCCAGAACTGATTTGGGTGAAACTGATTATGATCATAGACTCGGCTATGAACAGGCCCTGGCAACCGGCCACGCACCCGGCGCCATACGCCCTGCCGGGCCCCAGGATGCACCCGTTGCACCGCCCTATGCCGTGCCCCAGGCCGCCTCCTACCCCGGACCCATCCTGGATCTTCTCGCAGAGGAACTGCAGAACCTGGGCCTGTCTCTTAGAGGCGTCATCGAAGGGAACAGCAGACTTGCGGAACAAGCAGGCGAAATAACGCACCTCGTGACCGAGATCAACAGCACATTGGACCAGCTTTCAAGCGGAACAGGCAAGCAGGCGGCCCGTTACGTGGAAATTGCAGAACTGGCAGGCAAAATGGCCGAAGCTACAAGCAGTGTATCGGTCCATACAGAATCCATGGCGGCATCAGCCGACCAAACGTTGTCTGCAGCAAGGCTGGGAGCTCAGGCAGTCTCAAGAACCGTTGAGGAGATGAAGGCAATCAGGGAAAGGGTCCTTGCCAACGCCGATCTAATTGAAGAGCTTGGCAGAAGGTCAACCCAGATAGGCGAGATCGTTGCAGTCATAGGCGAGATAGCCGACCAAACTAACCTTCTTGCCCTCAACGCTGCCATAGAAGCTGCCCGGGCCGGAGAACAGGGCCGAGGCTTTGCGGTTGTGGCCACAGAAGTCAGGCGCCTGGCGGAAAAATCAAACAGGGCTGCAAAAGACATTGCCCTTCTCATAAACGACATAGCTGCAAAAACCGCCGAGGCCGTGGCAGCTATGGGGAAAAGCACAGACCAGGTAGAAGCGGGAGTGGTTCAGGCGGAGGGAGCCGGACGCGCCCTCAAGGAAATCGACAGGGTTGTCGAACACTCAACAACCCAGATCAGGCAAATATCGCGCAACGCTGCGGAAAACGCCAAACGCATAGAAGACCTGGTGAACTCCATAGAAGAAGTGACCGAAATCACACAACAGAATTCAGACAGCATGACACAACTTGCCGAGGCCGACTGGTTTAGCATTGCCATCCGCACTTTTGACACAGACGCCCAGGCAGCTCTAGAGCAAGCTCAAAGGTCAGGCCAGGTTCTTGAGGAGCTCTGCCGCTTCGTAGAAAAAACGTCTGCAAAAAGCAAGACGCCTGAGCCCCGTAACACTAACAGTTGCACTATGTAAGCTACTACTGCACCTTTACATACTGAAATCCGGGCTTGCAATGGGTTCCGTCACAGGACGCAAACCCGCCCAATGACGCAAACAACATAACCAGGGCAAAGAGGTCAGACAATGCTGTAACGTTTCTTCTCAGCCGGATAGTCGAATTTGACCAAGCTTTGACCCGGCTCAGAACATACATGAATGCTTAGTACATGAAACCTCCTGAGGCAAGGGAACACTACCTTTCCAGGAGGTATCGTCTTGCTCAACGCCAACGCTATGCCTATCCGGCACCAGGGGAACGACAACCTGTTTCTTGCTGTGGAAATGTCTCTCCTATCCACCCTGGCAGGTACACCCTTGCATATACACGCAGAAGGCCTGAGGGGAACAGGGAAAACAACAGTAATGCGCTGGGCCAAAGCGAATTTGCCCCGGATCCCCAGGGTGAGGAACTGCCCCTACTACTGTGACCCGTCAGCGCCTCATTGCCCCTTGCATGCCGGCGGCAAGATCGGCCAGGAGGACGGGAACCCTTCTGCGCCACCGGCTGAGGAAACAGCAATGCCGTTTATTGAAGTCGGACACGGGGCCAAACTGGGAACCATATTGGGCAGCATCGATCTGAGTCGCCTTACCGATCCCCGCTCTCCTGAGGCTGCACTGCTTCCTGGCTCTATACCTATGGCCAACCGCGGGGTACTGTTCGTCGATGAGATCAACAGGCTCGCAGAAACGGCCCCGGAAATCACAGACGTCCTTCTTTCGGTCATGGGAACCAAACCAGGAAGAATCAGAATCGAGGAGGTAGGACTTCCTCCCTGCGAAATCGAGATCTGTGCATCAGTGTGGGCTGCGTCTAACCCTGACGAAGAACCCGGCCCCCTGGATGAGATCAGAAAACAGCTGTCTGATCGCTTTGACCTCGTAGTAGCGGTCCAAAGACCCTCTGAACCCGCTGTAGTAGAGTCTTTGCTTTCACTTAAGACATCGGGAGAAACCTTTCTCGCCCCACCTGGGAATCCGGCAATGGCAGGCCTGGAAGCCAGGGCAATGCGCCTGAAGGACGTTCGGGTGCCACAGGAAATACTGAAGTACATGGCCCACCTGTACGTTCACAGAAACGTAGAAAGCCTAAGAGCTATCGAATCCCTTGAACTCTCGGCACGGCTTGCAGCAGCTATGCGAGACGCTGACCAGGTGTCCTTGGATGAAGTCCTTACGGTAATACCCATGGTGCTGCGACACAGGGTTGATCCACTGACTCTGTCAGAGATCCTCAAGGATCTGGAACTCAGGAAGGCCGCAGGTACACAGGTGAAAAACCCGCTGACAAGACCGGGAGGGCCCAATCCGGAGGATGTTACAGTTCTTGACGAAGAGCGCCAAAATGCCGGCGGTCATGGAACCGGGGAATCAGGGAGCCATGAAGCTGCCTCCGGGCAGACCGAACCCCTCACGCCTGAAGTATCTCCGTGGCAGCGACGCACGCCGGATTCAGTTGTGCCTCCATCATTTTTCAAGCGATTTCTGTCCCGTTGCCGCAACCTTTTTGACGGAGGGGGCCGCAGAAGCTCCCTATCGGGCAGAAGAAGTCCTTTCACAGGGGGTTACCCACCTGATCCTATGTTGCACCGTTTGCCCGGACAAGGCCAGGGCATCTCGTCTCGCCAAACTTCCGTTCAACCTGTGTCGCCGCCTGATGCAGCTCAAAGAATAGGCTATCTCCCAAGCGACGAACTGGTTACAGCGCCCGACTGGAAGGATCACCGCCGGTGATGATCTTCCCTCAGGGTTCAAGCCCGGGACAGAAAACTGCCATTTCCAGGCTGTTCAGGCTCATTTTTGCATCCAGCGCGGCAAGAGTCGGCGAAACCACGGTGCTCTCGACTTTCATTCACGTTCAGGACACATCCAGGCCCCATGAGGTGCACGCCGTAGCAAGCAGCGATTCAGGCCAGGTGTTCTATGGACGGGGTCAACCCGGCCAAATACTCCATGCCGACGTGTTTCACTCGCCCGGCTACGTGAACCCAAGATACGTCGCCCGGACCCTCATGTCAGCCCTATCAGGAGTTCGTTTTGGACCTGCATCAGACAGGAGCTCTGCATCCCTTAAGCTTTTGTTCTCTTACATGGACGTTCAGACGGCCCTTGGAGGCGGCAGACTGGACGGCGACCTTAACTATGGCCAGGAAGAGGGGGTGCGAAAAGCTCATACCACTCACGTGCACCTGGCCATGCTCAACACGCCTGAGATACTCGCGTCAGCATTCACGATTGTGGCGGCGGTGGAATCCGCCATTGAAGATGCCGGGCTGGAACTAAGGAAAGTCCAAAAGATCCGGATGGTCAAGGGAACCAGTCCTGTGGACATCGGCGACTACATAGCTACCAGCGACTCGTTGCTGCGCGAGTATCCCGGCGGGCATGGAGACAAAAGAGAAACAGACGCATCTGTCTATCGCAAAGAGGCGCTGGCCCGAAGAGCAGCCAGCGACATAGGGTCAGCCCATGAGGCCATGCGAATCCTTGAGGGGCTTGCCCGCGGCCTTCGCGCAGGCGAACTGGGGAAACTCAACCCCGGGTCAAGAAGAACCGGCGAGGAATTCAGGCAATCCCTGGTCCGGTCCAAACTGGCCGGATTTGACGGCTCCAAATACACCCTCACTGAAGAAGGCTCTCTTGCCCTGTCCTTTCTCCGAGAACACAGCCGTGAAATCGAAGCATATCTTAGGCGTCTTCTTTGGTCGCTTCCGTCGAGAAACATGCCTCAGGCAAAGAAAAAGGGCCGAAAAGCAAAACCCGGCCAAACCCGGGGCCGCTCCCTGGTCTACCCAAGGCAGAAAGGAGACACCCCTGTGGAAGTGGCTGTGGCACAGACCTGCCTGGCAAGGGCCGTCAGATTGCACGGACACCAGCGTACCCCGCCTCTGCACCCTGCAACATTCATCCCGGAAGACCTTCGCTTTTCTTATGTCAGGGAGAAACAAGGGTGCCCCATCATACTCCTCATCGATGCCTCTGCGTCTATGACAGGACGCAGGATATCCGCAGCCAAGGAACTGGCGCGACACCTGGTGGTGACCAGCAAAGAAAGGGTAGCGGTAATTGCCTTCCAGGACGCCGAGGCTGCCATGGCATGCGGTTTTACCAGAAACATCAATGTCCTCGAGGCCAAACTCCGAAACATCCAGGCAATGGGCCTGACCCCTTTGGCCCGGGGAATTGAGGCGGCCATTGAAATGGCATCAGGATGCCTTCGCAAACCCCTTGTCCTTCTGATTACCGATGGGATCCCCACTGTACCCTCAAAAACGTTCTCACCCGTAGACGACGCCCTTGACGCCGCCAAGGATCTGGCCCGGGAAGGCATCCGTCTGGGCTGCATAGGTCTGGAGCCCAATCAGAGCTTCCTTGCCCAATTGGTCTTGGCAGCCAAAGGCACACTGTACGTCGTCAATGAGCTGGAAGCGTCAACCCTGGCTGCTATCGTTCGCAAGGAGCGCCTTCAGTGACTTTGCGCAGCAATGCGCCAGACTGCGTCGAGCGCTTATTTGCTTGGCCTGAGGACTCTGTCTGCCGGGCTGATAACCAGGTTTCCTTCAGCGAGGTATCTCTCCAGCCACAGCCAGCGAGTATAGTGAACGCTTCCTGCCAGATGGAATCCAGCCTTCCTAATCGCTCTTGCGGAAGATCGATTGGCTTCCTCAACAGCGATCCATGTGGACCCGCCCAAACTGCGGCAAAGTCTGGCCGATATCTCCGACAACACAAAAGGAAACAGTCCGAGTCCACGGTAGTCCAGGTCTGTAAAGGAGTCATAGACATATCCATCGTTGGAGGGTAAAACGATGTGCAGGTGTATTTCTTCTATGTAAGCGCCTCCCAAAGCCAGCCACGATAGATGAGCGGTCTTCTCGCCGACAGTAGCAGCATAGCAGACGTGCCCCTCCTTCCATCGATGGCGGAATCGCCTGTTACCTGCACTTAGCTTCAGAGACGATGGAGCTGAATGTCTGACAAGATCAGCAGGTATTCCTGGTTTCGCCGGCACAGGCAGAGCTTCGAGGCAGTATATGTTGAGCACACAAGCTTCGTAGATTGGCCGGATGAGTCGTCTGACCACGCGCTTCAGAAAGCTCGAGACTCCATGGTGCTTGGCGTACATTAACAGTCGTCGAACTCTGTCCATGCTAACACCCGCGCTTTCTTCCCTGCCCAACATCTACCACATCCAGCAGTAATATACAAGGCCGCCCTGTTCGGCGAACCTCTTCCCCACAGGCGCATAATAGACTACAATGTCTCGGTGGCATTTTTGCCAAAGTAACGCTTGCGTCCCAGTGACACTTCATGACCTAAGTGAATAGATTGGAAAACGTAACACGTGAGATGCCCACAGCTAACCTTGTGGGTGGCCAGGAGGTAGAGCCGTGGATATGCCCTTGGGAATTCCGAACATGCTGCACTCTCCAAAACCAGCAACTTTCGCACAGACTCAAAGAAGCAATCCTGCGCAACGGGGAGCCCCCATATTGGAAGCGCTTTCATCCTATCCGGGCGTAACCCGGTTCCACATGCCCGGCCACAGAGGAGGCCCCGGAGCTGACCCGTCTATAGTCGCCTTCCTGGGAACCAGGGCCTTCGCCAACGACGTAACCGGCGTGCCCGGAATGGATGACCTCCACGAACCCCACGGAGCTATTCAGGAGGCCCAAAACCTGGCAGCCCAGGCCTTCGGAGCTGACCGGACCTTCTTTTCCGTGCAAGGAACCTCCAGTGCCATCCATACTATGGTAATGGCTGTCGTCAACGACGGAGATACCATCATCATCCCCAGGAACATTCACAAATCAGTGCTAGGCGCGCTTGTCATGTCCGGCGCCCGGCCTGCCTTTGTGCAACCTTCTTACGACAGCTACCTGGGATTCGCCATGGGCGTCGACGAGGCGTCAGTCGCTCAATGCCTCGCCCAGAATCCTGACGCAAAGGGAGCGCTGCTGGTAAACCCGACTTACTACGGAACCTCAGTTGATCTTGCGCCTATCGCTTCCTTGCTGCATGAATCAGATAAAGCTCTTTTGGTTGATGAAGCTCATGGTCCACACTTTAGGTTTCATCCCAGGTTGCCGGGGCCTGCCCTGGACGCCGGCGCCGATGCGGTGGCACAAGGAGCTCACAAGGTGCTCGGCGCTTTTACGCAGGCATCCTACCTGCACGTAAAAGGAAATCTCGTAGACATGGTACGACTGAAATCCATGTTTCGGCATTTGACGACTACCAGCCCATCATACCTGTTGCTGGCCTCGTTGGACGCTGCCCGAAGGCACATGGTCTTCTCAGGGTATGAACTGCTGGAGTATGCAATGGACCTGTCGGAGCTTCTTCGCCACGAAGTCAACCAAATATCGGGCCTTTACGCGTTTGGCGACGAAGTCATGGGAAGACCTGGCGCTGACTTGCTGGATCCAACCAAAATCACTATAACCGTGCGGGATCTCGGCATAACCGGCTATCAGGCAGAGAAGTTCCTACGGATGAACAAGGGCATTCAGGTAGAGATGTCTGATCTTTACAACATTCTGGTAATCGTGAGCTTCGGGAATACGCCAAGCGATGTTGCGAGGCTTGTGGAAGCTCTTCGAGACCTGGTGTCGTGTATACAGCGGGGCGAGATTGCCAAGGACCTTCTGGGCTCCCAGGCCGGCATTCCGGAACTGCCCCCTGCCCCGACTATGGCTATAACGCCGCGACAGGCCGTGGAAAGCGTCTGGGAGAAGGTGCCGGTGGCCGGTGCCCTTAACCGGGTTAGCGCTGAAGCTGTAACCTGTTACCCTCCGGGAATACCCATTCTCTTTCCGGGGGAAATCATCAGTCAGGACACTTTGTCATATTTGGAGGTGGTTAAGAGGCTTGCCTTCGGAATATCAGGTCCCGAAGACACGACCCTTGCAACGCTCAGGGTGGTCAGGGAACCGTGAAACCGAGGCTTCTTAACACCTGGCCTGAACGCCCCATCACTTATGGCGGCGACTATGGCGGCGACACCGTATCCATACTATGTTTCGAGTCGACAGTGCCCATAACCCAAGTGGATATGGGACTTCCACAGTTGGCTGTCCTGCCGGCACGCGTGCCACCTAACACACCGGTTGCATCGCAGGGCGAGTCTTCGCTGCCAGCGCCCGGCAGTGACTATGAGCAGGTGATCGTCTTCCGGAACATGGGGCTCGCCATGGCTGAAGACGAGATACTCGTGGCCGATGGGCTAATCAGGAAATACAGCGTAGAGAGAGGCTGCGCTGCTGGGGAGGATTTTGTGCTTATCCGCGTAGTGACAGAGCACCCGGTAACCGCGGTGCAAGTGCCGGGCACTTCCTGGGGCTTTGCAGGCAACTGCCTGCCTGGCTCAGAAAGGATGCATGCAGATGGTCTAAGCAAGTCTACAGCACACCCCGCAGACCATAGCTATGCTCCGGTGGAGGGTCCTCCGTTCAAGACTGCATTCTCATTTTCCCGGGGCCCTCTCCATAGGCTTTTCGCCGGAAAACTTGTCGCCCTGGACCCCGGCCACGGAGGCAAAGACACGGGAATTCGGGGACCGGTCAACTTGCTTGAGAAGGATATATCCATGCAGATTGCGGCCGAAGCGCAAACCTTACTCAGGGCCTCAGGCGCTCTGCCGTTTCTAACCAGGGAGAAGGACGAACCCCTGAACGATCACGGGCGTGCTCAGGTTGTTCTCCGCCGAAAGGCTGAGTTTTGCGTTCAGATACACGCTTCGGGCGGAAGAAGTCCGCTTTCCCGGAAGTATCATGTTTACGCCAAACCCGGATGCACAGAGTCACAGGCCCTTGCTGGGCAGGTAGCATTTGCTCTTCGGGAAAGAATAGGCATGGCCATCCCCGAAGTCGAGTACCTGGAAGAACTGAGCTTGTACGAAGTCCCAACCATACGGGTAGAGCCTCTGTGCCTTTCGCACTTCGTAGACGAAGCCAACTTTCGAGCTCCTTTGTTTCGCAAGCGCATTGCTCAAGCTATCTATAATGGGTTGGCCAGGCACCTTGCAGAGATTCCTTCGGAACCGCGTACCCAGCCCGACCCTACACCACCATCTCCCAGCGTTTGCAGCCTACTCCTGAGTGCGCGGGAAAAAAGCCCGCTGACAACCGTTGACCCTTGGGAGAAGCCAGCAGTCCTCCGGATACGGACCCATCTCATCACAGAGAAAGATGATCCCGTTGGCGTAGTAAAAACATACACAAAAGACATAGCAGACAAAACCGATATTGTGGGGATCGCTGAATCAGTAGTCGCGATTATGCAAGGTAGGGCCATCGATCCGGACACCGTTCAACCCTCGTTCCTGGCAAGACTAGTCTCTCGCTTCGCACACCCTGATGCGTCGGTGTCCGCTCCCCGCTCCATGCAAATGGCCATAGAAGAAGTGGGATCTCTGAGGATACTGATTGCCGCGGCTGCAGGTCTATGGGGTAAAATCACCCGTAGACGCGGACTCTTCTTCAAGGTAGCCGGGCACCAGGTGGCAGAGATCGACGATTCAGGCGGTACCATGCCTCCGTATGATCGCAGCATAATCATGGGGCCGAAGGATCCAAACCAGGTAGCTCGCATAATCCGAAGGCAAACTGGGCTTTGGACACTGATCCTCGACGTCAACGACAAGGGTTGTGTGGACGTCCTGGGTTCGAGTATACCTCTGAGCAAAGAACGGGAGAACACTCTAAAGAGTCTCCTCAAGACCAACCCCTTTGGCAACGACGATCAGAAAACCCCCCTTGTTATCATCAAGCCCTCGTACACACCCCCGCAACTACACCTCTAGCTACCTGCCGCAGCCGACCGCTGTCTCGCCCTCCCTAATATTGCCCAATCCCACAAATCTCCCTTAATAGTTGGGCACTATTGCACAACTCAGGCCCGGGAGGCCTCAGATCACCCGGAAAACCGGCCGAAGAGCGGGGCTTGGGGGCCTTGAGACTAGGCTGGCCCGGCTGGCTCCTTGTCTGCTCTGAACACCTTGCTCTGCGATTACATGGCAAGGGCCAGCAGGGCCCTGGCGTATATCCGGACTAGCAAGAAGAAATCGTCAATATCGATGAATTCATCGACCTGGTGAGCTACCTCGACGCTGCCGGGCATTTGGGGTCCGAATGCCACGGCGCCGGGAATCGCTTTGGCATAGGTGCCTCCGCCTATGGCAATTGGCGGAGACATGTCCCCCGTTTCCTCGCCATATACCCTCAGGAGAGTCTTTACAAGGAAAGAATCGCGGTCCGTGTAATGGAGCTTCCCCACGCTCGGCACTCGTATGGTAACGCCGTCGGGGTGCGGGAACGCGAGGACCCTCTGGCGAAGGTCGTCACCCGAGACATTAACCGGGTAGCGAATATTGTAGATGCCTTGCACCGCCCGCGTGCCGTTGGAGTTGACCGCGGCACCAACTGTGCGGACAATCCCCAAATTGCATGAGAGCTTTCCGGACACCTCATCCTCGCACTGGATTCCGAGCCCCCTTCCGAATATGTCAGCTGCATCCGCCGCGAACCTTAGACCTTCCCATGCGTCAAGGCGCTCTCTCAAGGAGGACAGTATGAACAAGAGGCCTGTGAGGGCGTTGGTCCCCTCAGATGGGGTTGAGGCGTGAGCAGCTTTGCCGGCCGCGCTTACAGACAGGTGACCCTTCTCTTTGTGAATGCTTAGGTCTAGAGTTCCCGGTCCGCCCACGAACGCCCGGGCGTCAGGAAGTGCCTTCTCGATTGCAGCGGCAATCTCGTCTTCCGTGCCCGCTGGCACTGAAAGAACAGCGCTTGCACTTGATGCCACAATGTTAGCCCGTTCTCCGCCCGAGATCTCCAGAATCCGGCAGATACCCTGCTCGCTCGGAAGAGCGACCTCAACCTGTACGTTCATGTTTCCCTTTTCGGCAAATACCAGAGGGAAGCATGCGTCAGGCGAGAATCCGTATGTAGGCCTTTCCTCCGCCTCAAAGTACCGCCTGACGCAGCGGAAACCGGTTTCCTCGTCTCCACCGACCACGTGACGAACCCTTCGCCTGAGGGGAACCCCGGACTCAAGAAGAGCTCTCAGGGCGAACAGACAGGCCACTGTGGGGCCTTTGTTGTCTTGAGCGCCTCGCCCGTAGACACGTCCCTGGAAGATCTCTCCTGCAGGATCCCGGGTCCAACCTGAACCTGCAGGGACCACATCGAGGTGAGTAAGAGCCATGACCAGCTCGTCACCGGTGCCGACCTCGGCGTGGGCTGCGTAGCCGTCTACATCCTTCATCTTCATGCCGTAGCGTTCCCCCAGTTCACAGAAGAGCTTGAGGGTACGGTCCACGGCCGGCCCGAAAGGCTTGCCTTCTTCTGGAGGCCCCTGAACACTGTGTATTCTCAGTAAAGAAAGGAGCACGTCCAGCATTTCGTCTTTGTGATCGTCTATCCACGCATTGAGGAACCTCGAAAACTCAGCGTCATAGAAGCTGCTCTTGTTCAGGTTCCCTGGGTTCCCTGGGTACGCTGTGTTGTTCATTTTGCCACCCCGCTTTTGCTTGTGATTCATATTGCTCATACTGAGTCTCTGCACTCAGGTTGTGTTTCTCTGCAGGACTGCCGGTAACCTTCTGCCGGCACAGCCTGGTGTGCGGCTGCACAAAAGAGACAGGCTGCGGTCCGCATTTGGCCGGTCCGGGGGGATACTGGCACGTGTCAGCAGACCCAGCCTGCTCGTATTGCTCATCCGGTCACACTGACCGGACATATTCACCTGACGGTCTGCCACGAGACCCTTGGCAATCTGCATGTAGGGTTCTCGCCGGATCTCGTGTGCCAGGCAGCCTACCTTACTGCTTGCAGATTCTGATCTCAGTGACCAGATTGTCTTTCATCTGTACCCTTACGATGTGACCGATCCTAAGGGTGCTTGGAGCCATATCTGCTGTCTGATCTTCGTCTGTGACTGTGACGTTTGAGCTCAGGGTCACAGTGCGCTCTTTCTCCCCGTCATTGATGGTGACTCTGTTTGTCTCACTGAAGTAAAGACCGACGATCCTGCCTCCGAAGTCCCCGAAGGGAACCCGCACGTTTCGCTTAAGGATCTTGATCCACGTGACCAGGTCATTCTCAATGCCGAGCTCAACCTGGTCCCCTGGTTTAAGGTCCTCAACACGCAGGGTCGCCCCACTGTAGGTGATCCTGACCTGGGCAGACAGCCGCAGCTGCAGCTGGCGGGGCGTCGTCTTCACCACAATGTCGGTGCGACCGGTCCCGTATTTGACCTCTGAGACAACTCCCGCAGCATCCGGATGTACCTCTTGATTCCGCGCAGTGATGGTCACCCGTGTGCATATCCCTTTTTCCAGCCGGAGGGTGACGGCATCTCCCACCGCTATCAACGAAGGAGACATGTCTTGCGCCTTGTATTCAACCACCACGTTTTTGTGGAGTTCCACCCTGTGTGAATGTCCACCCGCGTCCTTAACAGTGAGGAGCTTCTTTTCGGTGGTTCCTTCTACGGTCTCCTCTATGCCGGTCACGGTCCCCGTCAGATATTGGACATCCCCTTCTCTTGCCAGGATAACGATTGCGGTAACCCGGTCATCGACCAGTGTTACCTGAACCGTGTCTCCGAGCTGCAGGTTACCAAAGGTTCGCTTGATACTCCCCTCGTAGATTGTGCAGGAATCGGCGAGTATCACGGTCTTATTAGGCTGGCCGGCGATCTTGAGAGTCAGCGCAGGCGGCTCAATCTTGGCAACGATCTCACCCGTCAGCTTCCTGGCCGGGGTATCGGGCCTGCCCTTCAGAGTTATGAGAAGGGCCACATTGTCGTTATTGGAGAGCACTTCCACCCTGTCACCGACACGGAGATCGGTCAAAGCACCAGAACCCTTACCTATGACCACCAGTACATCCGTGGATATGGTGTAGGCAAAATGCTTTCCGGATTCGGACTTCAAGGTCATGGTCCGCTTTGCTGGGTTGATGGCCTCGATATAGCCTGTAACACGGAAGGGGGTTTCGTCCGGAAGCTCTTCATCGAGCATTCTACTGATTACGGCCGCCAATTCGGCCCTGGTTACAGGTTTGTTAGGCTGGAAAGTATGGTCAGTGTAGCCCTTGAACAAATTGAGCTCAACTGCTACTGCAACATACCCGATGCGGTCGCGAGGTATGGCCTTAGCGTCTTTGAACGGAAGGGTTGCTCCCATCTTCGCCTGGGCCTTATCCTCAAGACCCATAGCCCTGACCATGACCATGGCCACCCACGACCTGTCGGCAGGCGCATTCGGGCGCAGTTCAGACAGTTCCACCCAGCCTTCATCAAGGGCGACCTGAATGTATCCAACCGCCCAGCTGCTGCCTGCCAGTTCCTTTGCTCGATCCTCAAGGTCAAAAGCTCTGACCATCATTGTGAGAGCTTCAGCTTGTTTGACAGCGCTATTTGGCTTGAACACGTTGCCCGGGTAACCTGTGATGATCCCAAGGGCCTTCATCTTCGCTATGACCTCAAGGGCCCACGCAGCTTCGTCACAGTCAGAGAAACGAAGGTTGCCAAGTTTCTTCATGTTCTTTTCCGCTTTTTCTATGAACTTCTCAAGATCCTTTAGCCCTTTCCAGGCTTTCTCCGCTTTCGCCTCGGCGACGCCTGCGCTTCCCAACACCAGGGTCGCTGCAAGCATCAAGGCTATGGCCGGAGCAAGTAATTTCCAACTCCTTCTCATCATCTAACCGCCTCCTTTTCGTCTCGTCCGGTGAGTCCATCGCACATATATATCGCATCCAGGTCAGAATTTATGGCCGCAACTCCTGGAAGTTCAGACGCAAGATTCACGGAGTTGTTCCTCTATGTGGTCTTTATTTCAGGATTTGCCATGGAATCGAAGCGTGTGGATCCGTTCAAGAGTGGTGGGATGAGTCCAGGCAAACCACCTGATGAACCAAGGCGGTTCCACATCACCCAGGTTGACCCTGGCAAGATTTACCTGACTCGAGACGAAGGCGCCATGATCGCCTGTAAGCTGCAGTGAGTACTCATCTGACTGGGTTTCGAACCTTCGCGATAACCAGGCTGACGCAGGGCTCAGGGCATAGCCTGCAAGCATGGCGAACAGAAGCAGCGTCATGAGGTAACGTTCCAGTCTCCCGTAGGTCCATGAGGTCCCCGGCCTGCCCCCAACCGCCTGAAACAACCCCAGCACAAGCATGGTTCCGGCAAAAGACGCTGCAATATCCTTGGTTACATGCCCAAACCTCCAATGGGCAAGCTCGTGAGCCACCACCAGCCGGATTTCCTCTCTGCTATGCCCCTGGAGCAGGGTATCGTAAAGGACCACCTGTTTGGTCCTGCCTAACCCGGCAAAATAGGCATTGGCTCTTGCAGTCTTCCTGGAAGCCTCCATGACCAAAACCGTGTCTACTTTCATACAGGCTTGCTCAGCAAGGTCCTGAACGTCGCCCAAGAGCTCAGGGTCTGTTAAGGGGTAAAACACATCAAACATTGGAGCTATTACCGAAGGATAGATGGCAGCGACGAAGAGGCTTGCGAGGAATATAAGCCCGCCAAGCCAGCAGTGCCATGTTCGGGGAAACCTCATTAAAAGCCAGGCTGCCGTGCCTCCGGCTGCACCGTAGACCATGAGGGAAAGCATACCGCTCTTTCCGTATTCCGTGAGCCACGTGGAGAAGGTCATACGGCTGAGGCCGTAGCGCCGCTCCACGTAAAAACTGGAGTAAGCGGCAAACGGAAATCGCGCCAGAAGAAGAAGTCCATCCACGATAAGCCCTAGAAGAACACCCATTCGGACAGCTTTCCACAAAGTCAGGGAACCCTGGAAGTGCACGCTCAAAATGGGGGTTCTCGAAAGATACCATACAACAAGAAAAGCTGTAAGCGTTGACAGGCCTGCGGAAACATAAGCCCGAGACGCCCTTGCCCTGGAACGGACAAGAAAGGCCTCATCAAAATAGGAAAGCGCCTCTTCTGAAGAAACCCTGGGCAACACAGCAAATACAAGCCACAGTCCGGCGAAGATCAGAGCCAGCATCCATGCAAATCTCATGATTGACTCAGCCATTCGTCTCGCCACCCTGACACTAACCGGGAGATCCCGAAGACCCCGGCGACCCGGGCAATCCGGAAGACCCCGCGGGTACACTGGATCCCGGCGTCCCCTTCCCTATCCCGGACTCAAACGATACCTCTTCAACGGTTCGTGTATCAGCTTTGTAAGAAGGAACCATACTGCAGAGCGTTCTTATAATATCCTCTCTCCTGGAGGCAAGAACCAAACCGCGCTTCAATCCGGAATCCCCATTCTCAAGCCCCCCGGAGGCATCGCCGGCTGCTGCCTCCCCATATGCCCGGGTCCACAGGTTTGCCCGGAGGCCTCCTGGCGCAGGCGGTGAATTGCTCGCAGGGAACAACCTCAACGGGTAGTCGACAGGAAAGCAGAGTTCCTCAAGCCTGGCCAGATCCTCAAGGCAGGCGTCCACTGACCTCAGGTTCTGCATGGCCACGTAAATCTGAGAGTGCTGAGTAGCTGAGACTCCTTCTTCTGCAGTGAGAATCTCCTCGTAGAGTTTCTCCCCCTGGCGCACGCCTGTGTACACAATGGGAATCTCAACATGAGGCGCGTACCCCGACAACCTGATCATGTGCTCAGCAAGGTCTATGATCTTCACAGGTTTGCCCATGTCCAGGACAAAAACTTCTCCCCCATTGCCCATGGTACCTGCCTGAAGAACCAGGAGCACAGCTTCTTTGATTGTCATGAAATACCTTGTCATGTCAGGATGGGTGACAGTGACCGGGCCTCCTCTGGATATTTGCTCTTTGAAGATTGGAACTACACTGCCGCTTGAACCAAGGACGTTTCCAAACCGGACCGAAACAAAGACAGTACCTTCAGACAAGGTGTTCATGAGCTGCACTACTTTCTCGCCCACGCGCTTGGTGACGCCCATGACGCTGGTGGGGTTCACAGCCTTATCTGTGGATATCATCACGAACCGCTCCGCCTTGTGGAAGAGGGCCTCTCTGGCAACGTTCATGGTTCCGAAAACGTTGGTCTTTACCGCCTCTTCAGGACTATCTTCCATAAGCGGCACATGCTTGTGTGCCGCAGCGTGAAACACGCACTGGGGTCTGTGAGCTGCAAACACATCCTGTATCCTGGCCAGGTCGCGAACATCGGCTATGACCGTAACACATTCCACGCCAGGGAAGTCCCGTCTGAGATTCCTGAAGGTCTGAAACACCGAGTTTTCCCCGTGTCCAAGAAGAACTATCTTCCTGGGAGAAAAGCCGGCCACTTGCGCGCATATTTCGGACCCTATGGAACCTCCGGCTCCGGTAACAAGGACGGTTTTCCCTGAAATGCTCGCCTCTATCCTGGTCGTGTCGATCTCCACCTCGGGCCTTCCCAGAAGATCCTCAACCGCAATGTCCCTGATCATATCCAGATGAAAGGTCTCTCCAATGTGCAGTAGGTGGGGGAAAACCTTCATCTTCACCTGCAACCCCTGGCAGGTCTGTATTACCTCTCGCACAATGTCACCGGGAGCGCTGGGCATTGCGATAATGACTTCATGAACCCTGTCTGACTTGATTACGTCAGGGACGCATTCGCGATTGCCCAGGACTTTCGCGCCGTATATTGAGGACCCCCTCTTGCGGGGATCGTCATCTATGTAACCCACCACTTTTCGCCTGGGCAGGGCAGGCTTGGAGAGCTCGCGTCCCAGTATGGCGCCTGCGTCGCCTGCGCCTACTACAAGAACCCGGATCTCATCGTTGTTCCGGTCCATGAAACGCTGTGCCTTCTGCCCAAGGCGTATGCAGAGCCTTACCGAAATTCGCACACCGCCCACAAACACGAAAATCAAGACCCCGGCTATCACGATAACGCTTCTGGGGAAACTTGGGCTTACCCAGCGGCGCATGATGATCCAAAGGGCACAACCGGACAAGGAACTCCCGGTGAAAGATGCCAGGAGCTCGTCGACGCTTGCATGGCGAAGACTACGCGTGTACAGACCCAGTGCTGCCAAAATCGCTATCGATACGCAAGTGAAAGGAGCTGCCGCCTGCATATGGCTGGCCAAATGAGCCTCAGGGATGTCTCCCTCAAATCTGAGGTAAAGAGCAAGCATTACAGCTACGTTCACAAGAACCGAGTCAACAACCACAAGGTAGAACCTCCTGGCATTGCCATTGGGCACCACTGCTCATTACTCCCCTGTTAGTAGTTCTCGGGCTCAAACCATAGCGGTCTGTCCCGGACTAGTGCATAGAGCCGTTTCCACTGCAAAGATTCGGATATGAAATCATTCTGCTGTTATTGCTGTTACTGCTTTGCTACTGTGTTCTAACCTCAGGTCAAAACCGTTGAGAGCAATGTTTTCGCTTCGCAGAAGAACTTGTGGTCGTTGTTGCATGCAAAAGCCAGGGCTTCCATGGGACACAGTTTCTGGCGGCGAAGATCCATAACCGAGTGAATCTCTCGAAAGGACTCAACCACAACCCCACGCCGCTCAGCCTCTTGAATAGCCAGAGTGCTGGCAGTCTCTCCCCACATGAATCTGGCCCCAATGAAGGCGCCAAGGCGAAAAGCTGCCAGGCCCAATACCTTGTCGCCAAACACATAACTGCAAGACGAGGCAGGAAGACGAGCCTGATGTCGCTCCGCCAACCTAAGGGCAGGGATTATTCCCCGTCCAATCTCCCTGTCAATAACGATTCCGCGACTTACCAGCACTGCGGACCATCCGTGACTTATGGCTTGCCTGGCGAGTCTCACATCAGCATCCACAGCCAGGTCGAATCTCACCGCGTGTTTTGCATGCATCATGGAATCAAACGTCACCTCGACCGGCAACCGCGAGTTTCAAACAGTGCTTCGTTATGTGCTGCGAACCGATTATCAATTCTTGTCGCAATATCGTAGCAACAATATCCATGTTTCTACCTTTCTGAGGAAAGTCCTTCCTTGACCCTTTGGTTTGAACAAGACCTTTGGGCTTTGTTGCGGTACTCTCGTAACGGTCTCCCGATGGTTTCCCGGGACCATCAGGGCGCGCTGCCAGCGCTCCCCGGGTGTATACTGTTGCTTGGAGGTACTGCTCAGATGTCCTGGCCCAGAGTCATCATACTTATAGATGCCGACGCCTTCTTTGCCTCAATCGAGCAACGAGATAACCCTGAATACCGCGGGAAACCCGTTATAGTCGGCGCCAGACCCGGTACCCGAGGCGTGGTGGCGACATGCTCCTATGAGGCGCGAAAGTTCGGCGTCCGCTCTGCCATGCCCATTTCCCAGGCCTATCGGCTCTGTCCCCACGGAATCTACGTTGGCCACAACATGGCAAAGTACCAGAAGGTATCAGCCCGGATGTTTGATGTCTGTCACAAATTCACTCCCCTTGTGGAGAAAGTCTCAATAGACGAAGGCTATCTGGACATAACCCCCCTCCCCGGCAAAGAGACTGCCCGGTCAATACGCAGGGAAATCCGGGAATCCCTTGGGATAACGGTGACAGCAGGGGTCTCCTACTGCCGCTATCTCGCAAAAATAGCCGCAGAGGAAAGCAAACCCGACGGCCTCGGGGTCATTGGGCCCGAGGATGCTGATGCGTTCCTCCAGGACCTTTCCGTGTCCAAACTCCCGGGAGTAGGTCCGAAAACAGCAGATTCCCTGACACGAGAAGGAATTACCACGGTAGGCCACCTCAGGACCATGCCGCCTGCATGGTTTCAGGCGAGATTCGGCAAGACGGGAGTCCGGATGCAACAGCTTTCTATGGGCATAGACAATACGCCGGTGAGCCCTGCCCAGAGGGCCAAGTCCATCAGTGAGGAGGTCACCTTCAATGAAGACCAGGACGAACAGGAATTTCTGCTGGCTGTTTTGGCCCGGCTGTCACAGGACGTTGGACACCGCCTAAGAACCGCCGGACTACGCTGCCGCACGGCCGGCATCAAGGTGCGCTACAGCGATTTTTCCACTTTGACCCGGGAGAAGTCACTGCCGGTTCCCTTTGCGTCAGACGCCGAGATATTCCAGTGTGCCAAGGAACTGTTTCAGGCCCTGCCCGGCTCCTCGCGCCCTGTGAGACTCCTGGGCGTAGGCGTAAAGTCTCTGGAGCCTTCCCAGACAGTTCAGCCAATGCTGCTTGCGGAGGAGGAGAAACCCTGGCAGGATGTGTCCAGGGTAATGGACTCCCTCCGCATCAAATACGGCAAGAAAATGATCAGCCTGGGCGCAGCTATACGGAAGAAACGCTGACCGCCGGCAGATACTATCCCCGGAGGGATCCTGATGACCCGGAATATCTGGACAAGAGCTCTTTGGGGCGGAGTAATCGGAGTAATCGCCGAGGACCTGGTTTTCGCCATAGGCAGGGCCGGAGGGTGGATGCGCATTAACCTCCTGTCGGCCCTGGCAGGAGTGATTACCAGCCGTCCCGTAGCTTCATCCCCCAGCGGAATGATCCTGGGCTTTGTCGTCCACGTCCTGGCAAGCATCCTCTGGGCGCTCATTTTCACTGCAGTGATAAGAGCTTTTCATTCGCGCCACAACCTTGTTGCCGGTCTGATCAGCGGGCTCCTTATGTGGCTCCTGTGGGGTCTTACTCTTACCCCTGCAGGGATCACGCCTGCGCCGTGGACTATGGGGACTCCGACCACAATATTTACCCTGGTAGGCACCCTGGCCCATGGGGTCGCCATCGGATGGGCAGTAAGTGAAGAAGCAGTAGGGGTAAGGACCTGACGGTGTTCCTGATAGCTCACAGGCACATAACCCTACTTTTCTGCCCAGAACTTAAGGCCTTCCAACATCGCCTGGAAACCTTTACTCCGAGAACCAAGCCATACAGCAAGCAGAAACAGGGCTGTCACTGCGACTGTAGCTATTTCGAAGTTGCCGTCAAGGTATTCACTGGCCTTTTCCCCCAGGAAAAACACGAGTCCGCCCTCAAGAAAGAACCTGCCGGCCCTTCCTAGAGCTGAGGCCGCGACAAACGCGCTCAGGGGAACCCTGAACATGCCTGCGCTGAGCGTAGACAGTTTGAAGGGAACAGGGGTGAACGCAGCCACACCTACTGCCCATCCGCCATAGCGAAGAAACAGGCTCTCGGCTTTCTCCACTGTCTCACGGGGGAAGAACCTTTCGATGACAGGTCTTCCGGCTTTCTTCCCTATGTAGTAACCTGCCACCCCTCCCAGCACTGATCCCAAAGTGCAAAGGAGCGCATACATCCCGGATTTTGCCGGACTTACAAGACACAAGGCCAGAAGAAGCATATCAGGGGGAACAGGCAGGAATATTGATTCGAAGAAAGCGCAGACGAACAGACCTGCCGGCCCGTGATCCAGCAGCGATACAATACCTTCCATTCAGCCACATCTCCGGTCTTAGCAAGCGGCGTGCTGTACAAAGAATCATCTTTGCATTGTGCCGTGCTCAGGTGATTACCCTGCACTAATTCTCGTTGCTGTCTTCTTTTCCTCTTCGAATCCCGGTGATATCTCTCGCCATCAGAGGGCCCAACGGACACTCAAAAAGGAGGTAAGCAGGTCTGTAAGCCGGGTTCTGTCGAGAGTGGTCATCCATCTGGGAAGAAAGTTGCCTTTCTCCTCTTGCGACCGTACCCGAGGACTCGGCGGGCAGCGTCATCGTCCTCCTATTTGGTCTTGCTCCGGGTGGGGTTTGCCCGGCCAACCGGTCACCCGGCTGCCGGTGGTCTCTTACACCACCATTTCACCCTTACCTTTGCACCCCTTGGTCCTTGCTCTTGCGCCTCTGGCTTGGGCATGCCTCCAGGCGTCTTCAAGGACCGGACCGCAAAGGCGGTTTGTTTCTGTGGCACTTTCCCTAAGGTCACCCCCGCTGGGTGTTACCCAGCACCCTGCCCTACGGAGCCCGGACTTTCCTCAGACACGTCTTGCAGGACATACCCGCAGACGACATGCCTGCGACCACTTAACCTGCTTACCCGAGCATAATATAACAAGGCCGGTGGAAGGCGTCAAAGCGCATTAGCCACTTAACACCCTTGCTGCGAGTTTTCTCGCATTGACTGCAAGGTTCTCGCAAATACCGGCCTGTCTAGTTTACTTGGGGTGTGACATTATGTCAACCGACCGCCCCCGGCGGTTGCTGAACCGGCTGTGACTTGCCGCTCATCCCTTACGTATCTTTGAAATGAAACTGCAGCTGCAACCGGCAGGTGTCTGAAGAAAGAAGCAAAGGGGTTCCCTGCTGTTGTTCCCTGGTGTTCCTTGTATGGGCTGTATGAGCTTTCTGCCTCATCTCAGCCGACCAACTATACAGAGGGATATCAGGGGCAAGCGGAAGGACCGCAAGGGGGCAGCAAGGAGGGTGATGCCATCCGTCCAAGGGATTATTATGTATCCGGAGAGGCTCAAGGGGCGGGAGATGGCTTAGATAACCATGACAGAGATAAAAGCAGCAGCGGAGACGAAAACCAAAAGATTCTTGACGCGCTGTCACAACGCCCGGAAGCGCCGGAAACCATGGATATGCTTTACTGTCGGTTCGCCGGTCCGCTGTACAGATACGCCTGCGCCACTCTCAGGAACGAGGAAGCGGCGAAAGACGTTGTCCAGGAGACCATGATCGGCGCCTGGCGCAGCGCTCCGTCTTTTGCCGGCAGAAGCTCGGTCGCCACCTGGATCTTCGCCATATGCAGCAACAAGATAAAGGACCATGTGCGAGGGCAATCCCGAGCAACTGCCGGCCCCCGGTCACCGGCAGGGATGAGCATACGCGGTGAACCCTCGCCGCCCCAATCAGGAGGAACAAGACCAGGCGCAACCCCACCCGCCGGCGAGGGAAACGAGACTCTTGTTTCGCAGAAAGGGGTAACTGAGCTCCTCCCGTGGGCGGGAACCGGCTCCCTTTCCCAGGAAGAAGAAGCTCGCGTGTTGGCCCATGCAGTGATCTCACATGCATTCAGAAACGACTTGCTTCAGACAATCAGGTTGCGCAGCCTTGTCGCCGGTCAGGTGAGCCAGATCGAATTCAGCGACCGCATCTGTACAGAACTCAGGGAAAGGCTGGCAAATGATTGCGTCATAACCGCTCAAGCAGGAGACAAGAGCAGCGAAACATTAGCAGCCGGGCAGTCCCGGCATCCCGGACGTCTCATAATGGACGACATTGCTCCACGGTGCCGGATGGGACACGGCCCGGCGCTTCGCTTTGGAGACCCTCTGTCGGAAGGGCGCTTGTTTACAGAGGTCGTGCCCTTTATAGCAGAGGTCATGCTCCCTGGCGGAATGGGCGAGCTGCCAGGAGCTCTCTTACGCTACTGGGCAAGGCGGAAATATCTGCCTTAAGAACTCGCCCACACCGGAATTGCCTGATTGGAAAGGAGATACCTATGCAAGAAGAACCAAATGGCAAGAGCAAAAAGAGCCAGCGGTCGGGGAATGTAGAGGAGCTGGTTCAGATCCTGGACCTAATGGGTGACTGGCTCCCCAAGTTCCTTCCGGAGCTCATGAAAGCTTTCAGAGAGCTGGCTTTCTCAGAACAGGCAGGCCGCGAAATGGGCAAAGCTGTGGCTGCTTTCTACCACGAACTGCTAAAGACAGGAATACCTCAAGAAGACGCTACGGCCATGACACACACGTACATGTCAACCATACAGGACACGATCAAACAGGTGCTGTCATCACGTTCGTTCAACTTGACAACCGGTAGCAGCAGGAACAGCCATGAGTAGGAAGGCCGTTGCAGGCAGCGACAGCCCCGGAATCTGCCGGGAGAACACGGGCATAATGTTTCCCTCAAACATTTTCCCCCTGATCCGTTCAGGGCTTCGTTTGAACTTGCCACAAGGTGGCTACGCTTTGTCAAGGATGGGCATGAACCCAGCCAATTTAGGAAAGGCAGGAGACCGCCATGGATGAAACAGGCCGGGGCAGAACCCGGATGACCGATAACGGCCAAAGGAGCGCCGGCCAGAAGGAAACCGGCGAGAAGACAACCGGCCGGAGCGCAAACGAGCCGAAGAAGACCCGCGCGAAGAAAACCGGTGGAACAAACACGTGGAGTGCGCTCAAGAGGACGCTGGCCATGACCGGAAGGCTCAACTGGTACCTGGCTGCAGCTATTGTCGCAGCAGTGGCCATGTCCTTCATTGCAGTTGCTCAGTCTGACTTTCTGGCCAGACTCTTAGACTTTATGCTGACCGGCGACCTGGAGCGTCTGAAATGGACAGCTCTTGTCACCGTAGCTATTGCTGTGGCAGACCTATTGCTCTCGTCCACACAGCAAGCGTCACTGGGCTACTTTGCACACTGCTCACTGGAGAGATTCCATACCGGCGCCGCCCACAGGCTCAGCCATGCTCAAGCTTCTTACATGACCAAGGAGCACTCAGGGCAGATTCTATCGCGCCTTACGAGCGATCTGGGACTTGTCCAGTCCTTGCTTCAGCAGGATCTGTTGGGGCTGGTCTCAGGGAGTCTCACGGGGCTGCTGGCCATAGGCTACATGTTCTACAAGAACTGGTTCCTGGCGCTCATCGCAATTTTCGGTACTCCGGCCATATTCCTGGCAATAGGCAGGCTGAACCGGCCTCTCACCGCCTATTCTAAGGAAGCCCAGGAGGCCCTGGGCCAGATTAACGTGGTTGTCGAGGAGACCATCGCGGGCGCCTCTATAGCAAGAGCGTTTGGATTGGGCAAGACGTTGTCAGAAAGGTTTCGCGCAGGAAACCGTCTCTGGCTGGACAAGAGCGCTCGCAGAATCACCTATTCAGCGCTCCTGGCCAGCGTAGGGCTAACTGTATCTTTCACTCCTTTTCTTCTGGTGTTTGGGTTCGGAGGCCTCTTAATGCTCAACAGCATTTAGGATTCGCTATATCTTCTATCGGGACAATTCCCCGAACCTCTAAACGGTCTGGATACACCCACAGCTTAACTTGTAACCTGTCAAGCAGTTCCTCCCAGGTTACTATTCTTTGTGGGAACCCGACCGTTAAATGTTTTTCATCGTGAACCTTCACAAAGGCAATATTTTCAGTAATTTTATCGTCATCCGGCTGGTATCGGACATCAAACAGTTCCTCTTCAATCGCTTCTTTCACAACAGCAATATTCTGCTCTAGCTTTGTAAGGTTTTCCATCTCCGGCCAGTAATGCTCATAACGCCTACGGACAGCAAGCTCTTGCTCCTTCAATTCATTGATTTGCCGCTTATAATCTTCGTGAGACAAAGCCCCGTCAACATAGACAGTAGCGAGCCTTTTCTGCTTCTCCTGCAGATGAGAAATTTGCTCTGTTATGGGAGAGAGCAGGGTTTCAAGTTCTTCTTTCCGGCGTTCCAGCGAACCGACGTACTCCTCGATGGCTTTCCGCATCTGGTCTTTGTCTTGAAGCATATCAATAAGCCGTTTTTTGACTTCTGCAGTAACTGCTTCGCCGTCAAGCACAGGGCTGTCGCATTTCGGGCTCCCGTCAAGGTGATATTGTTTCAATTTCCCGTTGCACTTGAAAACCAGCTTTGTGCCTTTGTTATACATAGCATCGTGAAACGGGCGCTGGCAGACACCGCAGAAGATACGACCGGCAAGTATAGGCTTGGGCCTCTTGCGGTTAAACCCGCCTCTGGACTGCACTCTCTTTTCCTGCGCTTTCTCCCAGAGCATCTTGTCAATTATCGGCGGGAAGTCTACCTCAAACCACCCATCAGTTTTTTCTTTCTTTATTTTTTCGATTTGTTCTGGACTGACCTGCATTTTATCACCCCTCCAAAGATAATTTGTCCCAGCGTAAACGGTGTGAGTAAGAATACGCTGGACAGTAGCGTCGCTCCAGTGAGCCTGCATCTTACCAGCGCGCCCTTTTCGAGTTTTGCGAAATTGGTTAGGCGTGGGTATTCCAAGTTCAGTCAGCTTTTCGGCAATCCGCACCATACCCAAGGGTTGTCCCAACTCGTCTCCATAGACGTACCATTGGAAAATAAGCTTAACTATCTTGGCTTCATCTTCTCGAATTACCCATTTTTCTTTTTCGTCGTCCCACCTGTAGCCGAACGGCTGAGAGCCGCCAGAATACTTGCCTGCTTTTGCCAGCTTTTTCTTGCCGGTCACCGTCCTTAATTTGATAACTTCCCTTTCGTACTCCGCAAAGGTGGCGAGGATGTTTGACTGCAGTTTGCCTTCAGGAGTGTCGTCGTTAGACCCCTGCACGAAAATAAAGCCGTCTCCTTTAAGGCCGCACCGCCTTACTTTTCGGGCTTCGTCCCGCAGGGCGGCAAAAAGGGCTAAAGAGCGGGAAAGCCTGTCTTGGCGGTAGACGAAAATAGCGTCGTATTCTCCCGCTTGGTATTTCTCCCAAAGCTGATGGAGCACTGGCCTCGCATCAATCCCCAGTGCTCCGCTGTATCCGTCTTCTTTGAAAATGTCTTCTTCTGTAACGTGGTAACCGCGCCTTTTTGCTTCCTCCATGCAGATTTCCGCTTGGGTATCGAGAGAAGTCCCCTCTGCTTGGTCTTCTGTGGAAACCCGACAGAGGACAGCGGCACGCTTTATTAACTGCTTCATGCTACCACCTACTAATTCTCTTTTGCACCTTTGTCAATATAAATCGGTATCTTTAAAGTATCTCCCGCTTTGATAAAGTGAGGGTCAGCAATGTTGTTAAGCTCTAAAACCTGTTTGGCATACCATTCATAATTCATTCTGAAATGCTCGTTCATAAAGTACGGGTTGATAATGTCAACCAGCGTATCTCCTGGCTGAATGGTTATTTCCCTTATCTCCTTTAACTCCCATACATCATCGGGACGGTTTGAAATATTTATACCGCTGGGTATGCCTACTTTATCGGGGTCAAAATATTCTTCGGGTGGTATTACCTTGTATCCGTCCTTAACGATATACCAAACACCGGTAGTTTTGTTAATATACCGGCCTGTCTGTTCGTCATAAGTATATCCCTCAAGCGGTTCAACCTTTTCCTCGGATAAGATTTTTCCGGCGGCATCAACTGTAACTTTACTACCGTCCGGCAATATTTTCTCCCGTGTTTCTATCTTTCCACAGCCAGCAAGGCTGATAATTGCCAGTCCTAACACAAGTAAAAGACTTATGCGTTTCAACTGTATCACCTCCGGCAAACAGTTTTCCAATTTATATTTTACTACAATAAAAGGTTGCCCTCAATGAGTATATCCCGTTTTTCCTTCTTCAAAAAGAAAGTTGCTTATACCTTCCGGAGTATAAATATATTGACGAAAAAAGTTCCGTAGGGCATAGAGTCGTATAATTAGTTGTAATCTGACAAAACGTAAGAGTAAAGCGAGAGTGCCGCTGTTTTGATTAGGCGGCACTCTCATTTCCTTCCTTTCCCGAAGTCTCCTCCTTTTTTCTTTCTACTTTGTAACGGGCGATTTCCTCTTCCACTTTAGCGATTTTTTCCCTGTAAAACTCAATCCGCAGTTTTTGCTCCGCCAGCTTCAGTTCCAGCTTATCAATTGTTAACTGGTCGGCTCCAGCCTGCATTGCGTCAGTGTACTCTACGGCGTACTTATCCTGCATCTGCACCGCATAAGAAAGGTTAGCGCGGTAAGTCGCCCGTCTCTTCTGCAGCTCCTGCAGTTTAGGGTCTTGTTCCTTACCCTCTGCGGAAACAGTAAACTCAACCTTCATTTTTTCCGTCTCCTCTTTCTTAGATTTTTGGACTGTTTGGTTGTTACCTGCCATTTTACTCATCCTCCTTTTTTACCTCTCGCTCCAAAATTTTTTCAATCGTAAAAGAGCAGTATCCACATCCCTGCCGGAATTCTTAAAGTGGCCGTGGATACAACCCAACTCATAAACCAGAGAAGCTGGAGCCTCTTTTACGAGCACTCCAGCTTCCGTTCCGCGACCTTAATACAGTTTTCTTGTTCCGGGATGTCACCGCTTTGTTTCAAACAGCGGATGATTTCCCGCACTTTCTTTTTGGCTTCTCTCTTGTTCAACGGCATCAACTCCTTATCTGTTAAATATTTCCATCTGCTTAATTATATTATAATGTACATCCATGAAAATTTAAAGAGGGAACCAAAAATTTTGTCAAAATTTGGCTTTTTTTCGTGCACTCTTTGGTCAAAGGTCAAAAATTTTGAGCTTCTTATTGAAAGTTGCTGAGGTCAAATGTATAATATTACCATAGGCAGAGGAGGTTTTAAGTATGAAGAAGTGGAGAGTTGATTTTAACGAGTCTCTTCATCCCGAACCTTGGCGGGATTTTTACGCCCGCTATTTTCCTGAACTGGACAGGATGGACATAAAGGAAGACGGCTTCACCGTCCAATCTTTAAAGTGCTTATACCACAGCGACCGGAAGCCTTCCGCGACGGTCAACGTCAAGTCGGGCTTTTACGTCTGCCATGTGTGCGGGAGCTTTTCGCCGTACCGCTTTTTAGTTGAAATTGCAGGCATTGCGCCGGAAGACGCGAGCTATTTTATAAACGACTACCTCCGCGAGCTTTACGTAAAAGACGAACGGACAGGAAGCTACCTCCGAGCGTTCCCCCACTACGACCCCAGCCACACCTATATCCCCACACCCGGGCAGGAAGAGGAATTTGAAGAGTTTATCAAAGAAGCAAAAGCGCGTCTGCGCCCGGAACTGCCGATTGTCCAAGAGTACATTACCGCCAGAGGAATCAAATACGAGATGCTGGAGCGTTTCGAATGGGGTTATGTCCCCCATGACGAAGAGGCAGGACAGGTTGAATGCTTGGTAGTCCCTTTTCGCGTGAGGGGCAAAATCAGGGCTATCAGAGGTAGGGCTTACGACGGCAGGAAAGGAGCGGTTAAAAACTCCCGCTTTTCATTGTGGAACCTCGACAGCCTTGAGGGGAAGAGCCAAGCAGTTATAGTAGAGGGAGAAAGCGATGCTCTAAGGACTATCCGAGCCCTTGAAGCCTGTGGCGTGGACATCCCTGTGGTAAGCGTGCCGGGTAACAATTTCCGCAAAGAATGGAAGCGGGAATTTGAAGGCATACGCACTATCTACCTTATCCCGCAGGACGACGACGCCAGCGCAAACTTCGTGAGGTCTGCCTTAACGGTACTCGGAGAAGAACGCTGTAAAGTCGTTGAACTGCCGTGGAAGCGGGGAGATGTCGGCAAAGACATCTGCGAGTGGTTGACCCGCAACGACCATACCGACCAGGAACTGGTAGAGCTAATCCCGCTTGAAGAACACCAAGACCGGTTTTCCCGCTACTACAGGGTGGAAGAACTGCTGAAGAGAGAGCCTGCGGAGCCTGACTGGTTGGTAAGAGGGTTGATAGCTAGAGGGCAAAAAATCCTTGTCCAAGGGCCGCCGAAGCAGATGAAGACGTGGTTTGTCTTAAGTTTATTGAAAGCGCTCAGCCGCGGAGAAAACGTCTGCGGCGTACCGTTCTGGAAGACTACCGTTTCTGGAGTTAAAGCTGTTATGGTGGAGGAAGAACATTCAACCAACGCTTTAATACAGAGAGTACAGCAGAGCCTTGCCGGTACAAGCAACATCGTCATTCCGCACAGGACAGGCGTGAAACTGCTACCAAAAAACCCGGAATTTGAAGACCTGCTCAAATTTATTGACGAGTTCCGGCCTGACCTGCTCGTGCTAGACCCACTGAGAAGTTTCTTCGACGGAGACGAAAACGACTCTTCCGTCATGCAGCAGGTATTTGCGCCGCTGAATTTGCTCCTCCGCAAGTACCCCCAGATGGCAGTCGTCGTCGTTGACCATACCGCAAAAAAACCGTCGGACGTTCTGGTGTATGCCAGCAGGGGGTCTTCAGTCAAAGGGGCGGAAATGGACGGCGTGATAGACATCCGCAAATTCCAGAAAGACGAAGATGTAGGTGTCGTCGTTACCGGAGAGTTCCGCGACGCTGAGACTGTAGAGAATTTGAGCCTAAAATTCAAAGATGGGAATCTGGTTTACGATGACGGTTTCCGCATCAACATCAAGCTGAAAGACAGCGAAGTGCGCCTGCAGAAGCTGGCGAAGCTGTTGACACAGCGAAGCTACACGCAGAAAGAGCTAACCGATTTGCTGAAAGTCAGCGACCAGACTGTGAGAAACGACATCAGCAAACTGCGGGCAGGTGGATTCACGATAGAGGAAGAAGGGGGACATCAAGGGTCTCCAAAAACTTACACTCTTACAAAGACGCCCGACGGTTGGAAAGCGGACGACGAAGATAGCGGTGAATGAACACTTACCGCGCACGGAAGGTCAAAATGTCAAACCCGCTATATATATTTTTGAGCTTTGACCTTGGTCAAAGACGGGTTCGTCTGAAGCCGCTGAAGCGGGACCGCGTTGTAGACGACGGTTCCACGCTCGGCAGGGCTTCAGCAAACCTTACCCGGCGGTTTGAGGCAGTAAGCCCAAAACAAGAATTATTACTAAACTTTGAGCTTTGAGCTTGATTGTTTGATAACTCTTTCCGATAAATAACCAAAGGAGGTTGGCGCAGTTGACTGTTCTCCAAAAAGAGATTGCACAGCCGCAGGTGGTTATCCAATCTGACGGGCGCATTAATATCCCCAAAAAAGAAGACGGCAGTGTCTGGACGCTGGAAGAATTGAGAGAAAAAATGAAGTGGAGCCGCTGGCCGATGTTCGATGAACTTGAGCCGCTTTTCCGCAGGTGGTGGGAACTCCGCTACAAAAACCGGTTCCACCGTTACTGGACAGTTGAAGAGCTAATGGAGATGAAGGACATCCAGCAGTTTTTGGGGTTGGAGAGCGGTTAATTCAATTATTTCGGAGGTGTTATGTTAATGTCAATCAAAAATTAGGCCACTTACCGGTTAGAAATTAGGCCACCCAGGTAAAAAATTAATCATCAATGGTTTGTTTGGCAAGAGCCTGTTTAAAGCGGTAACTCTCACCGTTAATGTTTAAAATATGAGCCTTGTGGGTTAATCGGTCCAGTAAAGCAGCCGTCATTTGATCATCCAATAACACCTCCGTCCATTTTGGAAATTCTAGATTAGTGGTAATAATAATGCTACCTCTTTCATTCCTGCATGAGCAGAATTAAAATAGTAATTCAGTTCCTGTTTTCTGAAAGGTACATATCCAAGCTCATCTATGATAACCAGATGATAAGCGGAATATTGTGCTTTTCAAGCCTGTTTGAACGATATTCTTGTTGAGCTGCAAGAAGTTCATTTATCAACCCGGCTGCAGTAAAAAATTTTACTTTTAATCCTTTCCTGCAGGATGGGTGGTTTTACTTCCTGTTGGATATTTAATCATGACTATAATTTACTTTCTTAACTATATACCGTTTCCATTGTCATCTAATACTGCGTCTAAACTAGATGTAAACAATTCTTCCTTATTTTCTCTCAAATACTTAAAAAAGGTGTCAAAGTCTTTTGGAGAAAGAAAGTGGAAGTAGTACTGAATTTCATTTTGCAATATATTCAGTGTTTTAAAGTGTTCATATGCATAACGATACTTCCCTTTATTCTCTGTAGATGTATCACTAATTTCTTCATCACCTTTAATTTCAATAACAATAATCCGGTTCTCTTTTTTTATGAAAAAATCAGGATTAAAAAAACCCCGTTTAGTATGCTCGCCTTTTCTCCAAGCATATTCAATAGAATAAAAATCTCGGTCAGTAGATTTAATCCATGCGTCAATTTTTTGCGAATTTTCAAGTTTAATTAACTGCCTTACAAAATCACGTTCCGGTTTGTGATTAGCAATTACTATGTTCAATGGTGTTTTAAACAAATAAGAGTTGTCTATATACTGCCAAGCCGAGCGTGGTAATGTTTCATCGTTTTTAATTTCCTCTAAAACTTTTTTATTCTCTTCATTACTATCTCTAAGAGAAAGTTCATCTGCAAATACTGTCACATCTCCTTTCCGTAAAGAAGCTATTCCAGCACTATCTTTTGACCTACTTTCGGTGTTAACGGTAAAGACTGCTTCAGGTTTCATCTGATAGCGAACACGTTTAGCAGCCCCTCTGTGAATCGTACCAAAAGCTGCATAGAGTCGCTGCCTATTTTCCTCACTAACTAAATCTTCTTTCTCACCGATTCTGTTTAATGATTCCTTTACCAGTTTCTTTATCCACTCAAGATTATAACGCTCTGTATAATTTGTCTCTCCCTCGTTTTCCATATCAATTGAACTTAAACGATAATGAATAGCTTCAGCGACCTCATCTAAACTATACATCCTATAGCGTACTAATGTTTTTCGTGTATATAACCCATCTGTAATACTTTCATAAGTTGTCTCACGCACTAATTCCGGTGATTGCGATATTAATTTTACATAACCTTTATTAAAATTGTATTCTTCTGTTTGCTCATACTCTTCGACAGTTTGCAGTTTATTGTAGTTGATTTTATGTAGATTAAAATTATAGTTATTTTCTTTAGCGATAATGTAGGAGTACACTCTTTTTTCTATTTCCATTACTTCATCAACTAAATCTTTAATTCTACTAGACCAAGAATCGTGATTAAAAACAGTAACAGAAAGACGCTCACCTTTATATTGCTCTGGAATACGGAGGCCTCTACCTAGCACTTGTGCAATTAATAATTTACTATTAAAAGCCCTCTCCTCATGTGGTACAACTTGAAAAACATTTTGTACATCCCAACCTTCAGTAAGCATACTAACAGAGGTAATCCATTCAACAGGATTCTCTTTTTTATCAACATCTGATAAAGCTGCAACATTTGACTGATGTTCTCTCGCGGAAGTAACAATAAGTACTTTTTTTAATGCTTCCTCACGTGTTATTTTTTCAAATTCCACCAAGAAGTCAATCAAATCATTAGTTAAATTTTTACAGGTCGAGATATCACGAGTTACAAGTATAGTCAACGGCTTAACTTTTCTGTACTTTAATTTGTATTCATTATGATTGTTCCATATTTTTTGGAATTTCTCGTATTGTGATTGTGAGGCGTCTTCCGCAACATAATCAACAGTTTTAACAAAACCTTGTTCAATTGCCTGCCTTAGTGAGTATCTATAAATAACATCCGCAAAATAATCATTTTCTAAATAACATGTTCCTGAGAAACCTACTAAATATTTGAAACCGAATTTTTCATCGCATAAAAACTCTTTCCATTTCTTTATTTCACGACTTGTTGCATCCCTTCCAGTGGGCTTATTGTAAACATGGTGAACTTCATCATTTAATACAAGAGTGTTTTTACCTTTAGATAATAAACTGTCTCTAATAGAAGATTTAACATGTTCTAACGTTGCATGAAAATTTTCTATGCATATAGTTCCTGATATAACAGATTCTGTTCCATTAATAATATGAGGATTTCTTATTACTGCTGAATTTGGGATGAGGTCTTTTAAATCCGCATCAGATGAAAGTTTTTGAAATTTTTTAGTTAACTCCTCCTCAATGGTTAAAGACGGACATAAAACGAGAACTCTATCTATTATACCTTCAGCTAACATTATACGTGCGATTCCGTACATTACATAGCTTTTACCTGTACCGGTTGCGAAATCGATTGAGCAAGACAATTTATCTGGAAATTGTAAGTGGTTAACCATTTCTTTAAAAGAGCCATAACGTTCTTGTATCTTTTCATTAGATAAGTAATTTTCTTCTGCAAGTGCATGTAAGTCTTTATATCTACCACCAATAAGATAATAAAGAGCAGCTTTTATTGCTTGTTTTTGATATTCCCGTGTGCCACACAAAGCATCTAAAAAAGGCTCATATTTGGTTATGTCAAATTTGGCGGGGTCAATGCTTTGGCTAACCCTGAAAACTAAATCCTCATTAAGAAACTTTTGTTGATCTATCATAATATTCCTCCATCTACTTCAAAGCTGGTAAAATCGTGTAGTGTTTTAACTTCTCTATATTCATTACCATATATGTCTAGGTATATTATCATTATCTTTTTCCCTATTTTGTTTAATGGTATGCGGATACTCCAATTATTCGCTTTTATTGTGTTAGCATAAAGTACTTCATCGAAAGCGAATACCTCACCATCATAATCGTAATCTAGCATTACCATCGAAAGAGATTCTAAATTTTCTTTCTGAGTTGCACCTTTAACCATTGCTTTACTTTTAAAAACTTCAATTTGTATAATTGCCTCTGAAAGAGTTTCGGTTTGCTTAATGTAATATTTACAGTTAACTTCCGGTAATCTTATAAAATCAAATCCAACTGCTTCCACAGTTTCATTAACTTGACTCTCGTCATTAGGTTGAGTGATAGCTTCAAAATCTCGTGTGTGAAGTTCATTTATAATCGAATATGGTATTCTAAGTATGTAATAACGGGTTTTACCTTTATCTATGTAATCCTCCAAAAATGTGACACTAGCAGCCGGTGCAATAATAAAAAAGCGTGTTCCCAGTTTACTGCCGATTTGACTGTTAAGGTCATCTATAAAACCGTAATCTAAAACGACACCTCCATGCTGGAGATGATTAAAGACCAAAACATCGTCATTGCCACGATATCCATCCAACTGAATACCCCCAACGGTATGAGGAACATCTCTACACTGGAAAAGATGTAAAGCAAAAAAGCGCCAATCATCCCAAGGAAGTCTTTTCAGTTTTGAAAAATCATACAAGCCAGCATTGTATAGTGTAAAGGGCTTATGTTTTAGTTTTTTCCCTTTATTACCTATTTGTGATTTTAAATTTAGCATTCTTTTTTGAATTGTATATATAGCTAATTTACTACTATCAATTCCTATCCACCGACGTTTTAATTTTTCTGAAACAGCTAAAGTTGTACCCGAACCTGCGAAACAATCTAAAACAATATCGTCTTTATTGCTTAAGCCTTTAATTATTCGTTCCAAAAGATATTCACTTTTTTGGGTTGGATACCCATTTCTCTCATATGCTGATATATCTAACCATGTATCAGTAAGAATCTTATAATCCCTGGGTGGAATATAATGTTCGACAACGCCGTTTGTGTTTAACCTTACAAAGTCCAGTTTCTTACCAGTAGAAGACAGTATATCTAAAAAATACTCGTCAATACTCATATCATTCTGAAAACTTTTCTCATATTCCTTATAATTTTCAACAGCTTTATAAGTGCGTTCCTTGGACCATCTCCATTGACCTGTGGTTGGTGTATTGCCAAATAATTCATATCTCATTGTCGGACGGTTAGTCCCACGCCAATGATTATTCCAGCTACCTTGTTGCATATCTGGAAGAGCAGCAGTTAGTTTTTCAAATCTTGTATTAGGTTTTTTAGTATAAAAAAATAACATATCATGTCCAGAAGATAGTGATTCTATCGTTTTGAATTGATTTTGAACATTTTTTGTACCTCTTTTGACAACTATTTCATTCCTAAAATTATTCTCACCAAAAATTTCGTCCAAAATTACCTTTATGTAATGACCCTTTCTATAATCAATGTGTACAAGAATTGAACCATCATCTGTAAGCAATTCTTTTAAAAAAATTAAGCGTTTCCGTAAAAACTCAATAAAACTAGCACCAATTAATTTATCCCGATAAGCCCTTTCCTCAGATGATGACCTAAATTCTTCTTTTGTGGCAAAGGGTGGGTCAATATAAACTAATTTTACTCCACAAGAACCATCAGAGTTTATAAGTTCGCCTCTATTTTTCATTTGATAAAGGGTTTTCATTGCCTGTAAATTGTCACCAAAAATAAGCATGTTATGCCATTTGCCAAAACCATTTTTTCCGAATGTTTTAATTGGTTGTATAGGTACTGCCATAGTTTCTGCTAAAACATCTTCTTTACGCTCTTTTCCTGCATAAACAAGCTCATACTCTTTTTTCTCCGGAGGGAAAAGCACATTTCTATAATCATCTGGCAATTCTTTACCATTCTGTAGTAAGCTAATAATATGTTGAATTTGTTTTTCAGTAAGTCCCATTTGTCATGACACCCTTCCTGAACGCATTAATGTATATTTATCATTCAATATTTCATTATACCATTATTTATCTTTGTTTTCCACCACGTTTTAAGTCACGGAGATAGGAAAATAGACTCCCTCGTGGGTTTCCGTTACCGAATAACACGAAAAACGGCTTCATCCAGCCGTCCTGTGTTAACGATTTACACCTGTCCGGTTTACTCAACCAAGTTCAATAACTATAATGAACGGTAGTGAATCTAAATTTAAGCGATTCCTAAATACTGAAGGGCAAAGTGACTTTCGGGACCCTTTTCGCTTTCATTAACCTGCTAAATTACGTCTCTTTCCCCATTCAGGAATTGCCCCGCGTCCTCGGCGAAATCGCTTCGAAGTCAGCCGCCCTGGAACGTG
>JAPXLN010000009.1:0-67938 GCA_033809515.1 Bacillota bacterium
TCTTCCCCCTTAACGAGAGACCTCATGAGTTTTAGCATTCATGTCACCTCCTTGTGTGTCTTTGGTGCGAAGCAATCTGGAATCCAAGACAGCATGTTCTGCTTACTCGAATGACATATGCCAAAGCTTCGAATCCTATTACCCTATGGTCGAAACAGCCTTCGACGAGTATATTTGCCTGAAATGCCAAGCATATGCAGGGTGTGATGATGTATGTGCAACTTGCCCTCAGAGTATCATTGGAAATTAAGGGCAAAAACACTCTTGGGGCGTAGAGCTTATAGCTCTTTGGTGTAGTTTTGAATGCTACTTTAGAGTAATGTCCCGCGGCAGCCTCCGAGGATTCTTGCCTGACCGGGCAGGAAGTAACCACAAAGTCGTTGAATTCTTACCTGCACCTAAGAAACAGGCAAGACCTCCCTTAGTGCAGCTTGCAGGCGATTTCCCCGGTAGGGGCTAAGTTTAACGTGAAAATGACGCCAGGACCTTTCAGCCCTACGGTCGATCGCTGACGGAGATTGAAAAACGCTGTTGACAACCCTGGGGATAATTGCCATTCTCTGTGGATAGATTTGGTAAAGCGCAGGCAAACTCGTATTTAGTGAGGGTGTTATGAGCAAGAAAGAAGAAGGCATTTGCCGCGCCATAGACGAGTATCTGGCCAAAGGGCCTGGGCGCATGCATGTGCCCGGGCACAAAGGAAAGCCCCTGAGGAGGCCGGAGTCGGAGGGATCCATGGATGATCCCCGGTTCTTGGCTCAGTATCTGTCTGTTAAGGACTGTTTGGATCAGGTTCGCGCCTTCGATGTGACAGAGGTCGCCAACCTGGACAATTTGCACTATCCGCTGGAATGCATAGAAAGCTCCCAGGAACGGGCAGCGCGCCTTTTCGGGGCAGAGAAGACCTTCTTCCTCGTTAACGGCGCAACAGCGGGGATCCTGGCTTCTCTTCTGGCCGTTCGCATGACCATGGGCGAGGGCTCCGTGGTCCTTCCGAGGAACATACACCGGTCAGTGGTCTCAGGGATGGTCCTGTCAGGCCTGGAGCCTGTCTTCATGTACCCCGAATACTCAGAAAGCCTTGGAGGGTATCTTCCTGCAGGCTCTGCTACCCTGAGGCGCGCTCTTTCAGACCTGGGCTCCGAAGAACTCTCCAGCGTACGGGCAGTGCTCACTGTGAACCCCACCTATTACGGCATAGGCCAGGACACAGCTCCCCTGGCCCTGCTGGCCCACGACATAGGCCGGGGCGTCCCTCTCATAGTCGACGAAGCTCACGGCACCCATTTCGCCTTTTCCCCTGAACTGCCCATGAGCGCAATCGGTTCAGGCGCAAGCATTGTCATACACGGCGCCCACAAGACCCTGCCTGCCCTGACCCAGACAGGCCTCCTTCATCTCACAAGAACCGGACACTCCCAGTTTTCCGGTTTGCTCCACAACGTTGAAGAAGGTCTCAGGCTTGTTCAGTCGTCCTCGCCGTCTTACGTTCTCATGGCTTCTTTGGAAGACGCAATAGCTCATGTCGCAGAGGCATCGCCAAACTGGGTGGCACGCGGAATCTCCGCCGGACGTGAGCTGGCTGCCAGACTGTCGGAAATCAGCGGCCTGCAGGTAGGCCCCCGGCTGCCGCAAATCAGTGCTCAGCAGAGGCCAGGCGCCGCCCTGCCTGAAGAGAGTCTGCAAAAAGACCCAGGACGGGTTCTCGTAAACGTTTCAGGCCTTGGAATTACCGGAGCCCAGGCTGCCAGGTATCTGTGGAGCCAGGGAGGGGTAGCTGTGGAACTGGCCGGGTTTGACCATGTGCTTTTGGTATGCACAGGCGGTGACGATAGCCAAAGCATTAAGAAGGTTACCGAAGCTTTTCTCGACCTTGCTTCCCGGGCCCGCTCAAAAAGGCAAAGCGGTCGGGACGGGCGACAGTCGCTGCAGGCTGATTTGGCCTGTCTGGGAGAACCGCCCCGTCCTGAGCGGGACCTATCGCTCCGAACGGCATTTTTTGCCCCTTCCCGTATGGTAAACTTAGAACAGGCCGAAGGGATGGTCTCGTGCGACACCATCCTCACTTACCCTCCGGGGGTGGCCGTGATTCTTCCGGGAGAGAGATTCACCTCTTCCGTGATTGACTACATCAAACGAGCTCGCCATGGGGGCCTGTTTGTTGCAGGACGGGCGTTCGGGGTTTCCGAAAGGGAGATGATGACCTTTTGCGTGGATGCCTGATTACCTTTGAAGGTTGTGATGGCTCAGGCAAGAGCAGCCAGATGAAGAGAGTCGCCGCGAAGCTTCAGGGCGAGGGAATTGATGTTGTTGTGACAAGGGAACCCGGCGGAACCCGGTTAGGCGAAGCGGTAAGGCAGCTTCTTCTGGATCCTTCAGGGCCTGAGAGAGGGGTCCTTGCAGAGGTGTTTCTGTACTGCGCATCCAGGGCTGAATTGGTGGAGAAGGTGATGCTTCCTTCCCTAGCCCAGGGGAAGGTTGTCCTGGCCGAAAGATATGCAGACTCGACCATGGCGTATCAAGGATATGCAGGAGGGGCGTCCCTGGATGAAGTAGATATCCTCAACAAGGTGGCAACCCGGGGGCTTGTCCCCGATTTGACGCTCATGTTTGACGTGCAGGATCCGGAAGTGACCGGTCAGAGGCTTGCTTCCAAGGAAAAAGACAGGATTGAGCTCCGGGATGAGGCCTATCATGAACGTGTAAGAGAAGGCTACCGCCGGCTGGCCCGGCAGCACCCGGAGCGGATAAAGGTAATAGATGCGGCTTTGTCTGAAGATGAGGTTGAGGAACAGGTTATTAAGGCGGTTAGGGATTTTCTTAGAAAACGAGAGTGAGGTGCAGGGCCTGTGAAACTGATAGTTGCTGTGATTCAGGACAAAGATGCACCCCGGCTAATGGAGAACCTCATACGGGCGGGTTACAGCGCCACCAAGCTTGCCTCTACAGGGGGATTCTTGCGGGAGGGCAACTCAACTGTGCTAATCGGCGTACAAGACGGCGAGACTGACAGCGTGCTTGGGGTCATCAGAAAGACATGCCGGGCCCGTGAACAGCTGGTAACGCCTGTGACGCCGGTAGGCCCCGGAGAATCATACGTGCCTTACCCGGTTGGGGTTATGGTGGGCGGGGCAACTGTGTTCATCTTGCCTGTAGAGAAGTTCGTCAAGATCTAGTGGAGCTTTAGCATTAGCGTGGGTTTTCAGAGTTCCTACGGCAATGAGATAGCTGCCAGGGTTCTTGAACACGCCCTGCGTCAAGACAGGGTGGCCAACGCATACTTGTTCAGGGGTCCGTCCGGGTCCCCTAAAGAAGATATGGCGTTGGAGTTTGCTTGTGGCCTGCTTTGTGACCAGGCCGGGACCGGCGCCGGGGACGTCCCTTGCGACAGCTGCCGCTCTTGCCGTCTGGTGAGATCCAATTCGCACCCGGATCTCTTTTGCGTTGAAAAAGAAGGCGGCAGCATCAAACTCAGGCAGTCCCACGAGATCCTGAAAGAGGCAACGTCCAAGCCGTACTGTTCAGGACGAAAAGTGTTTATTATCAAGGATGCCGAGGAGCTTACCCTGGAAGCTTCCAATGCGCTTTTGAAGATAATTGAGGAACCGCCGTCCTATGTCACGTTTATTCTTACTGCGTCTCACTTGGGCGGGATCCCTGAGACCATCCAGTCAAGGTGTCAGATTGTACCGTTCAGGAGCATACTGTCGCAAACCCGGGGAGACATCTCCAGAGGCCGGGAGCTCATTGCTGAAGTTCTGGCCGGTTCTCCTGCTGAACTTGGATTTGTGTACTCCAAACGTCCGGCCGAAGAACGATTTTCGCTCCTGGAAGACATAGAGACGGAACTCAAGAACAAGCTAAGGAAGGCGGTTTTTTGCGATACAAAGCAAGACCTAAACCGGCTAAGGACCCTTGAGAGCCTGCACCGGGCCCTTACAGCCCTTATGCAGGCCAAGAAGCGTCTTTTGGGCAATACAAACGCCCTCTTGACCCTTACGGTCCTTTTTGTGGAACTCCGGCGCGCTCTTGTTTTGGTCTGGAGAAAGGGAGAAGACGAATGCCTATAGTTGTTGGTGTAAGGTTCAGAGAAAGAGGCAGAATGTACTACTTTGATCCTGCAGGCTGTGAACTCAAGACCGGCGACAAAGTGCTGGTTGAAACGGTCAGGGGATTGGAGTTAGGTTCCATTGTTCTAGAGTCCAGAGAAGTACCTGAGGAGAGGGTGGTCCCCCCCCTGAAGAAGGTGGTCCGCATAGCCACACCTCAGGACATTGCTGTAGAATGCGCAAACAAGGAAAAGGCGGCGTCGGCAATGGAGACGGCCCGGCAGAAAATCGCCGAGCACTCTTTGGAGATGCACCTGGTTGACGCCGAGTACACTTTCGACGGTTCCCGCGTTGTGCTGTATTTCACGGCTGACGGAAGGGTAGACTTTCGCGATCTCGTTAAAGACCTTGCCTCAGCTCTCCATACCAGGGTGGAACTCAGGCAGATCGGCGTACGGGATCAGGCCAAGGTCACAGGCGGAATAGGGCCTTGCGGCAGAGAGCTTTGCTGTGCCAGCTTTCTCAATGACTTTTTGCCCGTATCTATAAAAATGGCCAAAGACCAAAACCTTTCCCTTAATCCTACCAAGATATCAGGGACATGCGGCAGGCTTCTGTGTTGTCTCAGGTTTGAGTGCGAGCATTACGAAGATGCCAAGAGCAGTCTGCCGCCTCTGGGGTCTTCTGTAGTGACGCCGGAAGGCGCAGGCAAGGTTATCGCCCAGAACCCCCTGAAAGGAACCGTCTCTGTTGAGATCGAGGCAGGCAAGATTATGGAGTTTCCCGCAGAAGAAGTGGAGGAACAGAAAAGTTGACTGAGAGCGATCCTGCCACGGATTTTGGCACCTTGTACATGTGCGGGACGCCCATAGGCAACTTGCAGGACGTCACTTTGCGGCTTTTGGAGATCCTCCGGGACGTCGACCTTGTGGCATGTGAAGACACCAGGCGGACCATGAAGCTTCTCTCTAACTTCGATCTGAGAAAGCCGGTTCTGTCTCTGTACAGACACGTGGAGAAAGGCAGAGCCGAACGGATCCTTGATATGCTTGAAGAAGGAAAGTCGGTGGCCTATGTTTCTGATGCAGGCATGCCTACGATCTCAGATCCCGGCGCATACCTGGTACAGGCGGCTAGGGAGCGGGGCATCCGGGTGGCTTTGGTACCCGGGCCTTCATCTGTTTCCGGGGCTCTGGCCCTTTCCGGGTTTCCAGCCGACAGATTCGTCTTCGGCGGTTTTCCCCCAAGAAAGCCCCGTAAGCGCAAAGAGTTTCTCAAAGAGTGGATCTTGCCAGGCGTTACCGCCGTATTCTTCGAATCTCCCCACCGTCTTAAGGAGTCTCTGACTGATCTGGAGGAGGTTTTTCCGGACATAGAGGTGTGCCTCTGTCACGAGATGACCAAAGTCCACGAAAGCTGCATCCGGGGGAATATACAAGATGCAAACAGGCAGATTGCAGACCTTAAGCTTCTCGGCGAATGGGTGATGGTAGTCCGGCTCACTGGATAGAACTCAAGTGAGGCCGGGTAAGCCGGCCTCACTTGAGTTTTTTCGCTTCTCTATGTCTCCTGCAAGATTCCTGCCGCACTTGCTTGAGTGCGCTCTTGGGCACTAGCGACGGGCAAGTTCGTCAAGGCAGTTTTTGCAGACTCGTTTTCCCTTGTAAATCTCTACGTTGGCTGCGTTGCCGCAAAACACACACGCAGGTTCATACTTCCTTAGGATAATGCTTTCACCGTCGACATAGATCTCCAGGGAATCTCTTTCTCCGATATCCAGAGTCCTGCGCAATTCAATGGGAATCACCACTCTGCCCAGCTCGTCCACCTTGCGAACAACGCCTGTTGACTTCATCATGCCCTACACCTCCAACAATTTCTCTCTCCAATACCCGACCCCTATCACTAAATAGATACCAGTTGTGTCAAAAAGCGTCAAGAGACTTTTGGAGTATTTTCTAAGATTATTCCTCGGATTTTACAATTTTGGCCCCAGGGGGTAAACTTCCATATCAAGACACGCAAATGCTAGAATGACCCAAGATAGCCTTTAGGAGGCCTGAGAAGATGGGTAATGCCAGATACTATATTACAACGCCAATATACTACGCATCTGGAAATCTGCATATAGGACACTCTTACACCACTTTTGCGGCTGACGCCATATCCCGGTACAAGCGTCTTCGGGGTTACGATGTTCATTTCCTAACAGGCACCGACGAGCACGGGCTGAAGATACAAAGAAAAGCCGAGTCTGCAGCCATGAGCCCCCAGGAGTTCGTGGACGGCATGGCCTCTAAGATCAAAGACCTCTGGAAGACTCTTGAAATATCCTACGACGATTTCATCCGCACCACTGATGAGCGGCACGTTCGCACAGTCCAGTGGGTCTTTCAAAAACTTTACGAAAACGGAGACATATATAAGAAAAACTACGAGAGCTGGTATTGCGTAGGGTGCGAAGCCTTTTTCACAGAGACCCAGGCCAGAGCATTTCCGGACATGATCTGTCCCGACCACGGCAAGCCGCTTGAGAGAGTGAAAGAAGAGAGCTACTTTTTCAGACTCTCCAAGTACCAGGAAAAGCTCCTTGCCTACATTGACGCCCATCCTGACTTCATACAGCCTGTATCAAGGCGAAACGAGGTTCTGCAGTTTGTTCGAAGCGGCCTTGAGGATCTGTGTATTTCACGTACGTCCTTTGACTGGGGCATACGGGTGCCCTTTGACCCCAAGAGCGTTGTGTATGTATGGATTGACGCTCTGACCAGCTACATATCTGCCATAGGCTACCCGTCAGATGCCGAAGAGTTCAACCGCCGGTGGCCTGCGGATGTCCACCTGATCGGTAAGGAGATACTGCGTTTTCACGCTGTCATATGGCCTATTCTCCTAATGGCGCTGGATCTTTCGTTGCCCCGGCAGATATTTGCCCACGGCTGGCTCAACCTTGGCGGCAAGAAGATGTCTAAGACAATGGGGAACGTTGTAGATCCTGTGGAACTTGTGGCCAAGTACGGGCTTGATGCTGTCAAATACTTCGTTTTGAGAGAAGTGCCCTTCGGTTCTGACGGCGACTACACAGAAGAGGCCATGGTTTCCCGCATAAACTCAGACCTTGCCAACGACCTGGGCAATCTGGTGTACAGGACCCTTACCATGCTGGGAAGGTTCTGCGGCGGCAATGTACCGGCAGTTGGCCGGGAAGAGCCTGGAGACCTTGCCTTCCGGAAAGAATGTGTTTCTCTTAAGGGGCACGTTGAAGAAGAGATGGATTCCCTTCACCTGAGCTCGGCCCTGGAAGCTATTATGGACCTGGTCAAGAAAGCAAACAAATACATTGACGACACAAGTCCCTGGAATCTCAAGAAATCAGGCGACTTCCGGCTTGGGACAGTTATGTATTCCCTTTCTGAGTGCCTTAGGATAGTTGCACAGCTCTTGAGGCCCTTCATGGTTAACACACCATCCCTCATATGGTCTTCACTGGGCATGGAAGTTTCCCTGGACGACATGCCCTGGGATACTGCCGGACAATGGGGCTGCGTCAAGCCGGGCCAGAAGACCCACAGGGAAAAGCCTCTTTTCCCTCGCATAGAAACCCCTGAGCCTGAAGACGAACCCAATGATAAGCAGACCCCCGCGTCTCCTGTACCGGCACCTGAAGGGGCATCTGAGGACGGCCTGGGCCTGATAACCATCGACGAGTTCCGAAAGGCCCACCTCCGGGTGGCTGAGGTCATATCCTGTGAGCCTGTCAAAGGGACCGACAAGCTACTCAAACTGCAGGTATCCTTTGGCCAGGAGAAAGCGCAGATTGTGGCCGGCATAGCCGCTTTCTACTCGCCTGACGAGATTGTGGGCAAGCAGGTTGTGGTTGTGCATAATCTCAAAAGCGCCGTAATAAGAGGAGTTGAATCCCGGGGTATGCTTCTTGCGGCAAAAGACGAGTCGGGATTAGCTGTACTCACCGTAGACCGGAAGGTTCAAAATGGCAGCCCGGTCTCGTAAGGGCCTTGGAGGCGCAACGCTGGTTGATACCCACGCGCATCTGACTGACTCTGCGTTTGATGCTGACAGGGATGCCGTCTTGGGAAGAGCCCGATCTTTGGGAGTGACGTTTGTGGAGGTGGGCTTTGACGAGAATTCGTCAGCCCTGGCCGCGGAGTTTGCCCGAGAGCAGGGTCTTTGGTGCGCTGTAGGCATTCACCCGCATTACGCGATTTCCGAAGACAGCTGCGAAAGCAGGTGGAAGGTCATCGAAGACCTCATAGATTCACACAGGGACTGTATCAGAGCTGTAGGTGAGATGGGACTGGACCTGAGAAAGAGCCCTGTACCTCAGGAAGACCAGATGCATTGTTTTGCCCTTGGGTTGGACATAGCAAGGGCTCACGAACTTCCTGTAATCATCCACCAGCGGGATGCCGGCGAGGAGGTTCTCAGGGTACTCAGTGAAAGACATCCGGGAAGCCCGGTTATCTTTCACTGTTTTTCCGGAAATCCGGACTATGCCAGGCGGTGCCTGGACGCCGGCGGATATCTTGGTTTTGGCGGAACCCTTACGTTTCCCCGAAACGACGAGCTAAGGGAGCTCCTCAGGTTTATGCCCCTGAACAGGGTCTTGCTGGAAACCGACTGCCCGTATCTGGCACCCCAGGCTTATCGAGGGAAACGCAACGAACCTGCATACATAAGGGAAGTAGCGGGCACAATGGCAAAAGTTACCGGGAAAAGTTTTGATGAAGTTTCCTGCCTTACTTCGGAGAATGCCGCCAGGATTCTGGGGTTTTCTTCCTGAGGAGGATACAGGCAACGCGGTGTCGAATTGGATGTTTTGGGAGGGAGCGTATTGGACTCAGAGAGCCAGGCACGACAGGATCCGGGAGGCCTCGTAATCCCGGGTAAGAAGCTTGCCAATGAGTCTCCAAAGGGTATCCGGTCTTCCCGCGCCTTCTTGGCGCTACAGACTGTGCTGCTCATAGTCTCGTTAACGGCCGTGTGGTATTTTGCTGTCGGATCGGGCACTTTGAACGTAACTGTGGTTGCACCGGATCGTGAGGTTGTTCTCAAGACCAGGTGCAAGACTGTTGAGGAGGTCCTCAAGGAAGCGGGCCTCTGTCTCTTGCCCGGGGATGTAACCGTACCTGCTGCGAGTGAGCCTCTCGCCCAGGGGATGCAAATAGCGGTTCGCCGGGCACAGCCGGTTTTTCTTACCTGCGATGGGAAGACCCAGGCGTTTATGACCTCTGCCGCCAGCGTCGCTTCAGTCTTGGACCAGGCCTGCGTTGATCTAGGACCTGATGATTTTCCGCGACCTGCCATGGAGGATGAGATCCCTTCAGACCGGCGTATTTCTGTGGTGAGGGTTGCTTACAAAGAAGAAGCTCTCGAGGAGAAGCTGCCTTACGGGCGGGAAACCCGAAACGATGCCTCAATGGAAGCAGGGCTTACCAGAGTGTACAGGAGCGGTCAGGCCGGCCTTATGAGGGTTACGTACAGCGTAAGGTACGAGGACGGTCAGGAAGTGTCCCGTCAGGAGATAGGACGGGACCAGGTAAAGGATCCCTCTCCTGAGATCGTGCTTGTAGGGGTTGTAAGAGAGGTTTCCCGTGGCGGCCAGAATATCAGGTTCAAAAGAGCCGTTGAGGTCCAATCTACTGCCTATTGCCCGTGCGCAAAATGCTGCGGAGCTTACGCCAACGGTTTGACTCACATAGGCGTTCCGGCCACAAAAGGCGTCATAGCTGTGGATCCTAAGGTCATCCCGCTTGGCACCAGGGTTTACGTTGACGGATATGGTTTTGCCGTTGCAGCGGATACAGGCGGAGCCATAAAGGGCAGCCGCATTGACGTATGCTATGACACTCATTCAGAAGCTCTTTCGTGGGGTTTGAGAAAAACCAAGGTATACATACTGGAATGATTCCTCGGGGTTACCTTCCATGAAGGGCGGTTACGGGGTCATCCTCAGAAGCTACGGCATTACGCCTAAGAAGCATCTCGGTCAGCATTTTATGACCGATCCGGGGCTTCTTCGCGCCGTAGCTTCTGCTATGGTTCCCGGCTCTTCATGGGTGGCTCTGGAGATAGGCGCCGGACCGGGCGTGTTGACCCGTGAGATTGCACAGCTTGCGGGCAAAGTGTACGCAGTTGAGATAGACAGGACCTTCGAAGGCGTTCAGGCCCGGATCTGCTCTGAACTGACTAACATCACATGGATATGGGGAGATGCGCTCAAGCAGGATTTGTCAGGTCAGGACATTCAAGATGCTCACCCCGGTTTCGGCCTGGTCCTTTGCGGCAATTTGCCCTATTACATCACCTCGGAAGTCTTGTACGCTTCCTTGATTAAGAGGCCGTGCTGGAAACGGATGGCTTTTGTGGTTCAGGAAGAGGTAGCCAGGCGTATGGCCGCCCCCGGAGGCACAAGGGACTTCAGCCGCCTGTCTCTCTGGTGCCAGTACAGGGCAAACGTCCGCATAGAAAGGCGCATTTCCAGAGGCGCATTCTTTCCGCCCCCTGACGTTCAATCGTGTTTGGTCTCCCTGGAACTGAAGAACTCATTTCCCCTTGACGAACCTACTGAAGAGTTTCTGGATACAGTCTCCAGAGCAGCTTTTTCCGCCAGAAGGAAAACTATCCTTAACGGGCTGGGAGAACTGGCAGACAAGAATGACCTTCTGGAGATCATGGAAAGGGCCGGCATAGATCCCCGGAAGCGACCTGAAGCTCTTGGTGTCGAGGAATTTGCAGCTCTGGCCGAAAGACTCCGGCCGGTTTATCTTGCCAAACAAACCTAATCGACTCCATATCTTTCGGTATTTTCCCTGCTAGCAGCCAACTTGCACCCTGAGCTCGTTTGCTTTTGAGTCTCCGAAGTGTTAAGATTAGTTAGACAGAGTAGGCAAAGGGAGGAGTGTGTGTGAATTTCGTCAGCCCAACCAAAGGGCCATTGTCGTTTGACGCCATGTTCGACGAGATCTGCACATATATGGCCGAAGATTCTCATGCCTGCTACAAGCTTATTGTCGGAAGCGATTCCCAGAGCAAAGAGCAGGTTTGCTTTGTCACTGCGGTAGTAGTGCACCGCTTGGGCAAGGGTGGACGTTACTTTTACGCGAAAAAAAACGTCAACAAGATGCCCAGTTTAAGACAGCGGATTTTCTACGAAGCTCACTTGAGCCTCGATGTGGCTTCAAAAATAGCAGCGAAAATATCTGAAAACGGATTTTCTGATCTTAACGTAGAGATCCACCTTGATGTGGGTCGCAACGGCCAGACCAGATTTCTGATCAAAGAGCTGGTTCAGCAGATTGTCGGAAGCGGCTTTGAAGCTAAGATCAAACCTGATGCCTTTGGGGCATCTCAGGTTGCCGACAAGCACTCAAAATGATCTGAAAAGAGGGATTGCCGGTGGCACAGAAGGCGACGCTTGAAGCTATCCGTACCACGCTCGACAACCGCCTTGGAAAGCGTGTCAGGGTAAGGGCCGCCCAGGGCAGGAGAAGGGTTTTCGAGAAGGAAGGCGTGCTGGAGAAAACCTACCCCAGCCTATTCCTGATTAGATTTGACGACGACGACAACGTTCGAATGTCCTGGACCTATACTGACGTCCTTACTGACATTGTCGAGCTTCACTTCGACGAAGAGATCGCAGACGACGACTGACTCTTGCCCCTGTTTTCGCCGGTAGCTAAGGCGGGAACAGGGCGCATGCCAGGATCATGTTAGGCCGCCATTGGCGGCCTTTTTTCATAGTCCCTAACAAAGCGTAACCCCCCTGCACTTCGCTACATAAGGTGTTTACAGAGTGAAGGGAGGGGGACAGTGGAGACAATCATTAAGGCGCTCCGTGTATCGACCCCTAGACTTCTTGAACTGCCCAACGTGGTTGGCGTCGGAGGAGGATGCAAGCATGTACGGGGTCAATGTACCGGACGACCGGCCGTTACTGTGCTTGTAAGGAAGAAGGTGCCTCGCAGGGAACTCCAGTCATACGATATTGTGCCTAAGACCATCGGGGAAGTGTTTACAGACGTAATCGAAGTTGGGGATATTGTTGCTCTCGGCAGAACTGAGAAGATGAGGCCTGCACAGCCTGGAATAAGCATAGGGCACTTCAACATTACCGCAGGGACTTTCGGAGCGGTTGTCTATGATGAGAAGACAGGCGAGCCTTTGATTTTGTCTAATAACCACGTGCTCGCCAATTCCACCAACGGCAGGGACGGACGGGCCAAAATCGGCGATGCCATTTTGCAGCCAGGCAAGTACGACAAGGGGACCTCCGATGACATGATCGCCCGTTTGTACAGGTTTGCGCCCATACATCCGGAGGTGTCTACACCTCAATGTCAGGTTGCAGCCGCCCTTGAGAGGATGCTCAATAGCGTTATCAAAAGGTTCCGGCGTAACTACCATGTGAAGCTCTACACGGTTACGTCTTCGGGGAACCTGGTGGACGCAGCCGTTGCCAGGCCTATAGGTCCTGGCTTGATAAAGCCTGAGATTCTGGATATCGGGGTGCCCAGGGGCGTGGCAGAAGCGGCAGTGGGAGACAGGGTCGTCAAGAGCGGGCGTACCAGCGGGACTAACTGGGGGACTGTGAAAGTCATCAAGACTACTGTTAAGGTTGGCATGGGTGATGTAGGCGATGCTGTGTTTACTGACCAGGTTGTTACGACTCACATGGCTGAGCCCGGAGACAGCGGGTCTTTGGTTCTTGACAAGGATTACCGGGCGGTGGGGCTTCTTTCGGCAGGGTCTGATTCGGTCTCGATTTTTGCCAGGATACAGAATGTGTGTGATGCCCTGGAAGTACGCATGGAGCCGTAAAATGCGCCGGAGGAATAAAAGGGCATTCCGGCGAAACATATTTCTGTGGAACGCGCGGGTAAGGTCCGGTACAAAGCTTTTGGAAAAGTAAACCTGGCCCTTGGAATCCTTGGACAGCGAGATGACGGTTACCACGAGGTATCTATTGTGATGGCGCCTGTGGACGTCTTTGATATGGTGACGGTTCAAAGGATTCCAACGGGTCTGGAAGTTTTTTGCCCCGATTTGCCTCTGCTTCCTCAGCAGGACAACATTGCCTACAGGGCTGCTCAGGCCATATTGGACAGAACGCGCCCTGGTTTTGGCATCAGGGTTGCCCTGGAAAAGTCTATTCCGGCCGGTTCGGGTATGGGCGGAGGGAGCTCTGATGCCGCTGCCACATTGCTTGCTATCAATGACTTGCTTGACAGCTCCCGCCGCTTGAGTTTGGAGCAGATCCTTTCTATAGGTGCGGAAATAGGCGCTGATGTTCCGTTTTTGGTTGGGTGTAACCGGGTTCCATCTGCCTGGGAAGCAGGGCTGTGCACCGGGGCGGGGCAGGTCGTAACTCCGCTGCCCAGCGGCGCCTTTTGGCTGGTCCTTGTTTTCTTTGAACAGGGCGTTAGCACTGCCTGGGCCTACTCGGAATGGGACCGTCATAAGGCATCCGGAAGGCTGCCTGAGCGGTCTGCCTGGCCTGCCTTTGACCGGCGCACTATCCCTGTCAAGGAGGCTTTTGCCCGGGGTGACCCGGTTATGCTGGCAAGGTCTATGTACAACGATCTGGAATGCCCGGTCACGGCCGTGCGCCGGGATATCTGCGAAATCAAAGAGAATCTGCTGGCAGCAGGGGCTTTGGGAGCTTTGATGACGGGCAGCGGACCTACGGTCTTCGGCGTGTGTGAGTCCCGGAATCATGCAGAGAAGGTTAGGGAGGGGTTTTTGGTTTCTGCGCCATGGGTCGCAAAAAGTCGCGTGTTGGTTACAAAGATGGAGGTGAGCGCCCTTGAGGGCGACAGGTTTTATTGACGCTGTAGTTCTGGCTGCCAGGCCTAACACAGCTAAGCTTGCTTCAGAGAGCCCGGAGGAACTGGAAGCGAACATCGAGATTGCCGGGAAGCCCATGGTACGCTACGTTATGGAGACTCTTTTGGCCCTTCCCGAGATATCAAGGGTCTTGCTGGTAGGGCCCGAAGAAGGTCTCCGTCAGCACCTGCAGGATCATGTGTTTGCTGTAGAACCTGCCACGGATCTGTTCAGTAACGTAAAGATTGGTTTGACCCAGGCGGATACCGAGTATGTCTTGGTGTGCGCTTCTGACATTCCGCTTATTACCCCTGAGATTATGTCACGGTTGCTGAAGGAATGCCTGGATTCGGGGGCTGATTTTTGTTACCCGGTAAGCAGCAAAGAAGATTGTGAGGGCATGTTTCCAGGAGTGGAAAGGACCTACGCCAGGCTTAAAGACGGAACGTTTACAGGCGGTAACGTGATGCTTGTAAGAAAGAACGTTGTGGAGAGGGCCTGGCCACTGGTGGAGAAGATGCTGGAGTACAGGAAGTCTCCCCTTAAGATGGCGTCTGTCCTTGGGTTCAAGCTGGTTGTAAGATTGCTTCTTGGCATGGCGGGCGTGGCCGAAATCGAGAAACACGTGGGAGATATGCTTTCCATGAAACCCAAAGCTATCATCGGAGCAAGCCCTGAGATCAGCGTGGATGTTGATAAGCCTTCGGACCTGTCCCTTTGCCGCCGTATTCTCGGGAAGTGACATAGGAAGTGGTATAATACGCAGGGAGAGATCAGAGTGTCCAGCGAAAGCCGAGTATCCGTCATTATACTGGCCGCAGGTCAGGGCACCCGCATGAAGTCTGGCCTTAGCAAGGTTCTTTTCACTATTTGCGGGCGTCCCATGCTTCACTATGTGCTTGATGCCGCCTCCGCCCTTGCGCCTCAGCTGATAGCGGTGGTAATCGGCCACCAGGGCCGTGAGGTTCAAGCCAGCGTACAGGAGCAATGGGCTGCAGACTGTCCTTCTTCGGCCGGCCGGGCAGAACTGGGGTTTGCCTGGCAGAAACAGCAAAAAGGAACCGCCCATGCCGTAATGTCTGCGAAGCCTTTATTTACTTCCGAGAACCTTGAAGGAGATACGCTTATCCTCTATGGGGATGTGCCGCTCCTTTCAGGAGAGATTCTCAAAGGTTTCCTTGAAGAGCACAGGAGAGAAAGAGCAGACCTTTCCCTTATGACGTTCATGGCCGAAGATCCTGCTTTGTACGGGAGGATCATCAGAGATAGGTCAGGGGCTGTCGCAAGAATAGTTGAGGCCCGGGACCTTCAGGATCATGAGAGGAACGTCAAAGAGGTAAACGCAGGCATTTACCTGGTACGGTCGCATCTTCTGTTTGACCTGGCCGGTCAGGTGGACAACAATAATGCAAAAGGTGAGTACTACCTCACGGATATTGTGGGGATGGCTGTAGAAAGAGGCCTGCGTGTCTGCACTTATGGGTGTCGCGAGGAAGCAGTGCAGGGCATTAACGACAGGCACGCCCTTGCAACTGCCGAAGGTGCAAAACAGCGCGAGATACTTACGGAGCTTGCTTTATCAGGAGTCACCGTGAGAGACCCTAACAGCATCTACGTGGACTACGGCGTTAGGGTAGGCGAAGACAGCGTTCTGGAGCCTTCCACGTACCTCCGGGGGAAATCAGTTATTGGACCGGGGTGCATCATTGGCCCGGGAACGCTGGTTCAGGATTCGGAGATTGGCCAGGGATCTGCCGTCTCTTTTTCAGTGGTAGAACGTTCAAGGATTGGGTCGCATGTAACCGTGGGGCCGTATTCGCACATACGGCCTGACTGCGTTATTGAAGACGGAGTACTTGTGGGGAACTTCGCCGAGGTGAAGAATTCCGTGATTGGCAAGGACTCTAAAGTTCATCATCACTGTTATCTGGGTGATAGCACTATCGGAGAAGGTGTCAACATAGGGGCGGGCACGGTCACTGTGAACTACGACGGACGGCATAAGCACCGGACAATCATGGAAGACAGAGCTTTCATCGGCTGCAACGCCAATCTCATTGCGCCGGTGAGGATAGGCAGGGGTGCATACGTTGCTGCGGGCTCAACCATCACGTCGGATGTGCCTGAGGAATCTTTGGCCATAGCCAGGGAAAGGCAGGTCACAAAAGAAGGATGGGTCCGGAAGAAACAACAAGAATGGGATCAGGGGAGGTAACAGGGAATGTCGCCTTATGGGAGTAAAAGTCTGAAGGTGTTTTCGGGCAACGCAAATCATGCCCTGGCCGAGGAGATTTGTGATCACATTGGAGTCAAGCTCGGGCAAATGGATGTGGGACGATTCTCCGATGGGGAGATCAAGGTCATTATTGATGAGAATGTTCGTGGGTGCGATGCCTTTGTGGTTCAGTCTACGTGCAGTCCCATCAATGACAGTCTAATGGAACTGCTTATCATAATAGATGCGTTGCGGCGGGCATCTGCAGACCGGATTACTGCCGTCATTCCATATTACGGTTACGCACGCCAGGACAGGAAGACGCGAGGACGTGAACCCATCACCGCCAAGCTTGTAGCTAACATGCTGGTGACGGCGGGGGTAGACCGCATTCTCACCATGGACCTTCATGCAGGACAAATACAGGGGTTCTTCGATATTCCCGTTGATCATCTGACTGCAATACCCCTATTGTCTGACTACTTCAAAGAGCAGAACATGGAGGATTGCGTGGTAGTTTCGCCTGACGCCGGAAGCATTCCCAGAGCCCGCTCTATGGCAGAGCGTTTAGATTTCCCTGTGGCGTTCATCGATAAGAGACGACCGGAACCAAACGTTGCGGAAGTCATGAATATCGTCGGCAAAGTGGCACGCAAGAAAGCTATTCTTTTGGATGACATGATCGATACCGGAGGCAGCCTGTACCAGGCGGCAAGCGCCTTGTGGAAGATGGGTGCCGTTTCGGTCCTTGCTTGTGCTACACATCCGGTGTTTTCCGGAAAGGCCAAAGAAAATATGGAAAAGTCCAGGTTTGAACAGCTGGTTGTAACTAATACCATCCCGGTTCAGGACTCAATAAGGCCTCTTGTGAAGGTGCTGTCTGTAGCTCCCCTCCTTGGAGATGCTATAGTACGAATACATGAAGGTCGCTCCATATCTGCAATGTTTAGGTAAACTTGAAGGGGTGAAGTACGTTGGAACAGGATGCTGTAGTACTGAAGACAAGAGATACGGGCAAAGGAGCTGCAAGAGCTTGCCGAAGAGAGGGCCTGGTCCCCGGGGTGATTTACGGTAAAGCTTTTGACCCTGTTCCTGTATCTCTTACTCAGGTAGACGTGAAAGAGTTGATGTCAGGCGGCCACATCCATAAGGTGACCGTCGAGGGATCTTCTATCGAAGGGAACGTTATGGTCAAGGATGCGTCTTATGACCCGGTAACCGGGAAGCTCATTCATTTGGACCTTCATAGAATCTCTATGACCGAGAAAGTCAAGACCGAGGTCGCTGTCAATGTAACCGGCGAAGAAGAGCTTGAGAAACAGGGACTTGTTCTGCAGAGGCAGCTCATCAGTCTGCCGGTGGAATGCCTTCCCGGAGACATTCCCGATGCCATTACTCTTGATGTTTCGGGCCTGGAAGCCGGGCAGACGGTTACTGTGGAAGACTTGCCCGTTCCCGATGGAGTTCGCAGCCTGACCTCTCCTGAAGAGGTCATCGTAGTGGTACTGACGCCAAGAGCTGCGGCCGAGGAAGAAGAGGAAGAAGCAGCTGAGGAGGGCACAGAGCCTGTAGAGAAAGGTCACGTTCCGGAGCAGGGCACAAGCTATTTTGACTGATCCGGCTTTGTGAAGGAATCGGTGGAGTGGACGCTAAGCGATGAAGTGTGTGGTCGGACTCGGCAATCCGGGAAAGAGATACGCCCTAACCCGACATAACGTCGGGTATATGGTTTTGGCGCAGCTTTCGCACCGGTTTTCCTTGAGCTTTTCAGATCAGGGTTTTGCTTTCACTGCCCAGGGATTGGTTTCTGGCAGGGAATCCGGTGTCCCTGTTTTGCTGGTCCGGCCTGTTACTTTCATGAACCTCAGCGGTCAAGCCGTGTCTGCCGTTCTTCGGGAACACTCCATAGACCCTCTGAACCTACTTGTGATTCATGACGATATGGACTTGCCTTTTGGTAAAATACGGTTCAAAAGAAGGGGCAAATCGGGGGGGCACAAGGGCATAGAATCTATCATTGCCCACCTTGGCACAGGGGACTTTGCCAGGCTGAAAATCGGTGTAGGAAGGCCTGAAGACGGCGTTGACCCTGCCGATTATGTCCTGGACTCGTTCTTTGGTCATGAGTCGCACCTTCTGCCTGAGGTGCTGAGCCTTGCCGCCGATGCGGCATGTGAGTTTATTGCCCAGGGCATGGATCAGGCCATGGAGAGGTACAACGGTAAGGACCTAATGGACAAGAGCGAGGACGGATGATGCCTCACTCCGGACTTCTTAGTCTTCTTGCAGAATCCCCTTCTCTTAAGCAGCTCCTGGCAGCGGTTTCTGCCCGCAAGACGCCGGCGCTTTTTCTAGGAGCGGGAAAGTATGCAAGAACAGCTTCAGTTGCGGCCCTTTGCCAGAGACTAAACCGTCCTGCCTTTTTGGTGCTTCCTACGCCGGAGGAGGCAGTTACGGCCAGAAGGGAACTTGCCGACCTTCTCGGTTCAGACAGAGTGATGCTGTTTCCTGCAAGGGAAGTCATGCCATTTGAAAGCAGGGGCAATGAGGAGTCTCTCTGGATGCGTATTAAGTGTCTGGCCGAGCTGGGTTCTTACAAGGATCCGCCTGCGGGGCCGTCTGCGGGGTCTCCACCTTTGCTGGTAATGCCGGTCACCGCACTTGCAAGGCGCCTGGCATCGCCTGCGACCTTTCGGGCAGGGTGCATGGCCTTCAGGGCAGGGGACCAAGCCTTGCCTGAGGAGATTCTGAGGCGCCTGGTAGACTTGGGCTACGAGAGGGCATACACAGTTGAGGGCGTAGGGCAGGTTGCTCTCAGAGGGGGCATCATGGATGTATTCCCTCCGCACGCAGAGAGCCCTTTCCGTGTTGAGTTCGCCTTTGATGAAGTTGACTCTATCAGGACCTTCGACCCGCAAACCCAGACCTCAGTATCTTTGGTTGAAGAGGTCTTCCTGACCCCTGCTTCCGACTGGCTGGAAGGTGATCCCTTTACCATTTTCGACTACGCACCTCAGGATAGGTTCATTGTTGTGGAAGGCCTTGAACGGTGTATAGATGTGGTTCAGGAGTTTGAGCGAACCGGCCACGAAGTCGCTTCGGCAAGGCTGGTTGCAGGCACCATGCGAGCCGGCGAAGAGGCGGTGTACATACCGTCCTGGCACACAGCAGACTCCCTGAATCACGCAGATGCTGTTTTCGAATTGGTGCTTCGCAGCCACGAAGGAGTCAAGTTTCAGGAAGTCATAGAGTCAGATACTTCAGTGCAGGTAGGGTTTGCAGGCCGGTTGGCCGGCCTCGTAGACGAATTGCAGGACATGGTCGCCAGGGCAAGGCGGGTTGTAATCCTGACAGGTAACAAGGACAGGCTGACCACATTGTACAGGGAACTGGACCGTCACGATATTCCATTGGTCACCTGTGACTCAGTAGACGAAGTCCCCGTTCCGGGTGCTGTTACCCTGTCTGTAGGCATCGGCGAAAGCGGGTTCAACGCCGATGCAGTTCAACTGTCGCTTTTCACCGAAGCTGAGATCTTCGGACGTCCCCTGGTCAGGCGTAGGCCCAGGAAGAAGTCTGGTGTGCCCCTTGACTGGCGGGATCTGACCACCGGCGACTACGTGGTACACGCCAATCATGGCATAGGAAAGTTCATGGGTCTGAAGACCATGACCGTCAACGGAGCGACCAGGGACTACCTTCATATTAAGTATGCGGGCAGCGATGCTCTCTATGTTCCTACCGACCAGGTAGACCTGGTAGAGAAGTATGTTGGCCCGGAAGGTCACGTGCCCCAGCTCCAGCGACTTGGTTCCGGGGATTGGCAGCGCACTAAGAGCAGAGTCAAAAAGTCAGTGGAGGATATGGCCCGTAAACTCCTGATGCTTGAAGCTTCCAGGAAAGCAAGGAAGGGACATGCTTTCTGCCGGGATTCGGCATGGCAGAGGCAGTTTGAAGAAGCTTTTGAGTACGAAGATACAGAAGACCAGGCCCGGGCCACTGAAGAGATTAAGTCTGACATGGAAGAAAGCGTACCCATGGATAGGCTTCTTTGCGGAGATGTGGGGTACGGCAAGACCGAAGTTGCCATGCGATGTGCCTTCAAGGCGGTCATGGACTCCAAGCAGGTTTGCATACTGGTACCCACAACTATACTGGCTGAGCAGCATTACACCACTTTTACCAGGCGTTTTACCGATTATCCGGTTTCCGTTGAGGTTCTTTCGAGGTTTCGAACTCGCGCTGAGCAAAAGCGCATTCTGAAAGACCTTGAGCTTGGTGCCGTTGACATAGTCATCGGAACCCACCGTCTCCTGAGCAAGGATGTGAAGATTAAGGACCTGGGTCTTCTGATCATTGACGAAGAGCACCGTTTTGGGGTTGCGCAGAAAGAGCGGCTCAAGGAACTCTCCCAAACATGCGATGTGCTTACTTTGACCGCCACTCCTATTCCAAGGACCCTCAATATGGCCCTTTCAGGGATTCGGGATATAAGCGTCATAGAAACGCCTCCTGAGGGGCGGTTTCCGGTTGAGACCTATGTGGTTCCGGAGAACCCCGGGTTGATAGCTCAAGCTATCAGGAGAGAGATCAGGCGAGGCGGGCAGGTGTTCTACGTCTACAACCGGGTGCGGACCATGGCCCGGGTATGCCAGAAGGTGCAGTCTCTGGTACCGGAAGCGCGAATAGCTGTGGGACACGGAAAAATGAGTGAGCAGGAATTGTCCCGGACCATGCAAGACTTCCTGCAGGGAGGATACGATGTCCTCATATCGACTACTATCATCGAATCAGGGCTGGACCTTCCCAACGTTAACACGCTCATTGTGGAGGATGCCGACAAACTGGGGCTGGCCCAGCTGTATCAGCTCCGCGGCAGGGTAGGGCGCTCAAGTAGAATTGCGTATGCCTACTTTACGTATCGTCACACAAGATCGCTGAGCGTGGCCGCAGAAGAGCGGCTGGACGCTTTGCGGGATTTCAGTGACATGGGTTCAGGGTTCAAGCTTGCCATGAGAGATATGCAGATACGCGGTGCCGGGAACTTGCTAGGAAGCGAACAGCATGGTTTTCTGGTTCTTGTAGGCTATGACATGTACCTGAACCTCCTGGAGAAGGCTGTAAGGTCCCTAAAGGGCCTTAAGGACGATGTGGCCGAAAGAATTCAGACATCCGTTGAGATTCCCTGTGAAGCTTACCTGCCCGAGGATTACATCCTAAGCCCCAAGGAGCGCTTTTCTAACTATAAGAAAATAGCTGCAGCTGCCGATGAAGATACGCTTGAGGACATCAAAGACGAGCTGGAGGACAGGTACGGTCCCCTGCCTGCCTGCGCAGAGAATCTGATGAAGGTGGCTCATTTGCGGGTCCTTGCAGGAGGAATGGGGATCACCCAGGTGACTCTGGTTCAATCTGACCTGGTGCTTCAAAGAGAACACCTTAGGTTTAAGGTGGAGGTTCCGGATCTTTTTCCTTCTGAACACTTGCCAAAGGCAGCTTCTGTCTTTCCAGGGTTGGACATAGACCACAGGATGAATACAATCTCCCTAACACTCCCCAGGTCGGACTCATCCCCCATTGACTACGGCATTGCCTTCGCTAAACACATATCCCTGCGTGAATAACCGTCCCAAAACGCCTATATACTAACAAAAGACAGGTAGGAGACTTGTCGGAGGGTGGTGAACACGTGAAGGCGACAGGAATAGTGCGGAGAATAGACGATCTAGGGCGTGTTGTTATCCCAAAGGAAATCAGGCGGACTCTGAGGATAAGGGAAGGCGACCCCCTGGAGATTTTCGTGGATCGCGACGGCGAGGTTATCCTTAAGAAATACTCGCCCATTGGCGAACTGGGGGATTTTGCTAAAGAGTATACAGACTCCCTGGCTGAGGCAACGGGGCATATTGCTATGATAGCTGACCGGGACAATGTAATCGCAGTATCGGGCGCTCCCAAAAAGGAATTCATGAATAAGCGGATCTCCCCGGCTATAGAACGGATCATGGAGGACAGGAAGCCTGTGTTGATCACCCGTCCAGGAGAGGACCGCTACTGCAAGGAGTGCATTACCGACGACGAAGGTGGATGCAAGTTTACTTCAGAGGTTGTTGCCCCGATCATCGCTGAAGGGGATCCGATTGGCGCTGTTATCATTTGCACGAGAGAGCCTACGGAGATTGTGGGCGAGCTTGAGCTGAAGTTGGCCGAGACGGCGGCAGGATTCCTTGCCAAGCAAATGGAAGAGTAGCGGGCAAAGAATAAGAACCCCAGGGAAAGGAAGGTGGCCCAGGAGCCACCTTCGTTTATGTTTTCAGTGCTATCGTAGTGGGAGAACGCTCTCACAATGAGAAGGGTATGACGAGAGGGTATGACGAGAGGGTATGACGAGAGGGTATGAGAAACTATGAGAGGGCAGGATTCGAGATTCCTAAAAGGCGCCTTTACACTTACGGTAGCCGGCTTGCTTGTGAAGGTAATGGGGGCTCTTTACAGGATCCCTCTGTATTCAATTCTGGGAAGCGAGGGCATGGGGCTTTTCCAGATGGCTTACCCTATTTACTCCATACTTTTCACAGTGTCGTCGGCTGGGCTCAACGTTGCCATTTCCAAGGCCGTTGCAGAGCGTTGGGCCTTAGGCAGAAGGCGGGATGCCCGGCGAGCCTTTGCATGCTCCTTTGTTCTTGCTGCGGTTCTAGGCGCTCTGGGCTGGGCGCTTCTCTATTCTCTTTCCGGAACCATTGCAGCGGGGATGGGCAAGGATCCCAGGGCTGCACTGTCGGTGGCAGCTATTTCTCCGGCGGTTCTTGTGGCGGCATTGCTTTCCGCGTTGCGAGGGTGGTTTCAGGGCATTGAGGAAATGACGGTCCCTGCCATATCACAGGTTCTTGAGCAGCTGGGCAAGATCCTCACTACATTGACGCTGGCCTCATTTTTCATGGCAAAGGGAATAGAGTATGCAGCGGCTGGAGCTACGTTCGGGGCCGTTGCCGGAGCTTTCGTGGCAGTTGTGTTTACCGGCGGAGCTTACCTGGTTCAGAAACGTCACTGGGCTCATTCAGCGAGACAGGATTTCGCAAGGGAAGACTCCGGCAGGGGGAAACGAGAGTCCTGGACGTCTATTGCCCTCAACATTGCCGCCATAGCTGTTCCCATATCTTTGGCATCGGCGGTCTTTGGGATCACCGAGCTCATAGACCTGGGGCTGGTTCCGGGGCGCCTTCAAGCTGCAGGCTATTCCCGGGAGGAAGCTACTATGCTTTTCGGACGGCTTACCGGGGCAGCTTTTCCGCTGATCAACATTCCCACGATGTTCACCGGGGCTCTGCAGATGACGCTGGTGCCTTCGGTGACCGCCGCGTTGGCAGTCGGGGATAGGGAAAAGGTCAGAAGACAGATTGATAAGGCTCTTTCGATTGCCCTAATGCTGGCCCTGCCTGCCGCCCTTGGGCTGTATGTCCTGTCGGAACCTATTTTGCTTTTACTTTTTCATGACGAAGGTGTCGGGCAAATACTGCGTTCTGTGACGCCTGCAGTTTTCTTTCTCGCGCTTCAACAGGTTAGCTCTGGTATACTCCAGGGCATGGGCCGCGCCAAGGTCCCTCTTTACAGCTTGCTGTGGGCTGTAGCTGTCAAAGCTCCTCTTAGCTACATTCTTGTGGCCATACCTTCGCTTGGGGTCGTCGGGGCCGGCCTTGCCACTTCCGCTTACTTCGCTGTTGCAGCGCTTCTGAACTTAAGAGCTATAGATAAGGATCTTGGGTATTCCATCGGCGGGTTGACCCTGCTTAAGACCGCCTTTGCCGGAGCAGTCATGGCGTTTGGCGCAGGTGGAGTCTATCGCATACTATCAAACATTATTGCCTGGGAGATGGCAACCGCTCTTGCAATTGTGGCCGGAGTCATTGTTTATGTGACCATGGTCTTCGTGCTGGGGTTGGCATCCTGGGACGATCTCCAGCTCATCCCAGGCGTTAAGCGCATTACCGGGAGATTAACAAAAAGGAGAAAACCATAGATGAATGAGATGCACAAGCCAGAAACTCTTGAAAGGTCATGGACTCGGTTTTTGTCTGTGGTTGCCGCTCTACGAGGCGAGAACGGTTGCCCCTGGGACAAAGAGCAGACGTACGCTTCTTTGGCCCAGTACGTCCTTGAGGAGGCATGGGAGGTTGCCGCCAGCGCCCTGGAAAAAGATGCGAATAAACTTAAGGAAGAGTTGGGAGACTTGCTCTTGGAGGTTGCCCTCTACTGTCAGATAGCGCTGGAGAGAGGTGATTTCGGCCCTCAGGACGTCCTTGAGGGCATAACGGAGAAACTCATAAGAAGGCATCCTCACGTTTTTGCAGACCGCAAGGCTGAGAGCCCTGAGGAGGTTGAAAAGCTGTGGGCAGAGATCAAGAGAAACGAACCGGGAAGGTACAAAAAGACCCATTCACTTATGGACGAGGTTCCCAAGGGTATGCCCGCGCTCATGCAAGCTCAACGTCAGCAGTCTCTGGCAGGTCAGGTAGGCTTTGACTGGAAGGATGCGAAACCGGTGTTTCTCAAGGTTGAGGAGGAACTCAAGGAGCTGAGGGATGCATGGGATTCTGGTGTTGAAGAGGATATCAGGACCGAAACAGGTGATCTGATCTTTGCCTGTGTGAACCTCTCAAGGCATCTTGGCGTAGACGCTGAAACTGCCCTACTAGGGGCGGTAAGCAAGTTCGGTAACCGGTTCAGGCAGATTGAAAAGCGCCTGGCGAGCCATAATCTAAGCATGAAGGACATGGACATAGATGAACTGGACCGTCTATGGGAGGAGACCAAGCGGAAAGAGCCGTGAGTCAGGGTCTGGCTGTCAGTCTCAAAGAGGGATGGCTTTCAGGAGGGAAAACAGTGAACAAGACGGAACTTGTAGGTAAGGTTGCTGAGAGGTCCGGAATGACAAAGAAGGATACGGAGAGATTCGTTAACACTCTCATAGACGTGGTACAGGAGGCAATTGCTACAGGAGACACCGTTGCCATTTTGGGCTTCGGTACGTTTGTGGCCAGGGAAAGGCCTGCCCGCCAGGGACGCAATCCAAGGACAGGCGAACCCATCGATATTCCGGCCTCAAGGATACCTGTGTTCAGGCCGGGCAGAACGTTCAGGGAGTCGGTAGGATCACGTCCCGTTACCGGAGACCGTTAGTCGCAATTAATTCGGTAATAATCCGGTGGCAAATCGGTGGTAATTCAGTAGTGATTCAGTAGTAAGTCTGAGATAAGTCAGAGAATCAGTAAGTCAGAGAATTGGGAGAGGTGTTTGGCGGTGCGGCTGGATAAGTACTTGAAGGTAAGCAGGGTTGTAAAACGGAGAACCATAGCTCAGACTCTGTGCCTGGGCGGGCATGTGAAGAAAAACGGCCGCACTGCCAAACCTGCAGCTAACGTTGAGATAGGAGACGTTATCCAGGTTGATTTCGGAGCGAGGACCGTTTCTTTACGGGTTGTCAAACTAGAGGAAAACGCCGGCAAACAAGCAGCCGGCGGGATGTATGAGATTATCTCGGAAAACGCAGTTGCGCGCTGACTCCTAAGGTTCCGGATTATCGCTGACGAGCATGTACTGTATTTCACCGGGTTTGACCAAGCCCAGCTTCTCTCTTGCTGTTTTCTCTATGTACTCATCGCTGCTCATAAGCTCAGCTTGTCTCTCTAGTGTTTCATTCATCTTTCTGTAGTACTCGATCTCTGATTCCAATGCGACAAGTCGTCTTTTCGCAGCAATAACCTCAGACTGTCTTATGGCGAGTGTGGACAAGACGGCAATGCTCAGAATCACGCCCCAGATCCACTTTCGCGCCCCTCGTTTTTTTCTTTTATCCCCCATCATGTGGGTTCCTCCTCATATTCCTCCTGAGAATCCTCCTGATTGAAAAGGCTCAGCGGATCTCCGGAGATAACTATAACCACCTGATACCCCTTGGCCTTAGCCCGACTGTACAGGGTAGCGATAGTGGCCTGGCTCAATCCGAGCCTCTCCGCTATAGCTTGAGCAGAGTACCCTGTTTCCTTCAGGACGACTACTTGTCTTTCCCGGAAACTCAGTCTTTCCGCTCCCCGGATCTCAATCTGCACACGTTATCCCCCGGGTTATCCACAAATTATCCACAATATGTGGACAGAATTAGTACAACCCTATTCTCCGGCAAATCGGAAACTCCTTCTTTTCGGAGGAAAATCGCAAGGGTTGAGATCTGAAAATCACAACCGGCACACATCGGATCTGCAGCTATCCGGTGGTACTCCTGGTGTCATCATGCGGGGCGCCGTCTTGTGGTGGTTCCGGGGGTGGAATTAGGGACTGCTTTATGCGGGTTACCAGCGCAGATATGCGGCTGCGCGCAGGGAGAAGGGTCCTTTGGTTCGCCCACATAAGATCCCTCCTGGTTCTGGAGAAAAGGCGAAAAGCTCCATGATAGACTAAGTCGCCCACAAGTACGCTGCACGTGAGAAACCCTGTGGCCATAGCTACGGGAACGTAGAGACGGAGTTCTCCCCAGTTTGCCGCAAGCATTACATACCCGGTTAGAGCGATTACTCCCAGAGCAGCCAAGGCATCCAGGATGTTGCGGGTGAGTTTGCCAGGGCGAAAAGCTCCCCTAAATGCTGTGTAAACGCGAAACAGCAAGTGGGAAACTGTTCCTGCAAGGAACAAGAGAGCCAGACGCCACATCTGAAACTGGACGGATGTTTCCATTTATCTAAAGAGACGTTGGAGCAATCCCCGTTCCTTTTGTGCCCGGCTCCGGTCCGGCGGAGAGTATTCCAGTCCCAGCAGCATTCCTTCGAGTACCATGAGTCCTTTCTCAAGGTCTAGGCTGGTTATGTGGAACTCTTCTCCGGAAAGACTGATGAACCCCATGTCCGTTTCAACGACTACTTGTCTTTCATCAAAACTGTCTACATGGATAACCCCTTGTATGCGGACTTGTTCTCGCTGGAGGATCTCCACCTTATGCTGGGAAGTGCTGGCCCCGTAATTGTCCAAATGCCCTCACCCTCCGTGTCGGGTACTATACTCCGGTTCTAGCAAAATAGCTATGCTGGAAGACAGGATATATTCGCCGTGGAGTAGCATGTCTGCCCGCACCCATTGTAGGATGTCAGAGATCCGGTATTTGGTGTACCCTTAGTATCCTTGACAGTGAAAAAGCGCATAACCTATAATGATATTTGTATCAGGGAATAAACGGGAAATGGGAGGAATGGCGGAGGTATGCCGCTAGAAGTCGGCGCGATCGTTGAGGGTGTTGTTACCGGCGTCACGAATTTCGGTGCATTTGTGAGTCTCCCGGAGGGCAAGACCGGGCTGGTTCATATCTCGGAAATTGCTGATGCGTATGTAAAAGACATCAACGAGTACGTAAAAAAACACGACACGGTAAAAGTGAAGGTTCTATCAGTCGATGCATCCGGGAAGATCGGGCTCAGCATCAAGCAAGCCAGCCCCACCTACCGGCCGCGAAGCGCTCAGGATTTTCGGCGTTCAAGGGCCAATTTCGAAGACAGGCTGGCACGCTTTCTCAAGGAAAGCGATGAGAGGCAGGCTGATCTTAAAAAGAACGTCGATGCTAAGCGCGGCGGACGTGGATCGCGCCGGGAAGTATAGGCGGTAAGCGAAAGTCTTCGGCCGCTGTGCGGACAGGAGTTTTGAGCCTGCTTGATTTCGGTTTTTCATCTGTCGCATCTTGTGCTATTGTATGTGGTGCTGTGCCGGGATGTTGGAACCGGTAGACAATGGGGACTTAAAATCCCTTGGGCTGTGCAAGCCCGTGCGGGTTCAAATCCCGCTCCCGGCACCATCCAGTAATACTCTGACCCCAAAGATCTCAGTAGGGCTTCAGCGAGACATTCACGAACCTGGCAACCAAGGGGTGTCTTCGGATCCAAGCCCATTTTTTGTGTTGGGTTAACGCTGTCGCACAATCTGCATACATTCATTGCGGTGATAGATTTTGCGTATTGTTGAAGATGCTGTATGGCGCCATTACGGGTACCCCAACCCATACTGGGCGGCAAAGTGTAAAGACTGCCGTACGAAGGTATTCGGGAGGGGCAAGCCTGTCAGTGAGTGCATCGACTGCTGGAAGATTGAGATATGGCAGAAGGGTAGAGCCCTGTTTCATCTTCCGGTCTCCCTTGAATCCATTGCTGAGAAGGCCTGCTTGCTCAGACCGGGCCTGATGGCAAAGGTTTCACGGGATGAAACCCCGGTAGTAAGATCCGGGGTTCCCTTTGACGGGTACCCTACTGAGGACAACGACTATCTCTTGATGATATACGCCAGGAACATACGTGAACGAGACGACCTTACGGGCCTGGTGGCGCTGGTGGCTGGTCTGGACTGCGCAAGGGCTTCGCTGCTTCCGGTGCGCCGGGGATGCTGGCTCTACGATTCCTTCTTGGGACCCTGGCAAGCTTGGTTTCCCCTTGACAAGGACTGCTTTGGCCGCCTGTAGACGCTACGTCTTGGCGTTTTTTCCGGGGACAGGCCGGTTTGCTTGTCATAAGAACAGCCGGCCCGCGAACGGGCCGGGTCTCACGAACTATGCAGGTGCTCCTATTCTTCGGGCTCCCGGTCTTCTATCTTCTCGCGGAGGTCCTCCATCTTCTCCAGGAGTTCCTCTTTCTTGTCCTCATATCTTTCATAGATAGCTTCGAGCCGCTCCTCCATTTTCTCCTGGGTTGCTTCGATCTTGTTCTGAATCCGCTCGAGTTCCTGTTCGAGCCGGTCAATCTGGCTTTCCCAGCGTTCCTGTTCCCGCTCGATCTCCTCTTCCATGGTTTTCCCCATGTCGTCCAGGTTACCGCCGGACCTGCCGGCACGCCTGCGTTCGAGCCTGACGACGAAGTCGCGTTGTTCCCCAGGGGCACCTCCTCGCCTCATTGTTCTTGGCTTCGGCACAGGGAAGGGCATTGGCACAGGAGGGAACCCTTCTGAAGGGTGCGAAAGCTCCTTGATGAGGCTAAGAGTGATCTCTACTGCACAAGCGATCTCTTGCATGGTAGCTTGGTCTGCAAGCTCAGGGATGATCATGTGGACGTCCTTGTACTCCGGGAGTGCCTTGAGTGCGTCAATGCACTTACGGTAAGTTGACGCGAGCTGGTCCTCCATTCCGCTGTAAGCATCAGTGTAGATCCCTTGCTGAGTCACTGACCGGATTCCACGAAGGACGCCTCTTATCTGAGCCAAATTGTCCAACGAGTCACTTCCTTTCTCGGTCTTCTTCTCTGATTCACCTGACACCGCCTGAGGCGTAGGAAATCCGCTATCCGGTTGCATCACCTTCTTCCTCCAAAAGCCCGCGCGCCAACTGTTTCGCCCTGTGAGTGCGCCATTTCACCAGCCCGGCGTCGATTTCGAGAAGCTCTGCCACTTCGTTAACGGTATAGTCCAGATAGTACCGCAGGTACAGCACTCTCATGTACTGTTCAGGAAGATCCTTGTGGAGCTTTTCCAGGAGCAGGGTTGCTTCAGCGATGTCTGCCGGGATTCTCGAGTTCGCATACTCGGGGTAGGTCAGTGCTCTTTCTATGCTGGCTGCCGGGCGACTGCTTCGCATGAAACTGGAGGCCTCGTTGACAGCTATCATGCGCACCCAATACTTGAACCTGGAACCATCTTTGATCTTGTCCAGCGAGTAGTATGCCTTCATAAACGACGTTTGTACTATGTCGTCCAGGTCAGGAGACGACCCTACCCTGGATTTGACTGCCTTTTTTACGGAATCACAATGTCGTTTTACCAGCTCATCAAATGGCTCATTGGCGTTTGGGCAGTACCGGGCAGCTGCAGGTTCTCGTATGATCTGCAGGGCCAGCACAACCAGATCCCTATCGTCGCATTGGCACAGGCTGCGAGGATTTGTGTCTGACATCTCGGCTGTACCTACTCCCTCCTAAGAACGCCTCTCACCATACATAGACTGCCCGAGCTCAGAAAGGGTTAGCGTCCCCAGGCGTATTTTTCGTCCTGCGTGCTTTTTCCCCTGTCACATTCTTCCCGGCCAACCCATGGCCCGGTATTCTCAAGAAGCCAGTTGATTCCATCAGCTACGCTTTCCCGGGACCCGGTCCGGTGCGGGCAGTGCTGGAGTACGGCGTATATGTCCGCAGATCCGTTTTTCAGGATGTCCATAGTGTCTAGAATAGGGACATTCCCCTGCTTTGCAACAGGTGACCAGTAGTACTTGCGACCTCCCAGCCAAACGTGGTGTAAATGCACCACTCTGCACCACGGTGCAAGTTGGGAGATCATGTCTTGATATGGGTACTTCAGCAATCGGCACGCCAGGTAGATATCGCCTACGTCCAGACACAAAGAGAGGTTCCATTGAGGCAATCTAGCCTCGCTAATGGCCATAAGCGCTATGAACGCTGACGGATCTTTGCGTGGGCCAAGTTTCGGTTCGCAGATGATGGGAACTTTGTATAATCCCTCAAAGGTCTTGATGATCTCCAGGCCTCTCCTGACCCGTTGTATACCGAGGTTTCTCCCGGAGGTGTCCCACATGTACGGAAAATGTATGACGATATACGATACGCCCCAATCGCTTGCCAGACGACAAGTGCGGCGCAACTCGTCGCGGGCTGTGTCATCATCAAGCAGAAATCCATACCGGCTGTCAAGTGAGTAAAGGGGACAGTGGAATCCGACCTTGAGCCCGGACCGATTGGACTTGCCCATGAGGAACTCCAGATCACCGTCGTAGCCTAGATTCCCGATTTCAATGGCCTGGGTGTGCCAGTTGAACAACTCCGGAAGTCTTTGGCTTGAGGAATCCACTGTATCGGAGGAAACGGACAAAATAAACCCCAACTAAACTACACCTCCAAAGGATAAGTGGTTTAATGCTTGGGCCGGGTATTAAGATTGGCAAACCAGAGGCTAAGCGACCCTGCGGCGGACCCTATTCCGAGCCCGGCGCAGAAGGTGCGAGCGCAAGCTAGCTAATAGTGAGTTTGACTCGGACTCCGATAGGCAACACCTCACATTACCAACATATTCTAGGCTTAAATCCCAAATCCTGCATGCCTTGCGAAAAAGTGCGGTCAAGTGAGCAAAGTTGTCGAATGTTGAAATATTGAGGTCAGAACCAGGGTCGGTTTCTTCCGGTCCCCGGGCCAAGTGCCGGACAATTCTAGCGGGGGATGGGTCAGCCTCATGGAACGATCAGATGGAAGCCCGTAGAGTACGGGAAGGACTGCTGCCCGCAACGGACAACAGTCCCAATGCCCTAAGCGATCGAGGCTGCTTCATCATCGTCACTGGATAGACGGATTTGGCCGGTCACGTCTCAGCCACCCGGTATTTCTTCCTTTCCGGGAGGCAACCGGAGCATTCCTCAGCCGCACAGACTATCGACAGATTCATTGCCCTTCCCAGAAAAGAGCAATGTCCTCAAATGGGGGTCAAAAAGAAGGTCCGTGACTTCAATTGGGGGGCTTACGCTGGTGGGCCATACAGGACTCGAACCTGTAACCTCCCGATTAAGAGTCGGATGCTCTACCAATTGAGCTAATGGCCCTTGTACATGGTAGCGGCGACTGGATTCGAACCAGTGACCCTACGGGTATGAACCGTATGCTCTGACCAACTGAGCTACGCCGCCATGCAAGCAATGCTCATTATAACGAGACTGCAATTCCACGTCAACACCGCTTCTGCTCTGTGCTATGGTACTTGACTGCAAAAGCAAGTTCCAGTGTTTTGGATAAGAGCAGAAGTTACTCTTGTAGAGCCCCTGCAGCAAAATGTAGGTTGCCTGATTCAGGTTTGGTCACCATTTTTGGACTAGACCGGAGGAAATAAGCCATGAGCGATATGCCGATCTTTTGGGCGCAAACCGGAATCGGGGCACCGAACAGAAGTTGCTCTTGGGTTCACCCACATTTCTACTGACTGGAAGTTACTTTTTCAACTAACCTCTGTGTTATGGTACAGTGATACTGCTACCCGGTGACTGAGCGATACCAGGGACGGCTGTCAGCCCTAATCCAGATGCTCAGTCCAGATGATCGGCGCAGATGCTCGGCGCTGACGACAAGGGGGTCTGGCAGATGAGGCGTCAGAGCATAATACTGATCTGCGAAATCATGCTATGCATATTGATCTTGACTGCTATGTACCTGATTACTCACCACGTCTATGCTGACGTGTTTCGGATTGGTACGGCAGCTAGTCTGCCGACCAGCTGGATTGTTATTACGATTCTCAACTGGAAAAAGGAAACTGACACAGATCGCCCAAAAGCACGCTGGTTTACGCTCGTCGTGGTTGCCGTTGCCATCGCCGTGTTTGCAGTTGCCAAGCCCAATATCACATATGAAGAAGGTAAGAGCATCGTCTCTGCGCAAGGATATGAGAATCTCTACGAGCTACAGGATAAGTCGATACTGGCGTTTGGGCTGAAGCACACGAAGCTGGTTCCAGAGGCCTATCTCTATGTCGGCGAGAGAAACAGCATTAAGTACTACATTCTACTAAGCCCCATAGATGGTGAAATCGATACAGAACTGATAGGTGACGGGAATTACCTGGACATGTACTTCGATGTGAAATATGGACAACGCCCCTAGCAACCTCCTGAGTCTGTCTGATGCATAAGCCCCGGTTTGAAAGTGGGACAAGGGTTTTGGCCCCGCCCTATTGGCAAGATTCTGATAGACTAGGGGCACTGAGAGGCAGGTTTGGTCAAGTTTGGTATTGGAGGGAGCAATATGATGTTCAAAATCGCAGACAGCTTTCCGGCTGAGATTGCGGACATGCATGGGCCGCCGTGTATTTCCCTTTACCAACCAACACACAGACACAGGCCGGATAACAGGCAAGACCCGATAAGGTTCAAGAATCTGGTTCAGCGGATAGAGACCTCTCTGAGACAAAAGTACCCTCGTAGAGAGATCGACTCTCTGATGAAACCTTTTCGCGTTTTGGCTGAGGACTGGCTGTTCTGGGAGCATACTCTGGACGGGCTGGCTGTGCTTTGCACTCAGGAAAAACGCGTAATATACCATCTTCAACGGCCAGTTAAGGAATTGGCGGTGGTGGCTGACAGTCTTCATATCAAACCCTTGATACGAGTGTTCCAATCGGCAGACCGCTATTATCTCCTGGGGCTCAGCAGGAATGAGTTCTCCTTGTACGAGGGTAACCGGTATGGATTTGAGAAAATGGAGCTAGGAGCAGAGGTGCCCAGGACCGCTCAGGAAATCCTGGGTGAGAGAAGCACTGAACGTTACGTGACTCCGGGTACCTATGGGCCTCCTATGCCAGGGATTTATCACGGACATGGTGGCAGGAAAGAAGAGATCGATAAGGATACTGAGAAGTTTTTCCGGTTTGTCGATGGCTTTGTGCTTGAAAGATATTCGCGTCCTACAGGGTTGCCCATAATGCTGGTGGCGCTGCCTGAGCATCATGGGCTTTTCCGGCAGATCTCCCGCAATCCGTTTTTGATGAAACAAGGACTCCAGACCGACCCTGCTTCACTGGCGACTCCCCAACTAGCGAACGCAGTATGGAGCACAATAGAGCCGTTGTACCTTGAAAAAACCAAGGTGCTTGTTGATAAGTATGAAGCGGCAAAGGCCAAGGGATTGGCCTCAGACGATCTCCACGAGATAGCACAGGCTGCACTCCACAACAATATCAGGCATCTTCTTGTGGAAGCAGACCGAATAGTCCCGGAAAGAGTCAATCCTGTTACGGGTGAACTTGCAGAAGCGGATTTGGAGCATCCCGAAGTCGACGATTTACTCGACGATCTGGCAGAAATGGTTTTCAGAAGCAAAGGTGAGGTAGTTGTACTTCCTAAAATAAGAATGCCCACTGTAACAGGGGCGGCGGCTATCCGGAGATACTGAGGACAACTGCTGACCCGCTGAGAAAAGGTTATTCCCGAGAGATAAGGCTATTCCCGAAATGAGCTCTTAGGTCACTCCGGGAAAGCGTGGTTCTGAAAAGACTGTCTAGGTGGACGGTCCCGGAATCAGCGTCCCAGCTGATGTCGTATTTATCGTGATCTACAATGGCCCTTAACAGGTGATACTCAATCGAATCAATCATGATGTACTCGGAACTGTCAGTGACATCCATTGTGATCCTTTGCCCTGCCATGCCGCTGACGGTTCTGTCTGTGTCAGCGCCGGATGTCAATAGGTCGAACTGGGATTTCTCGATGTAGGATCTGTTGTTGTACAGGACAACTTCGTTGGCGTACAGCACTCCATCGATGCACAGGTTGGCAGTAACGGCGTCACACTCGACCAACCGGTTTCGTGTGCGGTAGAAATGAGACACCAGAGCCAGAGGTACATTCTTGTTTCTGAGCCATACGTCGTCGTATGCCCTCCATGCAACTTTGCCCATCTTCATGCTCCCCCTGGAGGTCTCTATGGTCGCGGCTGCATGTCCGATGGTCACCAGCCAATCCTTGTATCCTCCGAAGTCAGCTGTGCCTGCAATGTATTGGCTTTGGGTGGCAGGTTTCATGTCAAGGGCATATTCGGTGATTTTTTGCAGCATCCTGGCTATTTCCAGCGTCCTGTCATAGAGATCGCCTGTTTGCCCATAGTTCCAGAAAATCAAGTTGCCTTCTGAGTGATAAGCTATGGAGTAGTCAAATGCCAGATTGTCGTGTAGTTTCTTTAGCGCACAGGTTTCGGGCTCTGAAAATGGGGCGGGTCCGCTGTTTTGGGTCTGTGCCCTGAAGTTGGCATCGTAGTTTCTGTTGAGGTTCACGTTGTTGGCATTGACTATGCCAATGGTAGCTTTGCTGAATCCCTCCTCAAGAGATCCTGTTTTGAGGTACGCATTATAAGCTTCCAGACCGTCTGGGTCTACCAGTGGGATGAAGTGTACCTGGGACTTGCTGAGGAGTTGCCTTACGCTTAGCCCCTGAAAACTCGTATTGTCCCGGAACAACCGCAGGATGTGTTCTATTTGATTGAGGACCAGTATGGTGTTGATGTATTCACGGCTGTGGTGGGTTGCGTTAATCGTAATGCAGGTCGTTCCCTGACTGTTGCCGACGATTATGTCGTGTATGTCTCTGCCCTGCACGGACTTACCGATTACGGTTGCACTTATGGCGCCCGTGTCTTCGTATTCGGTGACCAGGGCATGGATGTAGTCCAGGTAATCGCTGTAGAACGTTTCGCTGGCGTAAAGGGACTCCAGCGTGCCGCCAATTTCCCCCGGGATCGCTGGTGCATGGCCGTTGATGCCTCCCAGCAAGATGACTGCGCACAAGAAAACCCTATACAGGATAACCCCACATTGCCGCATGTCTGTTCACCCCTTAGGCACCCGGTGTCGCTTTAATCCATGATATGAAGACAAACGGCAGGTTTTGCCTTTACAGCCGGTGGGATGCGCCTGGCAAAGGGGTGGCACGAGGCCTGGGGGCCGGTTAGTGGCCGGCCCCTTGATAATGGTTCATCGCTGCGGTCCAGAACATATATGCTCCCAAAAAAGTCAAAATGGCGACAACGGGCGTTGCCAGGGCCATTCGCATCATCTGTCCGTCTTCGAAGAGAAGCTGTGCTGGATAGAAGCTGGCAAAGGCCACAGGCAGGATCCAAGTGATGATGGTTCGCGTAGTCTTGCCGTAGATGTCTGCGGGGTATCTTGTGAACTCGTCCACTGTCCAGGCCAAAGTCGTGAAGCCCCGGCTCTCAATCGTAAAAAACGCTACGGCGTTTCCAACTGTGTGCATAGAGGCGAAAATCAGTGAGCCTGACACCACAGATAGGAGTACCCACAGGATGTTTCCGGCGGTTCTTTGGCCTAGCATACCCAGGGAAGTCCATGTGAGTATGACAGCTGTCGCCAGTTCGCCCCAGTCGTCGTTGTCAAGGTAGCCAGCCACCACCTGGAACAGGGGGTTCAGAGGCCTTACAAGAAGCCTGTCTACGGAGCCGTCTCTGACCATGGCCGGAAGGGACATGAGGTCTACCCAGAACAAGTGAAAGAGGGACCGCGAGAATATGCTCAGTCCGTATATGAGGAGTACCTGAGGGTAACTCCATTGGCCTATGGACTTGACCTGGGTGAACAGGACCCAGACTGCCGCTGCTGAGCCCAGGGAGTATGCTATTTTTGTGACGTTGGTTATTATGAACTCCACAGGGTAGGCCATGAGAGCCAACCAGTTGGCCCGCAGGAACCAGTAATACACCTTGACGTAGCGCCACACGACCATGATGTCAACCTCCTTGGATGGTCAGATGCCTTACGGCCCCCGACCAGACTGCGCGGCACAGGAGGACCATTGCCCCTGTCCAAACCAGCTGTGATGCCATTGAACGCGCGATCTCACCCGGCCCCGTTAGGCCGCTCCAGATGGCCATGGGAATGTAGTGTATGGCCTTGAACGGGAGCCAGTCTGCCACCGCTCTCAGCCATCCGGGGAAAAACTGAAGGGGAAGGTAGAGCCCTGACAGGAGTTCAACCAGGGTGTACATGTGGTCGATGCCGACTCCGCTTTTGGTGTAGAATGTCAGGACTCCCGACACGAAGGACGTTGAGAACAGGGTGACGTAGCTCATGAGCAGAGATACCAGGAACACGGCTGTTGTTCCGGGGTCGGGAACCCGGAGAGCCCCTGTGGCAAGCAAAACCAGAAAGAGGGGAAGCCCTGTGGAAGCCAACTGGAACAAAGCTCCGCCCAGGCTCTGGAACATAAGCTGGATGTGCAGGTCGGCCGGTTTTACAAGATCGTGGACTATGATTCCGGTCCTGACTCTCTGTCCGAGCCTGAGGTTTGCGGGCTCCGAAAGAAATCCTGCAGTCACCCTGCTCATGAGCGCATAGGCCATCATAGTGGGCAGACTTATTCCGGCAATGGAAGATGCGTTGCTGTAGACGGCCTTCCACAGGGACCACTGGATGACGGTTACCATGAGGCTGCTGCACAGTGTTGCCCAGTAGTTGGCCCGGTACCGGAGGCCGCGCAGAAACTCTGCCCGCGTGTATTGCAGGTATTTCCAGAACGTCAAGTGTCTCAAGCATTCCAGGTGTTTCATCCGAGTTTGGCCTCCCTGTAGAACCGTTTAACCGTATCTTCCAGGGAACCCAACTGCCCGCCAGATATGTCTCTGAGACCGGCTTGAGTGCCGTCAAACAGGATCCTGCCCCGGTGGATGAGAAGGACCCGGTCTGCCACAATCTCCAGGTCATCCAGGTCGTGGCTTGCCAGGAATATGGTGACGCCCTGGCGCTTTTCAGACTGCAGAAACTCTCTGATGCGTTCGCGGGCGAAAACGTCCAGCCCTATGGTGGGCTCGTCAAGATAGACCGCTGCAGGATTGTGTAGAAACGTCAAGGCCAGGTCGCAGCGGGTCTTCTGCCCAAGCGAGAGCATCCGCGCAGGCGTGTCCATGAGAGACCCTATGTCCAGAGCGTCCAGAAGCCTGTCTCTGTTGTTTTTGAAGGTTTCAGGCGCCAGGTCATATATCTTCCCCAGGAGGGTGAAGCTTTCCTTGACGGGCAGGTCCCATAGAAGCTGTGTCCTCTGGCCCATCATGAGTCCAATGCGCCTGGCGTTCTGCGTCCGGTGACGGTGGGGCTCAATGCCCGCCACGGTCACTTTTCCCGAGGTCGGCACAAGAACGCCGCAAAGCAGTTTGATTGTGGTGGACTTGCCTGCGCCGTTGAGGCCGATGTAGCCTACGGATTCGCCTGGGCGAACCGTGAAACTGACTCCGTCCAGTGCCTTTACCGTTCGGTATTCAGGCCTGAAAAAGAACTTTGTCCGTTCCCTGAAACCATCGCCGTCAAGCCTTACGCGAAAGTGCCGCGTCAGGTTTTCGGCGACTATTACCGGGTCGCCTTCGAAAGCGGTGCTGGAAGTGTCTGTGAACAAGAGTATTCTCCCTTCGGTTTTCAACTTTTTGGCAGGGAATATGATCGGTGCCGGGGTAAAGTGACGCTGACGCAGCTGCCTGCAATGCACCTCAATGCGTTAGCCGCATAACAGCATCGCAATAGCAGCTATACAGCGTTGGATGGAATTGGGTTAGCACCGGATCAAATCAACCGGAGGGAAGAGAGGAAGCGGAATGTGACAGCGTCTGCCACCGGCAGACCAACCGGCTTGAAGTCAGAAAATTGCATGCTCAGGCGCCAAAGGGATTCAGTGACCACAAGTACGAAGTACGCCTTACTGCAGCCGTTCTCGCTGCAGACCTTCTTACTGCAGTCCTTCTTCCGGTCCCGGCTTCCCTCGGGTCATGATGGTTGTATGCTTCACGCAAGCCACTTCCTTTCAGTGAAATATAGAAAAGCCTGACAGCAGTATAGCCTCTGGCGTTCTTGTAGGCAATATCTGTGAGCAATACCTCCGTGGGCTGTTGCCCGGGGATGCTCCCAGGGAATGCTGCCCCTGAAGGTCTCTAGGCGATGCCTCCGCCGTCAACCACAAGGATGCTTCCGGTAATCCAGCTTGCCATGTCGCTTGCAAGGAACAAAACAGCGTTAGCTATGTCAGACGGTACGCCAATCCTGCGAAGGGGCCTGTCTGTTGCTGAGGAACTAAGAAAAGCTGCTTCATCAAGGCCCATCTGCCGGGCCTCGCCGCGGAGCATAGGTGTGTCTGTGTCGCCGGGGCACACGCAGTTAACCCTGATGTTCTGTTTTCCGTGGTCGATGGCCATGGCTCGTGTGAGGTTGACTACACCTGCTTTGGCGGCGCAGTAAGAAGCAGCGTTGTCGCCGCCTTTGAGTCCCCAACCTGAACCTGTGTTGATAATGCTCCCGCCGCCCCCTTCGGCCATGACGGGGATGACGTACTTGGATACGAGGTAGGTACCCTTTAGGCAAACATCCACCACCAGGTCCCATTCGCTTTCTTCCATGTTAACCACGTCTTTGCGCACGATGGTTCCGGCGTTGTTGTGGAGTATGCCAATGCGACCGTACTTTTCGGCAATGGCACCGGCTACTTCCTTGCAGCATGCATTCGATGTGACATTGCATTTCAGGAAATCTGCTTTGCCGCCGGTAGAGCATCTAATGACGGACGCTGCTTCCTGCCCTCTGTTCTCGTCTATGTCAAGCAGCACTACTTGAGCGCCGTGAACAGCCAGGATCTTTGCTGACTCAAAACCAATGCCTGATGCGGCGCCTGTTACTACAGCTACCTTGCCGTCTAATGATAGCGGATTTTTGTCTGTGGCCAACTGGTTTTCCCCCTCTGCAAACTCGACGAATCCCAGCTCGCTGCAATGCTTCATAATGCTGCGGCAAGCTCTCAAAGCAACTCCCTTTGGTGTTCTACAAATAGGCAGCCGCCTCCTGCAAGGCTGTGTGCCTGGTATGCGGGAAGGCCCCGGTTTTCGTTGAGGGCTGCTCAGAGGGAGGGATGTTAATGACAGGGCTTGGTGTGCCCTGGAAGTCTTCTTCCCAGATCCTATCCGCCACCTGGCCCCAGGCACAGGCGTATCCATGTAGAGGCCTGCACAACTCAGCGGCGCTGATGCTATCGCTCTAAGTGGGGTAAGCTCCTGTTTCGGTTACCATTTTCTCGAGGGCCTCGGGGTTGTCTATGATGGGACACGGCCTCATCAGGTCACAGTTGAAAGGTTGATTCTTCTGGTATGCCAAGAACAGCGGTGACTTCGGCGCTTCAATCAAGGAAAATGCTTCGCAAGGCCTGAACAAGGGCAAGATAGTCGCCGAAGGCGTTATAGGCCTGGGCTGATATGCGAACAAGCCTTTGGTCGCAAGCCGGCCATGCCACGATAGGTACTTCAATGCCAAATTCGTGGTAGAGCTTTTCCTGAACCGGATCAAGGATTTCCCCGGCAGTCTTATTGGGAGGTTGCAATGGCAGAAGCGGAATCGCCGCCATAGAGCCGTTCATGTGATCAGGGCAGGGAGGTGGTACCTCCAGAGCACGACAGATCATGTCTTTAGCTTCTAAGGCTTTCTCGTGGTTCCGTTTCATGAGTTCCTCGATCCCTCCCGGGTAAAGGGATGCCAGAAAGTCTATGGAGTCGGGAATGAGTACATATGGTGTATAGTCGCCTGTGCCGGTCCAGTCAAACTCCAGGTGGAGGAAGCTCTTGTCTTTCCGGAGGGAATTCGCACCGTGGCTTGTGGTCAGGGGACGAATGTGCTTTCGCTTGTCTTCCCTGATGTAGAGAAAGGCCGATCCCTTGGGAGCGCACAGCCATTTGTGGCAGTTTCCTGTGTAGTAAGCTGCGTTAATATCGTGCATGTCCAGGGGTATCATGCCGGGCGCATGGGCGCCGTCTACCAGAACGTCTACGCCTAGTGCCTCGAGTTCTCCTACGATTTCCCGAACCGGGAAGATCAGAGCTGTAGGGCTGGTAACATGGTCGATGAGAAGGAGCCTGGTACGGTGGGTTATGCTGTTCAAAATGACGTCTTTGACTGTGGCCGCTGATTCTGTCGGAAAGGGCACGGTTACCACCTTGACTTGGCAAAGGTCACGAGCAGCCACAAAGTCTACCACATTCTTGCATGCGTTGTAGGTATGGTTGGTGACCAGTATTTCGTCCCTTGACTGGAATCTCAAAGACTTTAGCACAGTATTAACGCCTGTGGTCGCGTTTGGCACAAAAACCAGCCCTTCAGGGTCGCCGCCGATGAAACCGGCAAGGCGTTCCCTGGCAACGAGCAAGAGATCATCCAGTTCCCGTTGAAAGAAGCGCACAGGCTGGCTTTCCATGTGAAGGCGGAGCTTGTGTTGTTTCTCTAGCACCGGATACGGGACCGCTCCGAAGGAGCCGTGATTGAGGAAAACGAACGACCGGTCCAAAGGCCAAAACTCCTTGAGGTCTTTGCTCATAGGCGCTTCATCCTTTACATCGTTCTAGTTGGGCTATCTCCGCCGCAGGCACCTGGCGGCATGTGCCTGCATATTGGTATTCCATCTTGTCTCAGGAAATCCTTCCAGGAAAAGCGCAGCCTAGTGTGGAACCCCGATGGTGCATGTCATGTCATAATGGATGATACACGGATGGTACATGGATAGCGATTTACGTTGGCGAAAAGGCATATACCTTTGATGTTTGAGTAAGCCTTGAGGAGGTCGATCACATGAGGAACAGGACTTTGGTGCGGACTGCAGCCAAGGCAGTTCTCGGAGGGTTGCTTGTCTTGTCGCTTGGGCTGTTCTCAGGTCCTTTAGTAGATCAAAGAGGTTTTTCTGCGGCGCATGCTGCCGCACCTGACATGAGCCGGTTCTATGTCTACTTCCCGCTGTTCCTTCGGTCAGGAACGCCCCTGTTTCCTGTGGAATACCAAATTCCACACACTGATGCGCCTGAAAGGGCCGCGTTGCAGGCCCTTATCGCAGGACCGCCGGAAGCGGGGCCTTTGTTTCTCAGGCTACCGGTCCAGACGAAAGTCCTTGAGAGCACCGTCAAAGATGGTTTTTGCACTGCAAACCTGAGCAAGGAAATTCTGGACCTCAACGTGGGTGCCGGAGGCGAGGCCGGTGTTCTGTCATCCATTGTGAATACTCTGGCTCTATGGAAGTATCCTCCGACAACTCATGTACAGATCCTGGTGGAAGGCAAAAAACTTGAGACTCTTGCAGGGCACGTGGATATTACGGAACCGTTAGAGCCTTCGTGGGATTCAGTGTTCAAGATTCTCCCGGATGTACAGCAGCACTGGTCCGGAGGCGCGGTGGCCCTTCTTCAGGTGCTGGACATAGTGCATGGCTACGACGACGGCACCTTCCAGCCTGAGAGAGAGGTTACCCGGGCTGAATTTGTGAAGCTGCTGACCGAGGCCATCCAGAGCCCCTACGTTTCAGGCCAGGCGCCTTTTGAGGACACAAAGGGGCACTGGTCAGAACCCCATATCCTGGAGGCAATTGAGGCAGGGATAGTAGTTCCCTCTGAGTACGGGGCGACTTTCGATCCCGATGGGATACTGCCAAGGGAAGAGATGGCTCATCTTCTGGCCAGGGCTTCTGCCAGGTACAGGGAAGATCACCCGGAGGTCGTCTTTGATGATCCGGTGGAAGTGCCTGAGATCTCTGACATAGGCAGCGTTCAGCCAGAGTACCTGGAAGGGGTTACTGCCAGCGTTCAGCAGGGCCTCATTCATGGCTATCCCGACGGCACCTTTGGGCCCAAAGACGGCCTCAAGCGGTCAGAAGCGTGCATGGTCATAGCCAGAATGATGGAGATGAAAGGAAAGAAGCTGCTTCTCCTTACGCCCAAGAGAGGCTTCACATGGACTGAAGGAAACCTCAATGTCTACGGTTGCGCTTCAGCTTTTGAAGGCAATGTACAATTTCGGATACGTTCCGGTGACGGAAGCGAGGTTTTCGCCGGTTACACGACATCGACATGCGGTATGGGTTGGGGCATTTTTGGCTTCTCCCTTGACAGAACTCTCTTGAATGGGAAAGACCCGGCGGTTCTTGAGGTGTTTCTCGTAAGCGCCAAGGACGGAACCGAATACAGCAAGGTGACAGTGCCGCTCAAGTAGTCTCGTTTTCGACAATCTCTCCTCCAAGGCACCTTCCTGGAAGGACAAGGGGCGACAGATCCCGCAAAGCGCCAGGAATAAAATGGGTGTGGAGGGGGTCGTTGCCTTTGAGAATCTCTGACCGGTTCAGGTTTTCCGCGCTCCGAGTTGCTTTAGGAAAGGTTACGTGGTCTGAAATCCTTCTTGCATTTCTGTTGGGTCGCACAGTCGTGGCAGGCAACCTGTCTCCCTTCGGTCCTGCGGTCTACGCGGCTTCTCGTTCCCAGGGAAGGCGGTACTCAGCAGCTTGCGGCATTGCCGCCCTGATTGGTTGCGCCACGTCAAGACGATGGGATCTCCTGGGGATTCAAGCTCTGGCCATGGCCCTGATTACCTTCCTTATCAGAGACGAAGATGCCCTTGAAGGCAAAGTACAGACCGCCAGGCAGAAGCGAAGCTCCCTGGATTCGATTCTCGCAGGCGCCATTGTGGCCGCTTCCGGCGCGCTGGTTGCATCTTATCAGGGCGGTGGGCTGTACGCCTATATCGGAGCTCTGTTCCAGGGCCTGTGTGCCATGGTTACCGTACGTCTGGTGTCCTTGGCGTTCCCGGGCGATGCAGTTCAGGCTACCGGGGGCCAGGCTGAGGCGCTGCTGGTGGTGATTCTGTTATCCGTAGGGGGCCTTCAGGGCGTTGAACCCATGGGCATAAGCTTTGCCCGGTTGGTTGCCATGGCCTGCACGGTCACGGCAGCTTACATAGGGGGTCCCGGCATAGGAGCCATTGCAGGCCTGGCAGGGGGGCTTATGGTATCCTTGACCGGTTCCGAGGACCCTATCATATTGGGGTTGCTGGGCGTGGCGGGGCTTCTGGCCGGAATGGGAAGCTGGTTTGGCAAGGCGGAGACTGCAGTAGGGTTCATGTCAGCGGGGATGCTTCTGTCTTTCTACGGGCGTTCGGCGAACATAGGGCAAAGGTTCGCTGAACAGACAGTTGCCTGTTTTGGGCTTATGCTGCTTACGCCGGGGGTTATGGGGTTTTTGTCCGAGAGGTTTCCTGTTCTGAAAAAAGAAGAGCGCCCACAAAGACTGGTCAGGCATCAAGTGGAACCTGTGAAACTCCGCATGGCCGCGGTTTCCCACTGCCTGACAGAGATAGGGGAAATGTTCAGGCAGGCAGCTGCAGAATCCCAGGGGGCTCTCAAGGAGAAAAACCCCGTTGAAAACAATGCCCCATTGGTTTCAGGCATTGCTGCGCCTATAAGGTTTGCTGTAGCCAGAGTGTGCCTGGAATGCCCGGAGAAGGCCGCTTGCTGGGAGGATGAGTTTGGCCAAACCTTCGACCTTGTAAGCGAACTGGCCAGAAAAATGGACGTTCTGGGGGAAGTGACACAAGAGGATAGAGACGGAAGTCTGGCTGCCAGGTGTGAAAGATTTGGGGAACTGGTATCGGTCATGAGTCACCGGAAGGAAGTAGAAAGGTTGGAAAGAAGGGTCCTGGCTGCCACCGTAGAGACAAAAGAGGCCCTTTCATTTCAGTACAGGTGCCTGGGGCAGCTATTGTCTCCTGCTGTCGAAGGCCGGAGATCCCTGCCCCATGCCGGGAGGTCAAGAGATGGTCGATTGGAAGTAACCTTGAAAGGGGGAACAATCCCTGCCGAAGGGGCTTCAAAAGCAGGCGATCTCTGGGCAAGGTACGACCTTGGGGAAGAACGGAGCTTGGTTGTGCTTGTTGACGGAATGGGTAAGGGCGAAGTCGCGGCCAGGCAAAGCAAGAGCACAATCGAACTCTTGAGAAGCCTTCTCAACTGCGGTCTTGATCTTGACTCGTGTGTGTCTTTTCTTAACTCGGCGCTCTTTACTGCGTTGAACCCTGATTCCTTTGTGGCAATGGACTGTCTGCTTATTGACGGCAGGACTGAGAGAGCATATTTCCACAAACTTGGGTCACCGCCCTCCTTTGTCAGAAAAAGATCCGGCAATGTTTTGGTTGTTAGAGGATCCAGACCTCCTGCCGGGGCTTTCGGCTCCCTTCCGTGTTTTTCAACCAGCGAACCAGTATCGGCAGGAGATGCAATCTTCCTTGTATCCGACGGGGTATTCAGGTCGAGTCCGGTTCCGGCCAGGGCTGAGCAGATGATTGTATCAAGGCTGCGGCGGTTGAAAGACGACTCCATTGACTCTCTTGTAAGAGCTATCATCTCTCACGGCGAAAGGTATTATGGCCGGACGCCCCCTGATGACGTGACCGTTGTGGTGGCGAAGATACAAGGAGCTTAGAGGACGGGCAGAGTCCCTTTGCTGCGACGCTCTTGTCCTTGTGTGCGCAGACGGGCAGTTTCTGGTATTCTACCTTTGGTGATAAGGGTGGCAACTGAAGAAACGGTGGTCCGGAAGGTGCTGCATGAAGTCCGGGCTACCATAGATAAACACTCTATGATTCAGCCCGGGGACCTTGTAATAGTAGCAGTCTCCGGCGGCCCTGATTCAATGTGTCTCCTCGATGTCATGCAAGGGCTGCGCCAAGAACTCGACATCAGACTTCATGTAGCTTATTTGCATCACCATATGAGGGAGCAGGCCGACGAGGATGCCAGGATGGTAGTTCAGCGCTCGGCAGCTATGGGGATTCCTGCAACCGTAGGGCATGCGGATGTCATGGCGTTGGCCAGGGACACCGGGGCGGGAATCGAGGAGGCAGGAAGGAATGCCAGGTACAGTTTTTTCTACTCTCTTAGGGACCGGATTGGGGCAGACCGCATTGCCCTGGGGCATAACCTCAACGATCAGGCAGAGACCGTTCTCATGCGACTTTTGCGCGGAAGCGGGACTCAAGGCCTGGCCGGCATGCCCCCTGTCACAGATGATCTGATCCGCCCACTGATTAGCGTTTCCAGGGCTCTAATTGAAGACTACTGCAGACAACGAAACTTGCCGACCATAACCGACGTGTACAACCTGGACCTGAGATATACGAGGAATCTTATTAGGCATAAGGTGATCCCTGAATTGTCTCAGGCATTTAACCCGTCTCTTGTGGAGACTCTGGGCAAGACCGCCGCAGCTTTGCGATGGGATTCCGCTTATCTTGAAGATGCTGCTCACCGGGCCTTCCTTGCCCATACGTTCAAAGAGGGGCCGGTGACGTTTGTTGACGCAAAGGCGCTGCGGGATCTTCCCCGGGCCATCGGGTCACGAGTTCTGGAGCTTTCATGGAGGGAATGCCTGGGGGTGCAAGATAATCTGGACCTAGACCACGTGGAACAGCTTATGAAACCGGAAGGCAGTACGGCAGCTCTCCCGGGCAGGTCCGTCGCTGTCAGGGCAGGGGATTTCCTGCAATTCTACCCTCCGCCTGTTGATGTTGAGGTTCCTTTGAGCCTTCCCGGGATCACAGATATCCCGGACCTCTGTCTGACAGTCACTGCAGACATCATTGACTCTTCCGGAAACGGGTTGCTGCAGCAGATATCCTCTGCATCAGCGTCGGGGGGGCCAAAATTCAGGCAGATGGTGGAACCTGTGGCTTACCTGGATTACAATAAGTGTAGAGGGGAGCTGTCGGTGCGTACAAGGCGCAAGGGCGACCGGTTTGCGCCTCTTGGAATGGGCGGCAAGGAACAGAAGATTCAAGACTTCTTTGTCTCCAACAAGGTCCCAAGGTTTTACCGCAGTTTCGTACCCCTTTTCATTTCGGGCGGCGAAATCGCGTGGCTGGGAGGTTTCAGGCTAAGTAACAATTTCAGGATCGATACAGACACCAGGCGCATAGTCAGACTGGAAGTGCAGCCATACTTGCGATGTAGCAAGAATTGTGCTACTATTTGACGGTATTGCTTGGCCATCCCTGGAGGGCCAAGGCGTGATCAGAAAGGGGGCGTTGCTGTGAACATCAAAATGTGGCGTAGCATTGCCATCTACGCTCTGCTGATATTTGTTGCTGTTTCTCTGGCTGACTATTTTACGCCCAAAGATCAATACACTGAATTGGATTACAATGGTTTTCTGGCACATCTTGAAGCTCGCAGGATTGCCAGTGTTACTGTAGTTGACCAGAAGAGTGTGGCCGGTACGTTTAAAGACGGCGCGAAGTTTCGCACTGTCATACCGGTGGATCCCGAGCTTTACAACAAGATGGTTGAATCGGGCGCAACTGTGACCTTTGAGCTTCCTCCGGAGCCCTCCTGGTGGATGACTCTCCTGAGCAGTATGCTCCCGGCCGTTGTCATGGTTGGGCTGTTCTTCTACATGCTTCAGCAGGGACAGGGCGGCGGCAAGCAGGTGATGCAGTTTGGAAGATCCAGAGCTCGCCTTCAGTCGGACATTCATGACAAGGTGACTTTCGCCGATGTGGCCGGATGTGATGAGGCCAAAGAAGAGCTTCAGGAAGTCGTGGACTTTTTGAGGCACTCAAGAAAATACGTAGAGATGGGCGCCAGGATTCCCAAGGGAGTGCTCCTATTCGGCGCTCCGGGTACGGGCAAGACTTATATTGCCCGGGCAGTGGCCGGAGAGGCAGGCGTGCCGTTTCTGTCAATCAGCGGGTCGGATTTCGTTGAGATGTTTGTGGGAGTTGGAGCTGCGCGGGTGAGAGACCTGTTTGATCAGGCAAAGAAGCGAGCTCCCGCCATAGTTTTCATTGACGAGATTGACGCCGTAGGGCGCATGCGGGGAGCGGGTATGGGAGGCGGCCACGACGAGCGCGAGCAAACCCTCAACCAGCTCCTGGTAGAGATGGACGGTTTCAGCACCAACCAGGGGATTATCGTTATGGCGGCCACAAACAGGCCCGACATCCTGGACTCTGCTCTCCTTCGTCCGGGCAGGTTTGACAGACAGGTTATCCTAGATAAGCCCGATCTCAACGCCCGGGTGGAGATACTGAAGGTCCATGTCAGAGGCAAGCCCCTTGCCAAAGAAGTGAACCTTGAAACCCTGGCTGCAGGAACTGCCGGGTTTACACCGGCAGACCTTGAGAACGTGGTCAACGAGGCGGCAATTTTGGCTGCCCGCCACCGGAAGCGCCGCATTGGCATGGAAGAGCTGGAAGAGGCCGTTCAGAGAGTGGTAGCCGGCCCCAGGAAGAAGTCCAGGCTCATCAGCCCCAAGGAAAAACAGATAATCGCTTTTCACGAGGCAGGCCATGCCCTGGTAGCTAAAGTGCTTCCGGGCACCGACCCTGTTCATGAGGTGACCATCGTCTCAAGAGGCGCGGCTTTGGGCTATACATTGCAGATGCCCACGGAAGACCGCTACCTGCTCACACGAGACCAGATCCTTGACCAGGTTACGGCAGCTTTGGCAGGACGAGCTGCAGAGGAGATGGTGTTTGAGGACGTCTCAAGCGGTGCGGCCAATGACCTGGAAGTTGCCACCCGGTTGGTCCGGCGTATGATTATGGAGTTCGGTATGTCCGAGAGGCTGGGTCCTTTGACCTTCGGCAGGAAGGAAGGTCAGGTTTTCCTGGGAAGAGATCTGGCCCGGGAGAGAGACTTCTCTGAGGAAGTGGCAGCTGCTATCGATCAGGAGGAGCGGAGGTTAATCGGCCTGTGTTACGACCGTGCAAGGGAGATCCTAGAGGAGAAGCGGGACGCTCTTAACCGGATGGCCGAGGCGCTTCTGGAGCGAGAGACTCTAAAGGGTCCGGAGATTGATAGCATCTTGGCCGGAGAACCCTCCCAAGCGCCGGCAGAAGCAAAGACGCCGGCCGGAGAAAGCCTTTCCGGAGCTGACGAAACAGCAAAGGGTGACATTGTCCCTGGAGCAAAGAGAGGTCGCGTAGCGCCGGTCATAGAGGACTAGCTCGCTGATTAGCGAAGAAAGCTGTCAAAAGGCCGCCGGGCGGTTCTGCCCGGCGGCATATTAGTTATGAAAAAGGATGGCGGCCTTTTGCAGCGAATAGAACCTGTTGGGTGATGCATCTTGGAACGGATTTCCACAAAACCTTACGTTGGTTTCGCTGAAGTATACGATCAGGTAATGGCGGATGTTCCCTATGGCTTGTGGCTGCGCTACATTAAGGGCATTTGGGCCAACTTCGCTTGTTCTCCCCGTACGGTGCTTGACCTTGCTTGTGGGACCGGGAATCTCTCATTGCTCCTGGCCAGAGACAGCTATGAGGTAGTAGGGGTTGACGCGTCTTCGAGTATGCTGGAGGTGGCCCGGAGGAAGTTTGCGGCCGAAGGCTTCAAATCCGACTTTCGACTGGGCGACATGAAAGACTTTCAACTGGACGTGCCGGTAGACGCGGCCATTTGCGTTTTTGACAGTCTCAACTACCTCCTGGAGCCACAGCATGTGCAGAGTGCCTTTTGCTGTGTAGCTGCAGCTCTCAATCCCGGCGGCTTGTTTGTGTTTGATGTGAACACACCTCTCAGGCTCTCAACTATCCCGCAGGAGACAACACTTTACCAAGGCCCGGGGTATGTTGTTGTCTGGGGCGACCTTTGGAATGCCGCCCAGAGGTGGTGGCAGGTCAACCTCACAGGTTTCGTGGAAAAAGACGGGGTTTGGCACAGGTTTGACGAGATTCACAAGGAGAGGGCTTTTCCTCTTGAAGACCTGTCCGCCTGGCTACAGGAAGCAGGTTTCCAGGTGAAGGGGATCTTCGATTCCTACTCCTTCACACCGGCTTCAGGCGTTACGACCCGTGCCTACTTTGCTGCCAGGAAGAATCCGGCAGAAGCAGGCGTTGAAGAGTAGAATTCTTGAACAGGATAGACGTTAGCAAGGCAACGTGAGGAGGTATTCAGGTGAAGAAAGAGCGATGGGAGAAGCTCTTTGAGGAAATGGAAAGCTCAGGCGTTTCCAATATGGCCTTAATGCCGGGAGCCAACATGTTTTATATGACCGGCCTCAGAATGGGGCTTTCCGAGCGCCCCACCCTGTTGGTGATTTCCAGGGAAAAGGCAGTGTCTTTCATTATGCCACGCTTGGAAGCTGAAAAAGGGCAGACTGTCTTTGAGAAGCTAAGAAATGAGGGTCTGGACCTGGATTCCCGGGTAGAACCTTACTCTGATGAGGAGGGACCTTCAGGAGCTTTTCAGCGAGCTCTGAGCGTTACGCTCGGGGGTACATGGAGCTTTGAGAACCGGACCATGAGGCTTCTTGAGTACTCGCTTATCAGAGACGCATTTGGAGACCTTGTTTGGCACGACGCAGGGAAGATTATGAAAAACTTGCGCATGGTAAAAGATGAACAAGAGATACAGAGCATGAAGAAAGCCTGCGCCCTTGCTGACAAAGGAGCGGACATGGCGAGAAAGCTGCTTGCGCCGGGCGAGATCGCCCTGGATATAGTGAGAGTCATTGAGCAGCGCCTCAAAGAAGAGGGGGCTCAGTCAGCGGGAATGGCCCTGGCTACAGGCGTTGACACAGCTATACCCCATGCTTTTGTATCGAGAACCCCTATGAAAGACGGGGATTTGGCCTGGCTGGACCTTGTTCTTAGTGTAGACGGTTACTACGCTGACATAACCCGTACTTACGCTGTAGGAACTCTTGACGCGGAACTTCAGAGGGCCTACAGGATCGTTTTGCAGGCTCAGGAGAACGCACGCCTGAACGCGAAACCGGGTATGAGCGGCGCCGACGTTGATGCTTTGGCAAGAGACGTGATTGAAAGCTACGGATACGGTGAATATTTCATTCACAGGACCGGTCATGGGCTGGGTCTGGAAGTTCACGAAGAGCCTTACATAGTGTCTTCAAACCATCTGCCTTTGCCGGTGGGATCGACCTTCACCATAGAGCCGGGCATCTACTTGCCTGGCAAGGGAGGAGTACGCATCGAAGATGATGTCCTAATGACCGGTGAGGGTCTGATAAGCCTGACAACGTACCCAAGAAATCTGCTGGATGATGACAGACTGGTGGTGTAAGTTGATTTGGCCGAGAGCGGCAGAAAGCGGGTTTTCACGACAGAGCTAGAGCCTGGGCTGAAGTTCTCTTATCTTTCTGAGAGCAAATGGAAGACCCTCTCAATGAATGTTTTCTGCAAGATTCCTGTTGCAGCAGAAACCGTTACCCCCATTGCTTTGGTGCCGAGGCTCGCAGGAAGAGGCACTGTGAGTTTGCCTACCCTTCGAGATTTGGCGCGCCGGCTTGAGGAAATGTACGGGGCAGCTTTCGGTTCAGAAACAACCAAGATAGGGCCGTTCCAGGTTGTGAGGTTCGGAATATCCCTCCCCTCGCCTGGGTTCCTGGATTTCGGCGATTCCCAGGACGGAAGTCTCTTTGCTGCCCTCAAGTTTCTCTGGGAAGTCATGACCTCGCCCTACCTGGAGGATGGAGCATATCCTGAGTCGCGTTTTGACGCTGAAAGAGAAGAACACCGTCGTGACATTCTTGGGATCATCAATGATCGCTCCAGGTATGCCATGGTACGGCTTATCGAGGAAGTGTCCCGCGGCCATCCCTCCGGGCTCCCGGGCTGGGGGCTTCTGGAAGACCTTCCCGGACTCACGCCTTCGGGAACCTGGGAGACCTGGGCAGAAGCTCTGTCAAGTTCCTCAATAAGCATGTATGCATCGGGCGACGGAGCGTCTGACCTTCCCGGCCTGTTGGCACGGGCAGGCCTTTGGTTTCCCCGAAAAAGAAGATGGGACTCCTCCGGTGAAAGGGATCTTGATATGAGCCCTCCTCCTATGCCGTTGACCCTCTTGGAGATCGAGGACAGCCTTCCGGGAGAACAGACTGTTCTGTGCTTAGCTTTCTACACAGGCATCACCCAGCAACACCCTCTTTTTCCTGCACTGTTGCTCTACGATGGTATCCTGGGTGGTTTTCCCCATTCAAGGATGTTCACTAACATAAGGGAAAGGGAGAACCTGGCTTACTCAGCCGCCACCGTTTTGAACACCTGGCGGGGAATGGTCATTGCGGTTGCAGGCATTGACGATCGTAACCTGGGCCGTACACGGGAGCTGGTTGTAGAACAGTTTGAGAGCCTCAAGCGGGGAGAGATCAGCAAAGATGAGATGGAGAGCACAAGGGCAGGCCTCTTAAGGAGGTTCCGGTCTGAAAGCGACTTCCAGGAAGCTATCATAAGGCGCTACCTTACTCAGGAGATCATGGGTGGCCCCGCTGAGGAAGAGGACATTGTGGCCCAGCTGGCCGCGGTCACCCTTGAGGATGTGGTTAAGGTGGCGAATATGGCAGAGCTCAAGGCCGTCTATGCTCTCCGGGCGAAAGATGGTGTATCCTAGTGCCTGGCATGTCAGTTTATAAGAGCGCCTCTTTGAATGAAAAGATCCAACATGCGCAAATTGACGGTTTGACCGTGTTTGTCTTGCCGAAGAAAGGATTTCACAGGAAGTACGCTGAGATCTTTGTGCGGTACGGTTCCAACGACAACGTCTTTGTGGTTCCGGGGCAAGACCGTGCCACGGAAGTACCTGCAGGCATAGCTCATTTCCTTGAGCACAAGATGTTCGAGAAGAAGTGGGGCGACGCCCTGACAGCCTTCTCCGCCTTAGGCAGCTCGGCCAATGCCTATACGGCCAACAACTACACTTCGTACATGTTCCATACCCTTGACAACTTCGGTCCTTGCCTTGAGCTTCTCTTGGAAGTCGTCTTCAAACCGTATTTCAATGCAGAATCCATTGAGCGGGAAGCAAAAGTCATTGCACAGGAGATAAGGATGTACAACGATGTTCCGGAGGCAAGACTCATGAGGGCGATCATGGAAGGTTTGTACCTTGTCCATCCAGTTCGCCTAGACATTGCAGGGACAGAGGAATCCATACGCCACATAAACAAAGACCTTCTGAACCTGTGCCATGAGATATTCTACACTCCGGGCAATATGAGTCTTTTTGTCGCCGGGGATGTTGACCCGGCCTGGGTATTTGAAAGTGTGTCTGGAATGCTAAGCGCTCCCGGCAGTGACTTCAGGCAGCCTGAACGCGTAAGGCCATGTGAGCCTGACCGGGTAGGGCCTGATACCAGCATCCGGCTTCCGGTTCCCACCCCCTTGCTGCAGGTCGGGTGGAAAGGACCGGTTTCGGGCTGCGATGCGGTCCAGCTTGTGAGCTCAGAGATGAGTTTGGCCCTTCTCATGGACGTAATGTTCGGGCGAAGCTCCGGGTTATTTTCCCAAGTCTATGAGGATGGTTTGGCAGATGACCTGATCTACGCAAGTGAAGTGTGGCCTGACTATTCCTTTGTTACGGTCGCTTCACAGAGCATGTTTCCTCACAAGCTGGCTGACCGGATTCGCCAGGAAGTTGAGAGGGTTCGGCGGCACGGAATTGACGCCGTTGACTTCGCAAGGGTAAAGAAAGCGGCTGCCGGCAGGTACGTGACACTTTTCGACTCCTTTGACCTGGTAGGGGAAGTTCAGGTACACCTGCACGACATAGGCCTGGACATCTTCGCATACAGGGACATTCTAGAAGGAATTGACCTGGATAGCGCTATGGCCGCCCTTGATTTTCTTAACAATGACAGGAGCCTGGGAGTTATCGTAGAAAATGGACGGGGTTAACCAAACACACGAGGAGGAGCACCCTTGAGCGAAGTTCAGGCTGATTTTCTTCTGGGAAATATCGGACAGCTTTTGACCATGTCAGGGTCCCAGGGGCCCCGGCGGCTGGACGATCTTAGGGATCTGGGGATCATCTGCAATGCTTACATAGCGTCTTACCAGGGTACGGTAGTTTCGGTTGGTCATTCATCTGAGATAAGTGCCCATGTGAGACTGATGCCCGGGGCCACCGTTTTGGATGCCGGAGGCAAATTGGTTTCACCGGGTTTCATAGACGCCCACACCCACCTGGTGTTTGGAGGATGGAGACCCCAGGAATACTCCCTTAGATGCCAGGGAGCGTCATACCTTGAGATAGCTGCTCAAGGGGGAGGCATTGCCAGCACTGTTGCGTCTACCAGGCAAGCTTCGGTTGAAGAGCTTTATGAAAGGAGCATGAAGTTCCTTGACGAGCTGCTTTTGCAGGGCACAACAACGTGCGAAGTCAAAAGCGGGTACGGGCTGGACTTCGATAACGAGCTCAAGCAGCTGGAAGTTGCCCGCCGCTGCGAGGCCGGCCACCCGGTTAGCATCGTAAGCACATTTCTGGGAGCACATGCCTTCCCACCTGAGTATAAAGAGGACAGGGCAAGCTACGTTGAACAGGTCATTTCTATGCTTCCGGCCATTAAGGAGAGGGAATTGGCCGGTTTCGTTGACGTATTTTGCGACGCAGGGGCCTTTACGGTGGACGAGGCCCGCAGGATTCTGACGGCAGCTCGCAAGTTGGGGTTCGGTCTGAAGCTGCACGCAGATGAGCTTGAAAGCACCGGGGGAACACAGTTAGCCTGTGAAATGGGCGCTGTATCCTGTGATCATCTGATTATGATCTCCCGGGAAGGGATAGAGTGTCTGGCCCGGTCGGATACTGTGGGGGTTATTTTGCCGGCCACATCCTGTTTTCTTGGGAAGGTTCCCGGGGCGCCTGCCAGAAAGATGATTGATGCCGGGTCAGCTATTGCCATTGCCACAGATTTTAACCCGGGAACGTGTACAGCCACTTCCCTCCCCTTATGTATGACCCTGGCATGTTCTATGCTTCGTCTGAGTCCTGAGGAAGCGTTTCAGGCGGTGACGTGGAATGCAGCCTGGGCAGCCGGTCTGGGAGGAAAGGCCGGAGGGTTGTATCCCGGGCTTCCCTTCGATGCAGTCATATTCGATGCAGACGATTACAGGGAGATTCCATACAGGTTTGGGGCTAATCTGGTGCGTACCGTTGTGAAAGCAGGAAAGGTAGTTGTCCGAGAGGGCAGAGTATGCCGGTAGGCATGGATAAGGCAGGGTGGTGAGGAGAATGAGCCAGCGCATAAGGAAGCTGCCCAGGGAAAGCGATCTTGAGAAAGGTTTTGAGCCGCAGTTTCGAGCGTATGAGGAATGGAGACAGGCACAGAGCAGTGAAGAGCCTGAGGAACCCAGAGAGCGGGAGAAAGCGTCTAAACCACGGAAGAAATTCGCGTTTGGGCGGTTGGATCTGTTGTTCATCGTCATCGGAGTCCTGTCAGGAATCTTGTTCAGAGCATGTCAGTCGGCCCGGACAGGTCAGTGACGATACAATGGAGGCCGGTAGCGGCGGCCCTGTGGTATTCTTGTTTCGCTAAATCTGCTATGCTGAGAGGTGGTGGAAAACCGGAAAGACATATTTGTCTTGCAGTACGGAATCAAGAAGGGGGAACTAAGTTTGAAGTCGGACATTGAAATTGCCCAGGCGGCGAAAATGCTGCCCATCAACCAGATCACAGACAGTCTCGGGATTCCCGCGGATATGGTGGAGAATTACGGTAAGTACAAAGCTAAGATTTCCCTTGACCTTCTGGACTACATAAAGGATCGTCCCAGAGGCAAGTATGTCGTTGTGACGGCGATTACTCCGACTCCGCTGGGTGAAGGAAAGACCACAACTGCAATTGGTCTTGGACAGGCCATGGGTTTGCTTGGCAAGAAGGCCATTAATACCATTAGGCAACCTTCTTTGGGTCCTGTGTTCGGCATTAAGGGCGGGGCTGCAGGCGGCGGCTACGCTCAGTGTATCCCCATGGAGGATTTCAACCTTCACTTTACAGGAGACACTCATGCAGTGGCTTTGGCTCATAACTTGCTCGCAGCGTTTCTTGATGCCAGCCTTCTGCATAAGAACCCCTTGAACATAGACCCGCTGACAATTACCTGGCCCAGAGTGGTAGACGTTTCCGACAGAGCTCTTCGCAGGGTGGTCATAGGCCTTGGCGGTTCTGAGAACGGCTACCCACGGGAGACGGGATTCGACATAGCGGTGGCATCTGAGGTAATGGCTATTTTGGCTCTGACCACAGGGCTCAAAGACCTCAGGGAAAGGCTTGAGCGCATAGTAGTCGGATACACCTACGACGGAAAGGCTGTGACCGCAGGAGATCTGAAATGTGCAGGGCCAATGGCGGTTCTCCTTCGTGATGCCATTAAGCCTAACATTATACAGACCCTTGAGAACACTCCTGTATTCGTTCACGCAGGGCCTTTCGCCAACATAGCTCACGGCAACTCGTCGGTCCTTGCAGACATGATGGCCACGAAGCTGGCTGATTACACCATCACTGAGGCCGGCTTCGGCGCAGACATCGGTGCAGAGAAGATGTTCAACATTAAGTGCCGTTACGGCGGCCTCAAGATAGATGCTGCCGTTGTGGTAGCTACCATTCGCGCTCTGAAGATGCATGGGGGAGCTATCACCGTTCGTCCCGGGCGTCCTCTGGATACAGAGGTTCTCTCTAAGGAGAACATGGAGGCCCTTGACAAGGGTTGCGAGAACCTGGATAAGCACATCGAGAACGTGCTCATGCACGGAGTGCCGGTGGTTGTTGCGCTTAACCACTTCCCGACCGATACCGACCGGGAGGTTCAGTTTGTCCTTGACCGGGCCAAGAAGGCAGGCGCTTCGGCAGCGGTTGTCTCTCAGGTGTGGGCTAAGGGCGGCGAAGGCGGCGTAGACCTGGCCAAGGCCCTTATTGACGTGCTTGATAACGAGCCTACCAACTTTGACTTCCTCTACTCCCTTGACATGCCCATTAAAGACAAGATCGAGGCTATAGCTACCAAGGTGTACGGCGCTGACGGTGTCGATTACCTGCCTCTCGCTGACAGGCAGATCAGGCGCTATACAAAGCTTGGCTTTGACAAACTGCCTATCTGTATGGCCAAGACGCACCTTTCGTTGTCAGCTGATCCAAATCTCAAAGGTCGTCCCAGAGACTTCCGGGTTACAGTGAGAGAAGTCCGGGCATCTATGGGTGCAGGGTTCCTCTACCCGCTTCTGGGCGAGATGAGGACCATGCCCGGTCTTCCTTCGGTTCCTGCAGGGACTAACATGGACCTTGACGAGACAGGGAAGATCGTAGGGCTGTTTTAGTAAAGGAAACCTTAGGTCTGGGGCAAAGGTCAAGCGCCTTTGCCCCAGACGGTTTAACGGGCACGGGAAGTCAGATCTGAAGTGAGGCGACACTGTGTCTATCACGGAAGTTTCAGGAATCAAGGTTGGCAGTTCAGTTCACCCTCTCGGGCTGACGGGAGTATCGGTTGTTCTGTGCGAGAAAGGCGCTGTAGGTGGCGTATCTGTTATGGGAGGGGCCCCTGGCACTCGCGAAACCGACTTGCTCCGTCCATCTTGTATGGTTGACCGTGTCAACGCACTGTTTTTTGCAGGCGGATCCGCTTTCGGGCTTGATTGCGCTTCGGGTGTGGTTCGATACCTTGAAGAGGTGGGCGCAGGCTTCGACACCGGGATAGTCAAAGTCCCCATAGTCTGCGGTGCCATCATATTCGACCTGGGTCTTGGAAAGGCGCGGCCTACTCCTGAGATGGCATACGAGGCATGCAAGCAAGCTTCGCGGGGTGAAGTTCCTTCAGGCAGTGTAGGCGCAGGAGCCGGCGCCACCGTAGGAAAGATGCTGGGACCTGGTTACATGATGAAATCGGGACTGGGCAATGCATCTTTGAAGACGTCAAGCGGCGACGTTGTAGGAGCTATGGTGATCGTCAATGCCTACGGCGATGTCTACCATCCCGGTACAGGCCGTGTGATTGCCGGCGCTTTTGACAGAGCCGGGAGAAGATTCGTGCAGGGAGACCGAGGTCACGGTCCAGATACTCGGTTTACTCCGCCGGCCATGACTAACACCACTGTAGGCGCGGTGGCTGTAGATGGGCCCCTTACAAAGCAGGAATGCGACAGGGTAGCCATTATGGCAATGGGAGGCCTGGCACAGACCATACGCCCCTGCTTTACGCCCTTTGACGGAGACACTCTTTTTGTTCTTGCCACAGGCCGGGGAACCGGTACCCCCTGGCCGGAACCGGGCCATCCTTCAAGAGCCGGGCGCCTTTGCGAAGTTGGCGTTAAGGCCCAGGAAGCGGTAGCTTTGGCCATAGTCGATGGGGTGACTTCCCCGGGAAGCTTTCCCGGCGTGCCATCTCATAAAGAAGTGGCAGCCAAATTGCACTAGATTTCGCCTTGGCTGGATAGGTTTTTTGAGTTAAGCTAACCTTGCCGGCGGGCCGGCAAACATGCGTTGCCGGACCCAATCACCGGATAGGAGATCTCTACAGACACACTGACGGCATCCTCTAAGGAGGAGCCGGAACGGAGGTGTACCGGTTGTGAAGTTATCCACACGGCAGATCGCTCTTGTAGGAATGCTTGGGGCTATTACTGTTGCCCTGGGTCTCATGCCCGTCGGAGGGTTCATTCCCGTCCCGACTCCCGCAGGTTCAGCCACCACAATGCATCTTCCAACCATACTTGCAGGCATCGTTGAAGGGCCGGTTTCAGGAGGAATGGTAGGGGCCATCTTTGGCGCATTCAGCTTCTGGCGGGCCCAGACCAACCCGAACCCGGTGGCCAAACTCATGTTCACAAACCCTCTCATTGCTTTCGGCCCCAGAATTCTGATTGGGGTCGTTTCAGCGTACGTGTTCAGGTTGGTGAAGGGGAAACGAGGGCAAACGATCCTGGCATTTGCCGCAGGGATCATGGTTGGGCATACCGCCTATCTGGCTCTGGTCAGGTTCTCTATGGCAGTTCGTTGGGCGGGCGCTCTGCTTCTCGGCGGGTGTAGCGCAGGCCTTCTTTTTCTGGTTCAGGCCAGGTATGGGCATGGCCCCGCTCTTGCGGCCATATGCGGCAGTTTCACCAATACAATGGGAGTGTTGGGACTGGCCGTAGCTTTTGGGTATGTGCCGGCCGAGGCTGCCCTGGCCGTTGGAGTCTTACAGGGCGTTCCCGAGGGCATCGTCGCCATGGTCCTTGCCAGCCTTGTTTACCGGAGTATTAAGCGGTTTATTAGGAGCGGGGCTGACGGGACGCCTTAAGGAGGCAAGAATCAGTGATTTTCGCTTTGGATGTGGGTAATACCCATACAGTCGCCGGCGTATTCCAGGGGTATGAGCTTATGGCTGATTGGCGCATATCCACCGATCGCCGAAAGACTGAAGACGAGTACGGGCTTATGTTCTTGTCTATGTTGGAACGTGCCGGGTTCAAAGCTAAGGATACCGAAGGCGGCATCATTGCTTCCGTGGTACCTCCTCTTACCCCTGTTTTCGAGAAGACCTTAAGCAAGTACCTGGGTATTTCAGCGTTGGTGGTGGGGCCGGGAACCAAAACGGGAATGAACATAAGATATGAAAATCCTAAGGAGGTCGGTCCCGACAGGATCGCCAATGCGGTAGCTGCTTACAGCAAGTACGGCGGGCCGGTTATTGTCGTTGATTTCGGCACTGCAACCACGTTTGACGTGATCTCCCAGGAAGGAGACTACCTGGGCGGCGCAATTGCCCCGGGCATCCTAACCTCCACCGATGCATTGTTTGAGAAGGCCTCCAGGCTTCCTCGCATAGAACTGATAAGGCCTCAACAGGCCATAGGGAGAAACACTGTACAGAGCATGCAGTCGGGGATCGTCTTTGGGTTTGCAGGTCAGACCGACAGTCTGGTAAGGAGAATCTGCCGGGAAATCGGTCAAGATGCCCATGTAGTTGCCACAGGAGGGCTTGCCCGTCTGGTTGCTCAGGAGTCTGAGACCATTGACACGGTTGATCCTTTTCTTACCCTGGAGGGCTTGTATATAGTGCTAACGAAGAACACGCCTCCGGGCGCCTTTGCATCGAAGGTCTAAAGGTTCCAGGTGATAAGGGTTCAGGTGGGCCGGGGTTTGGGTAGGTTGGGGTTTCGGTGGGTTGGGGTTTCGGTGAAAAGCGAGAAGAGAGGGGCCTTTCCCCCTCTCTTCTGAACAGGTGCTCGAGAGACTCCTCTATCGCACAGCCGGTGAACCCTTTGGACGGAAGGTTCTGCAGAGGGTTTGTTCTGATGTACTGGCGTGCTCTTTGTTGTGCACGTCCTGGGCACGGTGTGTTTCTTTCCCGGAATACAGCTCACCTGTTTCCATGCCAAAGGTCCTTGACCCTGAGACGTTATTGTCCACCTGAATTGTCTCAGCATTGCAGATATTTCCGTCACCCCAATAGTGACATGACTTTACATTGCACCTAACTTCGGTCACTTAATCACCTCCCTAGCAGACGTATTTTCCCCGCCAGGGCTTTAGATAATCCTAAGAGGAAATGCTCAGTAGGGGTAGAATCTATGGGTGTAGGAGGGATTCCATGTCTGTGATGAACCCCTGGGTTTTCCGGGAATACGACATAAGAGGTCTCGTGGGTGAAGACCTGACCGAAAAGACTGTCCGCTTGTTGGGGAGAGCTTACGGGACATTCCTTAAAGACCACGGTGTGGACAGTGCCGTAGTGGGACGGGATAACCGCCTTTCTTCTTTTGCATACTCGAAGATCGTCTCTGAGGGGCTGCAAGGATCTGGCGTTGATGTCATCAGCATAGGTATGGTTACGACGCCGGTTCTGTACTTCGCCCGGGTAAGATACGGTACAGAGGGCGGCGTCATGGTAACGGGGAGCCACAATCCTCCTGAGTTTAACGGATTCAAGCTGGCGTACGGTCCTGATACCCTGTACGGTGAAGGCATCCAGGAGATCCGCCGAATTGCAGAGGGCGGGCGATTCACTGCAGGGTCGGGCATGGCGATGGAGAAGGATCCGGTTTTGGACTACGTTGAGGACATCGCTCAGCGGATTCAGCTTGGCAAACATAGGGTAGTGGCAGTGGTGGACGCCGGCAACGGGTCATCAGGACCTATTGCGAGGAAGGTCCTGAACCGGATCGGCGCATCTTACGAGGAGATGTTCTTTGAACCGGACGGGACTTTCCCTAACCATCATCCTGACCCTACGAGAACTAAGAACCTCAGGCATCTGGCCCAGCGGGTAACGGAAACCCAGGCCGACCTGGGCATAGCTTTTGACGGCGATGCCGACCGCATTGGGGTCGTTGACCGTACAGGTGCTCCCGTGTGGGGAGATGAGCTTCAGACCTTGTTCTGGCGGGAGATCCTTGCCAGGAATCCCGGCGCCCTTGCCCTTGTTGAGGTCAAGTGTTCCCAATCGCTGGTAGACTGCATAAAAGAGTGGGGAGGAGTCCCTGAGTTTACAAGAACCGGTCACTCGCTTATCAAGGCCAGAATGCGTGAGGCGGATGCCCTGTTTACCGGTGAGATGTCAGGGCACATGTTTTTCCGGGATGAGTACTATGGGTTTGACGATGCTGTATACGCTGCGTGCAGGCTCTTGCGTCTTCTCTCGGAAACCGGGGAGAAACTTGATGAGATTCTGAAAAGCTTGCCCAAGTACTGCTCAACGCCTGAGGTAAGGGTAGACTGTCCTGATGAACGCAAGTTTGACGTTGTCTCGGAGATAACCAGGATGTTTTCTCAAGACTTTGAGGTAATCACCGTTGATGGAGCCAGGGTGCTGTTTCCTGACGGATGGGGGCTGGTACGCGCTTCTAACACTCAGCCGGCTTTGGTTATAAGGGCAGAGGCCAAGACAGAACAAGGTCTGGAGAGCATAAAGTCTGCCATTGAAGACCGGTTAGGTGGTTTCCCCGTAGTAGGCGCAATAGAATGGGAGTGAGGGGGGAAGGTCAGATGATCCAGGTTACCGTAGAGCGCGTCGGTGTAGACCCAGAGTCTAACCAGGCAGTGGTCTTGCTCAGTGACCTTACCAAGACGACCTTTATACCCATATGGGTAAGGTCTCTGGAAGCTTCCGCCATCGCCCTGCCTCTTCAGGGAGTAGAACCGCCGCGGCCTTTGACTCCGGACCTGGTGGTTTCGGTGGTCGACGGTCTCGGCGGACAGGTAGTCATGGCCATCATTACCGACATGAGGGATGAGGTATTCTACGCCACGCTGGTTTTGAGCCAGGAAGGCAAAGAGATCGACGTTGATTGCAGGCCGTCAGATGCAGTTGCAGTTGCTCTCAGAAAATCCGCCCCTATTTTCGTCATGGAAAAAGTCATGGCTCAAGCGGGCATGTCTGCTGAAGACAGTGCAGTTCAATAGGTGAGGATGATTGACCCGTATACCGGAACCAATTAGACTTGGAAACATTCGCATATGGCCTCCTGTGATCAGTGCTCCAATGGCCGGCTACACCGGAGATGTATACCGGGAGATTCTCAGGGAATTCGGATGTCCTTTTTGCTACACTGAGATGGTAAGCGCAATGGGGATCCTGCAAGGCGGGAGAGATTCACAGGACATCCTTGTTCATTTGCCCCAGGACAGACCTCTGGCGCTGCAAGTTTTCGGTAAAGACCCTGACGCCGTGGCACGAGCGGTACAGAAGATAGATACCGGGTCTTTTGACGCTATCGATCTGAACTGTGGGTGCCCCGCCAGGAAAGTCACGTCAACAGGGTCGGGCGGGGCTCTCCTCAAGGACCCTGCAAGAGCCGCGGAAATTGTGACAGCTCTGAAAAGCGCCTGCAACTTGCCAGTGACAGCCAAGATCCGATTGGGCTGGGACGATCCTGATGATGCCCCCGGCATAGCTCTCTGTCTTTACGAGGCGGGCCTTGACATGCTTGTCGTGCACGGACGCACTGTTTCCCAGGGTTTTGCCGGTGAAGCGCGTTGGGACAGAATCTATGCCGCTGCAGAAAGGGTACCCATTCCGGTAGTGGGAAACGGTGATGTAGACTCACCGGCCGAAGCTCTTTGGCGAATGGAAAACAGACCTCTATCAGGTGTGATGGTAGGCAGGGCGTTGCTGGGCAACCCGTTTTTCTTCAGGCAGTGCCGGGATTTGATGGAGGGCCGAGAGGTTTTATCCCCTGGGCCGGCTGAAAGAGTTGCAGCTGCCATGGACCATTTTAACAGGGCAATAGAGCGCCATGGGCCCAGGCGAGGGCTCTTGGAGATGAGGAAGCATCTGGCCTTCTATGTTAAGGGGCTAAGGGGTGCTTCCCAGTTGCGGGAGATGATTAACGGGGAACCCACGCCCCAGGGCGTATTGGCCATTCTTGAAGATGTAAGGAGTGACTACGCTAATGATGCCGGCAGTGCCTCCGTTGAACCAGATGATCCCCGCATCTGAGCAGAAAGGGTTCGCTTTACGCTGTCGGTGCAGAGAACTTCACCACTGCCAAAGCTGTACTCTGTCGCTTCCATCTATCCCCATAGTCTTAGATCGCAGGTAGCTCCGGTTCCACACCAGGTTCGATCTTGCCGTGGTGCTGTACCCTCAGATGATGTATTGCGCGCGGTGGCAAACCCTGCTAGAATGTTGTACACAAGGTTGTGCACAACAGGGAGTGGTTGCCGTGGACTTTGTGCGAATCGGAGACAAAGTCGTGAGCCGCCAGAAGATTGAATCCGCCATTGATGACATTCTTGCTGAGAGAGCTAAGGGGCTGTCTCAGTCGGAAGTAGCTGTCAAGATGGGCATCGATAGGACCTTTATATCGCGCTTAGAGAGCCTTGGAGAAATCAGAAAAGGCGGTTCCATTGCCCTGATCGGGTTTCCCCTTGCCAATTGCGATGAAGTGCGACAGATAGCAGGCCGGGAGGGCGTGGAGTTCATTCTGGTCATGACTGATGAGGAAAGATGGAGATTTGTCCGTGAGCGAAGCGGAAACGATCTTTTGAACGAGATAATGAAGCTTATTGCTCTAGTGCGGAGGTACCCCAAAATCATCCTCATCGGGTCGGACAGGCGGTTGGAGATCACACGCGGCATATTCGACAGGAGCACTGAAATAGCGGAAATCGTCATCGGGCGTTCTCCCATGGTTGGAGACGTCCATGTCAATCCTGAAGCGTTAAGAGAGGTTATCCAGGGAATGAAAGGCAACGGGTGAAAAGGCCAGTGAGGGAGGGTCCGTCGTGAAGCATGTGGTGAGTGTGAGCATAGGTTCTTCCAAGCGAGATTCTCGTACCCAGCAAGAGATCCTGGGTGAGGATGTTATTGTTGAACGAATCGGCACCGACGGCTCAATCGAGAAGGCGATTGAACTCTTACAGCAGTTGGATGGCAAGGTAGACGCCTTTGGTATGGGAGGCATCGATCTGTGGGTGGCGTGCGGAAGACGGAAGTACATGCTGCGCGATGCCGTACCGATTGCCAACACCCCGAAGATCACCCCCATAGTAGACGGCAGCAGGGTGAAGGCTACCCTTGAACGAAATGTAATCAAGTACCTTGATGAAGTCATTGGTCTTCCCTTCAAAGGTAAGACGGTTCTTCTGGTTAGCGGTGTAGACAGGTTTGGGATGGCTGAGGCCTTACAGGAAACCGGGTGCAACCTTATTCTAGGGGATCTCATTTTTGTCCTTGGATTGCCCATGCCTCTCAGATCCCTCAATGCCCTGGATTTTGTGGCCAGAGCTATTGCACCCACAGTAGTCAGGCTTCCGTTTTCCATGCTGTATCCTACCGGTCAGAAGCAGGACAAACCCAGGTCCAACGGCAAGCATGCCAGATATTACAGAGAGGCCCATATTATTGCAGGCGACTTCCACTATGTGATCAAGCACATGCCTGAGGATATGCGGGGAAAATCCGTCATAACCAATACCATAACTCAGGATGATGTTGCGGATCTGAAAAGGCGGGGAGTCTCTACGCTCATAACCACTACACCCGAGATGGGCGGCCGTTCATTTGGGACCAATGTCCTTGAAGCTTTGCTTGTCAGCACCATCGGAAAACGGCCTGAGGATATCAGCGATAGGGAGTTTGAGGACATGCTGGCAAAGCTGGATTTCAGGCCTCGAATAGAGGTGCTTAACCCTCCGTCGCTTATACCGGAGTGATTAAGGCAACGAAGAATAAGAACTGATGAGTTGCGGAGGGATTTTCTTTTGGGAACCTTCGGTTTCATTATCCACCCTATTGATGTCAAAGATGTGAGCCGCAAGTTTCCTGCGGCCCAATGGCTCCCAGGCGGTCTCGTAGAGTGTCTCCTGCGGTTTCTGCCTCCTCAGAAGGTGTCACACATAACCGGGATCGAGTCAGAGTCGGCGAAAGCTGACGGCTGGTTTGTCTCTTGTCCGCTTACATCACGAATGATGCTTGAAGCGCCCGAGAGCAAGGTCATCTCGAAAATCATCAAAGCAGGTCAATTGGCTGCAGATCTCGGGGCCAAAGTAGTGGGCCTAGGAGCTTTCACCGCCGTGGTTGGCGATGCCGGTCTTACGGTTCGACGAAACCTGGACATTGCAGTGACTACAGGAAACAGCTACACTGCTTCTGTGGCTATCGAAGCAGCAGAAAGAGCTGCCGGAGCTATGGGAATCGATCTTGATAGTGCTTCTATAACCATACTTGGGGCCACCGGGTCAATAGGCAGGGTCGTATCGCTGATCCTGGCTGATCGGGGAAGAAACCTTACGCTTTTTGGGCGGAACAAAAGCAGACTTCTCAAGACAGCCGGAGCTATCAAAGACCAGACCGGCATGGTACCCAGAGTAACTCAAGAGATTGAAGGCGGTCTAAGACAAGCAGATATAGTCATCTGTGTAAGCTCGGCCTTAGATGCCTTAGTAGAACCGGATCATCTGAAGCCCGGCGCGGTTGTCTGTGATGTTTCCAGGCCGAGGAGCGTTTCTGTAGAGGTGAAGAAGCAACGAAACGATGTTCTGGTGATTGAGGGCGGCATTGTTAAGGTGCCCGGAAACGTCAATTTCAACTTTGACTTTGGGTTTTTGCCTCATCAGAGCTACGCCTGCATGGCCGAGACTATGATACTGGCCCTTGAGGAAAAGTATGTGGACTGGAGTATTGGCCGTGAGCTGTCCCTGAGCCAGGTTACCGGGATTTCCCGGCTTGCGCAAAAGCATGGGTTTGAGTTGGCCGGGTTTCGGAGTTTCGAAAAACCGGTAACCGATGAGGAGATCGTCTGCATCAGGGAAAACGCAAGGAAGCGGCGGCGGGGCATATAGTATTGACTGTCAGATAAGTGTTGAATTATAATGCTTCTGCCGCGCGCGCGAGGCCTGAACGACCACTGCTTTCAGAGAAGGCAGCGGTCTTTATGTATCTAAAGAGCATAGACGCGTTCTAGCACACATACACTGATATGCGTTTATCCGGGTGCAGCGTAGTCGCGGCACCCTAGTAAATTCCTGAGAGAAAGGCAGAGATGCAGTAGGATGGCGCAGCGCGAAATTCTACTTTCTCCTGAGGGGAAGAAAAACCTGGAGGAAGAGCTAAGCTACCTGAAACTCGTCAGAAGAAGGGAAGTAGCTGAGAGGATCAAAGCTGCAAGAGCTTTCGGTGATCTCTCCGAAAATGCCGAGTACGAGGATGCCAAGAATGAACAAGCTTTCGTTGAAGGCCGCATACTCACGTTGGAGAAGATCCTACGCCATGCCAGGGTTACTGACAGCGTTCGCAAAGACCCTACGGTTGTGAGTATCGGTTCGAAAGTCAAGGTTAAAGACCTCTCGCGAGACGTGATCTACGAGTATACCATTGTTGGTTCTCAAGAAGCTGATCCAGCCCGGAAGCGAATCTCTAACGAGTCCCCGGTGGGCAGAGCACTTCTGGGCCAGAAGGAAGGGTCAACGGTGTCAGTGATAGCGCCTGCGGGGACCTTCCAATGCCAGATCCTAGAGATACGGGCCTGAAGGGTTCAGGCACAATCGCACCCTTGTTCTTGAGAGCTACTTCAGGAGGTTCTGATATTGACTGCCGAAACTGACCAGGGTATCCCTGAGTCCAACTTGACCGAAGAGATTCGCCGAAGGCGAGAGGCTGCAGAGAAACTGCAACAGATGGGGTTCAGACCATTTGGAGACCGTTACGAGGTAACCTCCTGTGCAGGCCAGGTTTCCGGTGAGTGTGACGGAGTACTGGGGCAGACTGTGCGCCTTGCCGGGCGTATCATGGCCTTCAGAGGACATGGTAAGGCGACATTCGCCGACTTGCACGATAGGACGGGCCGAATTCAGATCCACGCACGAACCGACGTTTTAGGTGAAGAAAACTACCGTCATTTTTGCGATCTTTTGGACCTGGGGGATATTGTTGGGGTTGAGGGAGTTGTCTTCCGGACCAAGAGGGGCGAACCTACGGTTGAGGTTCGGGAATGGACCATTCTCACAAAATCGTTAAGACCTCTTCCTGAGAAGTGGCACGGTTTGACCGACGTGGATATTCGATACAGACAGCGCTATCTTGACCTCATGGTGAACCCTCAGGTTAGGGACACGTTTGTCAAGAGGTCAAGGATTATCTCGTATATTCGGGATTACCTTGACCGGCGAGGGTTCCTTGAGGTCGAAACCCCCATTCTCCAGACAGTTGCAGGGGGGGCAGCTGCAAGGCCTTTCATTACGCACCACAATGCTCTCGACATAGACGTATATTTGAGAGTCGCAACTGAACTGTACCTCAAGAGACTTATTGTAGGAGGGTTTGAGCGGGTATATGAGTTAGGGCCTGATTTTCGCAACGAGGGAATCAGCACCAGGCACAACCCGGAGTTCACTATGCTTGAGGTGTATCAAGCTTATGCTGATTACGACGACATGATGAATCTGGTCGAGGACATGGTATCCGGGTGTGCCCAGGAGGTTCTCGGGACGTTGAAAGTCGATGCCCAAGGCGCAACTGTTGATTTTACTCCGCCATGGAAAAGGTTGAAGGTCTGGGACGGCATACAGGCCTGGGCAGGCATCAGTCAGGCAGACTTGCGCGATGACAAGGATGCTCAGGAAGTAGTCAAAAAGCTTCAGCTGACCATGAACAAGCCCGTTACGAAGGGAAACGTAATCGACAGACTTCTTGACGAGTATGTTGAACCACATCTGATAGAACCAACGTTCTTAATGGACTATCCCGTTGAGATCTCGCCTCTGGCCAAGAGAATGGAAGAAGCCCCGTCGCTTACCTATAGGTTTGAGCCTTTTGTGCTTGGAAGGGAGCTCGGAAACGCTTTCTCAGAGCTCAATGATCCTATAGACCAGCGTGAAAGGTTTCTGGAGCAGGCCAAAGCTAGGAGTATGGGCGATGATGAAGCTCATCCTTACGATGAGGATTTCATTATGGCTCTGGAATATGGAATGCCTCCTACGGGCGGCCTCGGCATAGGTATTGACAGGTTGGTCATGCTGCTTACAGGCGCAACATCAATACGCGACGTGATTTTGTTTCCTATGATGAAGCCCAGGTAAAGGGTGGGGCTTTGACGGCGATGGAGAAGAGAAATTTGGGGAATCATAAAAAAGAATCGCTGAATATACTTGATCTCCTCGCATAAGGATGCTATAGTAACCCTTGCGCCCCGAGAGAAGGAGCGCAAGAAAGAGTCGGTCCTTGAAAACCAAACAGCGTAGAAGACCCTTAGAGTCAAGGAGCACCTAAGTTCCTTGTAACGGAGGATAAGGTGTAACGGAGAGTTTGATCCTGGCTCAGGACGAACGCTGGCGGCGTGCC
>JAPXLN010000010.1:0-55765 GCA_033809515.1 Bacillota bacterium
GGTCACACCGTTGCCAGTGAGCGACCGCCTCCTTGTGATCCGGAGGCCTTTGGCACTCCCACTGGTAACGCTGTTGCCAGTGAACCTTCCGAGCCCCCTGTTCCCGTGAGCTTAGGCGTTTCCACTGGTCACACTGTTACCAGTGAACGACCGTCTCCCTGTGATCCGGAGGCCTTTGGCCTTTCCACTGGTAACGCTGTTGCCAGTGAACCTTCCGAGCACCCTGTTCCCGTGGGCCTGAGCGCTTCCACTGGTCACACTGTTGCCAGTGAACGACCGTCTCCTAGTGATCCGGAGGCCTTTGGCACTCCCACTGGTAACGCTGTTACCAGTGAACCTTCCGAGGCCCCGGTTTGCGCGAGCTTGAGCCCTTCCACTGGTCACACTGTTGCCAGTGAGCGACCGTCTCCTAGTGATCCGGAGGCCTTTGGCACTCCCACTGGTAACGCTGTTGCCAGTGAACCTTCCGAGCCCCCTGTTCCCGTGGGCTTAGGGGCTTCCACTGGTCACACTGTTACCAGTAAGCGACCGCCTCCTTGTGATCCGGAGGCCTTTGGCCCTTCCACTGGTAACGCTGTTGCCAGTGAGCGACCGTTTCCGTATGATCCAGAGGCTTTTCGGGTCTCCACTGTCCATGGCGTGGGCAGTGAACCTACCGCCGAGCCGGTTTCCGGGAGCTAGAGCTCTTCCACTGTCCATGTGGCAGGGAGTGGCCCTGTGAAGTTGACGCCGGCCACAGCTCTCGGTGTCGTGGGCCGGCCTCGATCATGGTGTTCCCAACCATATGAAGACTCCTTAGTTGCTCAGAAGTGACAGCATGGTGATGAATGTGCGCGCATGTCCGTATTCGTCGCCGGCTATGGAGAGGAATATGAGCTTTATCTCGAGGGTAGGCGCAGTGCGGGCGAATTCGGCGTACTCGGCAATGGCAGCCAGCTCGCCGTCGATGGCGGCCTCCAGGTCACGCCGGAACTGCTCGTGATTGCCCGTGCCTGATGAAGCAGGTATTGCCTCGATGCGCATGGGCATAGCCAGCATGGATGCCAGGGTTCGGGCGTGTCCGTACTCGTCTGCGGCTATGCTGGACAGAATCTGGCTGAGCTCGACAGTCGGAGCTGACGCGGCCATCCTGTTGTACATGGAGGCTGCTTCCAGCTCGTCTTTGTAGGCGGCCAGGAGCTTGGCGCGATGGTCTTTTAGCAATCGATCACCTCCTGCGATTCTCTACATAATATGTTTGTTCTCTGGTAGGGTGAGGATAATGGTGCTGGTGATGCTTACAGACGATGCGTTTGAGGATGCGTTCAATGAAACGGGAGTGATGCCAGTGAATCAAGGTTTTGACCGGGATACTGACCTTGAGTCGGTGCTGATACTTGCTGAAGGCATGCATAAGGAAGGGCTTAACTGCGCTGAGACGGTTGTATGGGGCCTTGCCCGGCATTGGGGCGGGAATCCTGGGATTTCCGCTGCTACCGGGTTTGGCGGGGGGATTGCCCGGAGCCGGGCTACGTGCGGCGCATTGACAGGAGCTATACTGGCCCTGGGGGAACTGGTGGGAAGGACTGAACCCGGCGACAGGGAAGCAATTGGACGGTGCTACCGCCTGGGTAAAGAGACCATGAGGCTGTTCGGTGAGCATATGGGAACTACCGTGTGCAGGGAGATCCTTGAGTCTGAGGCGGCATTGGCATTGCCCCGGGGCAGCAGGTGCAAAGAAGCTATTGCCACTGCCATTCGGGCAGCGGCAAGGGCAGTCACGGAAGAGGCCACTCCGTAATGGATTCGTAGTGGAGTTGGCCGGAGAGGTCCTTGCGCCTAGGTTGTATGGACTACATCTCGGTTATGGGTACGCCTTTGAGTGTGTCTGATACCGGGCAACGCTCAAGCATGAGTCTCTTTAGCCGTTCAACGTTGGCCTGGGGCGATGGTGAGTCTATGTGGATCCTGTAGCGTATCTGCAGGAGCCCCGTTCTTACGTCTTTGCTTTTGCCGGTGAAGCCGTCAGGATCCAGGTCGCCTTCTACTTCAACCTGCACGTCTCTGAGTTCTACATGGCAATGGCCGGCAAAGGCCGCTGCGCAAATAGTGAGGCATCCGCCGAAGGCTGACAAGAGCAGTTCCACGGGGTTCATGGCGGTATCGGCGCCGCCCAGGGCCACGGGTTCATCCATGGCCACCTGGAAGTTGCGGACGGTGCTGTTGCACAAGACCCCTTTTCCTGACCAGCGTACATCGGCTTTGAACGTTTTTTTCGCCACATTTGGTCACCCTTTCAGATTTAGAGTGTTCGCCGGACTCTGGTCCTATACTGGCCGGAACCGACTGATACTGACCGAAAAGCCTTGCGGGGCAATGTCCTGTTGCGGTATGGTTGGCTCATGCGGAAACTGTCTTTGGCAGGGCTCTTTGTAGCCCTGGGGTTGCTTTTGCCTATAGGGTTTCATGCAGCAGGGATGGGGAAGACGTTCCTTCCTATGCACATACCGGTGCTTCTGGCGGGGATATACCTCGACTGGCGGTGGGGAGTAGCTGTGGGGGCTGTAACGCCGCTGCTTTCCGGGCTTCTGACGGGTATGCCTTCGTTTGCGCCGCCTGTGGCCTTCATGATGATGGTCGAGCTTCCGGTGTACGCCTGCATGGCGGCGGTTCTGTACCGCCGTGTCAGGGCCGGGGCGGTGGGGGCGGTGGCAGGGGCTATCCTTGCTGGCCGGGTTGTGTACGGAGCAATAGGGTATCTGCTTTTTCCTTTGCTTGGCCTGCCCCGGGTGGGTATTTTTTACCCGGTGACTGCCGGGTTGGTCTCCGGACTGCCCGGAGTGTTTGTGCAGATTGTGGTAGTGCCTGTGATTGTGTCGCGGTTCAAGCCTCAGCCCTAACCATGTTTCCAAGTTCGAACGCTCACCTTCTTGTACCTCTGTAATCTTATGGCGTAGTACCTTAAGAAAGCATCCAAGAGAAAGCGTCCAAAAGAAAGCTTTCAAACTGTCCTCAAAGGATAGGAGGGACCAACGTGGGGTCAATAGGGTCAATAGGGTCAATAGGGTCAATAGGGTCAATAGTTGGGATGCTGGCTCCGATTGCCTTTGTTTTCGGAGTAAGTGCGCATGAGAAACTTGGTGAGCTCAGGAAAGAGGTGGAGAAGCTCCGGGCGGAGGTAGATCAACTGAAGGCTAGGTAATCCGAGGCAGCCGATCTGAGGCAGCCGAGATAGTCTGAAGCAGCCAAGATCATCTGAGGCAACCTGAGGCAAGCGAGGTAAGCGGGGTAAGCAAAGAGTCTGTTCAAGTGTTCGGCCGAAGAGCCGGTGAGGGGCTGTGTTGCTGTATTTGCTGAGCAGGATCAGGTCTTTCGGGTGTAGAAGTGACCTGGGGACGTTGATTGTACGAGGACTTGTGCCGTTTTTTTCATCTGAGAGTCACTGAACAAGCCGGAGACAGGAGGAATGCAAATGCAGCGCAGAAAGTTTGGAGTTCATGATCTTACCGTGTCGGCCCTGGGGTTTGGGATGATGAGGCTCCCTGTCATCGACAGGGACCAGTCGAAGATCGATGAAGCAAAGACCAGGCAGATGGTGCAATATGCTGTGGACCACGGTGTGAACTACATTGACACGGCCTATAACTATCACGGCGGGCAGAGCGAGATAGCAGTCGGCAAGATACTCAAGGAAAGCGGATTGAGGGAAAGGGTCAAGCTAGCCACAAAATGCCCTGTATGGCTCGTGGAAAAGCGAGAGGATTTCGACCGATTTCTGGCAGAGCAGATGGCTAAGCTGCAGACTGATCGCATCGATATGTACCTTATGCATTCGCTGAACAAAGGGTGCTGGAAGGTGCTCAAAGAGGCAAACGTGTTCGATTTCATGAGGCGCGCCAAAGAGGACGGGCGCATAAATTATGCGGGCTTTTCCTTCCACGACGACGTAGCTACGTTCAAGAGCATTGTAGACTCGTTTGATTGGGATTTCTGCCAGATTCAGTACAATTACCTGGACGAATACTACCAGGCGGGCACTGAAGGACTGAAGTATGCCGCAGGCAAGGGCCTTGCCGTGGTAATCATGGAGCCTCTCCGTGGGGGCAGCCTGGCACAGAGCGTGCCCGGGGAGATTCAGTCCGTATGGGACAGGTTCAAGGTAAAGCGGACACCGGCTGAGTGGGGTCTTCGCTGGGTTTGGAATCATCCGGAAGTGTCGGTGGTGTTGAGCGGCATGAACACCATGGAGCAGCTTGAGGAGAACATCAAGACGGCTGAGAGTGCTCTGCCAAATTCGCTGGGACAGGATGAGCTGGCCTTGTGCGATGAGGTTAAGGCTTTGTACCGCAGCCGGACCAAGGTTGCCTGCACAGGCTGCCGGTACTGCGATGGGTGTCCTCAAGGCATTCAGATTGCATCCCTGTTCAGCGCCTACAACGAAGCTTACATGTTCGGCCGGCGGGACCGTCTTGCAGAGAGGTACGAAAGGCTTAAGCAGAACCTGGGCGACCCATCTTCCTGCGTTGAGTGCGGCGCGTGTGAAGCTGCGTGTCCTCAGAGCCTTCCTATAAGGGAGTCTTTGAAGGCAATCCACGCGGATCTTGGCAGGGGGTAGCCTGCGCGAATCGGGCGAGCGGGGTGCGTGCCTTGCCATCGTGCCTGGAGGCGTGTGTTTGTCGGTGTGTGCCCGGCAAAGTGGGAAGCATAGAAAAGCCGTGACCCAGATGGTCAACTCCGGCAACGGGAGTGATTGGTTTGGCTGATGAGAAGTGGGTGGAACTCTGCCAGGTAACCACCGAGGTAGAAAGGGAACTTGTCCGTTCGGCCCTGGAGCCCTATGGCATTGAGATATTTTTCAGATCCTTTTTGCCGTCAAGTGTGTATCCGGGCCTGTCGTCGATTAAGATATTCGTTTCCCCAAAGGATCTGGAAATGGCACGCCGGGTCCTTTCCGGGTGCCCTCGAGACCCGGAGGAGTAAGAGTGTTTGCCGGGGCTCTGTCCCGGAGTGCTCCTTGCAGAAGGGCTCCTCCGAGAAGGGCCCCTTCTAGGCAAAAAGATGGCGCGGGCCGGCGGGAGCGCCCGCCGGTTCCAGGAACTCCGGACTGTCAGACCAGGGCGGTTCATGGTCTTTCATCCTAAGGAACCTAATGCGCCATGTTCTGCAATGCCAGGCTGCTCTGCCTTCTGCTTTGCTCCGGTCTATTCGGGCACAATAATCCTTCCTTCGCCGTTCTTTTCCTCCGCCTTAGCTGACTTAGCTGACTCGGCTGCCCCGGCTGACTCGCCTGCCCTGGGATCCCAGCCTTTCATGTCGAACACGTGCTGGCGACCGTAGTAGTCGTGCAGGAGGTTCAGGACTTCGCCGAACCTCTGGAAATGCACGATCTCCCGTTGCCAGAGGAATCTCAGGGTTTCGGTTACGTCCGGGTCGTCTGAGAGGTTCATGAGGTACTCATAGGTGGACCTTGCCTTTTGTTCTGCAGCCATGTTTTCGTGAATGTCGGTGATGGGGTCTCCCTTTGACTGGATGTAGGCAGCGACCCAGGGCACCCCTGCGGCGTTGACGAAGTAGAGGGCCTTGTCGTGGTCTGCGTAGTAGGAGTCCATGCCTGCCTTGATTATGTCGCTTATGGTTGCGTCTCTTATGAGGTTATACACGAGGGTGGCGATAATCTCCATGTGGGCAAGCTCTTCTGTGCCGATATCTGTCAGGGTTGCCTTGGCCTGGGGAATAGGCATGGTGTATCTTTGGGTGAGGTACCGCAGGGAAGCGGCCAGTTCTCCGTCAGGCCCCCCGTACTGTGTGATAACTGCCTTTGCAAGACGAGGGTTTGTTGACCGCACCCGCGCAGGGTATTGGAGCATCTTCTGGTATACCCACATTTGTCACACGCTCCCTTTCCAGTTGATTTCCCATGGCCACGGATCGCAGATCCACTGCCATGTTGCTCCGGCCCTGCCCAGGCCGAAGTTTAGGAGCGGTCCGTGGGCCGCTTCATAGGCAGCCTTGGCGTTTAGGAGTTCCTCGGACACCTGCCGGAAGTCCTGAAGGGCCCGCTGGTCTTCAGGGTGGGTGTCGAGAAACAGGTTGAGTTCAACGCAGACGAACTCCAGTTCCATGATCTGCCGGAGCATCTGCATTTTTCCCTTGTCCATGTCGTTCCCTCCATTCAAGCGCGTGGCTTTTGGTAAAGGGGCGGGGTCCTGGCAAGCTCAGGGAAGATTGTCCCTAGAATTTGCGCTTCTCCCGGTCTGACGAACCCTCTGTATACCTGCCACGGGACGTATGCTGTGGCAAGTTCTGTCGGACCCATGGGCGGCGGTGGCGGATACGGCGGGTATGACGGATATGACGGGTAAGGTGGGTAGGGCGAATACGGCGACGATGACGACGCCTCTACGGGCCCGGTCTGGCTGTCTGCGTCCTGGGACGGTTGCACGACCGGCCGGTCCCCTTGCGTCTGATCTCCCGGAAGTGCGACCGCAGGCTCCTGATGTTCTTCGCTGTATTTCCACTCATCCGGCACCACGGGCATAGCAGGCTTTTCGTCTTTCCCCGGCTCTTGCGGACTGCCGGGAAACCGAGGTTTCTCTATGGGTCTTTCTACAGGCGGGAACAGGCCGGGGAAACCTCTTGGCCGTTCCCCTCTTGGATATCTCCGCATAGTGCTGGCCTCCTTGGTGCAATAGTTGACTGGAACAGTTTATGTTAACCGGGCAGGAGAAGTGCAAAGCCTGGCAGGCGTCCCGCGAGGCTGCAGGCACGCCAAACTCGGTGCCCGCTTACGGCAGCTGGCGGGCGTCTGTTGGATTCCAGGCCAGGTCTGGTGGCGAAGTGTGGGATTTGGTGCCAGGCCAGGCTGGGAAGGGCGAGGCCATAGGACCAGGCACCCCTGGCCGCAGACGGAGGGTAGCCGAACTTAGGGTTCAGACCAGGATTCAGATTATGATTAGGAAGGCTGCGCCGGGTGTCCCCTTGGCGCAGCCTATGATGCTCGGAGAGTCAGTTACCAGGTCAGTTCCGCTTTGCGGGCTGCTTCGGCCAGGAGTTCAATGTACGAAGCTGCCTCTTCGCTCAACCTTGCAAGCTCCTCTTGTGCTGCGGCGGTAAACTCAGCGTCCTTGATAGAAGTGATATTGATCTCGGCGTTCATAGCCGCGCCGTGCCTAGCTGCATCAAGGAGCAGGCCTCCTACGGCAATGTCGGTTATGGCGTTGGGGTTGCCGTATGTAAGGAGGTCGGGAAGGAGGGCAAGGGCCGAAACGGCGGTCTTAGCTGTCTTGAGAGGTGTGGTCGTCGCGAGTTTGAAGGCATCTTGCATGGCAGCCCGTCGCGCCGCCTTCTCATCGGAAGTAGCTTTGGGCATCTTCATTGCCGACTCAACCTGCTTGTATGCTTCAGAGTCTTCGTTTGAGAGTTCGAGTAGAGAGCCGCGCAGCAAACTTGCTTGCTCTTTTGCTTCTTCCAACCGGTCTCTGCCTTCGGTAAACCGTGGAAGAGTTAAGGTTACTCCAGCCACCATCTCAAAGAGGGCGCATCCCAGGGCACCTGATACTGCAGACGCTGCTCCTCCTCCGGGTGCTCCGGTAGGTGCGCTCAAGGCAGCTATGAAACCCGAAAGATCAATGCTTGTCATCTTATCTTGTCCCTCGCTTAACGTGATACTGAATCCTGCCTAAGGATTCTACTCCATCTGTCAGTCCTTTGTCTTCATGGCGACGAAATCAAGTATTTGGTGCTTGCCGAAGGTTTTCACCTTCAACCGGGCCAGAGCGCAGTCCAGAAGGGCGTCCAACGGGAGCAGGCCGATTATTTCCGATTCCCCGAGCTCGATACCCCGCGCTTTTGATTCTTCTTCCACCTTGTCGTAGACAACGTGAACGGGGGTTGCCTTGTAGTCAAGGATGTTCATTGTTACCTGAGCAGGGCCTGAGTCGCCTAACAGAATTCCTTTGGCCTGCACGTGGGGGAGCCCGCCTGAAGATTCTCTTATGCTGCGGGCAATCGCTCTGGCCACCCGGACATCGTTAGATTCGAGGTTTACGTTGAACGCGATTAGAGGAGGTCTGGCGCCTACAGCGGTTGCGCCTGCTGTGGGGTGCAGTTTTGCCGGCCCGAAGTCTGGGTGCCGGCTCTCATCTGTGAGCACGGCTGTCTTCAACCCTTCGTATTCGCCTTTTCTTATATCAGGAAGTCTGACTCTGTCCGGCCGCAACGCTGCATTTGCGTACAAGTAGACAGGGATCCCAAGTTCCTGAGAGATTCTCATGCCTGTGCGTCGAGCCATCTCTACACAGTCGGCCATGGTTACTCCTGTAACCGGTATGAAGGGGATGACGTCGGTGGCGCCAATTCTGGGATGCTCGCCTTTGTGTCCCTCCATGTCGATGAGCTCAGATGCTCTCTGTGTGGCCAGAAAAGCAGCCTCTTCGGCGGTTTCGGGCGTCCCTATGAAGGTCACCACTGTGCGGTTATGGCTTTCATCGGAAGAGACGTCCAGCACCTGGCAACCGGCTGTTTTAATGGCCAGGACAATCTCGTCCATGACCTCGGGCCGGCGTCCTTCGCTGAAATTGGGGACACTCTCTACGATTCTGTCTGACACTATCCTTGCCTCCAGTCTTGCTTGCAGTCTTGCTTGAAGTCTTGCTTGAGCCTCCAGGCTTTTGCATCTGTGATTCCATATAGACTTTACACTGCTTAGCATTTACTTGCCAGCAATGAGTCACACCGTAAGACCTGGCCTGATGCTTGACGCGGTTGCTCCACTGTACTAGACTACTTGACATGTTAACCTTTAAGGGGGTTAACTAATCGAGTGGCTGAGAACGTTGGCCTGCGAAACCTAGCTGAGCAAACCGAAAGGTGAGACATATGAGAAGCAAACAAAATGCCGTTACTAGGCTTGATTACCTGCTTGACAAGCTAGTTGAGAAGGCAGCCCAGGATGTAATGAAGGTTCTGGCGGGAAGAGTGACTCCGGCTCAGTTTGCAGTCTTGCGGGTTCTCAAGGCAAGAGGCCCACTGCCTGTATCCCAGCTTGCCGATAGGCTTCAAATAACTCCCAGCGCCGTCACGTCAATTGTGGACAGGATGGCCGACATAGGATTGCTGGGACGAATCAGGGATCAGGATGATCGCCGGGTTGTCTGGATAGAGGCAACAGAAGAAGGGAGGGCCCTTGCCATCGAGTTGGAAGGAGTCAAGCGCCAGATGCTTGGCACGTATTTGGACTGTCTGACGACTTGCGAGATGGCGTCTCTGGCAGACATTTTGGAGAGAATTTTGGATGAGGGGGAAATTGCGCATGAACCTCGGTAAACACGCTATCAACCGGCCTGTGGCCACCATAATGATTATGCTCATGATCATTTTGATCGGTGTCGTTGCTTACTCGGAGCTGACTGTTGACCTTCTGCCTGACATTAACCCTCCGGTGGCAGCGGTCATCACCCGGTTCCCGGGCGCATCGCCTAAGGAAGTTGAGGACCTGATCACTGTGCCCGTGGAAGCTGTGGCGGGGACAGCTGCCGGAGTCAAAGACATATCATCCATATCCCAGGAAGGTCTGTCCCTGGTAATCCTCATGTTCGATTGGGGCAAGAACATGTCAGATGTCCGGGCGGACATCGCTCAGAAACTGGAACTCCTCAAGCTGCCCGAAGATGCTTCAAGCCCTATGACGCTGGAGTTCGACCCGACCATGCTGCCAATCATGCAGGTAACGGTCACAGACAACGCTAATGACCTGGGGCGGCTGACGGAGCTGGTTGAAAACGAGATCAAGCCCAAACTTGAGGGCGTCGAAGGTGTAGCTGCGGTAGACATAACAGGAAGCAGAGACAAGCAGGTAATGATCACTCTGGATCCGTCAAAACTTACTGCTTACGGTCTGACTCAGGAACAGGTTGCAGGAGTGATATCAGCCTCTAACCTCAACTACCCGTTGGGGATTGTGAGGGAAGAAGGTCTTGATTTGCAGTTGCGCATGCTTGGCAAGATGCCTGACCTGGAGGCCGTAAGAGACCTGGTCGTGGGGTATGCCCCGGGTGGTCTCGGCGCGGCAGGCACTGCAGGCGCGGCAGGCGCGGCAGGCACGGCGGGTGGGGCCGGAATCGCCGGCTTACAAGGCGGCATGCAGGCCCGGCCCGGCCTTGCCCTGTCACCGGTGAAGCTCAGAGACGTTGCCTCAGTTGAGATGGGTTACTCCCCTGTGACATCCATTACGCGTATAAACGGGCAGAGTGGCGTTACCCTGGAAGTACACCGCATGGGCACCGCCAACACCGTCAAAGTCGCTGCCGCAGTCAGAGATGCCCTGGACGACATAACGTCAGATATGAAAGGACTGCAAGCAGTAATCGGAATGGACCAGTCCTACTTTATAGAACTTGCCATAGGAACGGTGCAAAAGAACCTACTTATCGGAGCAGGACTTGCCATACTGGTCCTCCTTCTGTTCCTTCGGGATATAAGAGCTACCCTGGTGGTGGCCGTAAGCATTCCCTTTTCACTCATTGCCACGTTTGTGTTCATGTACGGCGGCAAGCTCTCCTTGAACACAATGACCCTGGGAGGGCTTGCGTTAGGCGTCGGAATGCTGGTTGACAACTCTATTGTGGTCATAGAGAACATATATCGCCACATTCAGGAAGGCCAATCGCCCAGGGAGGCTGCGGAAGAGGGCGCTCGCGAAGTCGCCATGGCCATAACTGCTTCCACGCTTACCACCATCGTAGTGTTTCTGCCCGTAGTGTTTGTAGGCGGTATGACAGGGATCATATTCAAGGAGCTTGCATGGACTGTCACGTTGTCGCTCTTGGCATCCCTGCTTGTGGCGCTTACAGTTGTGCCTATGCTTGCGTCCAAATGGTTCGGCCGAAAAACGCTTCAAATCGGGCAGACCGGGGCCATGCAGACCGGGGCCATGCAGACCTCCAGGCAAAGCCCTTACTCAAGGATGGTTGCCTGGTGTTTGAACCACAGGGCAGCGGTCATTGCCCTGACTCTGCTGGTTTTGGGTGGGTCCGTCTACCTGGCGTCCGGAATCGAAACAGAGTTCATGCCCACTGCCGATGAGGGGAGCTTCTCGATCAACATAAAAATGAAGCCAGGGACCCCCCTGGAGGACCTGGACAAAACGGTTATGGCCGTTGAAGAGATTGTCGCCAAGGAGAAGGCCGTAGAGAAATACGGAGTTTCGGTGGGTCACTCCGGAACCATGGGAGGGTTTCAGTCAAGCGCCATTGGGGGGTCAGATGCCGAGATTCTGGTTACCCTCTCTGAAGAAGCTATCAACAAGAAGGAAACCCAGGACGTCATGGATTCTGTGGCCAGGAAAGTTGAAAAGGTACAAGGTGACGCCTCAGTCACCTACAACCTGACCTCTTCAATGATGGTCATGGCAGGCGATCTTCCTTCGCAGTTGCAGGTCACGGTCTCAGGGCCGGACATTGCCGAGGTTACGCGGTTGAGCGAGGAACTCATGGATAAAATGAGTGACGTCGAAGGCCTTGAGGCCATCGAATCGAGCCTGGCGCTGAAAAAGCCAGAGATCCACATAAAGGTGGACAAAGACAAAGCTATGGCCTACGGGCTGACGCCTGCTCAGGTTGCCCTGTCCATATCCAGATCCGTCAAGGGCCAGACTGTGTCAAGGTTCGAATCCGGAGGAGAAGTGCTGGACGTCATAGTCAGGTACGACAAAGACTCGGTTTCGGGCATTGAGGGTGTGGGAGACATTGTGCTTTCGGGAGCAGCAGGAAAAGCGGCCGTCAGGGATATTGCCTCGGTCGAGCATGGCGAAGGGCCGGTGGTTATCACCCGGTCGGGCAAGAAACTCAGCGCCAGAGTGACGGCCAGGATTTCCGGCAGGAAGCTCGGAGCGGTCGCTTCCGACGTTTCCGAGATTATCAGCGACATGGACGTCGGTGAAGGTTACAAAATGGTACAGACCGGCGCCACCGAGTTCATGGACCAAGCTTTCAGCTCACTGCGCAAGGCATTCATCCTTGCGGCCGTTCTGGTTTACATGGTCATGGCCGCGTCCTTTGAGTCTCTTAGTCAACCACTCATCATTATGCTGACCATGCCACTTGCCGCTGTAGGGACCATACTGGCTTTGCTCATCTCAGGCCACGCCTTTGGGGTCACCGCCTTCATCGGCGTCATAATCCTTGCAGGTGTGGTAGTCAACAACGGCATAGTCATGGTAGACTTCATCAACCAGCAGCGAAAAGCCGGCTTACCTGTGACAGAAGCTATCGTGGAGGGATCGGCAAATCGCTTAAGGCCGGTTCTCATGACCAGCCTTACGACTATCACCGGGCTGATTCCCCTTGCCCTTGGCATTGGCAAAGGGGCTGAGCTGGAGGCCCCACTTGCACTGTCAGTAATGGGTGGGTTGACCTCGGGTACGGTCCTGACGCTGGTTGTCATTCCGGTGGTCTACAGCTTGTTCGCCGGTACCCGGCGCAAGCCACGGGTCGCCTACACAGAGCATACTAAAGCGCCTGACTCAGCCATTGTGGACTCAGATAAGGCAGATGCAGATGCAGATGTTGAAAAAGCCACTTATGCACGGGATGTGGGCAAAGAAGAGCTGGTTTTGGGGCCTGCTTTTGACTCCAAAGACATGGCAGAGCTCATGGAACTTCTCGGAAAGCTGTTCAGCTCAGTAAGAAGGGTAGAGGAGTAGGACTTTCGGGGCACAATCCTAAAAAAGAGGGGCGGTACCGACAGATGATCTCCGGCGAAAGAGTAAACCTCAGGGCGCTGGAGCCCGAGGATCTGGATAACTGCATGTCATGGATTAACGATCCTGAAGTTACCAACAATTTGAGCATAGGCCTTTGGCCCACATCAAGGAAGTCCGAAGAGGCCTGGTTGGCAGGAAGGGCAAGCGGAACCGATCAGGCTAACAAGGTTCTGGCCATTGAGACCAAAGATGGCCTTTATCTGGGAAACATAGGACTTCACGGAATTGACTATGTGTCGGGTGCGGCAGAGCTGGGGATAGTCATCGGTCGCAAGGATTACTGGAGCAAGGGATACGGTACCGATGCCTGCCGGGCCCTTCTACGGCATGCTTTTGCCAACCTAAGGCTCAGGAAGGTCATCTTGAGGGTATTCGGGTCTAATGATAGGGCCAGAAAAGCATATGAAAAGCTGGGTTTTAGGGAAGTTGGGCGGCTCAAGTCCCATACGCTCAAAAACGGCGTATACGAGGATGAAGTTGTCATGGAGGTTTTCGCGGAAGAGCTTACGGGAGCAGATACGTTTCAGCGGCATGAAGTGAAGGCATAAAGTGCAAGCTGCAAGTGTAGGTATAAAGTGTAGCGAAGAAAAGGACGGGGAGTTGGAGTCCCCGTCCTTTTTCGGGTTCTGGGTTCAGAGACTTAAGCGTTAAACCCTGCATGCTTTCCGATAATATCCATCAACGCCACAAGCCCCTTGATGACCATCCTCATCCTGTCAGGAATCAGGTTGCCTTCGTAGTCGCAAGTCCCCTGTCCCGGAGAAATGAAGATGTTTGCGTCGTAAGCAATAGTGGCAATGATGCCCATTTGGGCAAGGCCAACCTGGAGCAGGTGGGACCCTGCATACATGTCCTCAATGGAGAACACCGGGAATCCGAGGCCGTCGTTCCAGGTCCCTTCGTAGTTAACTTCCACAGTCATGCTGTTATAGGACTTGGATATCTTAAGGCCCTGTTTGAGCCTGGGATTAGCGTGTCTGAATTCCTCTGTGACAATCTCGTAGAGACTGTCAACCTGCTCTGTATAGATCTCAGGATTATCCCTGAGGTCTTTCAGAACCTGGGCCTGGGTCAAAAGAGCTTCCTTGCCGGGGTCAAGGGTGACGTATTGAGCTTTGCCGTAAGAAGCTGTTGTTCCATACCTGTCGCCGTGCATGCCCAGAGCTCTCCTGATGTTAATCATCACGTCCTCACGGCCTATGATGAGTCCGGAGGTAGAGGCCCCCGTAGCTTTGTCCATGCTGTAGATGACGCATGAAGCTCCGGATTTTCGCGGATCGTGACCTACAAACGGAAGTCCCCAGGCATTATCCACTACGTACGGAACGTTAAACTCTCTGGCAAGATCGCCTATGCCTTTTTGGAGCAAAGGGATGCCGTCTTCTGCCTTGGCCTCGTACCCGTAGCCCGGCGTGTCGTAGCCCAAAGACGAAAAGCCTGCAAGCTGGGGCTCGTTAGCTCTAGCCGTTTTGGCGATAGTCTGCAGAGACTTCTCGGGGTCAACTTCCGTTAGGAGCGGGACAGGCCAGTACTTGATGCCGTGGTTAGGATACTTGCCGCCTTCCAGGGGTATGACCACAACGTCCAAGTTCTCAAGGCGCTTGCCGGCAAAGCCGAACTCACCTGGCGTTGCACCTCTGTCAGAGAGCATTTCCTTATACTTAGGCGGGTAAGGCCGTCCGTAGCCTGCCTGGTGGTGCATGTGTTTCTCGTAAGGCACCAGGTAACGTGTTCTGTAGTTGTCTCCCCGGCCTGTCATAGGCGGCGTGAAAAGGGTGTCAAAGGCGACCCACAGTCCTCCTTCACAGGTGTTGACCGGGCAAACGTCGTAATCGTCGCCATAGACATCCTTGACGATCTCCCTGATCTCGTCTACCGCTTTGGCCAGAGGAATCACCTGGCTGGCGCCCTTTTTGGAGGCTTCCAGGACGTTTCTCCGCATGGGAGCAGGACACCCTGATATAGCCCCGGTTAGACCTATAGACCCTTTCAGATCGCCTGTGATGCCAAGATCTTCAGCGGCCTCTTTAGCTTCTGAGTAGATCCTTGCCGCGTTGGCCTGAAGGTGTTTGTACATCTGAAACTTGTACTTGAACTCGGGCACGGTTACTCCTCCCTTTTGACGCTGACTCTAAACTCTCCTTGTGACTCTCTATGTAGAACGCATTTCCTGAAAAACGACTTCCTGGCCGAGAATGAGGCCGCGGTCTTCTCCTGGTATCAGGTTTCCTCTGACTACAATGTTCATGTGGTTGGGGAAGTGGCTCATGTCGAAGCCTGCCAGATGGCCAAGGGCGCTCCCGTTGACTGTTATCAGGTCTTCCGCAAGAAGCACTCCGCCATTGAGGAACTCCACAAACGCCAGATAGGCCACGCGCCCTACGAGATCACCGGGTCCGCAGGCTTCGTCTGTGACTATTAGCTCGTGTACTTCGCCTGCTCGTACAGCTCTAGACGGTTGCGGTATCAGTTCGAGGTTTCGGTTGGACAAATCACCACGGAGAACAGCTACTACCTGGCCTAGAACCGGGACACGATGAGCATAGGCATCGGAGGTGATCTTCCCCCGGACGTACGGATCTTCCTGCACCTGAAACCCCCCTCATCATGGATGAGCAGGTTCAATATATCATGACTGGAGGACAAACTCAATATAGATTGGTTTGCTATTGAGTGATATTATCAGATTGTACAAATGTACTTATTCACCACTGATGAGGAGAAACGCTTGGTCCAGGAGGCGATTGTCTATTGTCCGTACAGAATGACGACCTATACTACCAGTCCCTTTCTGTCATATCTCAGTCTCCTTTGCCCGTGGGCGCTTGGTACCTTCGCCGGATTTTGCTTGAGAAAAACGTGGACGTGTCAGAAGCAACCTGCGGCCGGTTGCTGCGAAACATGGAAGACTCAGGCCATGTGCAGTCTGAAGGACGGCGCGGTAGAACCATAACCCTTGAGGGAGAGGTTGCTCTTGCCCGCTGGCAGGAAGAAAAGATCAGAGAGAGATCCCAGGTCGCTTTTATGCAGAGCCTTGAAATCAACGGGCCCAAGCAGTTGAAGGACGTTCTCGTGGCCAGGCGCGCAATTGAGGCTGAGGCAGCGGCCCTTGCTGCCGTCAATGCAAGAGAAAGGGACCTGGATAGGCTCAAGGGGCTTATTGACGAACACAGGAAGGTCCTTGAGTCAGGGGAGTCCGGCACCGACCAGAACACGGCATTTCACAGGGCCATTGCTGTTGCAGGCCGAAACAACGTCATTGTCACTGCTCTTGACGTAATATACCGGCATCCGGACGTAATGAAAGCTTTTGAGCACATACGGGCTAAAGTTGGATCCAGAATGGTCGACGATCACTCTCTCATTCTCGAGAAGGTGCTATCCAGGGACCCGGAGGCTGCAAGGGAGTCCATGGTTCAGCACATGGCCAACGTTATAAGGGACGTAGACACATACTGGAAGGAATGGGTGAAACCAGATGAAAGCTCTGAACCGGGTTCTTGATGCTTGTGACCTGGAGACGTTTCTCCTATGCGAAGACATTGAAGAGGGCAAGACTCTTGGAATGGAGCTCATGGCCGGGCTTGGGTTCAAAGATGCTGACATAGTCTCTTGTGAGATGTCCGGCCCGGGGGTGCGTATCAGACTCAGGGGTTATGTCCATAGACCCTCCAGTGCTTACCGGTGGTGGAAGGAGGCCGGCGAGAAGTGAACGACAAAACAGCTCCTTTCGCGGCCAAGAAGATTCTGCTGGTGCCTCTGGATCCTGTCCATGACGTCGGCATCAAGCTCATAGGCAGAGAGCTTTGGGAGCAGGGCCATGATGTCTCTCTGCTTCCGCCTGATCTTAGCCTTGAGGAAGTGGTGGCCAGAGCCAACGTTCTTGAGCCCGATTTCCTAATGGTCAGCCGTACCATCAGTTACGGCACAGGCGAGCTCCTGGCCAAGTTCGTGGATCTTTGCGATGCGTCAGGGCTCAGGCAAAAGACTACGTTGGTGGTAGGAGGCTTGAGCATCAGGCCGGAAATGGCTCAAGAGTTCGGGTTCGATGCGGGATTCGGTCCTGATACGTCTCCCAAAGACGTGGTCTTCTACGTAGAAGGCAGGAAGAGTGAGGTTTGCAAAGTCACGCGTACGACTGAAAAGCCCAACCTGACACGTGGGTTTACATACGAGTTCAAAGATACGGAAATAGGCGGCCTTTGCCTCAAGATTGCCAGGCAGCTTCTGGATTGGGCGTCCCAGCGGACCTCACCTGGCATAGAGAGGGCTAGGACCAGGGCAAGAATCGAGGAAGCAAGGGCAAAAGGCAGCATTGGCGAAGCTGGGAATCTGCGAAGGTTCTACGCTTCCTTGTGTGACGGGCAGGTCAGAAACTGGTACGAGACAGGGCAGCCTGTGGCAAACACAAGACCTTTGTCTCATGACGAGATCAAGGAGCTGGCGGGCAGGAAAGAGAAGGCTCCTGTTTTTCCCAAGAGCCAGGAGGTCCTTGCAGGTCGCAATGTCCTGGTACAGTACGGAACCGGGTGTCCGGTCATGGATTCCTACCACATACGTCTGTCCCTGGCCTGGGGAGCCGGGGGCGTAGTTCACTTTGACCCGTCATGGGGAGCAAGGGCCGAGGGCCTCCTGGAGGGCGCATGGAGCCATGCCCATGACGGTACGGTCCTGACTTTGGAGAACCTCAAGCTGATTAGGGGGTCTGTACATCCGGGGGGCCTGTGGCAGGTGAGAGCTCACAGGGGACTTAACACTCCCGAAACCGTGGTTTTAGGACACCTGGCCGGGGCCGATCTTACCAAGATCAACATTGTGTACGGGAGTTTAGGCGCAGGGACAGACCCGGCCAGATTAACTGTAGACGGAGTTGAAGCTATGCGTCTGGCTGCCGGTTTTGAGTTGCCCTTTGATGTGGTCACCAATGAAGAGCTTTGCGGGGTGCCTGCAAGCAAAGCTTTTGCAGGCATGCTGATCGTTGCTTCGGCAGGGATCCTCCTAGGCGGAAGGCCCATATTGCAGCCTCTTTTTGCCAATTCTCCAGAAGCCATGATAAGGGGATTCTCCCAGGACAACTACATTGACTTCAACGCTGCCAAGATCATGGTCTTGCAGGGGATAATAGACGCGCCTGTTTGGCCTGGGGCCCCGGTTGGGTTCCTTACTCAGACTCAGGACAGGTGCCAGTCGGCCACTATGACAGCTCTTCATGCAGCGCTGGCCCTTTCTCTTGGCGCTCAGGCCGTAACCATCGCTTCTTCTGATGAGGCATATGCAGGAGGGCCCATTTCAGGGGGGGCGCGGGTAGACACGCTTAACTCAGCTGCTGCAGCTTTGAGATTTCTCGGAGGAGCTAAGTTCCAGCCTACTGAGGAAGCTTTAGGCATGGCCGCCGGATTGCGAGATGGCATACTTGACGTTCTGGAAAGAGTCGCTCTTAGAGAGGACTTTGTCAGCGCCCTCTACGAAGGGCTTCTGGGCGACAAAGAAGACGGCGCTTACCCGGGAAGGGCCGGGAAAGATACTGTAAGGATGCTTCCGTAACATGATACTCGGGGTGGCAGGCACGGCCAAGAATACAGGGAAAACCACTGCCATGCTGGCTGTTATGGAGTATCTCAGGTCGACGGGCATAGGTCTTTTCCTGACGAGCATCGGTTACGACGGTGAGGATGCCGATAACCTAACCGGTCTGCCCAAGCCCAGGATATTCATGCGTCCAGGCGATCTGGTGAGCTCTGCTCTGCCTGCGTTGAAGGGCTCACTTGCTTCCTTTGAGGATATGGTGCCCACAGGCGTCCAATCAGCCCTTGGCCCGGTTTGCAGGGCAAGGGTTGCAGCGCCCGGACGGGTGATTGTGGCCGGACCGCCCAGCACAGCAGGGCTTTCTCTGGTGCTCCAGGGGGTTCCCCGTGACCGGGTCGCGCTTTTGGACGGAGCTTTTTCCAGACTTGCTCCCATGTCTTTGGCTACCCATGTGATTGTGGCAACAGGGGCTGCTCGCTACTCTGATCCTCTCCAGGTGGCCGCTGAGATGAGATCTACGGGTTTGGTCATGTCTCTTCCTGCGTACCCCATAGATGGAACCTTTGACGTTCACGTTCCCGGCGGCCTTTACGCAGAGGGTCAGGACAGGTATTTGGCCGGAGTTCTCCTTGAGGGCGAAAGGACCATTCAGCGAGTGCACATTGATGGAGTCATAAGCCCTGAAGCTTTTGGCAGAATGCTTGCAGGCATAAGGTATTTGCGGAGCCGATTGACTTTTATAGTTTCTCATCCTGTATATCTCTTGATATCCGGAGATATCTCCCTGTGGGAAGGCGTCTTTGAGGATGTAAAAGAGGCAGGGCATCGTCTGGTGAGTTTTCGGTCCTCAAAGCTGCTGGGCTTCACCCTGAGCCCGTTCAAGCCACTCTTTGACCCAGCGAAAAATGCCTACACAGAGTCATATGTGCCGGCAAGGTCTTTTGCCGAAAAGATCAGGAAACAAGCGGGGTTCCCTTGCACTGACTTGGTTTTGGAGGGCCCCGCTTTGCTTCACAGTTGGCTGGCGGCTGCCCGGATCCCGTAAGCTCACCTGCAGGCAGACAGATTGCCCCCTAGGCCCATTTGTCGACGGGGAAAAGGTCCTCCTTGGACTTGCGTCCTCGCATTGTTCCTTCTCTTGACGGGACTCCTACAGGAAGGATGCAGACTACGCTTACTTCCTCAGGAATGTTCAAGAGCTTTTTGACTTCGTCTTCAGTGAACGCGCCGATCCAGCAAGTTCCCAGTCCCAGGCTGTGGGCCACAAGGGTCATATGGTCAAGAGCTATAGCTACGTCAACAAACGAATAGCGCCTGCTTGGGTTTGTTGCGCATCCCACAATGACCACAGGTGCCTCACCTACGAAAGCTTGGTTGCGGCAAGCGACAGAAAGGTCTTTTCTGGTTTTCTCGTCTTGCACCACGATAAACTTGCACTCCTGGCGATTGCCGGCTGATGGGGCAATTCTGGCAGCTTCCAGGATCTTTGAAAGCGCTTCGTCTGGTATCAGCTCATCTTTGAAACCTCTTACAGACCTTCGCCCTTTGATAGCTTCAAATACTTCCAATTGACACACTCCTTTCAAAAGCGCATTTCGCTCTGCAAAGGCAGAATTCCTTCGTGTCAGGAAGTTTCACATTCCCGGTCCGGCCTGGAGGGTCTCCCTTGATACACCACTGTACCCGGTCATGTGCTGTGTAAAGCGCATGGCCAGTTCCAGCCGTTTTCCATGGTAGTCCTCCCGGTCTTCCCAGGCGTTTTCGGGTATTAACAGATGGTCCGGAACCCCGGGACATCTGAGGGGCACAGAAAGTCCAAACACCGGGTCGGTCCAGGATTCCACTGCATCTAGCTGTCCCTGCATGGCGGCGTTCACCATTGCCCTGGTGTATTTGATGGGTATGCGCTTTCCGACGCCGTAGGGACCTGCGATCCAGCCTGTGTTAACCAGGAAGCACGATGTTTGGTGAAGGTCTATCTTGTTTTTCAGCATCTCGGCATATGTCTGGGGGTGAAGAGGAAGGAAGGGTTCGGCAAAACATCCGGAGAACGTTGCCTGAGGTTCCCTGGTTCCCACTTCAGTGCCTGCCAGTTTGGCTGTGTACCCGGTTATGAAGTAGAACATGGCCTGCTCTTTGGTTAGCCTGGCAATAGGGGGCATGACGCCGAAAGCGTCTGCCACAAGGAAAAAGATAACCTTAGGGTGACCTGCCACGCCGCTTTCCAGCATCAACGGGTTATGGTCAAGGGGATAGGTGCCTCTTGTGTTTTCTGTAATGGCCTGATTGTGGAAGTCGGGTATTCTTGTCTCCTCGTCCAGGACAACGTTTTCCAGGAGAGAGCCGAATTTAAGAGCTTTCCATATTTCCGGTTCGCTTTCTTCCTCAAGGTCGATTAGCTTGGCGTAGCAGCCGCCTTCGAAGTTGAAGACGCCTGCCTCGCTCCAGCCGTGTTCATCGTCGCCCAGCAGGTGTCTGTTGGGATCCGCTGACAGGCTGGTTTTGCCTGTGCCGGACAATCCGAAGAACAAAGCTACGTCGCCTTTGCTACCCACGTTTGCCGAGCAATGCATGGGAAGGACCCCTTCCATGGGCATGAGGTAGTTCATGACGCTGAAGACTGCCTTTTTTACCTCGCCTGCATAGGAAGTGCCGAATATCAGGACAGACAAGTTATCAAGATCGATCAAGACTCCTGCATCAGAATGGAGATCAGTAATGCCAGGGTCCATCTTCAGGCCCGGAGCTGCAAGCACGGTTATGCGGTTTGCGGTCTGGTTTTTTGGGGCCTCCGGAGGAGTCCGGAATATAAGGTTAGCGAAGAGCCCGTGTGATGCCCGCTCGGTCACAACTGTGACAGGACGACCAAACCGGGTATCCGCACCTACCCAGACATCCGACCGGTACAGGTCTTTCTCTTTGAAGTAATCCATGATCCGGGCCTTGACCTTTGCTTGCTGTTCAGGTTGTGCAGGCCGGTTGGACTTGCTCCACCATATGTGTTCTCCGGACACGGGCCTTTTTACCAAGAACCTGTCTTCAGGTGACCGGCCGGTCCGCTCACCGGTCCAAACAGCCAGGGCGCCTCTATGGGTTAGCTTGGCTCCTTGCTCCAAACATTTTTCGGTTAGAACCGCCCGTGAGGGGTTGCGCATCCGGGTATAGGGGAGAAGCTCCTCAAGAAGTTTTTCCGGCACATCCCATTGCCTCCTTGCAGCAACTGAAGGAGCCGCAGGAACGTGACTAGGAAAGTCCTGCAGACAGTCCTGCCAGTGCTTGCCACCTGGGATCACCCAGTATCTCCAGGGGCGTCCCCACGTCCTGAATACGGCCCTCCCACAGTACGATAACCCTTGTGGCCAAGGCTAATACTTCTTTGAAGTCGTGGGTGACCAAAACAGTAGTGGTGCCTGCCAGAGTGAGAATGTCTTTGAACCTGTCTATGAGGGACTGGCGGCTTATGGCGTCTACTGACGCGAAAGGTTCATCCAGGAACAAAACTTGAGGCGATAGGGCAAAGGCTCGTGCAAGGGAAGCCCTTTGTGCCTCGCCTCCTGACAGAGTATGGCTCAGTTGAGAAGAAAGGTGAGATATGCCGAACCTCTCAAGCCACAGCCGGGCCGTATCCTCGGCCCCCTGCTTGCGTCCGCGCAGGTGAAGGCCTATTGTGACGTTTTCCATGACCGTGCCGTCCAGAAGAAGAGGCTCCTGAAAAACTACGGCCATCTGACGCCTTACAGACAGGGCATTTCTCTTGGTCACTTCCTTGCCTTCGTAAAGAACATGCCCGGTGGTAGGCGGCGTAAGCAGGGCCATGACTGACAGTAACGTGCTCTTGCCTGCGCCGTTGGGTCCTATTGCTGCCAGAGTCTCACCTTGAGCCACACTTATTTCCCGGACATCCAGGATGGTGCGTTCTCCTTTGACTACGGTTATGTCCCTGGCTGTGAGGACCGGCTCTTGCCGGTCATTAGGCGCGCAAGCACCGGCGTTCATGGCGCTCTCCTTTTCTGCTGAAATACGGTGAGCAAATACGTGATGCTGTATGACAGAGCTATTAGGATGAAACTAAGCGCAAGGGCTACGTCAAACTTCCCTTTACTTACCTCCAGCACTATGGCTGTGGTCAACACCCTCGTATAGTACCGGACATTACCTCCCACGGCCATGGAGGCGCCCACCTCGGCAATGACCCGGCCCAGTCCTGCCATGACTGCCGCCAGCACGCCGTACCGGCATTCACGCAGGATAAGCCAGAATAACTGTCGGGTGGACGCCCCTAGGGCAAGGATTTGCATTCGGAGTTTTGGGTTAAGCTGCTGCACCGATGCCATTGTAAAGCCTGCGACCACGGGCGTGGCGATAATGGCTTGAGCCATAACCATGGCCGCCGGGGTGTACATGAGCCCCAGCGCGCCCAGGGGTCCGCTTCGCCACAGAAACATGCTTACCCAAAGGCCTACCACAGTCGGCGGGAGCCCCATGCCCGCGTTGACTGCGCCGGCTGCCCCTCTGCGAAACCGAAAATCAGCCAAAGCAAGGTAGAGGCCAAGGGGAACGCCTGCCAGAACGCTTAGAAGGGTCGAAAGGCCCGACACCTTAAGGGTGAAGAAAGCTATGCCGTAGACTTCCCGGTCTCCCTTAAGTATGAGCTCTAGGCCTTTGATGAGCCCCTGAAGGATCAGCTTCATGTTCCCCTGCCCCTGTCTCCGTTCTTAGAATTCAGGCTTGCCTGCGTCCGGGAAGAAAAGCGGCTGGCCGAACTTGTCCTTCCCGTATTCGCCGATAGCTTTCTGAGCTTTCTCAGACACCATGAACTCGGCAAAAGCTTTTCCACCCTTGGCGTTTATCTTGGGGAACTTCTCCGGGTTCACTTGCATGACGTGGTATATGTTCAAAAGCGGGGTGTCGCCCTCGAAAAGGATCTCAAGTTCCAGAGTGTCCTTAAGGTTGAGGTAAGTAGCCCGGTCTGTGAGAACGTACCCGTTTTTCTCATTCCCTACTTTGAGGGTCTGAGCCATTCCGGCGCCGGTCTCCAGATACCAGGCGTCACTTGCTTCGGCCAGACCCTCGGTTTCAACCTCGGCGGCCTTCCAGATCTCGAGCTCCTTTTTGTGGGTACCCGAATCATCGCCTCTTGAGACAAACGTTGATTTGCTTTCAGCTATTTTCTTGAAAGCTCCTGCAACCAGCTCTTCGTCTTTGATGCCGGCAGGATCGTCTGACGGGCCCACGATTATGAAGTCGTTGTGCATTACAAGGAGCCTGTTGGTGGCATAACCGGCATCTACAGCTGCCTTCTCCGCCTCCGGTGCGTGCACCAAAAGAACGTCTGCTTCGCCCTTTTCGCCAAGGGCCAGGGCCTGTCCTGTTCCTACGGCCACCATCTTAATGCGGTAACCGGTGTCTTTCTCGAACATAGGGATCAGGACATCCAAAAGCCCGCTATCGCGAGTGCTTGTAGTAGTGGCCAGAATGACGTCCTTCTTCTGGCACCCTGAGAGCAGCATGGCTGCAATCAAGAGCATGATTGCAGGGACTAAAACTCGTCTTCCGTGATTCCTCATTACGCTTACCTCTCCTCCTGTGTTCCTTCTGTGTGTTTTCTTTCTCCGGATTCGTCCGGAAGGCTATGGGGTTCGGCGCAATCCAGTGCAATCCCGCGCAGTACCTCCAGGGCATGGGGAATAGCTGCCAAAATCGCCTGCAGGTTCTCCCGGGCTCCCTTGGGGCTTCCCGGAAGGTTCACTATGAGGGTCCTATTGCGAATCCCTGCTATGCCCCGGGAAAGGGCTGCCCTGGGTGTAGCCTTAAGACCTTCCTGGCGCATGGCCTCAGCCAGGCCGGGGACCTGACGGTCCATGACGTCCAGTGTGGCCTCAGGGGTTATGTCTCGTATTCCAAGGCCTGTTCCTCCGCTGGTAAGGATCAGGTCAGCTCCAAGCTGGTCACAGATGCGTTTTAGCGAGTCTGAGATGGCCTCTCGCTCGTCTGGGACAATGGCGTACTCAATGACCTGTCCCAGGCTGCAAGATATCTCTTTGATGACTGTCCCGGTTGTGTCTTCTCTTTCACCCCGGGAGATCCGGTCGCTTACAGTCAGAACCGCAACGCGGTTTGAGTTATCTATTCGGATCTTGTCGCCTGTATGTACCTGACCCTGGCAAATGACCCTCGCAAAGATGCCCTCCCTGGGCATAATGCAATCCCCGGCCAGGTAGTAGATGGCACAGCGGGTATGGCATTCCTTGCCTATTTGGGTCACTTCCAGAACTGCCCTGTCTCCAACGGCCAGCCTGGTTCCTATGGGAAGGGACACTAAGTCTATTCCCCTGGTGGTGAGGTTCTCGCCGAAGTCGCCTGGTTTGACATCAAGCCCCTTACTGCGAGCTTTCATAATGCTTTCTTCAGCCAGGAGGCTCACCTGTCTGTGCCAATCTCCTGCGTGAGCATCGCCTTCAAGGCCATGCCGGGGCCTCAGCTGAGCGTGACCTACGTTTTCTTTCCGGGTGCCTTTTCCGACACTGATGCAGACTGCTGTTATTTCAGACAGGATCTTCACCTTCTCTCAAGAAAGTTCCGCTCTTTCCTCCGGACTTCATTACCAGCCGTATTCGGGATATTTCCATTGCCCGGTCTACGGCTTTGCACATATCGTAGACTGCGAGGCACGCTGTGGAGACCGCCACAAGGGCCTCCATTTCGGCGCCTGTTTTTCCGGTTACGTGTACCTGGGATTCTACGTCCACCGAGGACTCTTCATGGTTCACAGACACCTTTACGCTGACCGAGGCCAGACTAAGAGGGTGGCACAAAGGCAAAAGGTCCGGGGTCTTCTTGGCAGCCATTATCCCGGCAATTTGCGCCAATGTCAGGACGTCGCCCTTGGGCATTTCTCCCCGGGAGATCAGTCTGAGGGTTTCCGGCCTCATAAGCACAGAACCCCTGGCCACCGCAGTTCGGGAAGTTGCGGGCTTGTCTTCTACGTCTACCATTCTGACTCCCCCTTCCGGGTCCAGGTGAGTCAATCTTTCGTCCACCGCATTACCCTCCAATCTGACACATACGTCTTGCAAACTCGGGATGAGACGCAAGGTTATGTTGGCCCGGTTTGGCCGTAATGGCCCGGACTATGAGTTCCCTTAGCCTGTCCTCCAAATCGTCGCGGTTTTCACGGCGGAGGACTTCCTTTACGTTGTACTCTATATCCTTGGCCAGGCAGGGTCTTAGCTTGCCGTCTGCAGTAAGCCTTAGCCTGTTGCAGAAACTGCAGAAAGGACCCGTCATGGGGGATATGATGCCGATAGTTCCCTTTGCGCCCGGTAGCTTATATATAGATGCGGGCCCTGCTCCTTGTACGTTTGAAGGGCTGAGTTTTCCCAGCTTTTGGACTCTGCCGAGAACCTCCCCGGCAGTCACCATCTTTGTGGCAGCTACTTCGTCTTTCGCTCCCATAGGCATAACCTCTATGAAGCGAACGTGCACAGGCTCCCGGAAGGTCCATTCTGCCAGGGTTTCCACTTCACTGTCATTGACTCCCGCCAGGACAACCATGTTTAGCTTTACCGGATGGAGGTCTGCCTCAAGGGCGGATCTGATTCCGGCCATCACTTCGTCGAGGTTTCCGACCCTTGTCAATGTTTGGAACGTGCCAGGGCTCAGGCTGTCAAGGCTGATGTTAGTGCGATTGAGGCCTGCTTTTTTCAGGGAGAGGGCGAAAGCAGGGAGCAGGATGCCGTTTGTGGTCAAAGATATGTCCTCAAACCCAATCTCTCTTAACCCACAGATAAGAAACTCCAGATTCTTGCGGACCAAAGGTTCTCCGCCAGTCACACGAACGTGCTTTACTCCCAGTTTTCGAGCGATTTTTGCTACTTCCAGGATTTCCTCATATCTGAGGATTTCCCTGCACGGGGTGGACTTAACCCCTTCAGCAGGCATGCAGTAGACGCATCTGAGGTTGCACCTGTCGGTCACCGAAATCCTGAGGTAGTCAATGCTTCGCCCGAGACTATCTTTCACCGTAACGCCTCCGTTTCTCCTCTGTTTCGTCCATCAAGTCAGCTTGCGATCTTTCCGGGGCCATATGACTGTGCCTGCGTCCCTGGTGCTGTATCCGCCCAGACCTTCGACTTTCTTTTTGAACTCCCCGGTTACGACCAGGTCCAGCACTCTCTTGACTCCTGTATGGTCAAGGTACTGATCGGGTATGGCAAGGTCGTACCGTTCTTCGCGCCAGGGGATAAAGTCAAGGCCAAGGGCCCGGGCAGCCGAAAGGATTCCAAGGCCTGCGTCGGCCGCATTGCTTTTTACCGATGCGGCCACCTGGGTATGGGTGAATTCCTCACGGTCGTAGCCTTGAATCTCCGAACTGTCTATGTTCTTTTCCTTCAGTGCGTAATCCAGCAGAAGCCTGGTGCCAGACCCTTTCTGGCGGTTTACGAACTGCACGTCAGGTCTGGTCAGGTCCTTTACGCTTTCTATCTTCTTGGGGTTTCCGGGTGCAACTATGAAACCTTGCTGTCGGTATACCAGAGTAACAAGGGTCACGTTGGTTTCAGGGAGATACTTGATGATAAAGGGTATGTTGTACTCTCCGGTCTCTTCGTCAAGGAGATGACACCCTGCCATATGAGCTTCCTGGCGGCGCAATGCTATGAGGCCTCCCAGACTTCCCTGGTGTGCAGAGGAAAGGGCTATTTCAGGGTGTTTCCTTTTGAGGAGGTCTGCGATTATGTCAAGAGTAAGGTCATGGCTGCCTATGATTACGACCTGTCCCAGAATCTCCTGTAAGGGCTTGTGCAGACGGACGGTGACGTTGGCAGACGACATAAGCCCTTCTGTGCCTCTGGGCACTACCACGGTTCCGTCGGCTCTTACCAGAGAGGTGGTCAGAGCTGCTCCTCTGGTGATAGGTGTGGCAACGAGGGTGTCTCCCACCTTGCCCAGTTTTACCCTGAGGAACTCATCTGCGCCTGCCGGTGAGACTACTTTCCTGGTAAGGACCGCATTGACGGTTTCAGGTTCGGTTTGAGCCAGGCCGAGCATACCCTCTATGACCGGCTTCAGGAATAGTTCCATGGCAATGACCGCCGATACCGGATAGCCTGGCACTCCGATTGCCGGTTTTCCCTTAACCTGCCCAAGGACAACGGGCTTTCCGGGCCTTATGGCCACTCCGTGGACGAAAATCTCTCCCAGGGATTCTATGATCCTTGCTGTGTAGTCTTCCCTTCCGTGGGAAGATCCTGCCCCGATAAGGATGATTTCGGATTGGGCGCAAGCTCTTTCAACAGCTTCTTTGATGCAGTCAAGCTCGTCTTCTATGATTCCCGTTACACAGGGGATTCCGCCCCACTGCCGGACCATGGCCGAGAGCATGGTGGAGTTGAACTCAACGATTTGGCCCGGCTTCGGATCTATGTCAGGGGAGACCAGCTCCGAACCGGTTGGGATAATGGCGACTCGCGGGCGTTTTCTCACTGAGACCTGTCTTACGCCGCCTGCAAGGATAGCTCCCAGGTCCACGGGTCTCAGAAGGTGGTTTGAGGGAAGTATGAGCTCGGTCTCAACTATGTCTTCTCCGTAGACTCTTACGTTTTCCCAGGGTGCCACAGGCGCGATTATCTCCAGAAGGCCCTCGCCAAAGCGGTGAAGGTGTTCGACCATGATTACGGCGTTAGTCCCGGCGGGGAGCATGTCGCCTGTATCCACCCAGAAAGCGGTTTTGTCGATCTCAAGCGTTACAGGTTCCCTTTCCCGGGCGCCGAAGGTCGCCTGGGCATCCACAGCTACGCCATCCATGGCTGCGGCATGATAATGGGGCGACGACAGCCGGGCAAAAACAGGTTGCGCCAGGACTCTGCCAAGGCATTCAGTGACAGGGAGAGTCTCCTCAAACCCGGGTCCTTCACCGTACAAGCAAAAGGCATTGAGAAACGCGCGCTTCGCTTCTTCAAATGGGATGTTTTCTAGGAACACTGTTCGTCCTGTATGGTCTCTTCCGCTCATGGCTTGTTTCCCTCCACCGTGAGTATCCTGCGAAACGAGGACAAAACTCTGTGACCTCGAGACACCTTCACCCAAACCTGGCTTCCCTGCATGATCCCTTCAGAGTCTGCAGGGATGGTGACCTGGCCGTCTGACCTGACAAGCGTGGATATGAGCCCGGATCGGCCCAAAACAGGGTCTGCCCACACCTGGCCTTGGTCATGACGCAGCTGCACCTCAACAATAACTTTTCGCCCGGGAAAAGAAGCCATGCTCCTTGAGATTCTCGCCTGAACCCATGCATCTTCGGAGATTGGCCTTACGTGGGAGGCTTCGTAAATGGATTCAACGGCAAACCGGACAAACAGATCAAAGGCCAGCAGCGCAGATACAGGGTGGCCGGGCAGGCCAAACACTGGTTTTCCGCGGCAAAGACCAAGTATGACAGGCTTGCCTGGTTTGATAGCTATGCCGTGCACCAGAACGCCGGGCGGCCCCAGATCTGAGATGACCTGCACTGCTACGTCTCGGGTTCCCACAGAACTTCCGCCTGAGACGACAACTATGTCAGCTTGCTCAAGCCCTTTTTCCACCAGGTTCTTGAGGCTCGAGTAAGTATCTTCAGATATCCCCAAAGCGAGAGCCTGGGCGTCTGTAGACTCTGCTGCAGATGACAGTGAGTATGTGTTAATGTCGCGAATTTGACCGGGCAAGGGAGTCTCCGAAGGGTCAATGATCTCATCGCCTGTGGAAATCACCGCTATTTTTACCTTGACCAGGACGGGAACGGATGTAATGCCAAGGGCGGCCAAAGCTCCTATGTCGCAGGGCCTGAGTACGTGGCCGGCTTGCAGAAGAAGCTCTCCGCAGCGTACATCCTCGCCTTGCCTGACCACGTTTTCCCCGGGAGAAACAGGGCTAAACACAAGAATTGTGTTCTCGTCCAGGGCTGATGTGTTCTCCACCATAACACACGCATCAGCTCCACCAGGCAATGCGCCTCCTGTGGGGATCCCGGAAGTCTGGCCCTGGTCTATTTTGTTCGACGGCATGGCACCCATAGGGATCTCTTCAAGGACGGTCAGCATGGCAGGCATAGACTCAGAAGCTCCAAAGGTGTCCTTTGACACTACTGCGTATCCGTCAATAGTTGAGCGTGCATAGGGGGGAACATTCTCCGGACTTGTGATACTAACTCCCAACATGCGTCCCAGGGCCTTATGCAGGGGCACTTTCTCCACAGGCAAAGGTCCGGGGCTCCATGCAGACAGAAGAGCTTTCCTGGCCTCTTCTACGCTTGTGAGTCTGAAAAAGTCTTGCATTTAGCCCCTCCTGACGCCATGAGCGCCCATCTTCAGGCGCTCAGGAGGTTCTGCGGCAGTAATAGCAAGCTACACGCACAGTCTTGTGCGCACAAGCCGCGTGCTCCTTTCCAAAGATGGGAGGCGAGGCCGTTTCCAGGCTCACCCTACCGGCCCGAAGCCATGGGCAAGCGACCTTTAGGCTTTTAGGCTCGGAGCAGCTCGTCATTTTGTAACATTATATCATCAGATGGTCGATTCACCACCTGATCACAGGCACCCCTTGATCTTCAGGAGCCCCACAATCATCAGGGTTGTACCTGTCAGGATCCCGGATCGTGGAACGAGCCGGTCAAGGTTAAGGAGGTTGCCAAGGCAGCTGCCCAGCAATAGAAACAGGGGAGAGCACACAGATACCACCGGGATTACCATCCACCAGAAGTCGGTCAGGGACGCTCCGAAACCTGCCGTTAGGGCGTCTATGCCAAGGGCAAGGCCGAGCAATACCGATTCACGAACATCGATTACGCCCGAGTCATCCTGATCGGCAAGGACAGGCGCCCTGACAATCTGTTTGACCAGGTCAACATGGGTGACGGGGTCGTCCTGTGTGCCGGATGCATAGGTGTTAGGGCAGGGCAAAGTCCAGATCCTTTGGGGCTTTTCAACGCAACCGCGCCAAAACTGCCAAAGCCCCATGAGCAATATGATGGTACCTCCCAGTATGTGTGCCAGACCGGGGGGGACCAGCAGGGACACGATTTCACCGGCAGTCATTGGCACTAGCATGAGGATGCCGGTGGCCAGAGAGACCAGTGTAAGTGAAAGCGGAGGGATGCTCACTTTTCGGGCGGCGTAGACCACACCTACCAGCCCGCTGTCAATGCTGAGCCCCAAGGCCAGGCCTAACGAGGCCAGGACTTGTTTCCACAAGGAGTTCATGAAGGAGAACCAACTCCTTTCGGCATTGGATTCGTGCAGTAAACGTAATATCTTACTCATGGCGTATGCATGCGGTTACTGAGTACAGTGCACCCATTGTCCTCCTGGCCGCAGGGCAAAGAAGCGGCGCAAAGTGATATGATGTTGAAAAATGCAGTTCCGGTCAAAGGGGAGGATTCCGTTGACTGCTTCTCTAGATGGACCTGCCGGTCATATCCGCAATAGCTCCAAGCAGTCTGTTGAGGTTTTGGTAACAGGCGGTGCAGGCTACATCGGATCTCATACGGTTGAGGCGCTGATTTCTGCAGGTTACAGGGTTACCGTGTACGACGATCTATCCCGGGGACACAGAGAACACATTCCGGGAGTCCCTTTAGTCACAGGGCGCCTTGAGGATGAAAAAACTCTGGAGGATCTGTTTGCATCCAATAGATTTGACGCCGTCGTGCATTTTGCCGGCGAGAGCCTTGTGGGAGAGTCAATCAGAGATCCTGAAAAGTACTTTTTGAGAAACGTCGGAGGCGGGCTAAGGCTTTTATCTGCCATGATCAAGGCCGGAGTCAGAAAAATGGTCTTCTCATCGTCGGCAGGGGTCTACGGAGAGCCTGAGCGCGTGCCGTTAACAGAGGACGCCCCTCTTTTCCCGGTGAGCCCCTACGGCGAAAGCAAGGCCTTTCTTGAGAAGGTCCTGGGCTGGTATTCCAGGGCGTACGGGCTGAGGTCCATATCCCTTCGCTACTTCAATGCCGCCGGGGCAAGCTTTCACGGACGCATAGGCGAGGACCATGATCCTGAGACCCATCTGATTCCCCTGGTGATCCAGGCGGCCGTTTGCCGGAAGCCAATCACAGTGTTTGGAAGCGACTATCCGACTCCTGATGGGACGCCTGTTCGGGATTACGTTCATGTGGTTGACCTTGCAAGAGGCCATATTCTGGCCCTTGAAGCTTTGGATGCAGGAGCTGAGACTACCGGCTTGAACCTTGGAACCGGCGTTGGCTTTTCTGTTATGGAGATCATCAAGGCTGTCAACGAGATTGCCGGTGCGGAGGTCCCCTACGTTATAGGTCCCAGGCGTGAAGGCGACCCTGCTGTCCTGGTAGCTTCCTATGACAGGGCTAAAGAGGTCTTGGGCTGGGAGCCTCTGTGTTCGTCTCTTGAAGAGATAGTTGAGAGCGCATGGAAATGGCATACTCGTAAGCGCGCCTGAGGAACCCGGGATACCTGAGGCCCCTTAGGTGTCTAGAGATCGTACCCCAGTTCACGCAGACGCTTGATCTTCACCTGAAGCCAGCGGCGGGATATGCCCAGCTTCTTGGCAGCTTCAGTGCGGTTTCCGCCTGTGGCCCTGAGAGCTTCCTGGATCCTGGCAGCTTCGTGGCTACCGGTCAGCTCCCTGGTTTCTTCTTTCAGGCTTACTTCCTCCCTTTGGCCTTTGGCTCCGGAAAAAGATGGCATGGCCTTGGTCGGCCTGGTAGCCTTCTGTATGTTCAAGGGCAGGTGCTTAGGTTCAATGCGGGTTTCTCCCGCCAGAAGAATAAGCTGCTGAACTACGTTTTTCAGTTCCCGCACGTTTCCCGGCCAATCGTACGATGTCATAAGTTCCATGGCTTCAGCCGTAATGTAGGGCGGTTCCCGGGGAAAGTCAGAACGCCCGTCCTGGGAGCGCCCTTCCCGGCTCCGGGTGAGTTCGTTCAGAAAATAGGCCGTAAGGACCGGCACATCCTCTGGACGTTCTCGAAGAGGCGGTATGACTATGGGAATGACTGCCAGCCTGAAGTAAAGGTCGTTTCGGAAAAGGCCTTTTTCCACCTGGCTCCAGAGGTCTTTGTTGGTTGCCGCTATGATGCGGATGTCCACAGGAAACCTGCGGGTGCTCCCCAGGCGCTCGATGATCTTATCCTCAAGAACCCGAAGTATCTTGGGCTGTACAGCCGGGGGAAGATCCGCCACCTCATCCAGAAGGACAGTGCCTCCGTCAGCTGCTTCCAGTTTGCCTGGCTTCCTGGTCCTTGCGCCTGTAAAGGCGCCTTCCTCGTAGCCGAAAAGCTCGCTTTCCAGGAGCTGCTCAGGAAGGGCCGCACAGTTCACCGGAACAAAAGCTTTGTCTTTGCGCCCAGACGCGTAGTGAATAGCTTTTGCCACCAGTTCCTTGCCTGTGCCGCTTTCGCCCTGGATCATAACAGAAGCGTCTGTAGGCGAAATCCTCTCGATGAGAGGGAATATCTCCAGCATCTTAGGGGAAACGGTCACAATGTTCCTGACATGGAATTTCTCCTGAAGCTCCTGTTTCAGGCGAGAGACTTCTCTGGTGAGTCCTGTGTAGCGAAGGGCCCCTTCGACAATGAGTCTGACCTCTTCGTTGTCGAAGGGTTTGGCTATGTAGTCGTGGGCGCCTAGTTTCATTGCTTGCACTGCGGTTTTGACGTCGCCGTAAGCAGTCATCATGATAATTGGCACATCAGGAGCAATGTTTTTCATAGACTCAAGGACCCGGATGCCGTCTTTGCCCGGCAGGCGAAGGTCGAGCATAACCAGGTCTATGTCATTTCCCGCAAGAACCCTCAGGGCAGAATCGCCTGAATCTGCAGAGAAAATGTGGTCTTCCCGGAAAAGCTCCCGAAAGAGCCACGGCATGTTTGGCTCATCGTCTACTACAAGTATCCGTCGCACGCAAACTCTCCTCCCGCTTGGTCTCCATAGCCGGCAGGTCCACTGTGAAGGTTGTTCCTGCGCCCTCTTGGGTCTTGAAGCTAATGAGGCCGCCTTGTTCGTCGATGATCCTTTGCACAAGAGGCAGTCCCAGGCCGGTCCCGTCCTTTTTGGTGGTGAAGAATATGTTGAACACCTTGTCTTCAATGTCTTTCGGGATTCCCGGGCCTGTGTCTTTGATGGAGACCTGTACATGCTTGCTCTGGTCCCGGGCAACATGGATGCTCAAGGTTCCTCCGCCTTGCATTGCCTGGACGGCGTTTAGCATAAGGTTGAGAAAGGCCTGTACCAGGTGATCCATGTCCCCCTGGACAAGGGGCAAAGGTTCCTGGCAGCGCACCTCTACTTTGACATTGTTCAGGGAAGCGTATCCTTCTATGACGGCGGCGGCCCGGCGTACAGCGGCAGCAACGTTGAGGGGGGCTGCCCGGGGATGGGCAAACCGAGCGAAGTTCAAGAGAGATTCCACCGTCTGATTAACCCTGCATAGCTCCTTCAGGGCCACCTGGGAAAACGTGGTCAGGAAGCTTTTGTCGGTGAGCCTTTCCGGAAGGAGACTGGCCGCGCCCATGACCACCGTCAGAGGGTTCCGGATCTCGTGAGCGATGGAAGCTGCAAGTTCCCCCAGGACCGCCAAACTCTCAGCCTTGTGCAGCCTTTCCTCCTGCTGGCGGGCTTCTTCAAGGTCTTCAAGGATAAGGAGGGTCCCTGTACCTCCTACAGTTTCGATCTCGGTGGAGAACATGGTGATATGCCTTGTCCTGACACGCCATGGCATGGTCAGGGTCGCCCACCTGTTTCTCGCCCCATTTCTGGGATCGTCCAGGGCAAGCACAGGATCGATTCCTGACCCCTGCAAGGTCCGGCGCAGGTCCCGTCCTGTCAGCATGGAAGGGTCTCGGCCCAGAATGTCTTCTGTACCCAGAGAGGCAAACACAATCGTCTGATCCGGTCCGGCCAGTATTACGCCCAGACTCAAGCTATTAAGGAAAAGACGCAGGTACCGGGCGAATTCGTCGAGACTTATATCAGTCATAAGCAGCCGGGAGGAGAAGAGAAGGAGCCCGGTCAGCCCCAAAAGGGGTTCTACGTCCTGGCTGAAAAACACCTTCCGGGCTCCCATGTTTATCTGGCCGTAAACGTGGGCCAGGGTCTCGTTGGCCCAGACAAAACCTATGGCCTTTCCATTCCGCACCAGAGGCCTCACGCAGTTCATGATTTCCCCGCGTACCATGGAACCTACGGCCATGATCTCTTTGCCGGTTTCCATGGCCTGCCATCCCATATGGTCCGGGCCAACGTCAATTCCTACTTTGGACCCGAACTCGTCGCTGGGGCCGTAGGTCAAAATCGCCCGGAGATCCCTGGAGTAGTACCCGGCCCCTACCCCCTGATAGGACGAAGCTACCGAATCTGTAAATGGTGAAAGAGCCGTGTTCAAAGCCTTTACCTTTTCCTGCCGGGTCTGAGGGGCCGGCACCGCCTGCGCCGCAACCTCGCCGAAACCGTGGGCCAGGTGATTATCAAGGAGCCTGGCAATGCCGAAAAGCTTGTCTGCTTTCTCATCGATGAGGGCAGCTTCAGCCTTCTGGAACAGCAGGTAACGGGACCTAGGCACTGCTTTTCACCTCCGGAAGAACCCTTCGCCGTCCCGGTGAGAGTTCCTGCAGAAACGCCCGGCCCCGGCTTTGCCCTGGCTTTGCCGGCCCCCTGGCTGCCTGTGCTGTCTCGTCCTCACGTGCACGGTTCCTTCAACATGAACTCCGGCCCTTTTCTGCGACCTGCATCTGCGACCTGTACCGGTGACCTAGCCTGCCTGACGGCCTATGATGTATCGCAGGGGGTCCACTTCTTCTCTGAGGATGCGCAGTTCGGTCTCGCTGGGAGGGCGGGATGCGGTTACCTCGTCTGCCCAGAGAAGCTCGAATCCGGTGGCGGCGATGATGTCCTCCCGGGTGACTCCGGGGTGGATGGATTCTACCATCATCCGGCGGCTTTCTTCGTGGAATCCCATGATGCATAGATTGGTGACTATCTTGTAAGGGCCTGTGCCAGGCGGAAGTCCGGCCGTTTCACGGGCGCCTTTGCCTGTCAGGTATCCCGGACTGGTGATGAAGTCTACTTTCTCTACGAATCGCCTGGGGTCATGAGGGGTGATGACCATGGTTCTCCAGCACAAGGATGCCAGGTCGTTGGCGCCGCCGGAACCGGGAAAGCGGACTCTTGGCTTTCTGAAGTCGCCTATGACAGTGGAGTTTATGTTGCCGTACATGTCTATTTGGGCGCCGCCCAGGAAGCAGTAGTCGATGACCCCTCGCTGGCAGGCGTCCATGACGTCGAGCATGCTGGATGCCATGATGCCTCTGTGAAAGGTCCTGGAGTCGCCTACGGATATGGGCATGGTGGGAAGCAGGGGCCCGATGCCTCCGGCTTCGAAGAGTATGAGTATGTTGGGAGCGCTTGTTTTCTGCGCCAGCATGGCGGCGGCGCAGGGAGCTCCGGTTCCTACGACTACGCCGGAGCCGTCCTCCAGGTACCTGGAGGCCAGGCAGATCATGAGTTCCATGGGGTTATAGGTCTCATTGGCGGCCATTTGCTGACCCTCCTTCAAGGAGCTCGAGGCTGCGGAGATGCTTCATCCTGGCCTCGCCTCCGCAAAGCTCCAGGTATTCCGGGAAACTCTCTACGCCGTAAATGTACTTGTCGAGGAAGGGCTTCAGAGTCTCGGGTTTGGAATCAGCTGTGAGCCATTCCCTGAGATGGTCTTCGTCGGAGAAGTATTCGTAGGGCATGTTGCCGGGGTAACTGCCGTAACGGACGTGGCAGACTGCGTCTACGTAGAAAAACGGTATCAGTGTATGGGACGGCGATTTCCGGATTTCTTCTATGTCTACGATGTGTTCAGCGGTTATGATCACTTTCTTGGACGCTCTTGCGAGGTCAAAGTCGGACACGGTAATGCCGTCAATTTGGCAGTTTCCGTATTTGTCGGCCCTGTGAACGTGGATAATGGCAACGTCAGGGTACAGGGCGGGTATGGCGGCAAGTTTTTTGCCTGTGTACGGGCACGTTATGGTTTTGGCTGCGCTGTAACGCATGGTGTCGGTGCCCAGCATGACTCTGGCAGGTAAGAATGGGACGCCCATGGTTGCCGCTCTGTAGCGCCAGGCCAGGGCAGCGTTGGTCCACTCGCAAACGTCGATCCGGGCCTCTTCGAAAAGGCGACGGGCAGCCCGTGAGAGTCCTCTTGCCTCCAGACCTATTACATATGCAACGTCCACCCGGCTGATTGCGCCGCCTGCTGCCATGATCTGAAAGTCATGGGTTGCAGTATGTCCGGAAAGCCCCAGATCCTTTTTGCCCTGCCTGAGTATTTCGTGGAGGGCTGCCGTGGGTATGCGGTTTGTGCCGAAGCCTCCTATAGCTACGTAGTCTCCGTCATTAAGGAGTCTGGATACTGCGTCCTTGACCGTGGTCATCTTGTCTGTGAGAGCCTTGGACTTTGCTCTGAAGACTTGCCTGGCTTTGTCAACGTCGGGATCGATGAAAAGGTGTCCTTGAGTCAACTCCTCAAGCATTTCTGACACGTGAGGTCCTCCTTTCTGAAGGTGTACCTGGCTCTTATGAGCCTTCCTTACATATGTCTTGCAAGAATCGTGCCAGGTCCGTGATTCGGGCCCAAGGCATGGATACTCCGGGTGGGCACTCGGGATGGGTACTCAGGGTGGATACTTTGCCGTGCATGGCGCCTGCCTTGCCGCGCTCATCCGCCGGTCTGAAAGACTCCCTGGGCTGGTGTTGTTCCCGGGCGGGGGGCTGCCGCAGGCCCCAAGCCGTCAAGATTGCAGTCGGTTGGGAACATGACTGTACTTGCCCTGGGTAGGTATTCTGTGTGAACCAGGGTTCCCGGTGCGAAGGAGACTTCCCGGCCGGCAGTGAAGGCTATCCCCTGGGAAATTGCCTTTTTGAGGAAAATCGGAATTCTGGCAGGATTTCATGATTATTCCGTTGAATCAGAGAAATGAGACCACGTCCGCGGGCCTATTGGAGTACAGGGAAGAGGGAGAGCTGGATGATTAGCTCATTGCCTGAGGATGAAGAGCGGGTTGCCGTCGTAAGGTCCAGTGAAGGTCAGTACACAGAAACTCATCCCCAACAGAGTTTCAGTATCTCTCCGGCATACAACAGCGCGGAGACTTTATTTGAGATTCTGGACAACATTGAAGACCCGGTCATCGTAATAGACGGATCCGGGCATATTGTCCTGGCAAACCGGGCTGGGCGGGAGTTTGCTGAGACCGGACTCAATCAGGGGGCAGCTCTATATCAACGGTGGCACGCCCTGTGGCAGTTGTTTTACGTTGACGGGAGGCCCGTACCGCCGGAGAAGACTCCGTGCCATAGGGTTTTTCGCGGGGAGAGGATTCGGAATGAGGAGTATGTGTTTCGGACTGGCGGGGGAAGCTCTTTTCGGATTCTGGTCAGCGTAGCGCCTGTATACGAACATGGGCAAGAACCTCTGGCCGTAGTAAGTTTGCACGATGTGACCAGGTTGCGCGAGCTTGAGGAAGAGCGCGATGACCTGATCTGGGCGGCTTCTCACGATTTGCGGAGTCCTCTGGCTGTTATCAGTGCGCAAGCTCAGTTGCTTTACCGGAGGCTTCGTTCCGAAAAAGAGCATTCTGAGGCGGTCAGGGGAATGGAGGTTATACTGAAGACTGCCCGGCAGATGTCGCAGATGCTTGACGATCTTCTCTTTTCTATGCGTCTGGACAGCGATCCTAGGGCTCTGCACAGGGTCCCTATGAATGTGGAGGAGCTCGTGACGGATCTTGTGGAGCGCATGTCTTTGCTTGAAGGTGCCAGCAGGATTCACTGCGACGTTGCGCCTGACCTTCCGGTGATCTTGCTCGACCACAGCCGAATGCAACGAGCTGTGGCAAACCTCATTGCGAATGCGCTCAAGTTTTCTGAGCCTGACACGCCTGTCTGGGTGAGGGCGTGGTTTGCAGATGGATGGGTCTACGTGTCGGTCACTGACGCCGGCATGGGAATTCTGCCTGAGGATATGCCCCGGGTCTTCGACCGGTTCTACCGCTCTGAGGTAGCCAGACGCTTTCAGGGTTTGGGGCTTGGTCTGTACATAACCAGGATGGTCGTAGAGTCCCACGGTGGGTGCATATGGGTCGAGACTGCCGTAGGCGGAGGCAGCACGTTCACCTTCAAACTTCCAGCGAGTTCTTCCAGTCCCCCGGAAAACGACTCGTTTCACTAGCTCTTTGGCGGATGATCTGACCGACGAGCAACTCCACCGGATCTGTTTGGTATCCGGCAAAACCGCCCCGGCGCAGATGACAACCTCGGGTTAAGCCAGGCGCCGGCAAGCCCGGTGTACTATGTCAAGGAGTACTAGCGCTTCGGGGGATGAGGCCAGGAGATCAAGCCTTGACTCTGCCATGGCGGCGAACCTCGCAGCTGTCTCACGGGCCCGGTCTATGCATCCAGTTGCCCTAAGTCTTGAACAGATCTCCTGGGCGACTTCATCTGAAACGAAGCCTTTCGCAAAGGCCTGCCTGATGAGACTACCAGCCTCACTCTCCAGGCCGAATATGAGCGGCAGTGTCAGCACGCCGCGTTTGAGGTCGTTGCACCATTCCTTCCCCGACACAGCCGGGTCCGACGTAAGGTCAATTATGTCATCGATGATCTGGAAGGCGCATCCCAGCTCAATGCCGAACCTGAGCAAACTCTCCTGTGCTTGAGGAGGAGCTTGCGCCATAGCAGCTCCTGCTTGGCAGGCTGCGCCTATTAGGGCTGCAGTCTTTTTGGATATGTGGCTGATGTAGTCCTCTCTGGTAACCGCAGGGTCAAACAGACGGTTATCCTGGGCGACTTCACCTTCGCACACAAGCTCAATGGCCTGGTTCAAGATGGCGGGTATTCCTTGAGCGTAATAGTTTAGCGCCACTTTGTTGGCCCTGGTGAACAGGTAATCCCCAGCAAGGATTGCCGAGTGCAGTCCCCAGATAAGGTGAACGGTAGGCATGCCCCGCCGTTCTCGGGCCTCGTCAATGACGTCGTCATGAACCAAAGATGCCATATGAACCAGTTCGATAGCAGCTGCAACGTCACAAAGAGCACGGGCGTCGGGGCTCGTGTTGAACGTTTTGCTGCAAGCCTTGGCTGTCCATATGGTTAAGAGGGGACGCAGGCGTTTGCCCTTGGTCTGCATAAGGTAGTCTATGATTGGACTCAGAGGTCCTGCATCTTCCACCAGTCGAGAGATTCTGCTTTCAAGAGAACTGGGTAGATCCTCCAGGCGTCCCAAACGACTCGTTATAGCTTCCATGTTATGCAGTTTCCCCCCCAAGACCTGTTTAGGCACTGTGACTCAGTATTGCCTGCCTGAGCCTCTGACATTCTTTTGCTTGTGCAGAGTATTTTGACCTAGAAAAAACCTAGACAGGGTGAATAAAAGGGCATTGACCGATCCAATATATGAGTGGCGTCCATTCTCAATAAGGTACAGGGCTGTTCAAGAGAGTGGACGCCACCTATTTGGCGGGTTCTAGCTTCCCTGGCGTACCTCACCCCAATCCACCACCTTTTTAGGAAAAATGCGGTTTGTACCTTCCCTGACGGGGCAAAAGGGATTTTCGCGCGACAGGCAGAATAGGCGGATCGGCAAGAGTTTGCCGGAAATCTGCCTGGGGAGGGTAAACATGAGGGAAGCAGTGATTGTGAGCGCTGTTCGCACTGCCATAGGTTCTTTCGGTGGGACTCTGTCGCAGCTGAGCTCTGTGGAGTTGGGGGCTCTGGCGGTCAGAGCCGCCTTGGAGAGAACCGGGCTTGAGCCCGGCGTAGTTGACGAGGTGGTACTGGGAAACGTTCTTCAGGCCGGCCAGGGCATGAACGTAGCCAGACAGGCCGCCCTTAGGGCAGGGCTTGGCGTCGAGGTTCCTTGCATGACTGTGAACAAGGTATGCGGTTCGGGTCTGAAAGCTATAGCACTGGCTGCTCAGGCCATAGCAGCCGGGAACGCAGACGTGGTTTTGGCCGGTGGAACCGAGAGCATGAACATGGCCCCTTACCTGGTACAAAAGGCGCGGTACGGGTACAGAATGGGGCATTCAACCCTTGTTGACTCAATGATCAACGAAGGGCTTTGGTGTGCCATCACCGGCGTACACATGGGGATGACTGCGGAAAACGTGGCCGAGAAGTGGGGTATCACCCGGGACATGCAGGATGAGTTTGCCGCCCTGAGTCAGAATAAGGCAGAACAAGCTATCACCTCAGGGAGGTTCAAAGACGAGATTGTGCCTGTAGAAATCCCTCAAAGGAAAGGTCCGTCACTCATGTTCTCACAGGATGAACACCCAAGGTTCGGCACTGCCGCAGAAAAGCTGGCAAGGTTGGCACCCGCTTTCAAGCAGGGAGGAACCGTAACCGCGGGCAACGCTTCGGGGATTAACGACGGAGCAGCGTGTGTGTGCATAATGAGCGGTGAAAAAGCTGCTTCACTGGGGCTTACTCCCCTGGCGACCATAAGATCCTACGCCTCGGTAGGAGTCGATCCTGCGGAAATGGGTATAGGCCCTATAGGGGCAACGAAGAAAGCATTGGCCAAGGCCGGCGTTAAGCTTGACCGGGTGGACCTTATTGAGGCAAACGAGGCCTTCGCTGCCACAAGCCTGGCTGTTGAGAAGGAAATGGGATGGGATCCCTCAAAGGTTAACGTTAACGGTGGGGCCATTGCCCTGGGGCATCCAATTGGAGCTAGTGGCGCCCGGATACTCGTAACGCTTATCCACGAGATGCAGAAACGTGAAGCTGAGTTCGGTCTTGCCACCCTCTGCATTGGAGGCGGCATGGGTATGGGGATGGTCCTGGAAAGGCAGTAAGCGCGCCATTTGAACAGGCCCGGCACGTTGAGGGGTTGCGGGGTATTTGGAAAGTTGTGCCTGAGGGCACAACTTGTCCGAAAAGATGCTCGGATGTATGAGAGCAGGGAGGAATCAGGATTTGCATAGTTGAATATATGATCAATAGTAAGCGGGGGGGGGTGTTTGCAGAGGTGTCAGAGGAAATGGATACTTGCACGCCTCATGCGGTTGAATGTAAGGACTTAGAGGGCTGGAGAAGCAGGATTCCCCCTGTTGACTACCTTGCATCGGTGTTCAGACTTATGGGTGATGAGACCAGGTTGTCTCTTCTGTATCTTTTGTCTCAGGGCAAGTTTTGCGTTCACGACTTGGCATATATTCTGAATTCCTCCGTATCCAATGTATCCCATCACCTGAGGCTGCTTAGAGCTATGAGGGTCGTTAAGAGCCAGAGACAGGGCCAGAGGATCTGCTATGAGCTAGACGATGAACACGTAGAGCACCTTCTTCAGGAAGCTTTCAAGCACGCAAGCCACCCTTAGGCTGGGCAATGTGGGTGAGGACCCGGAAGGTGCTTGCCGGGAGAGGACGGGGAGCATGAAGGAAAGGACCGAAGACACATACCGCCGGAGCGCTCACGACCATGAGCGCGACCACGGCCAGGGCCATGACGACCATGCGCACGAACATGACCATGCGCATGAAGACGACCACCGACACGAGCACAGCGCCGGATGCGCATGCGGTGGCCATCACGGCCACTCCCATGACCACAGCATAACCTTCTACGACCATGAAGAAGACGGCGTCCCCTTAAGCCATATGCTGCCGCCTCTCCTGGGCATCGTTGGCATAATCCTGGGATTCGTTGCTAGGAAGGCGGATCTCCCCATGTACCCGGTCATTTTCATGGCTGCCGCAGCCATAGCAGGCTTCCCCGTGGCAAAAGCCGGGTTTGCAGGCCTTCTGCATGGAGGGGGAGCCAACATCAACCTGCTTACGACCATAGCCGGCGCAGGTGCCCTGCTGCTTGGGGAATGGGCTGAGGGAGCAGCGGTTCTCACCTTGTTTTCAGTCGGCGAGTATCTCGAGGAAAAGGCAGGCGAGCGGGCGCGCAAGTCTATAAGGGATGTCATGAGCCTCACCCCCAAAAACGCCAGGGTCAAACGCGGGGAGGATCTGGTTGAGATTCCCGCTGAGAAGCTCATTCCCGGAGACCTTCTTCTGATCTTGCCTGGAGAGAAGATCCCTGCCGACGGACTGGTGATCAAGGGCGAGTCAGCGGTCAACGAGTCCCACGTTACCGGCGAGCCTCTTCCTGCGGATAAAGTCCCGGGCAGCACAGTGTATGCGGCCAGTTTGAACGGAGAAGGCCCGCTGGAAGTCCAGGTAACCAGGGCCGCAGGCGACACCACCGTAGATCGCATCATCGCTATGGTGGAAGAAGCTCAATCAAAAAGGGCCAAGTCCCAGCGGCTGGTTGACTCTTTCGCAGGGTACTGGACTCCCGCCATGATAGTCTTGTCTGTAGCTGTAGGTTTTCTCGCGCCTCTTGTTTTTAGCCTTGAGTTTCGCCCCTGGCTCTACCGGGGTCTCACTGTGCTAATAGTATCCTGTCCGTGCTCCCTGGTGATATCGACGCCGGTGACCGTAGTTGCAGGGATTGCGACAGCAGCCCGAAACGGAGTCCTCATCAAGGGAGGAGTTCACCTTGAAGACTTGGGAAAAGTCAGGGCAGTGGCTTTTGACAAGACCGGCACCATCACCCAGGGCAAGATGTCAGTGGCGTCTGTTGTAGTCAACGAGACGGCAGAACAACCGGCAGAACAACCGGCAACGCAGATAGCATACAAAGGCAAAGACCGGGTGCTGGCCCTTGCAGCGGCAGTGGAAGCAAACTCCGAGCATCCTCTGGCCAAAGCAATAGTGTTGCGGGCAAACGAACTAGGACTGGATCTTCCCGCCGCAGAAGGCTTTGAGTCCCTGAGGGGAAAAGGCGCCGTGGCCGTCACCGGCGGTAAGAAGGTCTACGCCGGCAGCCCGGTTCTCTTTGAAGAAGCAGGGATCTCCATACCGGATGCCTTGTCCCACCAGGCTGAATCGGCTCGCAGAGACGGTCAGACTGTGGTCATCATAGGCACAGAAGACAGCCTGCTGGGTTTCATCGGGTTGTCTGATGCAGTGCGAGACGAATCATCTGCAGCTTTTGACCGCTTGAGAAAGCAGGGCGTTTCCCTCACAATGCTTACAGGAGACCACCATCTGACCGCATCAGCCGTAGCTACTCAGGTGGGCATGGACTCCTTTGATTCAGGCCTACTGCCCGAAGAGAAGCAACAGGCCATAAGAGCCCTGGTCAACGACTACCAGTATTGCGCCATGGTAGGCGACGGAGTCAACGACGCCCCATCTCTTGCGGCAGCAACCGTAGGCATAGCAGTTGCAGGAGGGGCCGAAGTGGCCATGGAGACCGCTGACGTAGCTCTCGTAAAGCCCGATCTTCGCAAGATCCCGTGGGCCATCGGGCTCGGAAGGAGAAGCCGGCAGCTCATCCTTCAAAACGTAGCCTTTTCGGTGGCTCTGAAAATCGGTGCACTGGCCCTTGTCCTGGGAGGAATCCTTCCCTTGTGGGTAGCGGTTCTGGCCGACTCAGGCGCCTCAGTCATTGTGACCTTGAACGGTCTCAGGATTCTTTCTTATGTTGGAGAAGGAAGTTCCCTGTAGGGCGGCTCCAAGGTCTCTGTATGGCACGCGACAACCCCGCCCCCGTGAGCTATCTGCAGGTCCGCAGGTACGCTCCGGCCGGCAAGGCTCCGTGCTTGTAGGGGCTAAGCAGGTCCCCGGCAGGTTCGCAGGTAGGCGGCAAGCCAGATTCCCTTTTGGACTTTTGCGAGGCTTTGTCACATAAAGATTGTGAGGCAAAGCTATTGCGCGAAAGGGTGCTAGGCAATTGCAGCAAAATTGGCACTCAATGCCCGCCGCGGACGTTCTAGAGCATTTCGGCGTTACCAGCGGCGGCCTGTCAAAAAGGGAGTCTGCCAAAAGGCTGGCCAGAACCGGACCTAACAAGGTAGCCAGACACAGAAGGCCCGGTGCTTTGTGGGCCTTCTTCTGTCAGTTCGCCGACCCTATGGTCCTTACCCTGTTGTTTGCCACTGCGATCTCGGTGGCCATGGGCGAACTGATTGACGCCGGAGTGATCCTTTTCATCGTTACCATTAATGCCGGTATGGGAGCTCTTCAGGAAGCCAAGGCCGAGCGGGCTCTTGAAGCTTTGGAAGACTACGCTCCGCCTCGTACAACGGTTATCCGGGGCGGAAAGGAGACAGAGATCGACCGGGAAAAGGTGGTTCCCGGCGACATCCTTGTGCTCAGGCCCGGCGTGAGAACGGCTGCCGATGGGCGATTGCTGCTCTCCAGGTCTTTGCAGGTGGAAGAAGCCGCCCTGACGGGTGAGTCTATGCCGGTTGGCAAGGATGCTTCACTCACCCTTTTGGAACATACTCCCCTATCCGAAAGAAGAAACATGGTGTATGCAGGCACCCTTGTGACCCGGGGCGAGGGCGTCGCTGTGGTGGCTGCTACAGCTATGGATACTGAAATGGGCCGGATTGCGCTGATGGTGTCAACGGCCCGGGGACAGAAGACGCCCCTGGAGAAACGCCTGGAATCTCTGGGCAGGACTGTGCTCGCGATTTCGGCCGTAACGTGCTGCGCGTTGGCTGTAATAGGGTTTTTGCGAGGTATGCCTTTTCACGATGTGTTCCTTACAGGCGTCAGCCTGGCAGTGGCCGCAGTGCCTGAAGGTTTGCCGGCAGTCGTCACACTGTGTTTTGCCGTAGGGGTGCAGAGGATGGCCAGAGACGGCGCAGTGGTGCGCAAGCTTGAGGCCATTGAGACTCTGGGGTCGGTGACGGTCATCTGCGCAGATAAGACAGGAACCCTTACCCGTAACATGATGGAAGTCGTGTCTGTGGCCCTGGCAGGTCATGACGCTAGGCCCGTCCTGGAGTTGAACCACCCATGGAACGATGGGCACAAGGATCCCCGGCTATTGGAGATACTACGTGTGGCAGTGCTGGCGTCTGATGCCCGTCACCCGACCGGGCCCGGTTCGCCCTCAGGAGAAGACCCTACCGAGCAGGCCATCGTGGCGTGTGCGGCAAAGGCCAATCTGGACGCAGTAAAGCTGGACGCTCAGTTCCCGAGGCTTGCAGAGAGGGCGTTTACCTCGGAAAGACGCATGATGAGCATAAAGGTCAGTGCAAAGGAAGGGATGTTGGTTTGCGCAAAAGGAGCTCCGGACACGATTATCCCAAAATGCACCCAAAAGATGGTGGAAGACAGGGTTCTGATGCTGGGCGAAAAGGACAGAGAGGCCTGGCAGGCCTGGGTGGAAGAACAGGCCAACAAGGGAATGCGGGTTATGGCCGTGGCAAGACGCCCTCTGCTGCGGAATTCGAACGACGCAGAGACGGTTCCGGAAAGTTTCCTGACTCTAGTAGGGTGTCTGGCTATGGCAGATCCCCTCAGGGTCGAAGCTCCTCAAGCAGTAGCTCAGTGCAAAAGAGCTGGCATAAGGCCGGTTTTGGTCACGGGAGACCACTTGAGGACCGCGGAGAGCGTCGCCCGTCAGGTGGGGATACTGCAGCCGGGGGAAAGCGGAATGACAGGGGAGACGCTGGACAGAATCCGGGAGGATCGTCTGGCGGAGGCAGTGGATAGATGCCGGGTATTTGCCAGAGTATCTCCTGCCCATAAACTGAAGATCGTGAAACACCTCAAGAGAGCAGGTCACGTTGTGGCCATGACTGGCGACGGTATTAACGATGCGCCTGCGCTGAAGGAATCTGCTGTAGGCGTCTCTATGGGCAAAACAGGCACCGATGTTGCAAGGGAATCCAGTTCCATGATTCTAATGGACGACAATTTCAGCACTATAGTAAAAGCTGTTGAAGAAGGAAGGGCTATATACGATAACCTGAGGAAGTTCATAAGGTATTTGCTTTCGTGTAACCTGGGCGAGGTCATCACCATGATGGGGGCTGCCATACTTGGGTTGCCTCTGCCGCTTCTGCCTGTTCAGATTCTGATGATGAATTTGGTCACTGACGGGCTTCCTGCCCTTGCCCTTGGCGTGGACCCTCCTGAGCAGGATCTAATGAGAAGACCACCCCGGGACCCGGCCGAAGGGCTGTTCTCCCACGGCCTTATGAGAAAGATAATCCTGCGCGGAACGTACATCGGCGGCATAACCCTTGTCCTGTTTCTGTCCGGGCTGGCTAACCACGATATTGCCACCGCATGCACTCTGGCCTATGCCACTTTGGTGACAGTGCAGCTGGTGGCCGCCTTTGACTGCCGGTCAGAAACCAGGTCTGTTCTGGAGGTTGGGCTTACCTCCAACATGTACCTGGTCGGGGCCTGCCTATTGTCATGGCTGGTGCTTTACGTTACCATCCAGCTGCCTGTTTTCTCTTCTCTCTTTCATACGGTTAGGCTGTCGGCATCCCAGTGGATCGTGATCATCTTCGCAGCTATATTGCCTGATGCATCCCGGTATGCGTTCTCATCCAGGAGTGAAGCTCGTGACTCCTAACCCAGGAAGGCCGACTCCATTCCTGCGTTTCTTACACGCCTGAAGATGAACTCCGGATCAGGCACATATAGCCCCATGGCCTGCATTCGTTCAAAATAGACTGAGCCTGCAAAAGTGTGTGACGCGTTTAGGCCATGTCCTCCGGGTACGAAAGACTCTCCTTTTAGGTCCACGGCCGTCTGAGCAATATAGTCGCCTATCACAAGGCCGGGTGGGATGATGGTCAACGGCTTACCTTGAGCTAGCTGTCCTGCATTTCGACCGGCTACTGCCCCGGTGACTATGGCTTCTGTGTGGCCAACGCAGACGCCTACACGCTCGCCCCCGACAAAAAGGTTATCTGTTTCCAGAACCTTCAGTGTCCGGTCTCTTGGAGATACGGCAGTCAGCCTTATGGAGTTGCCCTTGCCTGCGGCCAGAGGATCTGCATAACGGGCGTTTTCCAGGCCCGGGATGGACCTCAGGCTGTCAAGGGGAAAATAGGGCGACATTAGCTTGGCGTGGCCCGTATCCAGGAGAATCAGGTTTTCGGCATATTCAGGGAGAGCGTACTGCTGGCAAACCTTGGCATCGAGCTTTTGGCGGTTAACCAGGTGGTCAGGCAAGGGAACCGTGACTGCGCCTTCTGAGTTCAGTTTCTCCCTCAAGGACGAAGATAGGGTATCCTTGTAGATCTTGCAGGCGCCTGACATGGCACCGTAGCTTCCTTTTCGGCGCTGGCTCATGAATTCCGGAAGGCCCATCATGGACGTAAGGCTCACCCGTGGCCCGAAAGAAGGGCACCTTTGAACGCATGAAGCGCAACCGTTGCCAAACAACTGGCAGTGTCCCGGAGGTCCAGAGGAACCTGTGGCGTCTACGAAGCTTTTGGCGTAGAATCTGTCGCCGTCTTCTGAAATGAGATACTCTATTGTACCGCCTGACTGCTTCAGCCGGGTGAGTCGCTTTCCGAAGTAGACCGGGATACCGTAGATCTCCAGCACTTTGCGTACTTCCGGTTCAATGAGTATGGAATCGTAGAGGCTTGCGTGTTTGTGTCCAGGGAAGGAAATCCCTTTGTGCCTGGACAATCTATCGGTGATTGTGAAAAGGTGACCTATGCCCATGGCCTGTGCCTCTTCAGCAGCCACGAACCGGCCATTGTTTCTCATTATGCCGCCTACCAGCCCTGCGCCTAGCAGCATGTCGGTTCTCTCGCATACTGCCGTATCGGCACCTGTAAGTTTGGAGGCCAGCGCCGCTGAGACTCCTGCCCAGCCTCCTCCTGCAATAACCACCTGGTGATATCTTCTCAACTCAAAACCCTCCCCCAAAAAATCCAGGCTAATATCCAAGACTGTCTTCGGGAACCAGCTGAGCTTTACAGCCCCGGAACCCTCCTGCCAGGCATGAACCGCAGATGCCTTCGGCGCAGACCATAGTGAGGTTGGACGTCCACGCAAAGGCAGGCGGATCTTCGAGGGATTGCAGGAGGTCGAAGATGGCCCGGTGCTGTCTGTCTGAGCCGGCGCTTAGCACAGCATCGTAGGTTCCCGTGGCCAGTTCTGTATATATGTGTGTTAGGTTGTGGTCCTTCTGCCGCGGCAGTTTTTGAACGATAGCGCCTGTATCCTCAAGAGCTTGGTCCACAAAAACAAGGCCTAGAGAGCCGGGTCCCAGAAGCGCCTTAATATGGCCTCCGCGGCTCTTCACGTATTGAGCTGCCTGAAGGACGGCGGCCTGGCTTATGCCCTTAGCAACCGACAGGATGTTGCCCCCTGCCAGGTTTCGCAGGCGGCCGACCTCCTGAATTCCGGACCAAAAAGGCCCTGAAAAGGTTACAGCCTTGCCTTCTTTGCATGCCCTGTTCAAGGCTTCAGTCTTAGGTCCCTGGACTTCCACTGCCACAGTCACTGTGGAATCTCTGGCTGACATGACTGACAGGGGTACGTTGAAGCGGCTGGTGGATTTCAGGGGCCTGAGGAGCACAAAGGAGCCCGGGAAGGTTAGGGTCCGGATGACCTGGGGCTCTACCAGAAGGTCGACTATGAAGGCGGTTGTGTTTGTAGGTTCAAGGTCAATGCGCCGTGTAACTTCTGCCTTGCGTTCCTTTCTTCCTTGTTTGGGTTTGCTTTGATTGCTCAGAAAATGAGAGTATACGCAAAGCCCGCTCCACCCGCATGTGCAAGTCTGTTCGCCTCGGAGAAGGGAGCAAGACACGCACTGCCCGAGATCTGCCAGGTCGCACGGGCAATATTGTGAGAGCGCATCAAAACATGGCGCCGACGCCCTCTGAAGCAAGGGATCCTTTTTCATCTGCCTCCCCCTTTCTTCCCAGCGTATGTCGGAGGTCTTCATCTGGTCCGCATACCTGCCTCCTTTCCTGGGCAAAAAGATCCCATGGATCTTGCTGCACAAACGGGTGATCTGTGGGAAGGTGCCATGTTACGCCCGTCTCTCCAGGAATGGCTGGAAACTGACGGGCTAGGTGGCTTTGCCTCTTCAACGACTTCAGGAATTCACACGCGAAGGTACCATGGGTGGTTGTTTATGGCCGGGGCCGATCCAGGTGAAAGGTGGCTGGCCCTTAGCAAGATTGAGGATTCGTGCAGTAATGCTGCGGGGACGTGGGAGCTTTCGTCCAACTGTTATCCTGGCACCGTCTATCCCAAAGGGCGAGAGAACGTCTGGGCGTTTAAGACACTGCCCTTTCCCTGTTACATACTGAAGACGGGACATCACTTTCTGGAACGGGAGATCATGATGGCAAAAGGCCACAGGGGCGTTTTCGTAGTTTACCGGCTCAGTCCGTCTCCTTCAGCCATGCGCAGGGGTATGCAAGGGGGTATGCAAGGGGAGTCTCTGACGCTGCAGCTTCGCCCCTTGTGCAACTACAGGTTCTATCATCACACTGCCAGAGAAGGGTCGTGGACTCCTAAGTTCTATCCTTTGGATGGCGCCCTGGTTCTTCAAGGGCACACTCCTTGTCGTGAGATTCTCCTGGCTTGTCCCGGATCTTCGTTTTCTCTTGAGCCTCGCTGGTATCACAACATGATCTATCGTACAGAGAGGGAGCGTGGTCTGGATGATCGAGAAGATCACCTGAACCCCGGTTGTTTTACTGTAAGACTGGAACCGGGGGGCCAGGTTGTGTTCTGGGCCGGTCCGCTGCCTGAGGGCACAGTCTCTTCTTTTGTGAGCGGTCTTTCCGAGCATTACGAGGAAATGCGCTTGAAGGAGCTCAACCGTAGGCGCAGCATTGCAGAAAAAGGACAGACCAAGCTTATTGGCCGTCTCTTTCTGGCCGGAGACCAGTTTGTGGTGACCGGTCCCAGTGGGGCATCTATCATAGCAGGGTATCATTGGTTTGGTGAATGGGGAAGAGATACTTTCATCTCTTTGCCCGGGCTCCTTCTGTGTACAGGCAGGTTTGGCGAAGCCCAGGAGGTCTTTCTACGGTTCGCAGAAGCTCTGGAATCAGGCCTCATACCAAACAGATTTGTGGAAGGATGTGGGGCAGCGTACAATTCGGCCGATGCGTCTTTGTGGATGATAGATGCTCTCAGGAAATACGAAAAGGCCACAGAGGATTTTGCTTTCGTCAAGTCCTTCCTGCCCTATGTCCGTGAAGTAGTTGAATCTTACATGGCAGGCACTGATTTTGGCACCGGGATGGATTCTCGCTCCCTGCTTCGCACCGGGACCAGGGAGTCTCAGGTAACGTGGATGGACGCTTGCGCCCACGGCACCCCGGTAACCCCCCGCTGGGGTTACCCTGTGGAAATAAACGGCCTGTGGGTTCACGCCCTGGCATGTATCAGCCACTGGGAGAAGAAAGCAGGATCTGAACGCTATAACCGGTACTCCGGTGTTTATAAGAAGGCGGCCTCTGAGTTTCTTAAGGCATTCACCTGGCGCGGAAACGGATTGTACGATAGGGTTGATGAATCGGGGCCTGTGGAAGAAATCCGGCCCAACCAACTGATTGCAGCAGGCTGTGATGGCCTTAACGTTCCTGATTCTACGCTTTACGATATTCTAAGGACCTCCTGCCACAGACTGTTGACCCCTCGCGGGCTCAGAACACTGGATCCCGGATCACCGAGCTACAGAGGGAGATACAAGGGTCCGCCTTTTGAGAGAGATTCTGCCTATCACCAGGGAACTGCATGGCCCTGGCTCCTGGGACCCTTTTTCGACGTCATGGGCAAGCTTGACCGCAAAAGCGCAGCAGCTCTAAGGCTGAATACAGCTAAGACCTGGCGCTATCTTCTAGGAACTCTGGTTGATCTTGATAGGAATCCGTGCGCGGGGTCTGTTTTTGAAGTTGCATCGGGAGATGCGCCATTTGAGCCGGGCGGTGCCGTCGCCCAGGCGTGGAGCGTGGCAGAGACTATAAGGATACTATGTTCTGCCGGGCCTGAACATATCAATGGAAAGAGGCGATTGACTTGAAACTCAAAGTGCTCATGCTTGCGTGGGAGTATCCTCCGGAGCACGTTGGAGGTCTAGGCAGGCACGTCTGCCACCTTGGAAGGGCCCTTGCACGCCAGGAGGCGAGTGTGACCGTCCTGACCAGAGGGGTGGGCAAGAACGCAACATGGTATGATCAAGGAGTAACCGTGGTCCCGGCATTGCCCTACGGGCTAAACCCGCCTGACTTTGTGACGTGGGCCGCCCAGTTCAACGTGAGCTTGATGGAGGTCGCAAGCAGGGAGTTTGCTGCGGGAGAGTTCGACGTTATTCACGGCCACGACTGGATAGTCGCCTATGCCGCCAGAGCCTTGAAGCATTCATGGAACCTTCCGCTGGTGGCCACCGTTCATGCAACAGAGCATGGCAGGCAAAAAGGCCTGCATAATGCGGTGCAAAGACACATTTCGGAGACAGAATGGTACTTGTGCTACGAGGCATGGCGGGTTATCACATGTAGCAAATATATGCAAAACGAGGTTTGCGGGGTCTTCGGTCTGCCCCGGGATAAAGTCCGGGTGATTCCCAACGGCATTTCCCCGGCGTGGTTTTCTTTGCAGCCATGCCCCGATCCCGATCCTCTGGTAGCTTTTGTAGGAAGGCTGGTGCCCGAGAAAGGGCCTCATGTCCTGGTTGAAGCTATGTCCTCAGTGCTGGCTGAATTTCCCCGGGCCCGTCTGGTCCTGGCCGGAGGCGGCCCTATGGAACATGATATCCGGCGTAGAGTCTATGAGCTGGGATTAGGGAACGTTGTAAGCCTGCCTGGACATCTGGATGACCGGGGGCTGAAAGACCTGTATTCCAGGGCCTGGGTGGCGTGCTTCCCAAGTTCCTACGAACCTTTTGGCATAGTGGCACTGGAAGCTATGGCCACGGGAGTTCCTTGCGTCGTAGGCGATGCAGGCGGGCTTGCCGAGATAATCGACCACCGGGTAACGGGCATGAGAGTCAATCCCGGGGACGTTGATGCCCTGAGCAACACTATCCGGATGTTGATCAGGGATAGTGCTATGCGCAGGGCCTTGTCTGCGAGAGCACAGGAAGTTGCCCTCAGGGACTACTCCTGGGATGACATTGCTCTTTCTACCATTGAGGTGTACCGTGAGGTTGTTGAGGCAGCTTGCTTGCATGTCTCCGGGGCGGCTTCCGGTTTCACCGGGACACCGGCTTCAGTGCAGGAAAGAAGAGCGGTGAGCGCGGCCGTTGCCGCAGCTGCTGGCGATGACGGCAACGGCACAAGCAACGGCGCACGCAACGGCGCAAGCAAGGGTTTCTAATCATACGCTTTTGGAGTTTTCTCGTACTGCCCCTTGAGTACGTTTTTGGAACCCGGAGAGGAGACAGCCGAGAGAGGAGATAAGCAAGTGATCAGGGCGGAGAAACTCACGAAAAATTACGGAGCGCTGACTGCAGTTCGTGACCTTACATTATCAGTTGGCCCGGGCGAGATCTTCGGATTTCTAGGGCCCAACGGATCAGGCAAGACCACCACAATCAAGATGCTTTGCGGTCTTTTGTCCCCTACGTCAGGACGGGCGAGGATATGCGGCGTTGACGTTCAGGAAGACCCGGTCAGGGCAAAAGCTATGCTTGGCTACGTGCCTGATACTCCTGACGTGTATGAGAAGCTTAGCGCCAGGGAGCTATTGCAGTTTGTGGCTGATCTGAGAAAGATGGACCGCAAAAAGGCGGCCCAACGCATGGAGGAGCTCCTGTGCATGTTTGAACTCAGCGACAGGCAAGACGAGCTTCTGGGGGGCTACTCCCATGGAATGAGACAGAAAGTCTGCATAGCATCGGCGCTTTTGGATGAACCCAAAGCCCTGTTTCTGGACGAGCCTACGGTAGGCCTGGATCCAAAAAGCGCTCGGTTGGTCAAAGAGGTGCTCAGGGAGGTTGCCGGCGCCGGAGGGGCGGTTTTTGTTTCCACCCACATTTTGGAGATAGCTGAGAGAATGTGCGACCGGGTAGGTATCATTCAAGAGGGGCGCTTGATTGCAGAAGGCAGCGTCGAGGATCTGAGGAGCCGGGTCCTTCCTGGCATTGAAGGAGAGGCTGCTTCTCTTGAGGATCTTTTCCTGAAACTTACCGGAGGCGAGGAATACAGGGAACTGGTCAAGCATTTGTCTGCGGGCGAGAAAAACTCCCATGGACAGTAGTTCCCTGGGTACGAAAAGACTCAAAGCCCGGCATGACTGGGCAGACGGGAGAGGGTGCTATGGTGGAGTATGCCTGGATGATAATGAGAATGGATCTGAAATCTCTGCTCAACAAGGGGAGACGAGGGGACAAAAAGGGCAGTATTCGGTTTTGGATTAGTGTTTTCATGTACGTTGCCCTGGGGGCAGGAACCTACTATGGGGCGTACATACTCTTTGATTACCTCCGGACCTTCCTTGCCGCACTTCCGGGCATGGCCGATGCTGTGGCCGTGAGCATCTTCAATGGTCTGGCCATCTATGTACTGGTCCTTGTGTTTCTTACCGGGCTTCAGGTTACCTTCCGAACCCTGTACGAGTCCGATGATATCGGATTTTTGCTTTCCCAACCTGTTCCGGCAGAGTCAGTGTTCGGAGCCAAATTCCTTTTCGCCTATGCCGCCCTTGCACCTATGGTACTGGTGTTTGGACTTCCTGTCTGGTTTGCATGGGCCTACGTTAACCGGGCCGGGCCGTTGTTTTACCTGATGGCCGCATTGTCGCTTCTACTTTTGCTTCTCATGGTCCATGCGGCAGTCACATTGATACTGCTGGTAGCCATGAGGTACCTGCCGGGCAGCAAACTCAAGCGTTCATTCGTTGCCGCAGGAGCTATTCTGGGCCTGTTCATCGTTCTTACCAGTCAGGTCTTAAGCTCCAGGCTTTCCTCGGGAGGAAACCCTATGGACGTACTGCAGCGGATAGGGTCCATGAATCTGTCCAAGACCTGGTATCTTCCTACGACCTGGGCTGTCAACGCTATCCTGGGCACCGTGAAAAGGTTCGGAGTGAACCCGGTCTACTATGCCCTGCCGCTTGCCGGTTCTGCTGTGGTTCTTGCTTATGCGGCAGTGAGGATGTCTGAAAAATGGTATTTTACAGGTTGGTCGGGTTTGGGCGAGGAATCATCTGCGGCCCCAGGAAGAGGCAAGGCCGGAATCAAAGACAAAAGGCGCGCCGGAAGCAGGGCAGCAGGGGCCTGGACAAGAGGCTCTCGCAGTTTGCAGGGCACATTCTGGACGGTGTTGAGCAAGGATATAAGGCTGCTTTTCAGAGACCCTGTCCTTTGGTACGGTCTGGCCACAAGCGCCATTGTCCTGGGGTTTTTCGTCTATAATAGCAGCTCCGGAGGGTCCATGAGCGCACGTATGCCCTTTGAAGCGGCAAAGAGCATGATGTCGGGCATGTTCGTGGCAATGGCTGCCCTTATGGGCGCTGTGGTAGGCGCTCAGACGGGAGGCATTTCCCTGAGCCGTGAAGGCCCCTGTTTTTGGTTGCTTCAAGCAAATCCTACAGACGGCGTAAGTCTGTACCGGGCTAAGATGGTCTATGCTATGCTTCCCAGTACGGTCTTGATGCTTCCTTTTCTGGTGATTGTTGAGTTTACCGGTCTGCCTCATTACCCCCTGTGGCGTGAGCTGGTACTGGGCCTATCCATAGGGGCGACAGTCGCTTCGTTTCAGATTCTCCTTGATGCCTACTTTCCCGATTTCACTGTCAGGGTCGAGATCGGGTCGTCAAAGTCAGGAAAGGGAACCGGGAAGCTTGTTACGGTTATGCTTGCCAGCATGCTTCTGGTGATGGTCTTTCTTCTTCTTTTGACGCTTCCTACTATACTGGTACGGAAGGAAGCCTTTTCTGAGTCATGGTTTGTCAGGTTGGACATGATTATCCACGCTTCAGTGGCAGGCTTGGCGCTGCTGGTAACCTTCATAGGCAGCAAGCTTGGTTCCAACCGGGTGCAGGGCCTCCTGCGGTCAACGTAGGCATCCTTCCGTGTGAATGTCGTCACAAAGTACTCGGGTGTGTTATCATAATTCACGGTGGCCCGCAGGTCAACAGGCTACCATGGAGGCGGTCGGTATCAACCTTGAAATGGTACTTACCATCATGGGAGCCATCGGCCTTTTTCTTTACGGCATGTTCAAGATGGGAGAAGGACTTCAGAACTCCGCCGGAGACAAGGTCCGCAGGATTTTAGAGGCCCTTACCGGTAACAGGCTGCTTGCTGTTTTGGTGGGAATCGTTGTAACAGCGGTCATTCAGGCTTCAGGGGCAACTACGGTCATGGTAGTAGGCTTCGTCAACGCAGGCCTCATGACTTTGGAACAGGCTATCGGAGTAATCATGGGGTCTAACATCGGAACTACCATTACCGCACAGATGGTTGCCTTCAAACTTGAGAAATGCGCCCTTCCGGCCATTGCGCTTGGGATGATTATCAGGTTCGCAGTTCGCAGAAAGAAGTCTAAAGCTTTTTCTGACTTTCTGCTGGGATTTGGTATGCTGTTCCTGGGCATTAGCATATTGGGAACAGCTCTTGAGGGGCTGAGAACCTACCCGCCTTTTATGAAGCTCATGCTTGCGAGCGGTGACAGCCCAATCCTGGGAGTGATTGTGGGAGCGCTGTTTACCACCGC
>JAPXLN010000011.1:0-46949 GCA_033809515.1 Bacillota bacterium
TTATCAAGTAAATCAAAGCAAAACAGCGATTGCTACAGCAATTGCTGTCTAATGTCCAAAGTTAGGGGGTCAACCCGCCAAACGAGCAACTCTGATCCAGGAGCTTTCTCATCCCCAAAGAATCAGAAAAGCGTTATTGACATATATTCAAAACCCGTTACAATGGTTATGGGTATATATCTAGAATCCTCGGGGCAAATCAGTACTGTAGCGCAGGTTTCGACTACATTTGGCGGGAGGCCTCAGAACAGTGAAGATAGCCGTCTGTTCACAAGGAAGCGGTTTGGATGCGCAGGTAGACTCAAGATTCGGCAGGTGTCCTTACTTCGTCATCGTCGATCTGGAAAGCGACCGCGTCAAGACCATCGAGAACTCTTCCCTGGCTTCAGGCCATGGAGCAGGCACAGGAGCTGCGCAACTTTTGGCCGACGAAGGTGTGGAAGCAGTGTGCGCACACCACGTAGGTCCCAATGCTTTTGCGGCTCTGGACGCTTGTGGAATTACCATGTACACAGCTGATCCAGGCAAGAAAATAGATGACATAGTCCAGGAGCTCAGAGACGGCAAACTGAGCACGCATGACAGCGCCACAAGATCCCCGGGGTGGCGCAACTAACAGAACGGAGCAACGAGAAATGGGATGTACCGGGCAACGCTGGGAAACAGGAGTTTTCCGGGAAGACCCGGATTCTGAAAGGAGGGTTAGTATGCCAGGTGGAGACGGAACAGGTCCCTTGGGCCGTGGCTCTATGACTGGCAGAGGCCTCGGATACTGTGCCAGAGTTTTCCTTCCAGGATCCTCCAGCACCAGTCGAGGTCTCAGGCTGGATCTTGGTCGCAGAGGCAGAGGGTCCGGTTACTCAGGCAGAGGCAGAGGTCTCGGATTGAGATGGTTTGCAGGGCCGGTGGCGTTGAGTCGCTGGATAGCCGGGCGCCGGAGGTAGAATTGGCACTGGCGCAAACTAGCCAAGCATTTCTGAAGAAAGGAGGGTTAGTATGCCAGGTGGAGATAGAAGCGGTCCCTACGGTGACGGTTCCATGACCGGCAGAGGATTCGGATACTGCGCCGGATTCCCACATCCAGGGTGTGTTGCGCCTGGTCCGGGTCTCGGACGAGGGCGCAGAGGGTTCGGCGCAGGCAGAGGCTTCCGTGGAGGCAGGCCGGGCTTTGCCAGGGGTTTCGGTAGAAGCTATGGACGAGGTTACGGAAGAAGCTTTGGCAGAGGCTTTGGTCGTGGCTACGGTGCCATGTACAGAGGCTGGGGGCCGGCAAGGTATGCTTATTCCGACGTCCCGGCCGGTCATCCGTACTACGGCGCCGGTCAGTATGAACCGGTAGACCAGAAAGAGCTTCTCAAGGAAGAAGCGGATTTCCTCAAGGGACAGATGGAGATGATTGAAGAGCGTCTGTCGGGAATTGACAGAGCTCTTAAGGATCTCGGGAAGTCCAACAGTGACGAGGGCGACGAGTAGCACGACAACACAAGAGCGAGCGCGGCAAGCGTGAGATAGCGCGACGAATAGCGTGATGAAAAGAGCGGCTGCAGAACGGTAAGACGAACGGCAGGGGAGCGAGGATCTGATTTCCGCTCCCCTGCAGAGACAGGCAACGGGCAGCCCGCGCGTGCGGAAGGCGGTGCAGGCCCGCATAACCCGGGAACGCCAAACCAGCCTTGTGCATAGTGATTACCACAATAGTGAGAAACCGCAGATGGGAGAGCTGACTGATGCAAATCTCTGTAGCCAGCGGAAAAGGCGGAACGGGCAAGACAATGGTGGCAGTCAATTTGACCCTGACAAGAGCAGTTCAGAATCAGACACCCGGGGCAAAAGTTCAGCTTCTGGATTGCGACGTAGAGGGGCCTAACTGCCATGTGTTTTTGAGGCCTGAGATTACTGAGAGACAGACAGTTGAGGTCAAGGCCCCCAGAATTGACCAGGCTTCTTGCACCCACTGCGGCGTCTGCAGCGATTCCTGCGAGTTCAACGCCATGGTCGTCACAAGGAAAAGCGTGCTGTTGCTGCCCGAGCTTTGCCACGGGTGCGGAGTGTGTGCGTGGTTGTGTCCGGCCAAAGCCATATCGGAAATCGACAGAGAAATCGGGGTTGTGGAATCAGGCACGGTAAGTTTGCGCTCGGTTGCCCCGTCAGAACCATCAAACCCGTCAGACCTTCTGTTCACCCATGGCTTCCTGAACCCCGGCGAACCGCTGGCGCCAACGGTCATAGGTCGCGTGCGATCCACAGCCCAGGACGACTGCACCATCTTCCTGGACGTACCTGCCGGAAATTCGTGTTCCATGGTGGAATCTGTCATGGATACGGACTTCTGTATCCTGGTGACTGAACCCACGCCCTTCGGCCTTCACGACCTCGTTCTGGCCGTGGAAACTCTGAAGAAACTCAACGTGCCGTCAGGGGTGGTCATCAACAGGTGCGACCTTGGTGACCGCAGAGTCGAGGAATACTGCAAGTCGCAGAACATCCCCATCTTGCTGAAGATTCCGCTGGACCGCAGGATAGCTGAGCTGTACGCCCGGGGCGAACCCGTAGTGGCGCACTCTGAGCGCTATCAAGATATGTTTGAGGAGCTCTTGGTGAAAGTTGAGAAACTGTGCAAAGGAGAACATAACTATGCAGGGGGATTCACAGACTAAGGCGCCTCGCGCCAGGCAATGCCGTGAACTGGTAATACTCAGCGGAAAAGGCGGCACAGGTAAGACATCTGTGACAGGCGGCTTCTCCCATCTGGCTGAAGATGCCGTGCTATGCGATTGCGACGTAGACGCAGCTAACCTGGGCCTTCTCTTGCACCCGCAAGCCACCGAAACACACCCGTTCTACGCGTCAAAGAAGGCACACATAGACAGCCAAAAATGCTCCAACTGCGAAAAGTGCCGGGAAGTCTGCCGGTTCGAGGCTATCATGCCGGTCACAGATAACCCGGCTAATCAGACCAGCCAGGCCGTTCAGGCCGGACGGACCGACCACGTCAACCGGCTGTTGTGCGAAGGCTGCGGTTTCTGCTTTCACGTGTGTCCCGAGCAGGCCGTCACCATGGAAGAGGCACTGTCCGGCCACTGGTACGTATCAGACACCGAGCATGGCCCCCTTGTCCACGCCCGGCTGGAACCAGGCGAAGGCAATTCGGGGAAGCTTGTGTCTGCAGTCAGGCTGAAAGCCAGGGATATCCAGAAAGCGCAGGGCAAAGCTATGGTAATCACCGACGGCCCGCCGGGTACCGGCTGTCCGGTCATAGCGTGCATTTCCGGCGCAGACCTGGCCCTTATCGTCACCGAGCCGACCCTGTCAGGCATCAGCGACCTTGAACGAATCGTTGAAGTATGCCATCACTTCAGGGTTCCGGCACTTATATGTATTAATAAATACGACATTGATCTTGATAATACCGAGACCATCAAGCGACGGGCCGGCCAGATGAACTGCCCGGTCGCCGGCCAAATCCCCTACGACCACATGGTGCCGAAAGCTATGGTAGACGGCGTTCCGGCCACAGCGTACGACTGCCCTGCCGGCACCGGCATTCGGGCACTGTGGGATACCATGAGCACGCGCCTGCTGTCCGACGACTAAGACTCACAAGCCAAAGCCACAAAGCCAGGGCCCAACAGCGAAGGTCGAAGAGCCACACTCGTTTGGCGCGTTTTCAACGGTCCATACGCCTACAAAAACATCGGGCCATCCGCACCTGGCTCCTAGCGGGCCAGGGCGATCATGGCCCGCAGGCCCTGGAAAGCTGTCAGGTAGTCATCAGCCGTGAAGGTCACGGTTTTCGGGTCCACCAGTTTGGAATAGGGCATTCTGGCAGCATTCTCAGCCAGGCCAGAGTCCTTGAACTCAATCTTGAACGTAACCGGGGAGCCTGGCAGCCAGGGCCCGGCCGAATCCAGTGACGCAAGGGCTTTCTCCGTCTCCTGTCTGATGAGAGCTTGCGCCCTCTCAGGAGGCAGGCACAAGGCAGATTGCCTGGTGATAGCAGTCTTGACCGTAGCTGTCCTGACGTGAGGCAGAAGCTCCTTAGCTTCCCGGCTCACAACATCGTCTCCGCACACCAGGATCAGCGGAACACCAAAATGCCCGGCCAATCCCGCGTTGATGCCGGTCTCCCCCAAAATAACGTCATTCACCCAAACATTGGCCACACTGGCACCGGATATTGTGTGGCTGAGCACGCCCGGAGTCCCCATGCGTGCATGATAGCCAACGAAAATGGCAGCTGCACAGTCTTTCCCTATGCCCTGCATCATGGAAAGGGGCTTGGGAGACCCAGTTATCAAGGAAGCTGCAGGGTTGACCTTCTCAATGAGAAGGTTAATCATAGAGCCATGGGAATCGTTCACAACTACCTCAGTGGCCCCCGCATTGAAAGCTCCCTCAATAGCTGCATTGACCTCACCCGTCATAAGACTGCGAGCGCGCCCGTAATCTCTGCCGTCAGAGGAAGTGTGTGCCCCTGACGCAACAACACCGGAGATTCCTTCGATATCGCAGGAAATAAAGACTTTCACCGGATCGCCTCCCTAGATTTTCTCCCGGCCGGGGACGAAGCTCTCAATGGGATCCAAGTCGCTCCTCCCTTTGGTTTTCCCCAACCGCGCCTTCGTTGTCTAACCTTTCTTCTACAGGGAGGCGCTTACTCCTGCCAAAACCGCCCCGCCCGCATTTCAATCAAGTCCCAACCTGGGTTCAGCGCCGGTCGCCTGAGACACAGCCTTTGATCAGCACCGGTTAGGTGAAACATTGGGGCTGGTTGAACAAAATCGGCATCCGTAATAACATCACTAGCATGGAGATCAGCTATGCAATGCTGGACTAGACGAAAACGCGCTAAAGGGGGTCTCTATATTGGCCAGTTTCGATGTCCTAGAGTGTGCAGAACGGCTTAGACCCTGGGTAACAAGAACCCCGTTGGTAGAAGCTGAGTCATTGTCTCAACGAACCGGGAAGAAGGTATACCTGAAGCTGGAAACCTTACAGAAGGCCGGGGCGTTCAAATTCCGCGGCGCCATGAATTACATGCTTAACCTCGCCAAAGAGGAAGCTGAAAAAGGCGTGATCACTGCGTCCAGCGGCAACCATGGCCTGGCAATGTCCCTTGCGGGAAAGCTCATGGGTGTAGCAACCACAGTAGTTATGCCCGTGAACGCTCGATTGGTGAAAAGAGAGCGGGCGATGGCTTACGGAGCTACTCTCATCCTTCATGGCAACTCGTACGACGAAGCACAAGAGCACGCCAAGGTTTTGGCAGGCCTGCACGGGTTTACATACGTTCCGAGCTTCAACCATCCTCGTATCATAGAGGGACAAGGCACTATCATGTACGAGATCCTGTTGGATCTCCCAAAGGTGGACACGGTCTTTGTCCCCGTTGGCGGCGGAGGGCTCCTCTCGGGCTTGCTTCTTGCCAAAGCCCAGCTGAGGGGCAGGGCCAGAATCGTAGGTGTGGAGCCTTACGGGGCTGCCAGCATGAAGGCCTCACTGGACGCAGGCGCTGTTGCCGCCCTGTCAGACATGAACACCATCGCTGACGGAGTTGCGGTTGGCGCTCCCGGAGAGCTCAATTTGGAGATTGTGCGCCGACTGAAACCGTCTATGGAGTGCGTCTCCGATGAGGCGATACTGAGCGCTCAGAAGATTTTGTTGGAAGAGGCAAGACTCATTGCCGAACCCTCAGGTTCGGTCTCCGTGGCTGGTCTGTTGGCCGGGAAGTTGCCACCGGAGGCAGAGCATGTTGTCTGCGTAATTAGCGGGGGAAATCTGGACCTCTCGAGCCTCCGGCAGCTGATCTGCTCAGGAACATAATGTCCGCCTGTCAATTTCGGACGCTTGACCAGGGAGAAGCGGAACAACCTCCGCTCCTATCCGGAAGATTCCAGGAGCCCCTGCTCACAAGATCATCAGTTGCCTCCGGGAATACCCAGGTGGTAGGCTAAGTATCAATGCATGGGGGTGGAATACTTGAAAATACTTTTGCATGGATGCAACGGAAAGATGGGACAGGTGATTACCAGGATTCTCAAACAGTCTTCTGATAGGCCTTCCGATAGGCCTTCTGACAAGGCTGACATGGAGATCGTCTGCGGCGTTGACCTTGACCCTCTCAAGTTTGAGAATGACTACCCGGTCTATCCCTCCTTGACTAAGGTTACCGAAAGCCCGGATATGCTCATAGACTTTTCGCACCACTCCTGCCTGGACGGACTGCTGACCTTCGGCTTAGCCAGGTGTGTTCCGCTGGTAATCTGCACTACGGGCTTCAGTCCCAGTCAGAAGCAGATGATGAACGACGCTGCAAAGAGGATCCCCATTTTGAACGCACCTAACATGGCCCTTGGTGTGAACCTGATAGTCTCATTGGCACAGCAAGCTGCCCAGATCCTCCACGAGGACTTCGACATAGAGATCGTTGAGAAACACCACAACCAGAAAGTGGACGCTCCCAGCGGGACCGCCCTGATGATTGCCGGCGCCATAAACTCAAGCCTCAACGACAGCCTGGAATTCACATTTGGAAGACACTCCAAGACAGACAAGCGCCAAAAGAAAGAACTGGGCATCCACGCTGTTCGCGGCGGGGCAATCGTAGGAGAACACAGCGTCATCTTCGCGGGCCCTGGCGAAGTCATAGAGATCAACCATTCGGCCATTTCCAGAGACGTGTTCGCATACGGCGCCCTCAGAGCTGCCCGGTTCCTTGAAGGCCAGAAGCCTGGCTTGTACAGCATGAAGGATGTAATAGAAAGCAGCGACGATTAGCAGCGGCCAGCCTGCCAAACTAGAGCGAAGTACCGAACCCTTGGCATTGCTCAAGAGCAGAAGCTGCGAACCAAGACGGCTCGCAGCTTCTTAGTACCAAGGACTGCTCCAAAGCTGCTCGTACACTTACATGCCGATGTCTTGGCCCAATTGTTTCCAGGGTACATAGGTCTCCGGAATCATTTTCGCCCGAAACCCCCTCCGAACATCATTGAAAGTACAGGTTCCGCTCCCACTGCACGATTAGTGTTGTAGTCGTAAATTTCCTTGAAAGGAGTCAGAAGCATGAGTCGAACAAAACTGATGGTGACATCACTCCTTGTCCTGACGCTGCTGTTGGGAACAGCCGTGTCAGGATCGGCAGCCGCCCCTGGGAAAGGGAAAAAGGCGCTTTTCAGTGATGTCGACCAGGTAGCCTGGGCGCTGCCTGAGCTAGCGAAGATGAATGCAATACGTGTCATACGAGGCTATGGCGATGGCACGTTTCGCCCAATGGCGAGTCTCAAGCGTCAGGACGCAGTCCTGATGGCAGTTCGCCTGGTTGGGTTAGAGGAGGAAGCAGAGGAAGCTCTCGAGAGCGAAATTCCGTTCAAGGATGCAGACAAGATTTCAGACTATGCTCTCGGCGCTGTGTCTCTGGCCTGCAGCAACGGCTGGCTTGACCCTCTGTTCAGCGTCGAAGAGCACGGCAACTTCCAGCCCCAGAAATCCGCGTCCCGCTTGTGGGTCACAGTCCTGTTGGTTAGTGCACTGGAATCAGCAGGTACCCCTCAGGAACCTGCGGAGATTGCCCCTGGGGTATTTGACACCAACCTGAAGTTCAAGGATGCAGACAAGGTTCCGGAGGCATTGATTGAGTACGTAGCCAGAGCAGTCGAACTCGGCCTCATCAAAGGGTTCGACGATGGCACCTTGCAGCCTGATAAGCCGGTGACCAGGGCACAGATGGCTGCGCTGTTGGCCAGAACCGACGACAACCTGACTCTCTTTGAGTGCAAAAAGTGCTGTGATGAAGTTGAGGGTAAGGTCGTCTCCGTTCTGGCGGACCAGATTGCCGTCCAGACTAAGAAAGGCGAGACTGTAGTAGTGGAGTTCGCTCCGCAGATCTCCATATTCGTAGGTAAAGAAGAGACCACCTGGGAAGCAATCTGCCCCGGCGATGAGGTTGAAGTGAAACTCAACCGGGATGGGCTTGCGGTCTTCATCGAAATAGACCGCGACGACGAAGATGATGACCACGATGACGACTGCGATGACACAGACGAGAGTACCATGAAAGCAAAGATTGTCAGCCTTACACTCCCTGAGACTGAGGCCGAAGGTTCCATCACCGTCTATCCCGGCAAGAGTTCAAACCCAAAAACCTTCGCCCTTGCCGGAGACCTGAAGATTGAAGACGGACTCGCTCTTGAAGATATCGAACCGAGGATTAGAAGCCAGGGCGAGACGCAAAACCGATCCGGGAGCCCGTGTACTTTCCACGGGCTCTCCTATTTTGAACGCAGTGTAGACTCCGGAGTCTTTATGGAAGTACTTGCCTCTAAAGGACCTCGGTTTCCTTCCGCTTTTCACCGTACCCTACATCCATACCACCGCCTTTCCATCCCAGAGAATGAGAGACGAAAGCGACCGGAATCTTCTCGTATGACCCAAAGGCATATGGTCCAGAGAGATATTCTTTGAACTTGACTGCAACGAATCCCCCTCCCTCCATGAGGTGATTCAAGCAGGACGAAAAGTGGCGAACAAACAGCTCAAATACCTTATGGCTTTCATCAAGGCAGTCCTCAGAGACATCGGCGACAAGGGCGTAGATGAATACCTTGCTCAGGCCGGCCGGACCGCTCACTTTACGCGGGAAAACCTGCTCTTCCTGGTGGTTTCAACGGGTTACTCCTGCCTGATCTCCATGGGCATGGGGGCTGACGTGAGCCTCGTTCGCCAGGCCGGGTCTCTGGCCCGGAACCTTCAACTGGCTATAGAACATGGTTTCGGAGGCAAGGAGGCCGAGAGCTCAGGAAGACCACAAGAAACAAACGACTGGAGCGAGAAACCGCCGAAGTTTCGGCATCCTTCTGGGAAGTGACCTGAACTGCACAGTAATCAGGTGATCAGGAAGCCAGGCACAGAAGGCGAAAACCAGGAGAGATAGGGGGTATCATCTGTGAAAACGATAGGTGACAATAGCATAGTCACTGAGAACAAACCGCTGATCAAACCTACTCTTAGCCCGGATAACCCGAGATCAGACCACTGGAAAGTCTTTGGGGACAAAGACGGTCCCTTCACTTTCCAGGGACACCGCGGGCAGTACCAAAACTCCGGCAAGTGCTGCAGGCAGATATGGTGGCAAGGGGACGTGCTGAACCAGGCCGGGAACCGTGTAGGGCGAGTGGAAAACGGGGTTATACATTTCCAGGACCATGCTGAGTCTGAGACGACGGTTTGGCCCGAGTCATCTCTGGCAAGACTCCGTGAAGAGGGCCGTATCCGGCATAACTGGACCAACGAGTGGGAACACGCACGGAACACACCTGAAAGAGCCCGGCTGTGCGAGCTGGCTCTGGAAACCGGCGGCCCCATTCTGGACATTGCATCAGGTCCCGGCGGAGGCAACCTTTCCCCTCTCCTTCACATGAACCCGGGGGCTCCGCTAATCATAAGCGACATCCAACCCCAAATACTTCACATGTGGCGCGAGCACCTGGAAAAAATCTCAGGTTACACTGTGTACACCGGGGGTCCAAAAGCTGTAAGCGACAGCTTCCGAGTGTGTTTCGCCGCCTTTGACGCCTGCCACATACCCATTATGGACAACTCCGTCGCCTGCATTTCTTCCCACGGAGGCCTGAGTAACCTGGTTGGCCATATGGAAAGGGCCACCGGCGAAATAGCTCGCGTGCTGCAACCAGAAGGTCTGCTGGTGGTCACCGATATGGAGTTCACAGGCGAAACCATAGAGCGTCTGCCGGACAAACTCAGAAAGACCTGGTCAGATGCAAGCTCCCTTCTCAGCCATTTCTGTTCAGGCGGTGGCTGGCGGACCATTCTCGCCCGTGCAGGCCTTGAGGTGCTGGAAGACACCGTAGCCGGGCAGCGAACCCTGCGGGCTGAGAATGACTCAGGCCTGGCCAGGATGGCCCTTCAGTACGGGGTTACCCTTGACGTGGAGTTCCACTACATGGTAGCCACGAAACCAGCCCGACCCGCATAGCCGGCCCCTCGCCACACAACAAACCAGCCCGCTCCGTGCAGATGGCCTGCAAACAGGAAACCTGTCGGCATGCTGTTGAGTAGGGGCCGGCCTAGGCTCACCTGGTCCAGAATCACACACTGCCCAGCCCAGCCTGGTCGGAAATCGACCACTTCCATCTGAAAACTGGTACAGAATCCGGTACTTCCTTCCCCCGGGAATCCAAGCTGGTCCAGAATCCTACACTGCCCAGCCCAGCCTGGTCGAAAATCGACCACCTCCATCTGAAAACTGGTACAGAATCCGATACTTCCTTCCCCCGGGAATCCAAGCTGGTCCAGAATCACACACTACCCAGCCCGGCCTGGTCGAAAATCGACCACCTCCATCTGAAAACTGGTACAGAATCCGATACTTCCTTCCCCCGGGAATCCAAGCTGGTCCAGAATCCTACACTTCCTTCCCGGGGGCCATGCCTGCCCTGTACCTTCCCGGGGTGCCTTACGGCAAGACCTCCAGGATGGAAGGAAACGGTCGCTCACTGATTACGGCGATCGGCCCAGACGCCAGGCTCACCTGGTCCCAAAACCCTGCAAACCCATCCTCCCCCCCCGCAGGACTCGCGGGAACCCTTCGAGTCCGGTAGGAGTTTGGGCCCTGCTTGGCGAAGAAGCTTGGCACGACGCCAGACCGGCGTTCCGGCAGACAGTGCCGGTGCATAGTCCTTCACCCTAAGAAAAAAGAACCAAGGAGGCTCAGCAAAAACATGTCACCGCCAGCATCGTCGATACCGAACAACTCACGGAGCCATTCCAGAAAGATGACGTCCCCGGAGGGATTCTTCGGCCACCAAATGGGGGCCGACAGAAAGATCGCCCGCTGGGACAAGATCGTCGAGTACTTCTACCTGCTCGAGACCGAATCAGACGACATCAAAGTCGTCGACATGGGAAGGACCACCGAAGGAAACCCATTCCTCCTGGTCGTCATCTCGGCAAAGAAAAACCTGGACAGGCTTGACCACTACAAGGCAGTCAACCAGAAGATCACAGACCCGAGAGGCATCCCCGAGGAAGAGATCAAGGAACTGGTCAAGGAAGGTAAGTCCGTAGTCTGCCAGAGCGGCAGTCTGCACGCCAACGAGATAAGCGGCGCACAGATGGCCCCGGAACTGGCCTACGACCTCTTGGCCTGCGACAGCCCGGAAAATCGCAAGATCCTGGAAGAAGTCATCTTCCTCCTGGTCCCGAGTTTCAACCCCGACGGCCAGATCAAGGTCACAGATTGGTACAACAAGACCCTCGGCACCGAATACGAAGCCTCAGGCCTGCCATGGCTCTATCACAAATACGCAGGTCACGACAACAACAGAGACGGGTTCACCCTGAACCTCGTTGAGTCCCAGTACATGGGCAAGGTTCTTTTCACCGAGTGGCGCCCTCACGTCTACCAGGACCATCACCAGATGGGCACCACCGGCCCGCGGTTCTACATATCGCCCTACTGCGACCCAATGAGGCCCTACGCAGACCCGCTCATGTGGCGAGAACTCTCCTGGTACGGGGCGCACATGGCCTACACCCTGGAAGAGCACGGCAAAACCGGCGTGATTAACGCAGCCCAGTATCCTGCCTGGGCAGGGGGCGGCCACAACTGGATGGCCTACCTGCACAACGTGACAAGCATGATCAGCGAGTCAGCCAGCGCCAGACTGGCCACGCCCGTGTACGTCCACCCCCACCAGCTGAGGGGCGCCAGCAGGAAGAACATGCCCGAGTACGAAGCCCAGACCCACTTCCCCCACCCCTGGCCAGGCGGCTGGTGGCGCTTGCGGGACCTGGTCGAGCAGCAGAAAATCGCCTCCTGGGCTCTCCTTGACATCTGCGCCAACTTCCGGGAGAAAGTGCTCTGGAACGCGTACCTCAAGGCCCAGCGCCAGACAGAGCGAGGCGCCGCAGACGAGACCTTCGCCTACGTCATCTCGCCCAGGCAAAACGACCCGCTGACTGCGCTCAAACTGGTAGACCTCATGCTCCGTCAGGGCGTCGAGGTCAAGAAAGCCCGCAAGACCTTCCTGGTGGAAGACCGGCTTTTCCCGGCAGGCACCTACGTCATAACCCTGGACCAGCCCAAGATGGGCGTGATCAAGTCCATGCTCGGGCGCATTATCTTCCCCGACAACTACTGGTCCCGGAACCCCGACGGCTCGCCCACCATCTACGACACTGCCACCGACACAATCGGCGAGTTCATGGGCGTAGACGTCAAGGCCATCGGCGCCCGGTTCTCTTGCGACCTGGAAGTGGTCACGTCAGTAGAGAAGCCTGGCCCCAGGCCGCTGACTGCTCCGGCTGCGCCTGCAGGCTACCTCCTTGATTCCCGCTTCAACGACAGTTTCATAGCAGTCAACAGGCTTTTGGCCAAAGGGGCAAGGATCTTCAGGTTGGAGAGCCCCGTGTCCGGCTGTGCCGTCAAAACAGACAGCCAGGGGGCCTGCCACGTTTCGCCTGCCTCGTCCTGCACCGGCGCTCATACTTCCGAAGGCCCGGCGGCCCACGCCCCCAAGGCTGGCTGCTTTGCAGCGTGGACCCAGCCGCTTCTCCAGTCCGGTTTCGCCCCAGGCTCCTTCCTGGTAGAAGGCTCTGAGGATAGCGAGGGCCTGGCAGACCTCCTAGAATCCATCTCTATCGACCTAGGCCTTGCTTTCCACCCGGTGCTGAACCTGACTGCCCTTGAGGGCATTCCCAGGCGGGAAGTCAAGCACCTTAGGATTGGCATGTACCAGCGGTATATGGGTGGGAACATGGATGAAGGATGGACTAGGCTGGTCCTTGACAACTTCGAGTTCCCGTACGTCAGCCTGAAGCCTGCTGACTTCAAGAACGGAAAGCTTAAAGACAAGGTGGATGTGATTGTATTCCCCAGCGACAGGCCTCAGAGCATACTCGGGCCTGATGGGTCACGAGACCCGCGTATGCAGCGGTGGATGTCCAGTGTACCGCCTGAGTACCGCGGCGGACTCGGCAAAGAAGGCGCTCAGGCAGTCAAGGAATTCGTGGAATCCGGCGGACGGGTTGTGGCCATTGAGTCTGCGTGGGAGTTTGCTGCCGAAGCTTGCGGGCTGAACGTACGAAACGTTCTAGCCAACCTTACCTGGCAGGACTACTTCTGCCCTGGCACTACCCTGCGCGTCAAGTTCGATAGCAGCCACCCGCTAGCCTGGGGTATGCCCGAAGAGGGGCTTCTCCTCAACAACAGGGGCGCCGCCTTCGAGGTCACAGACAGGTCCCAGGCGGAGAACTACGAGGTTGTGGCCGAGTATCCCGAAAGAGACCTCATGCAAAGCGGCTGGCTGGTAGGCGAAGACAATCTTGCCAAAAAGCCCTGTATGCTGAAGGTTAAGTGCAAAGACGGCGAAGTGGTGCTCTTTGGGTTCAGGCCCCAGTTCAGGGCCCAGACCCACGGTACGTTCAAGCTGCTGTTTAACTGCCTGGTCTGAGCAGCAAAAGCCCAGGATCCTTGCGGGTCCTGGGCTTTTTGCACCATTGCCGGGCAAGCATTGAAAAAGCCCGGAATCCACATGGGTTCCGGGCTTCTTCACATCAATATGCCGGCACCTGTCCGCCTGTCTTCCACGTTGCCGGCGCTACTACTTTGTCAGCTCTCAAGCTTTCTTTTGAAGGCAAGGTAGACCACGACATTGAGTAGCAACGCATAAGCAAGCCCTATTCCATAGTAAGCGGGATAGCTTAGCTGGAAGATATCCTGATTCACAAGGGCAACCTGGAATGCTTTGGCAGGCCAGAATCCGGGTTCGAAGGCAAACAAGAACTCTTTCTTGTCCAGGAAAAACAGTGACACAATGGGGACTACGACCAAGCCGTTCAGCCCCTTGATAGCGGCGAAACCTTCCACCTTGTTGCTGGCAAGGCAGTTGATCAAAAGAGCAATCAGGGGCGCGCTAAAAGCCGAGAGAAACGCTATCTCCAGCATGACCGCTGCTGAAACCGGCATCAGATCTGCAATCCACACTGAAAGAATGGCCCCGACAAAACTGAACAAAAAGACCAGCAGCATCTTCAGCCCGATAAAGAACTCCAGTGTTAAAGGGGCCACCTTAACCGCATAGAGCACGTTGTCATCCCGGTCGTCAAGAACGGAGAAGGCCGCTATGGCCCCGGAAATCCTGGATATTACGAGGGCAAGCGAAATCAGGATGACCGGGTAGTACGGAGCAAAGCTTCTGCCGGTTTGCTTTTCGGCAAAGGGAATCACGTACCGGATGATGATCCCGAAAACCGGGGGGTAAGCCATTATGAACCGGGAGAAGGGGTCTCTCACCCATTTCCTTATCTCATAGCCTGCGTACGTCAGGTATATCCCGGACATATCAGAGCCCTCCCCTGGCAGCGTACTTCACCAGCAGCCTGCGGGAAACAGCGTACAGCCCTACGGACATGACCACCAGATAGGCTACAGCAATCAAAAGATCCTTTCTGTCAATGGCGACCACCGAAGCCTGAAGCACAATCAAAGCATTCTTAGTAGGGTTGAAGTATTGCACGGTTTTGACCCAGCTTACATTTAGAATATTCACCAGCTCAAGGATGGTAGGCACGAGAAACACAATAATGAGCTTGAACATATTCAAAAGGAGATCCGTAAACTCCTCAGAATAGTAGGTGAGAAGCACGCCGACCTGGGCAAAAGCGAAGGCCACAAGGGTCACGGCGGCGACAATGCCGGGTATGTTGACGGTCAGATTCTTGAAGGCCATTCCGTAGATGAGCAACAGGACCAGAGTGGTCAAGCTCGAAGTGACGATGGCCATAGACTTGCCAAGCAGGTAGTCGTCTCCAGTTATGGGAAGCACCATCATGGATCTGAAGGTGTTCTCCTGGTTCTCAAAGACCATGGTCACCCCGGCCAGCAAAAGAGACATTAGCGTTGCGTCCATGAACAAGGTCAGGGGAAACACTGTGCTCATATCAACCATGTCTGTATAGTGAAGCACCAGTATCCAGACGAGGGCTGTGACTAGACTGGCGGCAGCAATCCCGTATCGCCGCATTCGCTGGATCTCACCTGCATACATAACAAGAAGCCGATTCGGCGACCTTTTGGAATTGGCGCCCGCGGAGTTGTTGCTCATGGGATTCCTACTCACGGAGTTTCACCCCTGTCACCTTTATAAAGATGTCGTCAAGGGTGGTTTCGCCGCTGTGAATGGTGATAAGTTCCTTGGTCCTGAGAATCTGGAAGAACCGCTCGTTGGTGGCAAGGGTGTCCATGTCGAACTCCTCTTTCTCCAGGTTCCCTTCTGGCCGGCCCCCAGGACCGGGAGCCAAATCACGAAATTCCATGAACACTTTTCTCTTTCCGTACCTGAGTTTTAAGTTTCTGGGCGAATCGATCTCCCTGATCTCACCGCCGGCAATGAACGCTACCCTATCGCACAGTTCCTCAGCGTCGTGCATGAGGTGTGTGGTCAAAAAGACTGTGCCCCCTGCCTGCCGGAACTCAAGGATGATGTCTTTGATTATCCTTGAGTTTTTGGGGTCCAGCCCGCTGGTGGACTCATCGAGGAACAGCATCTTCGGGTTGTTGAGCATGGCCCGCACGAAGTTCAGCCGAATCTTCATGCCCTTTGAATACTCAGATACTTTTTTGTCCCGGTCCTCCCAGAGACCGACCCTTTTGAGCAGACTCTCTACGTCGACTCGCTCCCGGTATAGTTTCCCGTAGAAGTCGAGGTTCTCCATGGCTGTAAGTTTGGAGAAGTGGACCGGCACTTCAAAGCCTACGCCAATCTCGTGAAAGAACTCGCGGCCATACTCTTTGAGGTCCTTACCCCTGTACAAAATGGCGCCCCGGTAGTCTTTGAGCAGGCCGATCATGATCTTTTGGGTAGTGGTTTTGCCTGCGCCTGAAGGGCCCAGAAATCCGAAAATCTCGCCATCTTCGAAGGCGAAGTCGATTCCTTTGATGGTGTCCTCTTTGCTCCCGGAATACCTGAACCGCAGGTCCTGGACCTTGAACATTTTCCCACACCTTTCCTCCCCGGCGGGTTGTCGCTGCGTCATCCTTTCCTTGTCCGGTCTCTGCCACGCCTGATGTCCCGGAGCTCTCCTCATGTCTAGCGCTGGATCTTCTGAAGCTCCAGTATTCCATCGGCGGTTCGCGTTACGTACAGGTAGGCATCGAAAACGCCCTGATTGTAGAACTCAGGAGCCAGCTCGCTCATGAAGAAGTCCAGCATCAAGATGGCCGCCAAATCGCCTATTTCCTCGTCCCTTTCCTCACGAAAGTAGTCCTTGATGAGCGTTAGCATGTACTCTCGCTTCTCGATGCTGAGTTCAAACTCGGGGCTCATCACATAACCACCTGCCTTCTTTGGATCAACATATGTGGGATCAGCATGTATCTTCTTCTGGGGTCCTGAATTTTCCTTCCGCTCAAGATTCCAGGGGCTTTCAGCGTCTTCGCAAAAGATACACAGGGCAGAGGCAGAAAGACTACAGGGGCCAGGTAAGCACAGACATGAGAATTGTGGCCAAGGACAAAAAGACTCCCAGGGGCATGGTGTCGGTCCTCTTCAGACGGCCCAGGATCATAAGGGGCACGCAGTAGACCGAAGACAGGATAAACGCAAGTCCCAGGGCCGGGAGGGTCTTGTGAAGTCCCAGGTAAAACCCTATTACTGCAGCCATCTTCACGTCGCCGCCGCCCATGGCTCCCGGCTTTATGAAAGCCACCAGGTAAAACAGGCCGAAGCCTACGCAGGCGCCCCAGAGTCCGTCGGCGAGGCCGGCAGCCAAGCGCACGAGGAACGCAAACAGGGCAGTTGAAAGCAATACCTTATTTGGCAGCAAACCGTACATAATGTCTGTTCCAGCAAGAACACAGAAATGAAAGGCCACAATCATATGCAAAGCGCCATAAAGACCGAGGCCAAAGTGTCTGTACAGCAAAAGAAAACTCAAGGCGGTGGAAAGCTCCACCACAAGGTAAGCAGGGCTAATCTTCTTTCCGCAGCGCCTGCACCTACCCCTTTGCAGCAGATAGCTCAGTACAGGCACAAGCTCCAAAGGCCCAAGGACCCTGCCGCAATCCGGGCAGCGTGACCTGCCGGTCAGGGGCTCTCCTTCAGGAACCCTTGCAGCCAGCATGCCTCCGAAACTCCCGAGGCACAGGCCGGTAAGAAACACAAAGACCTTATCCACCCAGGTGAGCACCCACTTCGTAGAACACCTGTCCGGTAACTACCATCCTGTCATCAGACAGGCTGGAACCGTCTGACCGGTTAAGGAGGTATGACTCTTCGCCTCCCAGCATGCCGTCAACGCTCTCCAGCTTCACGCCGACCACAGACTCCCGAAGAGCAGCAAGACATCTGGCCTGCCCGGCTTCTTTGCCTTCAACCTCAAGTCTGAAACTGACCACCCCAAGGGAACTGCTTTTATCCTCACTCTGCAGCGAGAAGGTCAACTGCCTGAGCTGCACCCCTGCTGCATTCGCCACAGCGTTAATCTGGTTGACCAGATCCTTCTCCCAATCGGCCCCTGCAATAGGCAAAAGCTCGTCCAGGGCAGCCAGGGACTTCTCCAACCTAGTCAGCGTGCTTCGCAGAGTGATGACCTCCATCCGCAGTTCATCGCTGACAGCCAGCTCCTGACTCCTTTTGTGGGAGACATAGGCGAAGGTTCCGATGCCTACCAGGAATATACCTATAAGGATGAAGGTCGTTATTACGGTTTTTCTTTCTCGCGACATCCAGTCCATAGCAACCCCTCTATATCTGTGCCATCTGTCTTTGTTGCCAGCCTGCTAGTCTTTCGAATTAGCCGGGAGCGTCGTAAGAGATATCCGGAACTCGTACCCTCCCAGTTTGGAGGCTACCAACGAAGCTGACTTAATGCTTGTCACAAACCGGGTCTTGCTCAAAGAATCCAAAACCTGAGCATAGGCAGAAGGGTCCCGGACCACCCCTGATAGCTGCACGCTGGCATCTTTGTGCACACTGTAGACCCCAAAAACACAACCCGATGGAGCAAGGCTTCGTATCTCACTCATCCGGTCTGCCCAGTTCACCTGCGCTGAGATGTCCTCGCGGGCTTGCCGAACCGCCCTGGGAACCTGGTTAAGCTGCAGCTGAACTGCGTCGATCTCCTCTGAAAGGCGGACAATCTCCAATTCGTCGGGACGTCGCTCCTGGACAATGATGCCTATCTCCCATATCCGCATGCCAACCAACAGCCATGCGCCAAGGGCGGCGCACACAAAACCGGTACGAATCAGGGAGGCTCTGCGCTCGCCTTCCTCCAGCAATCCCCGAATGTCAGGTCGCAGGAGGTTAAGATCCGGTTCCTGACTGCCCCCGTAGGGTCGATTCTTCTGAGTTGCGCCTGCAGGTGTTCTCATGATGTAAGCGCACCTTCCTTCGGGAGAGCCAGGCCTGCAGCCACGCCGTACTCAGAAGAACAGTTGACTGCCGGTGCTCCCCAAACCTGTACCCTGATGCCAGATTGCTCCTTGAGATAGTCGGCAAGAAAGCCGGTCCTCTCAGCGGCGCCCATGACTGTGACTCCTGCCGCAAACCCGGCAGGCAACGAACCGGCGGCAAATCGCGCCGACCTGGAGATCTCCCCTGCAATGATCTGAGCGTTGACAAACGGGTTGTCCGGATCCAGAGGAATCTCACGCCTGAGCCAGGGCCAGCTGTCAAAAGCCAGGTAGAGACGCGCTTCGCTGGGGTTCACTACCAATGCCATATTGAGCCGGACCTCTTCACCAGGGTCAAAGTCAATGACCGTGCCGGACTCTAAAGGTTGGTCCTCTTCAGATGTTGCACCCACCTCAAGATCCATCCGTTTTGCCCACATCCACCGGCTGCCTCTGCATGCAGCTATAGCAGGAACCTCGACTCCAACCGGTCGCACACCGGCCATCTTCATCAAATTCTCAGCAGCCAAAACCACAACAGACTCAGCGCCTACAACCACATATGTCTTGTTATCCTGGGAGCCGCCTGACGCAGGGGGAACAGGCAAATCGGCAGGCCACTCCTTAGCCGCCATCCGCATAGTGCTGGAGCCACCCGGAAGCATCCGCTCAACCTGAAGGTACATGGCTTGCTTGAGTTCCTTCTTGCTAAGAGGCTGCATAGGCACTGTGAACAACAGGCAGCTGCTGACCGGGAGCCCTGCAACGCCGTCAGGGCGAACCTCAAACGGCCTCCAAAACTCTCTGATTTCCCGGGCAAGGGCAGCCAGACTCTCTCTGGAATCCGGTTCAAATCCGGTCTGCGCTGTCATCGAAGCTATCACCCGGGCAGACGCCTTTGAAATAAGCACCGCCCTGACCGGACCGGACAAATCTATACCAATGCGTGACGCTTCACGCGAAACCCCCATACTGCCCTACCTCCGCTTCTTCTCTCTGCCCGAAGACTCCCGAACCAACCTGGCACTTCCTAGGAACCCTTGCCTTCTTTCCACTGAGATACCCGGTAACCGATGGTAATGGTCTGACCGCCTGGGTCATGGATCTCTCCTGCGTGAAGTCCGACCAGCTTAGCTTTGTTCTCAAAGTTCAACTGCATGTTTCCCGGTGAAAGAAGACGGCAGGGATTGAGTTCAATAGGGCTCTCAGACGTAAACGTTACGCCTAACGTGCCGCCATAGACCAGCAGGGAATTGCCGCCTGGTTTGGGTTCCGGGGCGTTGGCAAAACTCAGGTCAAGCTCGCCTGTACAGACCAAGGTTATGCCACCCCAACTGCCTGCGCTAAGCGTAATCTTAGACTTCTTATCTGCAAGGCAGACTATCATCCCGGTACCTGAAACCGAAATAGGTACATTCTTATTGGTGTTGAAGTTCATCTCTCCGGTAACAACCATGACACCGTTTACCGTGACCGATTGGATCTTACCGTTTCCGTTGAACTTTCCGTCCACATACAGCCACGTATCTTCTTCAACCGTGAGACTGCTTCCCGTAACGTTGAGGTTTCCTGTCTTTGTGTCTGAGCTGATGACGATATGCTCTTTATCCTCGACAGTCCCGGGCCAGCTGTCCCGTGCGTCAACCATTGCCTGTACCGCGGCCTTGATCTGTTTAGGCTCGGGAACACTCACGGGAACTCCCGCAACGACGTTGCCGTTTTCCACTGTAAATTGGTCTTGGTTCTTCTCAGTGAGAGTCCATGTACCACCGACTCGGACATTGCCTTCGACCTGGCACCCAACTGCGTTTGGGTTGAACTGAGCCTGGGCATTCCCGCCTGCCACGATAGCCCCGTCAGAGAAGATATCTTGCAGGGAGTAGGGCTCCAGCCAGACTCTGACGGTCTCGGAAACCTGCCTCACTGTGGCATGGCCTTCAACCAGGATAGAACTGGCTGCTTCCTCCCTGGCCGTCACAGACAGAGTCCAGCCTTCTGGCGGGTCTTCTCGGGTAATGGAAGAAACTCCGGCGGAATACCCAGGGCATTTGGCAAGGTCAAAATCCTTCTGGTACAGAGCCATAAGCATCTCGTCTACGCCGCCACGGGCCACGTCCAAAGCTTTTCGACGCTGCCCCGTTTGAATGTTAAGCGTACGTGCGCTGCTCTCCTTGGAGACGGAACCTGCAAGAATCACCGCGCACAGGCCAAACAAAACCACAGCATAGACAAGTACCGAACCCCTCTCGCCTAACCTTCCTCCGAAGATCCTGCGAGAGCGGCTCTTCATGAAAACGTAAGCGTCCTTCCACCCGGACCCACCGCAGTAGGCTAAGTCCGTCCTAGAGGCCTTCGCCACCCACCGCTGAGAAGGCCGCCTTGAACCGCCGCGACACTCCATATGCCTCATCCTCCAGTTCGAACTGAATGACCACTACCCGCCCACTAAGCGCGCCTGCGTTCGAACCTTCGACGTAATCGTCGCCCACCAAAGCTGTAACCTGCACGCTCTTGCACTTCAGACCGCCGCCGGGCCAGGACGTAGTGGCAGTCTCCCCCACTCCGCCTGATACCTGGTAAACCTCAAGCTCCAGAGCACCGCTGGCCTCATCAAAATCAAGACTTACTTTCCGCGCAGACCCGGAGCCACTGAGCACTGCCACAACACGCGTATCCGATATCTCATCCAGCCTGCCTCCGTACTCCAGGGTCCGCCTGAACTCCCGTTCCACTGCCTCAACTGCAAAAAGACCCGTATCCCTGATTTCCCGCTCAACCTTGAGTTTCTGCAGAATCCTGGCCGTAGACGAGAAGAAGCTCACAACGGTAGCCAGCAGGAAAGCTCCTACAGCAAGGGCAACCACCACTTCCACCAGGGTAAAGCCTGACTGGTCCCTTCTCCCAACAGCTCGAAGGCCCCCGACCCGGCTCCCGCCTACACTGCCTGGGTCAGACCCGCCGTGCAGCTTCACGCCCCCACTGGCCCCAAAGACCCGGCCCAGGCAAGAAAGGGAGTCAGGGTTTGAGCCAGACCATAGTCTGTGTGGAATATACCTCAGCGCCCTTCTTGTCATAGATGCTTACCACTACCTCGTATAGGCCCTCTGCTTCCTTGTCAATCCAGAACTTCCCGTCACCTAGCATGTTAAGCTCCGGCAGAAAACCAGCGAGAGAGAAGCCCTCTTCCCGGGGGTAAACCCCAGGACCTGTGAATGCCCCTTCCGGCCACCCCGACCTGAGCTCCTCTATCTTGACTCTGGCAGCCATAAGACCCTGGACCCTGGCATCTTCCTGTCGCGATACCCGGACCATGAACACCAGCTGACCCACTACCATCATGAACAGGAATGATGCCAGGGCCAGGAATATGACTGCTTCAAGCATGGCTGAACCCTTTTGGGTTTGATTACTCATGTACTCCATCCATGCAAATCACCTTAACTCGTCAACCGGCCTCGCCTTCCCAAACCAAAGCAGCCGGATTGTGGGTATTGCTCTTACAAGCCCCCGGTAGCAGCCGCTGATCCTCCCCATTCGATCTCTCCCGTTGTTTTCAGAGTGAGCGTGAGGAAGTCTGTCGTTCCACCGGTCTTCTTGGCAGTAATCACATACGTGTCTGCACCACCACCAGCACCGGTAACCTTTTCAGCTGTGATTGTCAAATGCCCCGAATCAATAGCAGCTGTGCCTACCGTCTCTCCGGGGAGGTACGCCGGAAAATCCTCTTTCTGGACAAAGTAAGCCCAGGCCTCAACTCTTATCTCCTGCATGGCAGCCTTAGCTTCTGCTACATATGCCCTCTCCCTGATGTTCTTGTAGGTCGGGTATGTCACAGCAGCCAGTATGGCAATAATGTCCATAACTACGCCCAACTCAATCAGGGTAAAACCGCGTTCTGACCCAAGTACCTTTCTGCTCCGCTTTTTCACTTTGCTCTCCCTCCGCATCTGTTATTTCTGTACAACCTCATGACTCTCTAACGCCTCTCATATGACTCTCAGACACAAGGCCTCCGACGCCCCAGTCTTGCCGGTTACATGACCATCTCCAACGAGCGCAGGATTGGGGCCATAACTGTATACCCCAAAAAGCCTACCATCACGCCTACGATAAGGATGAGTACAGGCTCAACCAAGGACGACAACGAGTCAAGCCGCCTGTTGACTTCCCCCTCGTAGAATCCGGCCGCCTTCATAACCATCTCCGGAAGCGTCCCGCTAGACTCGCCTGCAGCCGCAAGCTCACAGAACAGAGCCGGGAACGAACCGGTCTTTCTCATGGAATCCCCTATCCTAGCCCCTTTCTCGACCTCCTTTCGAATGTAAACCGAAGACCTCACAAAGAGGGCAGAACCTGTTGCCTGACCTGCATACTCCAAAGCCGGAAGGACCCTTACACCGCTGTCAAGAAGCGTGGAAAGAGTCTTCCCGAACCTCACCAGATAAGAGTATTCGAGGATCTTGCCCCACCCGGGTATCCGCAAGGCCACCTGCTCAATAACGCCGTACTTATCTTCCTTTGCGAAAAAGCGCCTAAGAAACAGCCATCCCGCCAGCAAGAGTCCTAAGAGGACGTACCAGAAGCGCTTCACAAAACCGGAGACGGCCAAAAGAGCCCTGGTGGCCGCAGGCAGATTCTCTTCACCGAGCATGCCTGCAAAGACAGGGATGACAAACACAACGAGGATAACCGCCACAACCGCCGTCACTGCAACCACAAGGATAGGGTATATCATGGCGGATTTGACCTTGCTGTCGAAATCGTGGGACCTGAGGGTCTGATCTCCTATGTACTCAAGGGATTCTGCAAGGGTGCCCGAGACCTCAGCCGCCTCAATGGCCTGGATCTCCCAGTCGGCGAAGAACCTGGTCTGGCCCGATATTGCCTCGTGAAAAGACAGGCCCTGCCCAAGGTTCTCAGCCGCCGCCCGCATGACCTGGGAAATGGCAGGAGGAGTCTCTGCGGCCATCCGCTCAAGAGAGTTCTTCAGCGGTATGCCCGCCTTGAGAAACGCCGAAAGCTCCATAAGGGCCATGCCCTTGTCCACTTTGCTCACAGACGCGCTCTTGCGCCAAAACGGCAGGCCTGCTTCGGGGCTTGCCTTCTTCAGGGAAGTCACTATGTATCCTTGCTGGTGCATCTCCTGCAGAAAACGGGTTATGTTGTCAATCTCGACCCGGTCGGAAGTCCTCTTGCCTGTCTCTCTATGTACGGCATCGTACCTGTAAGTAGCCACTGAACTTCCCCCTCAAGAAACGACCGGACGCCTGTTTTCAGTTCTCAGTCGTATTGAACACCCCAAGGACTTCGTCCCAGGTAGTCAGCCCTTCAAGCACCTTCCTGGCACCGTCTGCCAAAAGTCCCTCATGCCGTTTGGCAGGGTTCAGCTCAGGGTCGGATCTGGGATCGCTCGACAGAATATACCTTCTGCGAAAGGCCTCGTCAACGTTTATTATTTCGGTAATCGCAGTACGTCGCTTGTAGGCGCGGTCAGGGCAGCCAGTGCACGGTCTTGTGGTCATCATGACCGAAGCTGAGCCGTCGTTTTCCTGACCGGCCGCAGCCAGCACTTCCCTGACGATCTCCTCAGGGGCGCCGTCTCTGTACTTGCACCACGGGCAGACAGTGCGCACAAGACGCTGGCTAAGCAGGGCCACAGTCGACGTCAATGCCATGTATTTGCTTACGCCCATTTCCTCCAACCGGATAAGGACCGACAGGGCATCGTTGGCATGGATGGTGGTCAACACAAGGTGCCCGGTAAGGGCCGCCCGAAAGGCCATCTCAGCAGTCTCAGCGTCGCGAATCTCCCCCACCATGATTACATCAGGGTCCTGGCGCAGAAGATGCCTGATCGCGTTGGCAAACATCAGACCTGCCTTGATGTTGACCTGCATGTGGTTGACGCCGGGTATGACGTACTCAACCGGGTCTTCAACCGTAACGATGTTCTTTCCGGGCAGGTTCAAGGCGCTTAGGGCCGTAGCAAGGGTTGTTGACTTCCCGCTGCCTGTGGGGCCTGCTACGACTATCATCCCATGGGGTAAAGACAAAGCCCTGTTCAAAGACTTCATAACATTACCGGATATGCCCAACCGGCTAAAACTCAAGTGCTCAATGGTCTGCTCAAGCAGGCGGATGACCATTTTCTCTCCGAATACCGTCGGCATAGTCGAAAGGCGCAAGTCATAGCGCTTGTTGTCGATGGCCGTAGAGAACCTGCCGTCTTGAGGCAGCCGCCTTTCGGCCACGTCCATGCCCCCCAGAACTTTCACCCGGGTGATCATGGCCTCGTGGTAGGCCCTGGGGGCATCGCCCGCCCCTTCCAAAATGCCGTCTATTCTGAACCTCACCCTGGTTCTGTCGGTAGAAGGCTCAATATGTATGTCAGAAGCGCCGCGACGGGCAGCCTCAAGAAGAAGGTTGTCCACCATCTGAACAGCAGGTGAATCTTCCATGAAACCTTCGTCTTTTTTGTCTGCCTGGTAGAGTCCTACTTCGGCAGAACGTTCCCGTTCAGGCGCAGTTGCTTGCTGCCTTGTCAGTTCCGGGTCTTGTACCTCGTAGAACCGCCTTAGAGCGTTGTCGATATCTTCAGGCACCGCCAGGTGAGGGAACACCCGGTATCCTGTACGGGCGCGTATAGCTTCCAGCCGGTTAAGGTCCGCAGGGTTTTCAACGGCAATGTCCAGGGTCGTTCCCCTTATGTTGAGCGGGATGGCCCTAAAAGCTTTGGCCTCTGTGGCAGTAAGGATCTTAAGGGCATCTCGATCAGGCGTGGTGGTATTGAGGTCGTAAAAGGACACCCGCAGCTGCTTGGCCAGGCACTGGTAGAACTGGCGTGCGGAAAGGACCCCCATGTTAATAAGGATCTCGCCAAGACGCCCGCCTGACTGCTTCTGCCGTTCAATAGCCTTGGCCAGGATATCCGGGGTGATGAGCCCTTCTTCAACCAGAATGTCGCCGATCTTGTGGCCGAATTCACTCATAGGGTTCCACCTCGTCCATAGCATCCTCGAGACGAACCAATCCTCTTGCCACCAGTTCCTCAATGCTGCGAGACATGGTAATCATGCCGTGCTTGTGACCTGACTCTATGGACGACCTAATCTGCTGGTACTCGCCTCTTCTTATAAGGTTGCGGACTGCAGGTGTGGCCACAAGGACCTCATGGGCCAGCACTCTGCGGATTCCGTTAGTTGACGGGAGGAGCCTTTGAACGAACACGCCGTTGAGGGCCCTTGAAAGCGAGTGGCGCGCAAGCTCCTGGCGCCCTACCGGAAACAGGTCCACGAACCGGTCCAAAGCCCGGGCCGCTGATGGCGTATGCATTGTGGCGATGACCAGGTGCCCGGTTTCCGATGCCGTCAGCGTCGCATCAGCCGAGGCAGGGTCTCTCAACTCTCCGAGCACTATGACGTCAGGGTCTTCCCTCAGCGCTGCCACAAGACCTTGGTGGAAGCAATCGCAGTCAAACCCGACCTCTTTCTGGGTGACAATCCCGCTGTAGTGCGGGAATCTGTATTCAATGGGGTCCTCTATGGTGACCACCCGGGCCCCTTTGTCCTGCAGGGCCCAGCGGACCAGGGCTGCAAGGGTGGTTGACTTGCCTGAACCCGTAGGCCCCGTAACCAGAACCAGCCCTCGCCGGCTGCAAATGTCGACAAGCACGTTGGGCAGCCCCAGCCCAGAAACAGTAGGAACGGTGCTTGATATAAGCCTTATGTTCACGCCGGTGTTGCCTTTTTCGCGGAAAATGTGGACTCGCATGCGAACTGCGTCTTCAATCTCGCAGCTCAGATCGAGAGCATACTGGCTCTTTGCCAGCTCATCTATATCAGTGACCCCGTAGGGAGAGGTCTTGGCGAGAAACTCTACAGACGCCTTGACGTCGCCGGGAGTGACAACCGGCAACCCCGTAGAAACGAGACGTCCGGCCACCCTGAGAGTTGGCGGCGCGCCGATGACCAGGTGAATGTCTGAAGCTCCGCTGCTAAATGCTTCAGTGACGAGTTTGAGTACGTCCAGAGCCATGGAAAAGGTACCTCCGGTGCCCAAAGCAGGATCTATTGTATGGTTATTGCATAGTTCGCCTATGAACTATATCGTGCGTTATGTCAAACGGTCAAGACTTTCGGCGCTATGTGTCGTAAAATAAGCAATTTATCGAATTCTGCAGACCGGATACCCCTCGGGTCATGGCTTACCGGCTAACCGGATCTCAATGTGTATTTCCTTGCTTTCAGGAACGCTGATTCGGTCAGTGGCCTGTTCAACACGCTTACCGCCTTCAATGCGGAACACTGCCTGAATGGGAGCTTCAACCTCTATGCCCTTTGGCCTAGACCCGGGGTAACCGTCTGGAACCTGAGGACAGACTACCCTGGGATGGGGCTCAGAGGCCATATCCAAAGCCCTGGATACAGGGGATTTCAAGACAATGTCGCTGGCGGCTGTTCCCAGGGTCTCAGTGACGTGCCTCTCTATGATCTGCCTGTAGAACTCGTTGAAGTCCGGTTGCGTGCAGTACCCGATGATAGCTTCTGCGATCTCCTCAGGACAGCCCCTGAATATGCGGTGAACCCTCAGCACAACATCAGATTCGCGAATGCTTGCGGACATGAAAACCCTCTTGTTGCTGGTGTACACCACCTTGATTCCCATGGCCCGGGCCTTATCTCTGAGCAAATCCATGTTATCCTCTCCCGTTCAGATATCATCTGGATATCACAGGTAGACGTGCCCGCGTTCTCTCAAAACCGCAAACAGGCAGAGGGAGGCCGCCCCTCCCTTGCAGGCCCTCCTCTTGGCCTTTCCAGCTCCTGTCCACAACCCACTCTACGCCTTTGCCTGCAATCGCAGATCAGTAGTCGCTATCGTCGCATCCGGAGCCGCACCAAGCTGCCTCCGGTACGAAGAAGAACACTTTGATCACGAACTCGTGGCATGATGGCACGCCGAAGAGAAACTGCCCGCACTTGTCGGTGAAAGCGAAAGTAATCGGAATGAGGTTGCACGGATCCTTGGTCGGCTGGGCAAACAGCTTGACTACCGCGTTTTCTACGAGCCTGCCGTCCGGAAACTTCACAACTCCATGGATAACCGCCCTCTCCTCCTTCTCAAGTTTCAGACAGACTTCTCTCTCTTCGTTGGGCTGCAAGGGCTGCACTTTGAAAGTAAGGAGCTTGTAACCCACCTTTGTCACCACCTTTCATGAGTGCCAGGACCATATTATGTAGCCTGATGAGAAGAGGTGATTGCCTGGCGACGGCGTTCCATTCCGAACAGCAGGCCTTGCCCCGCTCCCTGGCGCATGCGGCCCGCCTCCCGCGCTGCGGCTCCAACCCCACGGTTACCTGGAGCGGCGCGCAAACGTAAGACCTAGCGAAACCCATACACAGAGATGACAAACATAGAGAGGACAAGGAGGGCTCCCCCTATGGCAAACCTTCCAGATACAGTCGCCCGGATTATCTCAGAGGTGAATCAAATTGCTGAAAGCGCTTGTCTGTGGCCTGGCTGGGATGTAAAGTCCGCGCCAATGGCCCTGTACGGAACCGAGAACGCATATCTTATAGGCCATCCTTCCCCGCCTGAAAACTACGAGATCCTTGAGCCCATAGCAGGACGTCCGGTCTACGGAGGTCCGCGCCTGCCTGAGATGGTGGCCAACACCGCCTGGTTCGTGGCAGGAGAACTGTGTGCCATGGCCAGGATTCCGGATTCTCCGGATCCGGATAACAGCACCTACGCGCGCCTGGTGATTCATGAGTGCTTTCACGTGTTCCAGCTCAAGACTCTCACCAAGGTTGCCCGCCCCAATTTCATGCTGTCGGGCAAGTACCCCGAGGGCGACGCCGAAAACAACGCCCTTTCCATAGTGGAGAACCGGCTGCTGGCTGCCGCCATTGAAGACTTTGACCCAAAGACCGCTGCCTCTTTTCTTGCTGTGCGCGCCTTCCGTCACCGGCTTTTGGAGTCAGCCGGCCTAAGTGACATATGCCTGTACGAACAGCAAAGCGAGTTCAACGAAGGAGCTCCCACATACGTAGAAGCTCGCGCCGGACGCCCTGTGGGGGACATTGCCGAGAAACTGCGCCAGGCCAACATCGGTGGCAAATGGGCTGCCATGCAGCGATTTTACTACACTGGCGCATCGATTGGACTCCTTCTGGACCAACTGATGCCCCGCTGGCACGAAGCCCTGGCAGAAGGCGCACACACCATGCAATCTCTGCTCATGGACGCCGTATGCAGCCCTCTCCCGCAAGTTGAATCTGTGCTGGAGGCATGGGGCTATCAAGACATCCTGGCCGCCGAGAAGATCCACGAGGCCCGACGCCTAAAGGAAATATCATCCATGTTCGACGCGTTGCAGACCGGACCGGGTCTCATGGTGCAAATCGAAGTTCCGCCGAAATCCATGTTCGTGTTTGACCCTTCAAGGGTTCTGGGAGTCGATCCTAACACGAAGTTCCACACACGGAAGTTCGGCATACGTACTGAAACCGGCGTCCAGGTTGACATCGAAGGCCTCTGTCTGGAGGAGCAGGAAAAGCATGTTCAGGTTGGGGAGCCTCAAGCTCCGGACCTTGCGCCGGATCAGAGCAGGCGGGCACACGTCATCACCCTCCGTCTTCCCGAACCGCCCAAGGTCACTCAAGCTGAGCGATTCCGCCTGTCAGGAGAGGGGCTGTCGGTTGACGCGCCGTCTGCGGTGATTGCAGACACCGAGAAGGGGTGCTACATCCGGTTTCGGTGAGCGACCGGGGGGTGCAGCGCCTCCGTTACGGCGCCTAACCGGGGGGCGGGGCTGTGCAGGCCCCTGAGCTTTCTGGCCATGCACGGACATGGAACATATTCCCCTGCCAATGTGCATAACCGGACACTCATGCTGAGCCGGAGTACAACGTCAGAGTTGCGCCGTGCCTTGCGCAAAGAATCTCTTGCGCGTAAGACGCAGGACCTATAATCTGTAATCAGGTAATTAGCAGGTAGTCAGGTAGTCAGGCGATTAGGCGGAAATCCAGAGGGAGCGGAGGCGGGGTCTGTGTGGAAAGAGTTTAAGGAGTTTGCGGCTAAGGGGAACGTGCTCGACCTTGCAGTGGGTGTAATAATCGGAGGGGCGTTCGGCAAAATAGTCACCTCTCTGGTCAATGACCTGATTATGCCTTTGGTTTCGTCGCTGACAGGGAAAATCGATTTTACAAATATGTTCTACGTTCTGGGTGGAGGTTACTACGCGACTCTGGAAGAAGCTAAGGCTGCAGGCGCGGTAACTTTCAACTACGGGAACTTTATCACTGCAGTGGTAGATTTCCTGATTATTGCTTTTGTGCTCTTTCTGGTGGTAAAGCAGGTCAACAGGATTCGAGCATTGGGAGCTGCTGTCCCGGCTCCGGCTGCGTCAGCTCCGGCTGAACCGGCTCCGCCTACAACTAAGACCTGTCCTTTCTGTCGGAGTGAGATCTCTATTAAGGCCATCAGGTGCCCGAACTGTACGTCTAACCTGGACTGAGTCAGGTTCACTGGCAACGGCGTTACCAGTGGGAAGGCTCAAGCCCCCGCAAACCGGGTACTCGGGAGGTTCACTGGCAACAGCGTTACCAGTGGGAAGAGCTCAGGCCCCCGCAAACCGGGTACTCGGGAGGTTCACTGGCAACAGCGTTACCAGTGGGAATACCAAAAGCATCCGGATCACAAGGAAACGGTCGCTCACTGGCAACAGCGTTACCAGTGGGAAGGCTCAAGCCCCCGAAAACCTCGCACTCGGGAGGTTCACTGGCAACAGCGTTACCAGTGGGAATGCCAGAAGCATCCGGATCACAGGGAAACGGTCGCTCACTGGCAACGGCGTTACCAGTGGAAGGGCTCAAGCCCCCGAAAACCTGGCACTCGGGAGGTTCACTGGCAACAGCGTTACCAGTGGAAGGGCTCAGGCCCCCGCAAACCTGGCACTCGGGAGGTTCACTGGCAACGGCGTTACCAGTGGAAGGGCTCAGGCCCCCGCAAACCGGGTACTCGGGAGGTTCACTGGCAACGGTGTTACCAGTGGGAAGGCTCAAGCCCGCGCAAACCGGGTACTCGGGAGGTTCACTGGCAACCGCGTTACCAGCGGAAGGCTCAAGCCCCCGCAAACCGGGTACTCAGGAGGTTCACTGGCAACAGCGTTACCAGTGGGAAGGCTCAAGCCCCCGAAAACCTGGCACTCAGGAGGTTCACTGGCAACGGCGTTACCAGTGGGAATGCCAGAAGCATCCGGATCACAAGGAAACGGTCGCTCACTGGCAACAGCGTTACCAGTGGAAGGCTCAGGCCCGCGCAAACCGGGTACTCGGGAGGTTCACTGGCAACAGCGTTACCAATGGAAGGGCTCAGGCCCGCGCAAACCGGGTACTCGGGAGGTTCACTGGCAACAGCGTTACCAGTGGAAGGGCTCAGGCCCCCGAAAACCTGGCACTCGGGAGGTTCACTGGCAACGGTGTTACCAGTGGAAGGGCTCAGGCCCCCGCAAACCGGGTACTCGGGAGGTTCACTGGCAACAGCGTTACCAGTGGGAATACCAAAAGCATCCGGATCACAAGGAAACGGTCGCTCACTGGCGACGGTGTTACCAGTGGAAGGGCTCAGGCCCCCGCAAACCGGGTACTCGGGAGGTTCACTGGCAACAGCGTTACCAGTGGGAATGCCAAAAGCATCCGGATCACAAGGAAACGGTCGCTCACTGGCAACAGCGTGCCCCGTGGACAGTGACACCTCCACTCGGTGGCCGTTGCAGCCAGGGTGAGCAAGCGATACAATCACACAAAAGAGAACTCTGCATAAGGAGTTCTAAGCAGCGATAGGAAGCGCAGAACTTGTCAGGAATGCATCACAAGGTGTGGATTTGCATTGAAAGTATGGGTTGACGCAGACGCATGCCCCCGGAGCGTCATGAGCTTCCTGCAAGCCAACAAGGCCAAGCAGTCTAAGCAGGCCTACGACCTGGTGACCGTCTCCACCACCAACCATCTCCTAGAGGGCGAGGACCACATAGCCGTAGACCCCGAACCGCAGGCAGTGGATCTGGTCATAGCCAACCGGGTGCAAGAAGGAGATATCGTTGTGACCCAAGACTGGGGCCTTGCAGCCATTGTCCTGGGCAAGCGCGCCCAGGCCATTTCCCCTACCGGACTGGTCTACACAACAGATCGCATACCGTTCATGCTGGAGCAAAGAAACCTCTTGGCCCGCCACCGCCGCGGTGGGGGTCGCACAAAAGGACCGGCGGCGCGAACTGCGGCTGACGACGAGCGATTTCAGCGGGCCTTCCTTCACCTGCTATCTGCACCTCTACGGCGCACGGAAAATGACCCACAGTGATGGACTTATGCGCCAAGCGCTTCTCCGATCTACGCCAGACGTACCTTTTGCTCGATGGCCATCTCAGGATAATCGTGGCAGGTAAACACTATAACCTGGTAGGCGCCGGCAATTCTCTTCAGCGCCTCTATGCCTGCCTGACGCCGGACCGGGTCAAAATGAACAAACGGGTCATCCATAATGACAGGCGGACGCCTCCCCTGGGACATAAGGTCCGCAACAGCAAGGCGCACAGATAGAAGCACCTGATCCGAAGTACCCGCTGAAAGCAAATGCCTCTCAGTTCTCCCGTCAATGAGCTCGCCTCTAGCATCAGAATAAAGCATAGGGCTAAAGTCCTCAGAAATCTCCATGCGATCGTACTTCCCGCCGGTCATCAGGCCAATGTACGAAGAAGAAGCCTTGGACAAAAGGCTGAATATACCCGAAACCGCCCGGGTCCGCGCTTCAGGGAAAACTTCCTTGAGCACCTCCAGAATGCCAATCTCACGCTCAATGTGGTCTAGCTGCCTCCTTGCGTCCTCAAGCTCCTCTTCGACACCAGCAACGTCCTCAGCTCCCTCGGCGACCACATCCACCGTTGCCTGGGCCCTAAACCTATCCTCCCTCAGCTGCTGCAGCCGCTCTTGCTTTGCGGCAAGATCCTGCTCCTTCCCAACGATTTCATCAGGCGACATCTTATAGTGAAGAGTTTTCTCCAATTCCTGCTGAGCAGGGACTAACCTGGCAAGAATGGCGGATTGCTTTCTCTGCAAATCCTCCGGGTCCATGCCGCTCAGCCTGCCCAAGATCCTGTCCCGCTCACTCTCTTTGCTCTTGAGTTCCTCGTCCGCTTTACGCAGCTTATCCTCAAGGTCGTCAGGCAATGAGCCTTTAGCAAGAAGCCCGCCCTTCTCTTCCTCCAGTCGCCCAATCCTCAAGCCAAGGTCGCCAACCTGCTTATCCAGGGCTTCCAGGGTCCTATCCCCCAAAAGGTCACGTGCCCTCGACCTTCTGTCCCGGACCTTAGCCTCAAGCCCCGCAGCATGCCCGCTCTTGGTGACCATGTCATCAAGAGACTCGCACCCTGCCTCCCTAACCAGCCCGGCAATGGAGCCCTCCGCGATCCGGATAGCCCCTTCCTTCTTGTCCACCTCCAGACCGCCTATGGAACCATCCAACCCCGCCAGATTCTGGGACACAGAACGCACCTGCCGCCTGACGCCTTCAAGGGCCTCTTCGATGGCAGCAAGCGACCGGGCTTCCAGCTCCTCAAGGGTCATGGCCAAACCGGCAAGCTCACCGGCCATGGCCTGGTCAAGACTTTGTGCCCGAGCGCCAAGGGCGTCGGCTACCTGGGAAGCTGCGGCAAGAAGGTCGGCCGCGTCTGCTGAACCCGTGCCCACCTGGCCCGTGTGCCCCGAGCCCATGTCCACCCGACCCATATCCATCTCCGCCAGCAAAGCAGCCAGCCCCTGGCCAGATGACCCAGCTGCTGCCTCAGCATTGCGGTACTCGTCATAAGCGGCAGACAGAGCCTGGACGCTACCGACGCCGTAGACTTGCAGGATCCCATCAAGCTTCCCCTGCGCCTCCCCCACCTTGCCAAAGAACTCCTCAGCATCAGCAGTGCAAACCTGAACGTCAATCACCTGCGGCACCTTGACCGCAAGACTCTTTCGCGCAGACAACCTGGTAAGCCCCGGCTCAATGCCCTGAAGAAGACCCTCGTCAACCCCAAGTTGGGCCCCGACCCCGTGCGCCAACTCAACCTGAAGGTCGAGCCCGGCCGGTACTTCCCTCATAGCCCGTATCTCAGCAGAAAGGCCCACAGCCTCCCTCACATGGTCCCCGGAAACAGGCACAAGGGCCCCAAGTCTGTCTCTGCTCTCCTTGTACTGCCTGATGGCCGGGTCGAGTCTATTCAGCCGGGCCAGGACCGCCCTCACGGACTCATACCGCTTCCTTGCCTCAAGCAGCCTGACCAGGCCCTCTTCCTCCCTGCTCTTCCTATGCAGTTCCGCCTCAAGCACGTCTTTTTCCTGGACCAACCGGCGGCGAGTCTCCATGGCCTGCTGCAAATCAGCCTTCTGATGCTGCAGCCATCCATCAAGCTCAAGGGCCTTCCTAACCTTCTCAGGGTCAATAGGGGGAAGAGACTGAAGCTCCTTCTCTGCTGCTTTGGCCTCATCAAGCAGGCCTGCGACCGTCTTCCTGAGTCCCCCAAGACCCGACGTCTCCAGCCTCACCCCAGCCAGTTCCCGCTCAATCTCATCAAACCGACGCCTGCGCGCCCATTGCTCACTAAGTTTCTCCCTGGTTTCAGACAAACTCTGTATCTCAGGCGTTAACCCGGCCAGCTGCTTTTCCAGCTCCTTGCCCAACATTATCTGGTTGAAGACATCATTAAGCTCCTTGCTCTCCCGCTCGCATGTTTCCTGAGCTGCAGCGTATCTCCTGGCCTTTTCCAGAGTCTCGCCAAGCAAAGCAACCTGGCCGGTGAGTTTCTCTGCTTCCTCAGTAAGCTTCACAACCCTAGTTCGCGCTTCTTGACCTGCGCTCACTCTGCACCTAACTTCGTTGAGTTTCTTCTCAAGTTCCGAAACCCTTATTTGGGCCCGGGTAAGCTCGCCCTGACGGGAACCGCCCATCCTACCCGCTCTAAGCTCACGCATCTGTCTGTCAGCATCCTGAGCCAGCTTAACAACATCCACACCTGCGCCCACAACCCGGTTTTCAATGAGTTTCTCAAGATGGTCGCCGCCCGAGGCAAGCTCATCCTGAAGCACGCACACGCTTGCTGTATAAGCAGCCTCAGCCCCCTCCGCAGGGATGCCCAAAAGCCCTGCCACAGTCTCCAGGATTCTGTTCTTGTCACGCTCTACGGTTCCGTCAGGTCTCTTCAACCCATTGCGCCGGGTATGGAAATCTCTTGTGATCTCCCACAGACCCTCCTGAGTTTCCAGAGTGAGCTCAATCCTGAAACCTTCGCCCGTTCCCCATCTGGCAAACCCCTGAACGTCCTGACGGGTAGTGGCTGCGTCAGTAAAGAGCCCCAACCGGATAGCTTCCATTATTCCAGTCTTGCCCGACTCGTTGGGTCCGCAGATAAACACAAGACCGGGCGGAATATCAAGGGCATAGTCCTGGAAAGACCGAAATCCAACCATCCTCACCCGCTTGACGCGGACGAAACCGCCTGAGGTTGGCGCCGGCCCCTTTCCGTCTCGGCCCTCGCCGTCAAAAGTCGGACAGCCAGACGAGTCCCTCATAACGCTCATGACCTAATCCCCGCCTTCCCTGAAAGGTACAGAGTCCCTCGTCTCAGGGCTTCCTGAAGGATCTCTTTCTGTGCAGGATCTTGTGCTTTTTCAATGCGCTCAGTCATGATCTCGTGAAAGGCCCGTCCAATCGAATTGGGAGGAAACTCAACCGGGGCCGCTTCATGCAAGACAAGCTGTCCGGCGTCAATCTCTGCAAAGAAAAAGTTCGGCCCAATCTTCTCTCTCAGGTCATCCAGGCTGAAATCTGCCAGCCAGCTGTCCTGGGCAAACAGGTTGCCCCTTAGCTCCAAACGCAGAAGAGTATCCTTGCCCGCCTCCTGATTGACCCTGCCTAACAGAGCTTGCATGTCGGGGACAAGGTTCAAGTCAAGGCCCACTTTTACCCATCTGTAAGTGCCCACCCTCTTCTCCTCGACCACCACATCAGCACCGCCCATGCGATCCGCACCGTAAGCGCCACCGGCACCGTCAGCATCAATACGATTAGCACCACCGGCACCGTCATCGCGATCAGCACCGTCAGCACGCCAATCACCATCAGCGCGGTCAGCATCATGAGCACGCCAATGGCCGCCATCCCCCAGGCGGACAAGAGTCACAGTCCCAGGCGAAGGCAGATCGTCAAACTCAAGGGTTTCAGGGGATCCGCAGTAAAAGGCCCTGGTCTTCCCTCTAGACCAGTCCTGCCGCTTGTGCCAGTGCCCCATGGCCACATAGTCAAAAGGGCTCGACGAGATATCCTCAAAACTCACAAGCGGCTCATCAGGGTGTATAGACAACCCAGGCACATTCACCGAAGCATGAAGGGCCGCAACCTTGTACTTGACCTGACTTTCGGACGCCAGAGACGATAGACGCCTGAGGGGCCGGTCCCCTCCCTTTTTGGTAGTATTAGCTGCGGCAAAAACCCCTACGTCAGGCACAGGGCGAAGCTCGCAAGGCTCCTCCGAAATCACTGTCACGTTAGGAGGAAGCCCGGCAGGATCCATGACAGTGCGATAGACAGACCCGGAATCCAGCACATCATGAGTGCCCGGAAGTATGTAAACAGGAACCGGCGCTATGGAAGCCAGACATTCCAACACATCCCTTACCAGCGGGCCAGAAACCGAGTTAGAATCGAACAGGTCGCCTGCTATCACCAGAAAACCCGACCGGCTCTGCCTAACCATATCCACTGTTCTTCTCAGGGTCTCAAACTGGGCCCTCCTTAACTCTTTGCCCAGGCTTCCCAGCCTTCGAAAGGACCTCCCCAGATGAAGGTCCCCCGTATGGATGAAAGACGGCACTCAAATCATCCTCCCGGTAATGTCGGTGCAAACCGTAGCCTCTCTTGCCTGAAGAGCTAGAGCCATCCCTCTGAATGTAATCTACCTGAGGCTAGTTCAATCTGAGCTGTGGTGAATTGGCGTTTTCCAGGAGCCCACTCGTGCACAGCCCTTACCAGATCACTGGGTTCCTTAAACCTCTCCTCTGTCATCAGCCAGTGCACTGTAGCCAGCAACTCCAGTCCTACAGGTGTCTCAAAACCCTCAACCAGACTCACCACACGTTCAAAGCGGTCCTGCGTTTCCTTGTGCTCATGGAGAAAGGCTTCTGCATCCTCCATGGCCCCTGGAACCAATGTCAACTGCTTGTGAGGTACATCACCGCCATCTCCATAGCCTGCAATCCAATAGCCATCCATTGCGCGAATCACATGGCGTAGATTCCCTGCATAAGGGCCATAGGTCGCTTTGACAAAACGTAGACGTAAAGGCTCTCCGGCAGCCTGTAAGAAATACGTCAATTTGTGAACTTCGAGCAAGGTGATTGTCGGGTCAAGTAGAGCAGACTTATAACGAGCCATCAAGCCTATCAGGGCGGCCCGGCCTGGAGTCATCACGGGCATCTCAGCCCAATCGTCCAGCAGCAGAGCTGCCGCCTTGTTGCGGGGCTGGAACACCTGCACTTGAACATCGGGTAGAGCTGACATAGTTTGCTCGATCAGCGGCCTTACCTCTCTCCATTCAAGTCCCCCCAGACCACTGCCTAGAGGCGGAATAGCCACGGAACGAATTCCCCGTGCCGCGATTTCGTCTACTAAGGCAGCCAGTCCTGCTTTGATGTCGTCAATGCGACTTTTACCACGCCAGTGCCGCTTGGTGGGAAAATTGATGATGTAGCGCGGCGGAATTAGCCTGCCTGTATCATAGACGAACAAACGTCCGGGTTGAACCTCTCCGCGCTGACAGGCTGCTGCATAGGCCCTAAAGTTATCCGGAAAAGCATTCTTAAACTGCAGTGCAATGCCCTTACCCATCACCCCGACGCAGTTGACTGTGTTAACCAAAGCTTCAGCATCAGCCTGAAGAATGTCGCCTTGAACATACTGAATCACAGAACTTTCCTCCTCAAAAATACCACTCCGGCAATACCTCCACAACCGGTCGGTGAGTTGCTTCAATAAGCACCCTCGATACACGTTCTGCGACAGAAGTAGATTCTACTCCAATACGTTGAACAAGACGCCAGGCAAATGCCCCGTGCACCAAACACTCAGCCTGTTTGCCTTCCTTGACATGCGGATCTGGTTATGTGAAATGCAAACGTATCGTGGAGTGCATAGTAACATCCATGTTGACACCTCTATGTTCCCACACTACCGGATGCTTTGCCACAGCCTCCCTGGATTCCTGCATGGATGTCAGGAGAAACTACACAGAACGTGGAACACGGGGGAACCGAATAATCCCAGAAGCTGCTGAGATCCCCCTGGTTAATGCGGCTGAGCAATGCCCAGATCCGCCTTCCCATCTGAGGACAGTGGCGTGCCACAAAGCTCTCCGGTTACAATGGCGGGACCGCTCAGGACTCACACCTAATTCCCTTTTCACCCCATGGACGGGGCACCTGTGATCTGTCACTATTTGGTTGCCACCAGCATTACATCAAAGATTTGGGGACCTGGACATTCCTGAATGCTGCCGTCTGGAACCATTGCCGTTGTTCCGCAGTCTATTTTGAAGGTAAGCTGACTAAGCTGTATACTACGCCTGTTTTGTGATGAGTGAGAGGGAGCGAGTGTCATGAGAACAAGGTTGAGCAGGTCGTTGGCGAGAATGGCATCTAGCGCAGGCCCCACATTTCAGCGGTTCTGGGTCTCAGTCGGGTGCACGGTTGCTCTTACCATAGCCCTTATCAAGAATCTCACAGGACCATATCCCCGCCCTACAGAGATGCTGAACAGGCTTTCCCTGGCGATGGTAGCGGGAATCCTTACGTCATGGTGCGCAGTGCTGCTCTGGGAGGCTTTGAGAGGGCAGCGTGGCAACGCCGACAAGGTAAGGGTGCAACCCGCCGGGCAAGGCGCGGATGTGCCAAACACGGGCGAGCAAGGTGCGGATGTGCAGAGCGCAGACGGGCAAAGCGCAGGCGTAGGCGGACCCTCAGCCCTCATGGGCAACCTGATCGCTCTGACTGCTGCCGCCATAGTCACCTGGGCCACTTACGCCATGCTCAAGGGCTTCACCTTCGTCGCCGTCAGCAGGCATACGGCCATATGCGCATTTCTCTTCCTGCTGTTCTTCATCGTCCCCCACGTCCGCAAGAACCGCGGCCTGGAGATGTACGTAGTCAGACTGTTTGTCCAGGCAGTCATAGCGGTCCTGTTTTCGGCGGTGATGTTTATCGGGCTGGCTGGAATTACGTTTACTGTCTCTTCCCTTTTCTCCTTGAAAATATCTCACTACGCGTACCTCCGGCTTTGGCTTATTATGGCAGGAATTATGGCCCCGTTCTTGTTCATGGCCGGAATCCCGCGGGCCGGCCTTACTGTTGAAAGGCACGAGTACCCGAAAGTTCTAAACAACCTCATGGTGTACGTGGTTACGCCTCTTCTGACCGCTTACACCTTCATCTTGTACCTGTACTTCGCCAAGATACTCATTACCCGTCAATGGCCTGTGGGTCTGGTATCCCACCTGGTGCTGTGGTACTCGGTTGCGACCACCGCGGCCCTCTATTTTGTCTGGCCCCTTGCGTCCGAAAACAAATGGGCCGAGACCTTCTCCAGGTACTTTATCAAGGCCGTGATTCCGCTCCTGGCCATGATGTTCGTGTCCATCGGGATAAGAATCAAGTACTATGGCATCACTGAGAACCGTTACTACGTGCTGGTCCTGGGCCTGTGGGTTCTTGGGTCCATGATCTACCTTAACATTGCGGAGGCGCGACGACGCAACGGGGCAAGCAGCACAAGACGCAATCGGAGCATGGTTCTTCCGGTTTCCCTGGCCATTGTTGTGGCCCTTTCGGTCTTAGGCCCCTGGAGCAGCTTCTCCGTGGCCAAATGGAGTCAGAACCGGAGACTTGAGGGTCTGTGTGCTAAGTACGGCATTGTCAAAGGCGGCGCCATACCCCCCTCGTCAGAGATCCCCCCGGCTGACCGCCGGGAAATAGTTGCGGTACTCAACTACTTTGACCGCTATCACGATTTCTCTGACGTCCGTCTTCTGCCTCCGGGCTTTACCTGGGCCCATGTTGAGCAGGTATTGGGGTTCAGCCATGTGGATGAGGGTTATGTGGTGCCCGTTCAGCCTGTGTATTACGAAGCAACAGACCGGTCTATGGACATAACCGGGTACCGGTACCTGTTTGACTTCACCAGGCCTTACTACAAAGACGGCACGGCGTTATCCCTCTCTCAGGGAGACGTCGTAGCAGCCTATGATCTCGATAGGAAGAGCATTGCAGTGAAGATAGACGGCCAACTGGAATGGGAAGGTTCGTTGCCTGAACTTATAGCCGGCATAGTGCCCAAATACGAGATTGAGCCAGGCAGAATCGAGTTTCGTCCGGAAGACATGGTCTTTGAGGCCACGGGCGCAGGCCGCAATCTCGGGATCAAGCTCGTTGTCACCAGCATATGGGGCGAACTTGACCCGGCGGGCGGTGAACCGGTGTTGCACCAGGCAGGGTTTTTCCTGTTCATACGCATGCTCCTGAAGTGAGCTTGGAGCAGGAATAGACGCTCGGGTTTGGGGGTGATCAGATCATGATCCTGCCCAACCTGGCCTGGAATCCAACACTTCCTTCTGCCGGGGCTCTCGACTGGCACCAGTAATACGACAGCTGGAAATCGGTAGGTTTTTTCCCTCACTTGGCGTATAATTCCTAATGTAAATCACTGCTCCCAATTTCGCTTCCGGGGTAAGTCTCTTGCTTGGTCTATGGAATGAGGCGAACTTGAGGAAAAGGGGGTTCGCCCCATGTCTTTTGGAAAATACCTTTACATCCTGATTGTCGCCATGCTGCTATGCACCGTCTCTCTCGCCTGCCTCAACGCAGTTATCGATCCATTCGGCCTGTTCGGAGACAAGCTCCTCAACTGGTGGTCCTACAACATGACACAGAACCCTCGCACGGCCAATATTGGCTGGCTTGACCACTGCCGCGAGGAGTATGACTCCTACATAATCGGCTGCTCCAAGACCGGTTCGTTGCCTGTGGAGCTGCTGAACAAGCATTACGGCGCCAGGTTCTTCAACATGACAATGTACAGCGGGGACCTGTACGAGATGGAGATGACCGCCAGGTACCTTCTAAGCAAGTATGGAGCAAAGCACATAGTGGTGAGCATAAGCTTCGCTGAGCTCCTAGCTTACAATAATGAAGATAATGTTCCCCATGCCGGAGTTGACGGCACAAACCTCACAAAGTTCTACGCCGGGTACCTGCTGGCAAATCCCCGGTATGCTCTGGAAAAGCTTGCTGCTTACCGGAAGGCCTCCCATCTCAACCCCAACAGGATCTTTGACGTAGTCACCGGAGCTTACTACACCGCCCTCCGGGACACAGAGCCTATAGGGGCCCTTGACGAGTACCTCCAAAAGCACCCTTCCTTCACACGGGAGCTGAAGAAGCACACGGCGCTTCCGGCCGTAGATGCCTGCGTAGAATCTATTGCACGCATAAAAGACATGTGTTGCGAAGCCGGCTCCACGTTCACGTTCATGATATCTCCCATGTTCCGCAGTGAGCTGGACACTTTCCCACAAGACTGTCTGGAAGACTTCTACCGCAAGGTGTCCGCCGTTACGGATTTCTGGGATTTCTCCGGCTATCATAGCGTAGCGTCGGAACCCCGCTACTTCCATGACATCTATCATCACAGAAACGCCGTCGGGGTCATGGTCCTGGCCAGGATGTCCGGAGACACAAGCGTATATGTGCCCGAGGACTTCGGCCTCTATGTGACCCAAGACAACATAGAAACCCGGCTCGAGCAATACTTCCATGGTCCCGCAGCTTCGGACACTAACCAAAATGACCGGAAGGTTCCGGTTCTCATGTACCACAGCATCTCCGACGGCGAGCCCAAAGACTTCAGAGTCTCCGCCAAAACCTTCGACTCTCAGCTCAAAGCCCTGAAAGACGCGGGCTATGAGACCATCACCTTCGCCCGCCTCATAGACTTCGTGGAACGGGGCACACCTCTGCCGGAAAAACCGTTGATCATCACCTTCGACGACGGATACGCAAATGTAATTACCATAGCGGCCCCCCTCCTGGCACAACACAGCATGTGCGCTGCGGCCAACGTCATCGGCGTATCAGTCGGCAAAGACACTTACAAAGACACAGGCAGGCCCATCACCCCCCACTTCTCATTGGAGGATGCTGCCCCCTGGGTCAAAGCCGGGGTGCTGGAAATCCAAAGCCACAGTTTCGACATGCACCGTGTCAAGGAGCTCGACACCACAGACTACCGCGAAGGTGTGTACCCCAAACCAGGGGAAAGCGAAGAACAGTACATCGCCGCATTTCGTGCCGACGTCCAAGCTTCGTGCAAGCTCATCGAGGACGCTCTTGGCACACCGGTCCTGGCATATACTTACCCTTACGGCTTATACACTGACTTGACCGAAGTTCTTCTTTGGGAAATGGGTATAAAAACCACCGTGTCCGTAGTTGGAGGGGTGAACACTGTAATCAGGGGCCTGCCACAAAGCCTCCGCACCCTCAGACGCTGCGGTGTAGGTGAATGCACCTCCCCTGGTGAGCTTGTACATCACCTTGAAGGGTTGATGATAGATGACTGAAACTGAACAGAAGGTACTGGAGTCTGAGAAGGGCCCGGGCAGATGCCCGGGCCCTTTACGAAGCAACAGCCAATCAGCCTCCATCGGACGGCTGGCCTGGTCAGCCCTGAATCTGCCCGGCCCTGGGTCTGCCTAGCCGTCCTTACCGGAATTCAGCGTGAAAAGCCAGTAAAACAGGAAAGCTGCACCCATCCCCTGCAGAGCCGGGATGCCACCCTTCACGAACCAGCTTACTGCTGTGCCTCCAAGCCAGGCCAAGATCCCCGACCAGTGGAAATCCTGGATCTCCCGCTTTCCCTTGCGAGCGAAGTACTCGGCAAGCAGCACTCCGCCCACAGGCGGCACCGCCACGCCAACTACCTTCAGCTGCGAGTTGAAGGCGCCGGTAATACCCATGTTCAGCATGAGGGCCCCGATGGTAAAGGCTATGGCCGATGCAATGGTCACCCAGCCTGCCCTGCCTACCCTCTGCTTCCCTGTCAGCGATTTTTCCACGTTGGTCAAGCCAAGGGAAAACGACCAGAGAAGGTTGTCACCGGACGTCCACATAAGGGCCCAGTACAGGAGGAATGCAGGCAGGATCATACCGAGTTTGGTCATAAGGATAACTAGGTCCCCTGTGCCCGTTCCGACTGCAAGCATAAGCGCAATGGCCTCAAGGCCGGCAGTGCCAATTCCCCATGAAAGGACCGTAGCTATGGCTACATCCCTGGTGCTGCGGGCATACCGGCCCGTATCAGCACCCAGCGTAGTATAGGTGGCCCAAACTGCGAAAACGGCTGACACACCGGCTGCCACGGACATAGAGCCCTTGGGCTGATACTCCCAGAGGGCCGCAAAAGACCCTATTTGACCTCTCATAACATAGACGCCATAGCCTGCAGTAATGAAGATTATGGGCATCATCACCTTGGTCAGCCTGGCAAGGCCCTGGAACCCGTATATTGCAGAAAGAAGGAGCATCAATATGAACGTGCCTCCGGCCAGTATTGACGGGATCGAAGGCCAGAGAGTATGCACAAGGTTACCGAACAAAGACATGTACACGCCGACGAAGCCAAGAAGAACGGTAACTGTTATAGTAGTAGTCAGGGCCTGACCTTTCTCGCCAAACGCAACCTTTGAGACGACCGCAGTCGATAGGCCATGCTTCCGGCCGATCTCTGACATGAGAGTGGCATAGACGGCCAGAAGCATGTTGGCGATGAAGATAACAGTCAGGCCTTTTCCGAATGTCATCCCCGAGCTTAGAAGAGGACCGACCAACCAGGCGGTCACGCTGAGGGCGCAACCAAGATACACCATGGTAAGCTCATACGGTCAGGATCGTAGCGTGCCATGAACCTCTCGCCCTTGTTGTTCAGAAGGTGCGAGTAGTAAAGAAGAGCCGCCAGCACTCCCCGGAGAGAATGGGGATACAGGAATGCAATAGGGTAGAACTGAACAAACTCCATATCCATGAGCTTTGCTCCGGCCGCAAGAGCAAGAGCGAAGCCGTCTCCGGTAACGTCAGCCGGGCAGTCGGTGTTGGCATACAGCTGTCCTGCACCGCCTGTGGCCAGCACCAGGGACCGGCATTCAAAGAGCACAGGCTCGGAAGTGGACAGGTCAATGCCCACAGCTCCGGAAACGCCCGATGGTCCCCTCTGAAGCCGGGTGATCATGATGTTCTCCCAAACCGGGACATGCCTCCGGTTCAGAATGCTTCCGAGAGTCCTCACCATTTCCCTTCCGGTCCTGTCCTCCAAATAGACGCACCGATGGGTTGTGTGACCCCCGTCTATGCGCAATCGGTAGGACTCACCGTCATCTTCTCTTTCCCACAAAGCGCCGAGCCTTTCCAGCTCAAGTATTCTCTCGGGCGCTTCCTCCACCAGAATCCTTACCAAATGCTGTTCGTTCATGAAACTGCCGCCTGCTATGGTGTCGGTAAGGTGCAGTTCCCTGGAATCGCCGGGACGCCCCCAGGACCGACCCCTGCCACCGCCCCGGGCGCCATAATTGTGGCTCCTGAACGCTCAGCCTGGCCCTTGAGAACCAGTCCAACCCGTGCCCCATGGCTGGAAGCTTCGCATGCAGCCATGAGGCCCGCACCTCCGCCTCCGACCACTAGCACATCTGTTTCATAGCGTCTCAATGCCTACACTCCCTCGAGAATTGATTCTGACGAGATGCGACACTAACAGGACGCACAGTAGCCCAGTTCCTTTGATATTTCCCCTGCGTAATGCCTGAGCCTCGACAGCAAGCAGTCGATCTCATCGGACCGGAAGTACATCTCAGGCCCCGCAAGGCTAAGGGCGGCAATCACCTCCCCCCGGTGGTTCATGACGCCGACAGCCGCCTCTGCAGTTTCCGGCACAATCTCGGAAAAGCTCACGCTGTAGCCCTTCTGGCGAATCTCGCGGACCGCCGCTCTCAGGGCATCGGCGTCTGCTACGGTGTTCTTGGTATGCCTGACCATCTCTACAGTGGAAACGTACTCGTCAATCTCGTCGTCACTGCATGCAGCCAGGAATATCCTTGAACTGGCCGGAATATAGAGAGGGGCCCGCCGCCCTACCTGGGTGAACAGTCTGACAGGCCTGGTGCTCTCTATCTTCTCGACGTAGACTGCCTCTTGTCCGTCTCGAATGACCAGGTGGACTGCCATACCAACCTCATCCCGCAGCTTTTCCATAGGCGGATAGGCGATCTGCCGGAGTTCAAAGGACTCGCGTACGATCTCGCCCAGTTGAAGAAACTGCAGCGACAGAAAGAACTCCTTGCCGCTCCCGACTCGCCTGAGAAACCCCTGTCTCTCCAGGGATTCCACAAGACGGTACACTGTTGTACGGGGAAACCCGAGTTCATCCGATATCGACGCGATCCGCAGCGGAGTCCTGACCTCGGCTAACAGGGAAATGACCTTGAGACCTTTGTCCAACATCGATAGCTGATCGGAATCTGTCCGCATGGTGAACACCCCGTCTGTCTAGTGGTACAATGTGATAGGTTCTACATTCCGGGGTCGGTTTCCTTCTTTCCCCCAGGACAATGCCTATGGTATAAGTTTGGTTAACTGAAAAAGTAACTTCCAGTTGCAGTCCGCAAACAAAGGATTTTCGCGGTCGGATATCGAAAACTTATCGAATGGCATTTTCAACGTGGACGTCGAGAGCGAGACTTACGACGAGTACAGCGGTCACCGGAGAAGGATTGTCCCCGGTTTGCCCGTTTCACGTTGCCTAAGAGGATGGGGGTATTCGAAGTCAAGGAGGTGAACCCGAGTCATTGCCCGTTCACGGGTTCTAGCAAGTTATTACGAATTGGGAGGTGCCATTTTTGCTGATAGAAGGTAGGGTCTCAGGTCTCATTGCTCTAGTCGTAATATTCATCTGCCTGCGTGCCGGACTCGCTACGGCCCTCAAACGGAGTATCAACTTCCGGCGCATACCGGGATTGGATGCCGTAGAAGAAGCCGTCGGGCGTGCCACAGAGATGGGGAGACCGGTTCTGCATACGCCTGGATATATGGGCATTTCGACATCAACTCTAGCCGGTCTGGACCTTCTAACGCATATTGGGCGTCTTGCGGCCCGTTATGACAATAGAGTTCTCGTGACAGTTGGAAGCCCAAACACTTACGCTGTTGCATCGGAAGTCTTGCAGAACGCTTACCTCGCAGAGGGCAAGCCGGAAGCGTATTCACAGGACATGGTTCACTTCACTGCTGAGGTGCAGTTCGCTTACACGGCTGCTACGTTAGGCCTCATTCAGAGAGAAAAACCTGCCGCTGTTTTCTGCCTGGGCGACTTCCTTGCAGAGTCAATTATCCTTTCGGAAGCAGCTGCAGCTGTCGGCGCAATTACCATTGCCGGAACAACAGCCTACGGTCAGATACCGTATTTTGTCGCAGCCTGTGACTACACTATGATCGGTGAGGAGTTCCTTGCCGCAGGCGCTTATATGTCAGGAGACCCCAAGCGTATCGGCACCATTGCCGGTCAGGACTACGTAAAGATGTGCATTATCGTCATCATGGTCCTTGGGTTGGCCATGACAACCGCAGGTAATGATTTGTTTATTGAGCTGCTCACGAAATAAGTCGCGAAGGGAGAGATTGAATTGAAGCGCCTATTGCCTTTAGTGCTGTCCACCGGGCTTGGAATCATCCTTCTGGTGGCCTACTTCTTCAACATTAGCGTTGTCCAAACCGCTGCCTCCGACATACAAAACTGGGGGACTATCATCTCAGCCTTCGCTCTGGGTCTTGCAGCAATCAACCTTGTCAAGGTTCATTCTATGCGCATAGCCAGGGGCGGGCGCGATATGATCCACAGCATTGTACTTCTGGCGGGACTGGCCGCCATGGCTGGCTCTGGCATATTTCTTGGCTCCAAATCGGAGATGTTCTCGTTCCTGTTCGACAACGCGTTTTCGGCCCTTTCGGGAGCTTTTTACGCAATGACAGCATTCCACCTGGCTTCAGCTTCATACCGCGCCTTCAGAGCCAGGAATTTGCAGGCCGCTGCGCTTCTTGTATCTGGTGTGCTGGTCATGCTCGGAAGAGCTCCTATCGGCGAGGTAATGTGGAGCGGTGCACCGGTAGTATCCGAATGGATCATGGACGTGGTGAACCTTGCCGGGTCCAGAGCTATTCTTATCAGCACCGCTATTGGAACAGTTGGAGTCGCTCTGCGAATTCTGACCGGGATGGACCGTTCGCATCTCGGCGGAAGCGCAGACTAGGAGCCTGTGCACGTAATAGCCGAACAAGCAGGGACAGAGGTTTGTTTTGGCGAAATATCCATTACCATGGGAAAAGTATATAAGGACTACAACCAGAAC